>DAISYB010000003.1:0-173545 GCA_036825545.1 Crocinitomicaceae bacterium | reverse complement strand
ATACAATTTTGTTTCGCTGCGCTACACAAAATCACTCGGTAGGCGGTGAGATACATCCTGACGCTTCACTGCACTTCGATAAACTCAGTACCAGCTGTTTTGGTCAGGACACTCGGTAGGCGGTGGGAAATAATCCTTTGCCGACTGAGTAGTTTTGGAACGCCACCTCGATACAATTAGCCACAAGAGACAACTCAGTTAGCGTTTCAAAACTGTATCGAAGTGGCAAAGGGTTACCCGTATTCAGTTGTATAACAATCCTATTATCTCCATTTATCAAATTAAAATTTATTCTGTAACTTGCCTATCAAACTTTTACTGCTTTGAAGACTACTTGGATTTTATTCCTCTTTTTAATTGCAAGCTATTACACTAAGGCCCAACTGGTTTTTGAGATCAACAGTCCTGACAACCTGAGGGGTGTGTACCCTTGTATGGCAGGAAAATCAACAGAGTGGGGTTCTCCTGACCTCTACCAAAATGGAACTTGGTTTTCAGATACAATTCTATTGGCAGATGACGGTGTTTCAGCCTCTGCGTGTGGTGTACAGACACTCGATTTCAGTGGAAAAATTGCCATCTTCAGACTCAATACCTGCTCCATGTCACAATCCCTATTGAATGTTCAAAATGCAGGAGCTGCAGGTGCCTTGATCATTGATGATTACACGGGACGCCCATTGCCGTTTGATGCAGATGAAAATAGTTTGTTGGTGACAATTCCCTTTGTACTCATTTCCAAAACACAGGGCGACCAACTGCTTGATGCGCTCAATCAAGCCGAAGATGTTAGTGTTTCTTTTGGTGATAAAACCGGCGTGCATGCGGTTGATCTTGGTTTGTATATGGAAACAAGCTTGTGGATGCGGTATGCGAATCAACGTTTAGACTACAGCGGAACGAAAACAATTGATGAAACAAATTATGGAGCGTGGATTTACAACCAAGGAAGTAGTGACGTTGCAAACATTCAACTCCGCTTGTATTTTAGTGGGAACAACTACCAAGAATACAGCGCAGCAGAGGTTGACATCGTTGCCGGTGACAGTTTGTATGTTGCTTTTGAATTGACCGAAGCCCAGTTAACCGTTCAAAGCGGAAATCCACACATTGAATACGGCTATTATTTGAATTTCGAAAATGATGAAGATTCGTTGGATAACAAAGTATCGAATAGGATTCAAAATAGAGTATTCTGGTCTCACGCTCACGCTACTTATACGACTTCTGGAACTCCTTATCCGATCAATAGATTAATTACAAACCCGAATAAGGACACTATATGTATTTCTCATAAAGTGACTGCTCATCCTGGTTTATGTGAATTTAGAATTGCAACAGAAGAAAATGCACCTTTAGCAACGCATTATATTACACCGCATGATTTGTTTAACTGGGATTTCAATTACAAGATAACTGACGCACCATATTTTGGGATAGTTATGTTTGAGGAAGGTTATCAAGCAAATCACTATTTGATTCCAGATTATACCTCTTTAATAAACCCACAAAAGAATGAGTTTGCTGTTTGTTTGGATACCTGGGAATCTGAGCCTTCAACATTCAAATTGGGATACTCGACAGAAATGTACCACGATGAACGGATTCGGCAAGAAGGCAGACCTTTTGTATATAGGTACAATAATGGTGAAATGATCGAAAGCGATCCACGTTTACTACCTATTTTGCCAATTTCAATTTTTTCTACGGTTTGTTACTGGGGGCTTAACGAAAATGACAAAAGCTCGATCCAGCTGTTTCCCAATCCCAACAATGGAAAATTCCACATTGTAAGCGAAAATGGAATTGAAAACATTCAAATTTTCCATCTTTCCGGACAGCAAGCCGCAAATCTTAACTATGCGAATATGCCTTCTGAAATTGAGCTTCAACTTCAACTTGTTCCGGGAATGTACTTGATAAAAGTGAAATCTAATGGAGAAGACGTGGTGGGAAAAATGATTGTTGAGTAAAGATCTCCAAGCTGTCGTCTCGACGACGTTCTAACTTGGCCCCTTATTTTTCGAACCTCCTTGCGAACCTTTGCCTCCTTTCCGGTAAAACAAAAATCCCCCTATCAACATCCAAATTTTTCATTTTAAAAAAATAATGTAACTTGGCTCTCAAACACTTACTACTTTGAAAATTATTTCGACCTGTCTTTTCGTTTTGCTTGCATCAAGTAACCTGCTTGCCCAACTGGTTTTTGAGATCAACAGTCCTGACAACCTGAGGGGTGTGTACCCTTGTATGGCAGGAAAATCAACAGAGTGGGGTTCTCCTGACCTCTACCAAAATGGAACTTGGTTTTCAGATACAATTCTATTGGCAGATGACGGTGTTTCAGCCTCTGCGTGTGGTGTACAGACACTCGATTTCAGTGGAAAAATTGCCATCTTCAGACTCAATACCTGCTCCATGTCACAATCCCTATTGAATGTTCAAAATGCAGGAGCTGCAGGTGCCTTGATCATTGATGATTACACGGGACGCCCATTGCCGTTTGATGCAGATGAAAATAGTTTGTTGGTGACAATTCCCTTTGTACTCATTTCCAAAACACAGGGCGACCAACTGCTTGATGCGCTCAATCAAGCCGAAGATGTTAGTGTTTCTTTTGGTGATAAAACCGGCGTGCATGCGGTTGATCTTGGTTTGTATATGGAAACAAGCTTGTGGATGCGGTATGCGAATCAGCAACTACCCTATCCCCACAGTTCCAAAACAATTGATGAAACAAGTTATGGAGCGTGGATTTACAATCAAGGCAGCAGCGATGCTGAAAACATTCAACTCCGCTTGTATTTTAGCGGGAACAATTACCAGGAATATAGTGCCGCAGAAGTTAACATCAATGCAGGAGATAGTTTGTATGTTGCTTTTGAATTGACCGAAGCCCAATTAACCATTCAAAGCGGAAATCCGCACATTGAATACGGCTATTATTTGAATTTTGAAAATGATGAAGACTCGTTAGATAACAAAGTATCAAATAGGATTAAAAATCGAGAATTTTGGTCTCTTTCCCATGCTACATTTTCTACCTCTGGAACTCCTTACCCTATAAACAGATTCATTCCAAATCCGAATTTGGATACTATTTGTGTTTATTACAAAGCGAAAAGCAATTACTTTGCCTGTAATTTTAGAATAGCAACAATAGAAAATGCGCCTATCGAGGAAAGAATGCTACTTTGTCATGATCTGGAAAATTGGGATTACAATTTTTTTTTAACTGAAGCTCCTATAACAGGTTCTGCGTTTTTTTCTGATCTTCAACAAAATAATTACTTAATTCCTGAAAGTGGGTGGACATTAACAAAAAATGAGTTTGCCGCTTGTTTATATATATATGAATCCAATAATTCAATATTTTCTTTAGGATTTTCAACAGAAATGTACCACGATGAACGGATTCGGCAAGAAGGCAGACCTTTTGTATATAGGTACAATAATGGTGAAATGATCGAAAGCGATCCACGTTTACTACCTATTTTGCCAATTTCAATTTTTTCTACGGTTTGTTACTGGGGGCTTAACGAAAATGACAAAAGCTCGATCCAGCTGTTTCCCAATCCCAACAATGGAAAATTCCACATTGTAAGCGAAAATGGAATTGAAAACATTCAAATTTTCCATCTTTCCGGACAGCAAGCCGCAAATCTTAACTATGCGAATATGCCTTCTGAAATTGAGCTTCAACTTCAACTTGTTCCGGGAATGTACTTGATAAAAGTGAAATCTACTGGAGAAGAAATGGTGGGAAAAATGATTGTTGAGTAAAAATCTCCATAGAGTCGTCTTGACGACGATCTAACCTCGAGCCCTTATTTGTCTGGTTTCTTTGTGGACCTAGCGTAGCTTTTGGCCTTTGCGTCAAGAACAGATGAATGTTTTTTGTCGCGAAGTACGCTAAGTTTCAAAGGCGCGAAGAAGTTTGATAACCACTCCCATCTATATTCTTTATCCTAAAAATCTATTCTCCTAACAATCTGGCGTAAAAGACTCTATGCTGTCGTCTCGACGACGATCTAACCTCGAGCTCTTATTTGCCTGGTTTCTTTGCGTTCTTCGCGTAGCTTTTGGCCTTTGCGTCAAGAACCTACTTACGCCTCCCCTTCTAGCTTCGACTTCTTCTTACTTCCATCATAGATACTAAACTTACGGAAGCTACATTCCAACTCACCGTTATAGACTTTGATTTTTTTGTCAGGTTTTAATCCAATCGTTTTAAATCCTTCCTCACTGGATGACAAGACCCAGCAGTCAAAACCTTTCATGGAATGCTTCATCCAGCTTCCCAGCTCTTCATACAATTCTTCGATCTCTTCACCCATTCGAATTCCATACGGCGGATTGGTGATCATCACACCTTTTTCTTCCGGTACTTTCAACTGATCAAATGAACAAGGCTGCGTTTGAACAAAACGTCCAAAAGGTAAGCCCCTCAAATTTCTTCTGGTCTTCAGGATCATTTCATCGCTGATATCTCCTCCAATGATCTGACACGGCAACTCAGTGATCCGTTTGTTGGCTGACTTGAGCAGATCTTCCCAAACTTCTGCTTTGTAATTCTTCAAGTTTTTGAAGGCATAATGCTGGCGCTCAATATTGGATGGAATTCCACACGCTAAAAATGCCGCCTCGATCAGTAAGGTCCCCGAACCGCAGAAAGGATCAACAAAAGTTGATTTTCGATCCCAGCCACTTAAACGGATCAATCCCGCAGCTACCACTTCATTCAAAGGCGCATCGCCGACATTCTCTCTGTATCCTCTTTGGAACAATGGCACTCCACTCGTGTTCAGTGAAATGATCGCTTTTTTATCGCGGATATAAAGATCGAACATCACCTGTGGCGTCTTGATGTTAACATTCGGTCGGTCACCGTCTACCTTTCTGAAGGTATCTGCAATCGCATCTTTCACCAGAAGAAACGGAAACTGCGTATGTTTGAACATATCCGAAAATACAGCTCCCTTGATTGCGAAGGTTTTATCCACAGTGAAAATAGAAGGCCAATCGATCTTCAAACATTGCTTGTACAAGTCATCTTCGTTGCGAATGTCAAATTCAGCGATTTTAACCAAAACAGAGATCACACATCGGCAGTGAAGATTCAATCTATAAACGTCATCCCAGCTTCCTTTCAGTTGAACGGCTCTATTAGCGAGGGTCATTCCACTGTATCCCAACTCTTCTAACTCCTGCATCACAGCCTCTTCTAACCCGAAAACCGTTTTAAGTGTGATTGTTAATTTCCCTTCCGGCAATGCTGAATTGTTCTTCATTTCATTAACTTTGAGTGCCTGAACACTAATTTTACACAAAAGAACGAATTTGAAAGCAATAAGTCGCCATTTTACATTTATCCTTTTTCTGGTCTGTTTCTCAGCGCAAGCTCAGCAAAAGGTCGGATTAGTGTTGAGTGGTGGTGGCGCAACAGGATTTGCACATATAGGTGTATTAAAAGCACTAGAAGAAAGAGGTATTCCAATTGATTATATTACAGGAACTTCAGCCGGTGCATTGGTCGGAGCGATGTATGCAAGTGGTTTTAGCCCTGAAGAAATTGAAGCTTATGTCTTAAGTCAAGAGTTTCAAATGATGACAAAAGGGAAGCTTGATGCGTCAAAACGCTTTGTCTACAGAGAATCGGATATCAATGCCAGCATGCTCGATTTTGCGTTTTCCAAGGACAGTTTGCTGCGTAAATCCCTTCCAACCAACTTCATTTCATCCAGCATGCTGGATTTCGAAATGATGCGTTTTCTAGGCACCACTGGAGCCGCTTATGGAAATGATTTCAATAAATTATTTGTTCCATTCCGTTGTGTTGCTTCGGATGTAGCTTCCAAAAAAAGTGTCGTTTTCAGCAGTGGTGACTTACAGCGATCTGTCAGAGCGTCGATGACATTTCCATTTTACCTCAATCCAATCCGAGTGAATGGAGTACTTTTCTTCGATGGAGGTTTGTACAATAACTTTCCCGCCAATGTGATGTATCAGGAATTCAGTCCAGACTATATCATCGGCAGCAATGTTTCATCCAATGCCGCCCCACCTGATGAAGGAAGTTTGATCAGCCAACTTACCAACATGATGGTTTCCTATCAAAATTTCGAACTGCCATGTGAAGCTGGATACGTAATCGAGCCTATCACAAATATTTCAACGTTTGAATTTGAAGGAGTTAAACAGGCAATAGAAGATGGATATCTTTCGGCCCAAAAGTACCTTGATTCGATTGAAGTTTTTGTTGAAAACAAAATTACCAAAGAAGAACTTCAACAAAGAAGGATAGAATTTCGCTCACGAATACCGGAAATAAAAATCAGCTCTATTTCGAATTCTTCTAACAATGGTAAGGACGTCCGATATGCTCGATCCACTATGTTAAGAAGTAAGAAGGACGAAGTGATAACAGGTGTTAAATTTGAGCGAAGGTATTACAGGCTGAATGCAACAGAACAAATCGACTTTCTCTATCCCACTCTCCGATTAAAAAGTGACAGTACATACAATTTAGACCTTGAAGTACGAAAAGCCAAAGATTTCAAGCTTGAAGTAGGAGGACATTTCTCTTCACGTTCTGTGAATACCGGATACATTGGCTTAACCTACAGGCATGTAAAACGAATTGCAACTTCCCTACATGGCGAATCCTATTTTGGGAAATTTTACGGATCAGCGAAACTCTCCTTTACAGCTGAAGTTCCTTCCATTTACCCTATTTCTGGATCGGCTTATTTCGTGATGAATCGTTGGGATTATTTCAGAAGTTTTGCCACATTTTTTGAAGATGTTAAACCCTCTTTTCTCGTTCAAAATGAAATGTATTACGGGATAAAAATCAAACATCCGATTGCCAATACAACTAAGAGCACATTTGATTTCCGTCTCTTTAGTTTAGAAGATGATTATTATCAAAACGACAATTTCACAAATAAAGACACTACAGATTTCACCACTTTTAAAGGAGGGGCAGGAAGTTGGGAATTAGTTCAAAACAGTCTTAATCGTAAACAATTTGCAAATAGTGGCACCTATTTTCAATTTAAAGTAAGATATGTTGTTGGAGATGAAAGAACTGTCCCTGGGTCAACATCACCGCAATCGAGCGAATTTTCGAAACAACATCAATGGATCAATGTCAATCTGGAAATACAGGATTTCATAATTGACAACAGCTTTTTTCACTTTGGAGTTCACGCAAGAGGCGTTTTCAATTCGCAATCATTGTTTTCGAATTATACGGCAACACTTTTGGCTATGACTTCTTTTTCTTTGGTTCCGGACGCTGAAACCTTTTTCTTGCCCGAATATCGATCGCCTCAACATTTAGGTGCGGGTGTGAACACCATTTTTACGGTAAGAAAAAATATTGATGTTCGTTTAGACACTTATTATTACCAACCATTTGTGCAACTGGTCAAGAATGACGACGGTACTGCTTCGTATTCAAGTCCATTCAAGGGCGAATCAATTATGGCTTCAGCATCAATTGTTTATAACACGCTATTAGGACCATTACGCGCAACAATGAATTACTTTCCAAGACAGAGTAAGCCATTTATTTTTCAAATCAGTTATGGCTACGTTCTCTTTAATGAGCGTGCTATTCGATAAATCATGGGATTTCTATCTTTGCAAACAAATAATAACAACATGGAAAAAATCATTTGTGGCATTCAGCAAATGGGAATTGGAGTCCCAAACGTTCAGGAAATATGGAAATGGTACCGCAATTTCTTTGGTATGAATGTGCGTGTTTTTGAAGAGGCAGCTGAAGCACCATTAATGACGCGTTATACGGGTGATCAAGTTCATTCCCGAACAGCAACGCTTGCGCTGAGCATGGAAGGTGGTGGTGGATTTGAAATCTGGCAATTCACAAGTCGTCAAACCGAAAAACCTAGTTTTCAAGTTCAAGCAGGTGATTTCGGTTTATATATCTGTAAAATGAAGTCACGAAATGTCACTGAAAGTTTGAACTACTTCAAAAACAATGGAGCAGAAATCCTCGGTGATCTTTTTAAATTGCCAAATGGTCAACACACATTTTTCGCGAAAGACCCTAATGGAAATATTTTTCAGATTGTAGAAGGACGTGGTTATTTTCGCTCAACCGGACATCCTTCGCATTGTGGTGGTGTAGCGGGAACAATAATTGGTGTGAGTGACATTGATAAAGCCCTTGTGCTTTACAAGGAAATTCTTGGATATGATCATGTTGAATATGATGTTACCGGCGTTTTCGATGACCTAAATGCACTCCCTGGTGGCTCAGGGAAATTCAGAAGAGTCCTACTGTCACATTCAACAGAGAGAAAAGGTCCATTTGCGCGATTGTTGGGTCCAACTGAAATTGAACTGATCCAGTCACTTGAGCGCACCGATAGACGTAAGATCTTTGAAAACCGATTCTGGGGTGACTGGGGCTTTATTCACCTGTGTTTTGATATTCAAGGAATGGAAGCTTTGAAAAAAGAATGTGAAGAAAAAGGATTCTTATTCACGGTTGACAGCTCTGACACTTTTGACATGGGTGAAGCAGGCGGGCGATTTTCATACATTGAAGATCCGGACGGTACATGGATTGAGTTTGTAGAAACACACAAGGTTCCAATCATGAAGAAATTCGGATGGTACATTAATCTAAAAAACAAAAAACCGGGGAAATACTTGCCAAATTGGATGCTTCGTGCCATGGGCCTAAATAAAGTTACTGACTAATCGGTAGTAATCATTGATCCAAAGAGGGACAATTACTTCAAAATAATTGTACATTTGAAGTCTGTTATAACTCCAACTATGAAGAAATTATTCGGCTTTCTGTTAATCCTTACTGTTGTATTGACTTTTAACTCTTGTAATGACAAGGTAAATCTGACAGGCGATTTTAGAGAAACAGTAATTGTTCACGGACTTTTAGATCAGTCTGACAGTGTACATTATGTGAAGATCAATCGTGCTTTTATTGGTCCTGGTGACGCCTATCAATTTGCACAAATTCCGGATTCAAACTTATTTCAAAATCTTTCAGCAACGATCACAGAATTTGTCAATGGTACACAAACTAGAGTTTGGCAATTGAAAGATACTTTGGTGGATGGAAAAAATGAAAATGGCCTTTTCTACTCAGGACAAGAAAAACTTTACTATTTCCATACAATCAATCAAAATTCACTTAATCCAGATGCTAAATACCTATTGAATATTAACATTGACAATGGTAAAATACTTGTAAGTGGTGAAACAGATCTAGTCCGGAATATGACTACCAATATTTCACCCACTACACCTCAGTTTAAATTCTACAACAACCTTGGTGAATACACATCACATGGAATTACAATGTCAAACACGGGTAATGCTTACGTTCTGAATGCAGCCATGTTAATCAATTATCGCGAAGACATTGGAAGTGATCAGGTATTCAAAACATACAAATGGAATTTAGGTGAATCAAATGTAACACCTAATTCAAGTAAAACATTCAGTGCTTCCGGTAAAACTTTTTACGAATTGATCAAAGCAGATGCAACAACCAACCCATTGATTACGCGTCGCGTTTTAAGATCGATCACGGTTGTTTTTACTGGTGGCCATGAGAATTTGTACAATTATATATCTGTGAACAAACCTAGTTCATCGCTAGCTCAAACAAAACCTTCGTTTACCAACTTGACAGTTGTTGGCGATGCACGTGTTATTGGTATTTTCTCGTCACGCTACACCTTAAAAATTGAGAAACAGGTCTACATCACGAATCAACCAGGAATTCGTGCAATTGATAAAAATAGTATGCGTCAATTGTGCATCGGCCCGATCACCGGCTCACTTCTTTTCTGTAGCCAGCATATTGGTGACCAAGACGAATCATGGTATTGTCAGTAATCTGTTTGACGAAATTTTTGAACAGGTTCATTCAAGTTGACCATTCTCTATGTAATTTTAAGGCATGACCGAAAGGCAGACCTTATTTGCAGACATAATTCTTCCCATTCCCGTACACAAGGAGTTTACATATCGTGTACCTTTTGAATTCAATGAATTCATGAAAAAAGGTATTCGTGTAATCGTTCCTTTTGGTAAATCAAAACTGCTTACGGGGATTGTCACACGTGTTCACGAGAAGATTCCATCGGATTACCAAGCCAAGTACATTGAATACGTCTTGGATGACGAACCTATCATTACGGGAGATCAATACAGTTTCTGGAAATGGATCGCAAGTTATTATATGGCACCTCTTGGAGATGTCATGAATGCAGCATTGCCGGCAAATTTCAAACTAGCCAGCGAAACAAAGATCGTTTTACATCCGGATTTTTCTCCTGAGCAATTCACATTGACGGATAAACAGCACCGAATCGTTGAAACACTTGAGATCAGGGAAGTTCTTGATTTAAAGGAAATTTCGGAATTACTGGGTATTAAAACGGTCCAACCGGTCATTAAAGAAATGATTGACCGAAGAATTGTTTTATCGCAAGAGGAACTGCAGCAACGTTATACTCCAAAAACGAAGTACTTCATATCGTTAAGTGAAGCGTACAAGGATGAATTGGTCTTGAACAACCTCATCGAACAACTTGAAAGCAAAAGTGCCAAACAAAAACAATTGGATGCTTTGATGCTCCTTCTTTCTTTGGGCAAATATTCCAATGGTGAAATTCAACCTGTCGAAAAGAAGCAATTTGTAGATTCTGAAATTTCTTCATCTGCACTCAACACACTCGAAAAAAATGGAATCATCCAAATCGAACGATTTGAAGTTGGTCGATTACATGCCAAAGGTGAAGGTAAAGCCGAGTTTAAACCTTTAGCCGAGAAACAACAACAGGCCTTGAACGAACTACACAGTTCGATGAATAAAAACGTGGTCACTTTGCTTCATGGTGTAACAGGCTCCGGAAAAACGGAGATTTATGTGCAGTTGATCCAGGAACAGTTGGATTTGGGGAAACAAGTGCTTTTTTTACTACCTGAGATCGCATTAACCACTCAACTGATCCAACGACTTTCTTCCTACTTTGGTGAGCAGATCGGTGTATATCATTCCAAATTCAATCAAAATGAGCGCGTTGAAATTTGGAACACGGTACTTAAAAATGATCCGGGAAAATTCAGGATAATTTTGGGAGCTCGTTCTTCCATTTTCTTGCCTTATAGAGATTTAGGGTTAATCATTGTCGATGAAGAGCACGAAAGTTCATTTAAACAATATGATCCATCGCCACGTTACAATGCCAGAGATGCAGCTATTGTTCTGGCTCATTTTCACAACGCCAAAGTAATTCTAGGTTCTGCAACACCATGTATGGAATCTTACTTCAACGCCACAACAGGCAAATACGGTTTGGTAGAACTCAATGAACGTTTTGGGGGAATTGCTATGCCGGAAATACTTTGCGCAGATGTCAAGAAAGAACGCCGTCAAAAAAGTATGCAATCGCATTTTACGACATTTCTGATCGACGAAATGCGTGAAGCATTAAACAACAAGGAGCAGATCATTTTATTTCAGAATCGACGCGGTTATACACCTCTTTGGTCATGTGAGGTGTGCAATTGGACGCCAAAGTGCAAAAACTGTGATGTTAGTTTAACTTACCATAAACAATCCAACTCTCTAAAATGCCATTATTGCAGTCATATCGCTGCACCAATGGGTTCATGTGCAAAATGTGGCAGCAACCGATTGAAGATGCTTGGCTTTGGAACGGAAAAAGTGGAAGATGAACTTTCAATACTTTTTCCGGATAAGACGATTCAACGACTTGATCTGGATAGTACACGGTCTAAGCATGCCTATGAAACCATTCTGAATGACTTTGGGGATGGAAAAATAGATATATTGATTGGAACACAGATGGTCACAAAAGGACTTGATTTCGACAATGTAAGTTTAGTTGGAATTCTCGATGCTGATCATTTGATGAATCGTGTTGATTTTCGGGCTTTTGAAAGATCTTTTCAATTAATGTCACAAGTTGCTGGAAGAGCCGGAAGAAAACACAAAAGAGGGAAAGTGATCATTCAAACAGGCGACCCTGAACATTGGGTCATTCGTAAAGTAATTGAACACGATTACAAAAGATTCTATGCCAGTGAATTGATCGAGCGAAATAATTTCTTTTATCCGCCTTTTTACAAGGTGATCAACCTAACCTTAAAACACAAGGATAAGAATACACTTGATCTGGCAGCCGATAACTTTGCCTCCTCATTACGTGAGATTTTTAAAGAACGAGTTATGGGACCGGATTATCCCGTTATCAATCGAATTCAGAATTTGTTTATCAAAAACATCATGCTCAAAATTGAGAAAGATGCACCGGATAAAAAAATAAAGGAACGCATTCAGCACCTGATTGATGCATTCTACAGCGTTCCTTTATATAAATCTATTCGAATAGTTGTCGATGTTGATCCCGCTTAACCTAGGTATGATTTTAACATCCGGCTTCGGGAAGTATGCTTCAACCTTCGAATTGCTTTTTCTTTTATTTGTCTTACGCGCTCTCTAGTCAGATCGAAACGTTCTCCAATCTCTTCGAGCGTCATTGGGTGTTTGCCGTTTAATCCGTAGTACAATCGCACCACATCTCCTTCTCTTGGCGTCAAAGTCGATAAAGAACGTTCAATATCTTTTCTTAATGAATCTACAACAAGATCCTTATCCGGACTTGCCAGATTATCCGTTAATAGCACATCGTACATACTTGACGAAGATTCATCTCCTTCCACCAAAGGTGCATCCATCGAAATATGACGACCTGAGTTAGACAATGATTGCTTGATATCTTCCGGAGAACACTCAAGAAACTCCGCCAATTCCTCTGCTGATGGTGGCCGCTCGAATTTTTGTTCCAATTCAGAGAAAGCCTTATTGATCTTATTGATCGTTCCAATTTTATTCAGTGGCAATCGAACAATTCGCGCTTGCTCAGCCAATGCCTGTAGAATCGATTGGCGAATCCACCAAACTGCATAGGAAATGAATTTAAATCCACGTGTTTCGTCGAAGCGCTCAGCTGCCTTGATCAATCCGAGGTTACCTTCATTGATCAGATCCGGTAAGGAAAGTCCCTGGTTTTGATACTGTTTCGATACAGAGACAACAAAACGTAAATTTGCTTTGGTCAATCGCTCCAATGCTGCGCGATCTCCTGCTTTGATCCTTCTCGCCAGCTCCACCTCCTCATCTGCAGTGATCAACTCTACTCTACCGATTTCTTGTAAGTACTTATCGAGAGACGCCGTCTCACGATTGGTAACTTGCTTGGTGATTTTTAGTTGTCTCATTGTCGTTTTATTTAGGTTTTCTTCCTCAAGTATAACGTTTAATTTAGCAAAACGTTGGTTAGCTATCACATTTTAAACCTGTAAAGTAGGTTTAAATGAATATTCTGTAGTATCTGTTGAATATTCTGTCACAACCAACTAATAACGTTATAGAACAATTTAGTTTCAGTAAATTCGCGCCATGAAAATCTTGATGGTTTGTCTGGGAAATATTTGCCGCTCACCGATGGCGGATGGACTTTTACGAAAAAAAGTGAATGATTTAGGACTCACCTGGACTGTAGATTCAGCGGGAACGGCGAATTATCACACTGGGAAGAAACCCGATGAGCGGATGCGAAAAACGGCATTACGCTTTAATGTGAGTCTTGAAGATTTGCGTGCACGTCAATTCTCTGTTAGTGATTTTGATGAATTCGACATTATTTACGCCATGGACAAAAGCAACATGTCTAACATCATGCAACTTGCGCGCAATGCCGAAGATGCCAAAAAAGTGGAATTGATACTGAACGAACTGCATCCGGGGGAAGATCTTGAAGTTCCGGATCCATATTATGGCGGCGAACAAGGATTCATTGACGTTTACATTATGCTCGATCAGGCTACAGATCAAATCATAGAAAAATTAAAAAAATGAATACAGTAAAGATCTATTTAATACCTAATACACTTGGTGGTGAGTCAACGAATGATATTTTTCCGGCTGAAGTCATTCAGCAAGCTATTCAATTGCGCTATTTCGCCGTCGAAGATATCAAATCAGCTCGTCGTCTACTGCGAAAAATGGACCGTAGCTTCCCCATTGATGAGTGTACTTTTTTTGAATTGAACAAACGTACAGAGAAGTCGAACCTTCACAAAATCATCCGCGAAGCGAAAGCAGGAAATAATATCGGGATCATCTCTGAAGCGGGTTGTCCGGGAATTGCTGATCCGGGTGCAGAATTGATTTCCTTGGCGCATGAGGATAAAATTCAAGTTTGTCCGATGGTTGGACCATCTTCCATTCTACTTTCTCTAATAGCTAGTGGGTTCAACGGACAACATTTTTCGTTCCATGGCTACTTACCGAAAGAAAGAAAAGATCGTGTTCGCCGTTTAAAAGATTTTGAGGCCGATTCGCGTCGCACCGGTTCAACACATATTTTCATGGATACACCTTTTCGAAATATGAACGTACTGGATGATTTACTCAACGACTTATCGGATCATACGATGCTGTGTATTGCTTCGAACCTTACGTTACATGACGAACGCATTCATACCATGTCCATTAAAGATTGGAGAGAAAACGCATACGATCTGGCAAAGATCCCTGCCATGTTTTTGATTGGTCAAGCGCAATAAGGAAGGATCAAGATGCCTGCGGCGTTCAAATAGGTTTTTATGAAAAATCATTGGAACTTTTGAACATCTCCAATCCCTACTTGAATCCGCGTTGTTTTTTAATTGCTTCGTACGAATCCTGAATTTGCTGAAATTTCTCTTTAGCTCCCTTCTGGAACTCTTCTCCCATTTGAGCCACTTTATCCGGATGGAATTTTATGGCCATTTGACGGTAAGCCTTCTTGATTTCGTCATCTGTTGCGGTCGGTTCGATTCCCAAAATCCGGTAATCAGAATTCGTATCACGGTAAAACATGTTCTTCACACTATCAAACTCAACACGTGGAATTCCCAGTTTATCCGCAATAGACTGAATGATATTGATTTCCGAAACAGATACTTCTCCATCAGCTTTGGCAATCCCAAATAAATAATGGATCAACTGCAAGCGAACTTCCGGAGCCATTCGCAATTTAATATCGTGGCAAATTTGATCCAGAGGAATTGATTTAGAATCTAAAAATCGTTTCAGAGTTTGGAGATGTTCAGTATTAAAACGAGGACCAAACTGATGATTAAAGAATTTTTTAACAAAATCAAGTTCTGCTTTAAGTACTTTGCCATCGGCTTTCATCACAGATGCAGACAAAGCCATAAGCATGGTTGCAACATCATTAATTGATGTGCGCTGCTGATAATATTGAAAGACATCTTCAGGTGAAATTCGGGCACCTCCCTGCCTTTTGGCCTGATCCATTACCCGTTGGTAATTATCAATGAAAGATCCGAGGATAAAACCAAGGATTGCAATGAAAAGATTTCTTCCAAACAAGAAATAAAATCCAACTCCTAAAATCCACTTAAACAAATCACTATAGATTAAATTGAATAAAATAAGAGGGACGAAATTCGTCCCTCCAATAAATTAGGCTATCTGCGCAATATTGCGTTCAATAAAACTATCCAGATCTTTCCCTTTTAACATTCCCTGAGCCAACAAAGCTAAATCTGTCAACTGTTTTACTGCTGCTGATCGCTCTTCGTCTGTTTTTCCAACTAAGGCAAACACTTTGGGGTGATTGGCATTTACTACAAGATTGTACATTTCCGGAAATGCACCATAAAATCCACCGCCACCCATGCGTTGCTGCTCCATCATACGACGAATAAACTCAGGTTGGGTAATAATAATTGGGGCGTCATCCTCGCTCATGCTTTCCAATTTCACTGTAAACTTCTCTTTATTCACTGTATCCTGGAAAACAGTCGTTAGCTTTTCTTCTTCTTCTTTTGAAAGCTTAGAAGGGATTTCGTCCGTCTTCTGAATGAGTTTATCCAATGTATCAGCGTCCACACGTGCGAAGGAAACATTTTCCAATTCCATTTCAAGTTTAGCGATCCAATGAGGCACTAGAGGTCCTTCCAAATGAAGCACTTCATAACCACGATCCTTCGCTTTTTTCACAAAAGAATATTGACCTTCAGGATCATTCGTATAGAGGAAAACTACCTTATTGTTCTTGTCTGTTTGCAGTGCTGCCACCTTCTCCTTATACTCTTCGAAAGTAAAGTACTTTTCATCCGTGTTCTTTACCAATGAAAATGATTTAGCTTTCTCTGCGAATTTCTCTTCTGATAAGGTTCCATATTGCACAAAAATCTGAAGATCCTCCCATTTCTTCTCAAAATCTTCACGATCCTTCTTAAACATTTCTGCTAGTTTATCGGCTACTTTCTTGGTGATATGTGCCGAAATCTTTTTCACATTGCTGTCCGATTGCAGGTACGAACGTGAAACATTCAGCGGAATATCCGGAGAATCGATAACTCCATGCAATAAGGTCAAAAACTCTGGTACGATCTCAGCAACACTATCTGTGATAAACACCTGATTCGAATACAAGTTGATCTTGTTGCGCTGGACCTCCACATTCTCTTTGATCTTTGGGAAGTATAGGATTCCAGTTAAATTAAACGGATAATCTACATTCAGGTGAATATGGAACAATGGCTCTTCAAATGTCATCGGGTACAACTCCCTGTAAAATGCCGCATAATCTTCATCCTTCAAATCAACCGGTGCCTTTGTCCATGCTGGAGATGGGTTATTCACTTGATTTGGAACGTCAACAGCCACACGTTTTACCTTACCATCTTCATCTTTCTCCCCTTCAGGCGAATCTATGTATTCAGTTTTTGTCCCAAAAAATACTGGAATAGGTAAAAACTTACAGTACTTATCCAAAATACCGCCAATTCTCGACTTATCCAAGAACTCAATAGATTCCTCGTTGATAAACAAAACGATATCAGTACCTCTATCTTCTTTCTCAATTTCGGTAATGGTGTACTCCGGCGAACCGTTGCTTTCCCATTGAACAGCTTGTGATCCTTCGTGGCGAGACAAGGTGCGGATCTGAACTCTCTCCGCTACCATGAACGCTGAATAGAAACCTAAACCGAAATGTCCGATAATCTGTTCAGCCCCTTCCTTTCCTTTGTATTGTTGAACAAATTCTTCTGCACCAGAAAAAGCGATTTGATTGATGTACTTATCGATCTCATCAGCCGTCATTCCAATTCCATGATCCCGAATCGTGAGTGTTTTGTTTTCTTTGTCGAGAATCACTTCCACTTTCAACTCTCCCAATTCACCCTTGTACTCACCATTCGCAGCAAGTACTCGAAGTTTTTGGCTTGCATCCACAGCATTAGATACCAACTCTCTTAAGAAGATCTCATGATCGGAATACAAGAATTTCTTAATGATCGGGAAGATATTCTCCGTTTGCACATTGATCTGTCCAGTTCTCATACTTTTTTAAATTTTGATGTGAACTTTGGTCAATGACTATGCCAGTGAACAAAAACTGACAAACTGACAAGATTAGGGACAAATTGACCTCTCAATGTTCCTGATATAATTTCTATTTTTACCAAAAAACTCTGCAAGTGCTGATTTATTCAATCCTTTTTTCACTATTCCTTTTCCTGACTTTTCGCTACACCAAAAGTTTGAATATGCGCGAAATGAATCCTTGGATTGTTCCGTGTGCCTTTATTCTTAAAATCATTGTTGGAAGTTTTTTTCTATATGTCTATTCTATTCATTACGGTAGAGGTGCGTTAAGTGCGGATGCAGGAGCCTTTATGCGTGAAAGTAAAATGGTTTTCGACGTCTTTTCAAAATCACCGCTTGATTATTTCAAACTTCTCAGTGGAATTGGAGAAACAGATGAGCTCATTCATCACTATTTACCTAAAACCTTTCACTGGGATGCGGGTGATTTGACGATCATTAATGATTCAAAGAATGTACTTCGCGTACACAGCTTGATTCATTTCTTCTCATTTGGCAATGCATTCATACACATGTTAGTGATGAGCTTTCTATCCTTACTTGCCACTATCCATCTGTATAAAGCCATTCGAACCTTTTCGAACCTGAAATCTTATCTTCTATTCGGATTGATCTTCCTAGTTCCTAGCACATTATTCTGGACATCAGGAATATTAAAGGAACCCATGCTGTATCTCGGACTGGCTTTGTTTGTCAGAGGAATATTGGATCCAACAATGGGCAAACGGAAATACTACTTCATTCCCACCGGGATTGTTTTAATGTTACTTTTCAAGCCTTATGTCCTGGCATGTCTGATTCCTGCTCTTGGTTTCCATTTAATTTACCGTTATTTAGGGGGAGAATCTATTCTAAAGAGTATCGGAATAAGTATTGCCCTCTTAGCTATTGTTGTAGTCATTTTCCCAAAAACCGAGAAAACCTTTACTCATTACATCTCACGAAAGCAATTTGATTTTGACAATGTAGGTAAAGGAGGAATTCATGTTCTTGGAGATACCTGTTTTTATTATTTCAAACCAAGTCAAATGGATCAACTTGAGTTTAACGGTAATTTCGTTAGCCTCAAAGAACCCGTTGATGCATACATCATCTATTTTGGTAGCATAAAAGCTCCAATTCCTTTACGACTCGAACCGACAGATGAAGTTTGGAAGCTTGCTTACAAATCAGTTGGCTGCCTTAGCTATATTGAGCCGACATTAATCGAGAACTCAACTAGACAGCTGGTGAAAAATATACCTGACGCATTATCAAATAGTGTATTCAGGCCATATCCCGGAGATCCTGGAAGCTGGTTAAAAATTCCAGCAATGATTGAAGTATGGCTCATCTTTATTGCTTTTTTGATCTGTTTGTATTTTCGTCGTAAACTGAATAGCTTTGAAAAAGGATTAATTGCTTCTATGCTTCTTTTTGCACTTTGTCTTTTTCTCTTGATCGGATGGACTACACCGGTCATTGGAGCGATTGCCAGATACCGCTTTCCGGCACAATTGGCTCTGGTTTTTGTAGGATTGATCATTGTTGACTCAAAAAAACTATTCAAAAATGCGTGAAACAGTTTTAATTACAGGAGCTACCGCAGGATTCGGTGAAGCTTGTGCACATTTATTTGCTGAGAATGGCTTCAACCTCATTCTGACGGGACGAAGAAAGGATCGTTTGGAAAGTTTACGCACGCTTTTGCAGGATAAATTTAGAATTGAAGTTTGCATCCTTCATTTTGATGTGCGAAATGAAGAGGAAGTAAATGAAGCCATTGATAGTTTAGATGACAGAGTAAAATCCAAACTGAAGATACTCATCAACAATGCAGGACTTGCAGTTGGAAGAGGTCCGATCGACACTGGACTTAGCGATGATTGGGATCGCATGATCGATACAAATGTCAAAGGTTTGCTTTATGTTTCCAAAGCTGTAATTCCAATCTTGAAAAAGAACGAAGGTGGTCATATCGTGAATATTGCAAGTATTGCTGGTAAAGAGGTTTATCCCGGTGGAAATGTTTATTGTGCGAGCAAGCATGCAGTTGACGCGTTGTCTCAAGCGATGCGAATCGATTTGGTTCCGTATAAAATCAAAGTAACCAATATTGCTCCCGGAGCGGCAGAAACGGAATTTTCAATTGTCCGATTTAAAGGAGATGAAACAACAGCAAAAAGCGTTTATGAAGGTTTCGATCCACTGCAAGCAAAAGATATTGCCGATGCTGTTTATTTTGCAGTTACACGACCAGCTCATGTCAATATTAATGACCTAACGATAATGCCGGCAACACAAGCCTCAGCAACAGTATTCCACAAAAATCATTAAACATGAAAAAGCTACTATTACTTCCTCTACTTGTTATTTTCGCCTGTTCTTCTGAGGATAAAAAGGAAAATCAAACTGGTCAGATCGATAACACCATTGAAGCTCATGAAGATACTACCCCAAGGGAAGCCGTTACATTCACGCGACCGGATATCGATTTGCCAAATTCTGCCCTTGCCGATTTCAATCGTGTGAAAAAGAAATTTAAACATGTACCATATATCTGTTTGACCCAAGACGGGAACCTATTTCTTGTCAGCAATATCGCCTACGATCCATACGCTGATTTGAAAAAGAACAAAAAAGTTCTTTTCGGCTTAGCATCCAGTAAAGGTGATACACTTTTACCATTATCATATAACCGTATTGGTAATCCGGGTATTTTTTCGGATGCTATTATAGAAGTCTATTCTGAAAATGGATATCAGTTGTATGATTTTATAAATAAACGTTTTATCGGTGAGACATACGACTTGGTTTTTCCAAGTAATATCATGGGGTATTTGGCCATCGGACGGAAAAACAATGAATTCTATAAGTTGTATGACGATGGATCGGTTAAGAAAATTGAGAACAAAGACCATTATCCTTCCTACAGATCCATTTCAAAACACTTAAAGATAGACCTTAAGTCAGAGGACTTTGGACTTTGGATCAATACCCAACTATTTACAAGTACCGATAAAGAATGGGAAAGTGCTGGATTATACTATCCGCCTTCTTATTTACAACAATTGGGAATTCTTCCTGAAAAAGTAATCGGAATCACCTTGGCATCAACTGAAAATGGTATTTCCGATTTTCATACATCAGAACTGAAACACCATAAATCGGAAAAAGGAGGACAATCCTTGATTTTTTCGTTTCTTGAACAGGGCATAGAAGGTCGTGGCTGGACAAACGAGCAGCAACATATCGTAACGATCGATAAAGAGAATAAAGTAAAAAGCAGAAAGAAAATAAATTCATTATCCGATTATACACAACAAAACAGTTGCGAAGGTTGTGTTTTTTCGGGGACTCGCTTCGTGAACGACTCTCTTTTAGAGGTGCGTTATTGGTTGTTTTCGGATAATGATTTCGCCAAGAAAGGAATGGACACCTTTTTTGTAGCCATGACTCAATTTAGTTATTTCAACATTTCGCACAATGGCAAAATAACACCCTTGCATGAAGGATCATTATTCCCTATGGCAAGTCTGATTCAATTAGATGCCACGATGCTAGAAGGTTGTTTTCTAAAGAATCAGAAACAGTATAAGGAATACGCCAACCTCGCTATAAGTTACGCCGATGAAATGGAGGAGATGGATTATGTGGATTGGGTGGTTGAATTAAAAAAACTTAGCGCAGATGACATACGACTGATGATCAATGAGATTTACGCTCGACACGGCTATATTTTCTCTGATCGAAAGATGGATGCTTATTTCCGAAGTCAAAAATGGTACAAACCTATATCTCGCAATGTAGACGGCAAATTAACACCACTTGAAAAACAGAACATTAGCTTTTTACAAGGCACGGAAAAACAATTAAGAAGCAATGAACGCGAACAAATCAAGCCAATTCTCAAGCCAATTATGTGGGCCGGTTAAGATCATCATTTTTGTACTGATCCTGCTCATAGGCAGCTTGATCGTTTTTGTTACAAGTCGCTATCTTGATCCTTCAGACCTTGGTGGATATCTTGCTTACCGTGCTGAAGATACTGTAAATTTAATTCGGTACAGCGTACTTATACATGCGACCATCTCCTTTCTAGTACTCTTGCTGGCCAGTGTACTTGTCTTTTTTCGTATTGAACAAAAATTCCCAAGGACACACCGTACAATAGGTAGATTGATCGTGTTCTCAACCTTACTCTTTCTCGTTCCAACTGGATTTGTATTGAGCTACCATGCTTTGGGTGGAATTTCAGGAAAGATACTATTTAGCTTACTCACACTATTGAGCATGATTTTCATTGCCCAAGGATTCTATACCGCACTGAAACGAAAATTACATCAGCATAGAAAATGGATGTTGCGGTTTTATATCGTATTAAGTTCTGCTGTCTGGCTGCGAATCAATCTTTTCATTTGTTTTCAAGTGAAATGGATCATTTCAGAAAATGATTACCTGTGGTGTGCGATTCTCAGCTGGGTACCACAACTGATAATTCTCGAATTTTATTTCTGGTGGAAAGATAAAAAACGAACTGAATAAATGTAAAAAAGGGGCTAACACTTAACGTGAAAGCCCCTTGAATATTCACAAGACTGTTCTTATTCCTTTGTTGCCTCAGGCAAAACATTTCCTTTAATTGTAAGGATGATTGGTTCTGAAACATTGGATGTGATCGTGATCGTTTTAGTGAATTGACCAACTCTTTTCGTGTCGTACTTCACTGAAATTTGAGATTTCTTTCCTGGTTTGATTGGTTCAGCTGGTTTGTCTGCAGCCGTACATCCACAACTCGTTTGTACCCCTTGAATTATGGCCGGCATCTTCGCATCATTTTTGAATTCAAACACAAATAATTCCTCAGATCCGTATGGAATATCTTTTCTTTCGATTTCAAGTTTTGTGAAAGTTAAACCTTTTGATTGGGTAACCTCCTTCTTTGGGGCTTCTTTCTTTTGCGTTTCTTGAGCATTAACTCCAAACCCAAGAACCAATACAAGTGCGAAAAATAGGTGTTTCATAGTTTCTGATTTTTTTCCAAGATTACAACAAATGTTTCTCATGATTCATTTTTTAACAAAAAATTATTTTACAACTTTTCCGAATAACACTTAATCACCTCAATAATGGACGGATATGTGTTCTTCAGAACCTTCCCCTCATTGCCAATTTCGTACCATTTTACTTTCGTAATTCCTTCATCCAATTGTGGACTTGTTTCTTTCGGTCCATCATAGATCATTTTGAACCAATGTGTTTCTTTTAAAACCCATTTATTCTCAAATTTATAAGTATGGTATGTTTTCATTAAAAATTCACCCAATTCAACATTTTTCAACCCACACTCCTCTTCTACTTCACGGACAGCTGCTTCAGGAATTGATTCATCCTCTTCCACTTTCCCTTTAGGAATATCCCACACGCCATTTCGCTTAATAAACAACAACTTATTTTTTCTCCTAACTAATCCACCCGCAGCTATAATTCGCTCATGATTCTTGAAAATTTCATCATATTGTTCAAGATTATCCATTTCAATATTCAATTCTCCACCCTTGTCAAGTGCAATCACCAGCGGTAAGATATCGGCTTCAAAATGTGTCCCTTTTAATTGAACATTTGCCAATGATTTATCCTTCTTTGTTGAAAAAATAACCGTTCTGTTTTCTATAAAAACTTTGTACATTTGCGGCGCTATGATTTTAAACAACGACAAGGCACTAAAGGTAGCTGAATTTTTATTACAAATTAAAGCTGTCAAGCTTCAACCAAATTCTCCTTTCACATGGGCTTCCGGGTGGAATTCACCGATTTATTGTGACAATAGAATAACACTTTCTTATCCGAATATTCGTACTTTCATCCGTCAATCGTATTGCGAAGCAATCTTAGAAGGTTTTGGAAAACCGGACGTTATCGCAGGTGTTGCTACAGGAGGAATTCCTCAAGGTGCATTAGTAGCGCAAGAACTTGGTCTGCCATTCATTTATGTTCGTAGTTCTGCAAAAGGGCATGGAATGGGAAATCAGATCGAAGGATATTTTGAAAAAGGTCAAAAAGTGGTTGTGGTTGAAGACTTGATTTCTACTGGAGGTTCAAGTATTAAAGCCATTGAAGCATTGAAAGAAAGTGGATTGGATGTAAAAGGACTTATAGCTACATTCACTTATGGATTCAGCATTGCAGATGATAACTTCAAAAAGGCAGCGTGTCCCTATATTACCTTATCGAATTATGACTTTTTGATAGAAGAAGCACTCAATAAAGCCTACATTACACAAAATGATCTACAATCACTGCGTGAATGGAAAGATTCTCCTGAAACCTGGAAAAAGTAAACCATGAAGATCGATAGCAACCGTGTACAAGTCAATGCAAGCAGAGGAACTCTGATGGAATTTCTGACTGATGCCCGCAATCTGATACATTTGTTGCCTGAAGATAAAATTAGTGATTGGAAAGCGAGTAGTGAGGAATGTTCCTTCAAAGTACAAGGTGGTGTACTGATCTCACTCATTCACAATGGTGTTTTGGAAAATTCTAAAATACTCATGAAATCAGGACAGGGAACACCATTCCCATTTAGTCTGACCATTCATTTGGAAGAAAAAGGTGAACAAACAGAAGGTTACATTGCTTTTGATGGCGAAGTGAATATGTTCCTTAAGATGATGGTTGAAAAACCATTAACGGCACTCTTTAATTTGATGTCCGAAAAACTCAAAACGCATTTCGAAAAATAAACCGAATTTCCTTCATCTCGTAGGATCTTTCTCTTCCTTCAACGCGCAACCTCAATCTACCATTCCCTTCCACACCTATTAATTCGCCATGAAATTCACCAATAGCATCTTCGTATTTCCGTAGTTCACCAATACCCAAAAGCTGTTCACAATAGTTTGCTTTAATTCCTTCCTCACCTTGAAATAGCCACCTTTGATATTGTCCATTAAGCGAGGAAATAAATGAAAAAAGCACTTCTTGAATATTTTTCGTTTCTCCGGTTTCGAGTTTTATACTCGTAGCAGAATCCAATGCGAAATTTTCCTGATTTACATTCAACCCAACCCCAACGATCGATGTCTGAATCAAACCACCGGATATGGTATTCTCGATTAACATGCCGCAAATCTTCCTGTCGCCAACGTAAATATCATTTGGCCATTTGATCTGTGCTGAAATGCCAATTTTTCCTAAAAGATCAAGTACTGCTAATGACACAATCTGAGTTAATGTAAACTGACGATCTACAGACAGATTGTCAGGTTTCACTATTACTGACAAAAGTAAGTTAGAACCGCCTTCTGATTGCCAATGTGAACCACG
Source organism: Crocinitomicaceae bacterium (assembly GCA_036825545.1). GTDB lineage: Bacteria > Bacteroidota > Bacteroidia > Flavobacteriales_D > Crocinitomicaceae > M0103. The sequence continues at coordinate 148,734 of DAISYB010000003.1, read as the reverse complement.
TTGACCTCTTCCAGCAGTTTGTTCATCTGCCAAAATTACGGTTCCATGAGCCGCTTTTCCATCAGATACCATCATGGCAGCATAATTGCTCGTAGAATCTACAGAATTTAAGTGAATGATTTTACTTCCGATTGGCATATTCATAGGAGCTTGTGAAGCACTACAATTGGCTAAAGTAAAAATTAAAACTTAGATTTGCACATTATAAAAATCGAATGCGGAAAGTAGTTAAAGAAGTTGGTTCAAAAGAACTGTGTGATGCCATTGTTGAGGGTATGCAGGAGAACAAAGCAAAGGATATTGTAGTTTTGGATCTGAGAGAAATCTCCAATGCAGTTTGTGATTATTTTGTGATCTGCAGTGGAGAATCAAGTACTCAAGTGGATGGTATCAGTTCGTCTGTAACCCGTCATACGCGAAAGGAATTAAAAGAAAAACCTTGGCATATTGAAGGAAAAACAAACAGTGAATGGGTTTTATTGGATTACATTAATGTCGTTGCACATATTTTTTACAAAGACGCAAGACCATTTTACGATCTTGAAGACTTGTGGGCCGACGCTAAACGTACAGATATCCCGAATTTAAATTAACAAGGCATGTCAGAAGAAAACAATAAAAAAAAGAATCCTTTTTCAATCTATTGGATCTACGCAATAATCGGTGTTGCTTTAATTGCTTTTCAATTATTCAGCAGTACAGGTGGGCGAATTCCCGTAAAATACCAGTCCACATTCGATCAACTTGCAGTTCAAGGACACGTAAAGGATGTGAAATTGATTAACAAGATTCGCGTCGACTTCAAAGTCACTGATGATGGGAAAGAATTCATTCGCAATTCAACGGATCCGAAGCTGAAAAAACTAAAAGAAATGCTAAAAGATGGATCGGCGGTTCGCAATTCTGATCCAACTTTCGAGTTGAGCATTGTTGATGCAGGTAATTTTGAATCCAAGATTGATGAATTGAATAAAAAGATCAAAGAAAATAATGAATTGCTTTCTGCTGAAAACAAGGACACTATCCCATTGGTTGAATTCACTTCTGAGGAAGAGATCAATTACTTTGGAAATATATTGAATTTTCTGCTACCATTTGTTATACTAATCGCCATTTGGATCTTCGTAATGCGACGTATGTCCGGAGGAGGTGGAGGGGGACCAGGAGGACAGATCTTCAATATTGGAAAATCAAAAGCCCAGGTTTATGAAAAGGGGAAATCAACTAATGTAACTTTCAAGGATGTTGCAGGATTGGAAGGTGCAAAAGAAGAAATTGTCGAGATCGTTGAATTCCTGAAAAATCCAAAGAAGTATACTGAACTTGGAGCTAAGATTCCAAAAGGTGCCTTACTTGTAGGACCTCCTGGTACAGGTAAAACTCTTTTAGCGAAAGCAGTTGCAGGTGAAGCGAAAGTTCCATTCTTCTCATTATCAGGATCTGATTTCGTAGAAATGTTTGTTGGTGTAGGTGCTTCACGCGTTCGTGACTTATTTAAACAAGCCAAAGAAAAAGCCCCATCTATCATATTCATCGACGAGATCGATGCGATTGGTCGAGCAAGAGGAAAAAACAATGGTTTCAATTCAAACGATGAGCGCGAAAATACCCTGAACCAGTTGTTGACTGAAATGGATGGTTTTGGAACTAATTCTGGGGTAATTATTCTTGCAGCCACCAACCGTGCGGATGTTTTGGATAGTGCTTTGATGCGCGCAGGAAGATTTGACAGACAGATTTATGTTGACATGCCTGACTTGAATGAAAGAAAAGAAATTTTTCAAGTTCATCTGAAACCAATTAAATTGGCTCCGGGTATTGACATCGATTTCCTAGCAAAGCAAACTCCGGGATTTTCAGGAGCAGATATTGCTAACTTGTGTAATGAAGCGGCATTGATCGCAGCACGAAAGGAAAAGCAACATGTTGAAAAACAGGATTTCTTAGATGCAGTAGATCGAATTGTTGGTGGACTTGAAAAGAAAAACAAGATCATCACGAAACAAGAGAAAGAAGTAATTGCTTATCATGAAGCAGGTCATGCTACCATATCATGGATGTTGGAGCATGCATCTCCACTTGTTAAAGTAACCATCGTTCCAAGAGGTCAGTCGTTGGGTGCAGCTTGGTATCTTCCAGAAGAGCGCAGTATTACAACAAAAGAGCAGATCTTAGATGAAATGTGTTCGGCATTAGGTGGAAGAGCTGCGGAACATGTAACTTTTGGAAGAATTAGTACGGGTGCTTTGAGTGATTTGGAGAAAGTGACGAAACAAGCCTATGCCATGGTATCTGTTTACGGTTTAAATGATCGTATTGGTAACATCTCTTTTTATGATTCAAAAGGAAGAGATTCTTTTACCAAACCATATTCGGAAGAAACTGCTCGCGTAATTGATGAAGAATCAAGTAAAATTATTGAAGAACAATACCAAAGAGCCATTCAACTTTTGAATGACAATAAGGATAAGCTAACCGCACTTGCTGAAAAGCTATTGCAAACAGAAGTCATCTTTAAAGAAGATCTCATTGAAATTTTTGGTGAGCGTCCTTGGGATCATAAAGAAGAAATAAAATCAACTGGGAATGCTGAGGTTGAGAACGCACCTGTGGATACAGTATCTATTGAGGTACCAAGTACCGAATCAGCAGATCAAACCCCTAATGAACAAGGAGAGAATGAGGTGCCAGAAATTGGCAAAAATGAAAACGAATAAACTAAATCCCTCGATGATATCGGGGGACTTTTTTTTTAAGGAACATCATAACAATGGCAAAAATTAAAACTGTAATTTTGCCACTATGAGCAATTTGCTGACCAGAGCGCTGACAGGTGCTGTTTTCGTGAGTATCGTTATCGGCTCCATTTTATGGGATCCTTACGTAATGATTGCTGTATTTGCCTTTTTCATGCTACTCGGATTAAACGAGTATTTTCATTTATTCAAAAAGCACGAACACGTTAAAGTCAGAGGAGAAATTGGTCTTTTCATTGGGTCTTTTATTTTCCTCGTATTAGTAGGGATTAGTTTGGAATGGTTACCAACTGCATCTCTCACTCTAGTCTTTCCTTTATTTTTCACTCTAGTACTTTCGGAACTTTGGCGAAAAAAAACTCATCCATTGATCAATATATCGGTACTCATATTTGGAGTTATATATGTAACTATTCCATTTTATCTTACAATTGATCTCAACCTCAGAGATGAATCGCAATTACCAGCGGTTGTTGCCATGTTTATCCTCATTTGGGCAAATGACACTTTTGCGTACTTAAGTGGAAGAGCATTTGGAAAGCGTAAATTATTTGAACGTATTTCACCAAAAAAAACCTGGGAAGGAACAATTGGGGGCGTATTAGCAACCATTCTCATTGGATTCATAATTGGTGAATATGTAAATGATGACACTTTATTTTGGATCATTTCAGCTCTAATTATTGCACCTTGTGCTGTTTATGGTGATCTTCTCGAGTCCCTTTTTAAACGAAGTGTGAATATTAAAGATTCTGGCACCATTTTGCCCGGACATGGAGGAATACTGGATCGCTTTGATGCAGCTTTATTTGCAATACCGTTCTTTTACTGCTGGACTATAATTTATACTTATTTTTGAAAAAAAATTCAAAATGACCTTACATAGAGAGGGCTATCTCATAATGGCAGTTGGACTGCTACTTTTATCAGGTATTCAAGCAGGTAATTATTTTCTTTACACCTTGACGAATTGGCTTTGGTTATTTATCCTTCTCACTCTTGGTGTTTTGGTTATGGCTTTTCTGATCATTCAGTTCTTTAGAGTTCCGGCTAGAAAATGTATGTACACGGATACAGACGTAATGTGTCCAGCTGATGGGAAAGTTGTAGTAATTGAAGAGGTGGAAGAAACGGAATATTTCAAAGACCGCCGCATTCAGGTTTCTATTTTTATGTCTCCATTGAACGTACACGTTAACTACAATCCAATTTCCGGTTTAATTAAATATGTCAAATATCATCCGGGGCTTTTCCTCGTTGCCTGGCATCCAAAAAGCAGTACAGACAACGAACGAACCACATTGGTCATCGAACATGCTTCTGGTAAAGAAGTTTTATTTAGACAGATCGCAGGTGCAGTTGCACGCAGGATTTGTTACTATGTTCAAGAAGGACAAAAAGTGCGAACAGGTGAAGAATTTGGCTTTATTAAGTTTGGGTCACGTATCGATGTTTTCCTTCCTTTAAACTGCAAAATAAATGTTAAAATAGGTGATACTGTGCAAGCTAAGTTGACTAAACTTGCAGAGTTGGATTAATTTTTGTTTAACTTTATCGAAAATATCATAGCTATGAAAAAAGTACTTTTTGCAATCGCGTTGATGACATTTGTAGGAACTGTTGCAACTTCCGCTTATGCTGCATCTAACGGAGTATCGACTGAAATTAAAAAAGACGATAAGAAAAAGAAGAAGAAAAAAGGAGCTTGCTGCACAGCAGAGCAGAAGCAAGCTGAAAGTTCTTGTGCTAAGCCAGGAACTGAAGGTAAGTCTTGTTGCTCTTCTAAGAAGCAATAATCGTCTTCTAGAAATTAAAAGCGCCGTTCGAATCGAACGGCGCTTTTTTATTGTCGAGAAAATTACTCTTTCAATCGATTACGACTCCAACCGGACAATGATCTGATCCCATAACATCATTTAAAATAAATGCCTCTTTTACACGAGGTAAGAATTTTTCGGAAACGAGAAAATAGTCAATCCGCCAGCCTACATTCTTCTGACGAGCACCAGCACGATAACTCCACCAGGAATATTTCACTTCATCACCATTTAAGGCCCTGAAAGTGTCTATTAATCCATTGGAGGTAAAAGCATCCATTCCATCAATCTCTTCTTGCATGTACCCCGCCGCTTTGTTATAATTCTCCTTCGGTCGGGCAAGATCAATTGCTTTGTGTGCAACATTAAAATCACCACAGACAAGTACCGGTTTCACTTCTTCAAGTCGCTTCAAGTAATTCAAGAATTCCTTATCCCACGACTGACGATAATTCAAACGCAATAATTCACTTCCAGAATTTGGAACATATACTGTTACCAAATAAAATTCATCAAACTCTGCGCATGTAATTCTCCCCTCATTGTCGTGATCGCCCACACCAATATAGTAAGAGACACTAATCGGATTGTGTTTCGTTAGAATCGCTGTTCCTGAATATCCTTTCCGCTCTGCCTCATTGGCATACACATGGTAATCCCCAAGATCTTCAACTGCTTCTCGCACTTGTTCAACTGTAGCTTTTGTTTCTTGTAAACAAATGACATCCGGATCAATTTGTCGCATATCGTCGATAAACGACTTCTTTACTACTGCCCGAATGCCATTGACATTGAATGAAATTATTTTCATCAGTGACGTACTATCTGTAATTTTCCTGTTTTTATTAATTCACCATTCAAAGCTATTAAATGGTAAATGAATGTTCCCGTAGCCAATTGCTCGATCTCAAGCTTGTTTATCCCTGTATTCAATTGTCTCTTTTCGACAACTCTACCTGTTAGATCCATCACTTCAATTATCACTTCCTGATCACTTGTATTTTTAATCGTAACCAAATCATTTGCCGGGTTAGGATAAACGGAGATTACAGAAGACAAATTCTCTGCAAGTGAGTTGGTTCCACTATTTTCCTTAATCTCAACACAGTAATCTTCCACTTCTCCGAAGCTGAATTGTGAACAAACATCCGGCAAAGCAGTTTGACCAGGACCAACGTAGGACATTACGATGCGTAAACGTGAACTACCAAGAGGCGTTGATGCTGGTATCGCAATTGATCCTGTAGCTGTTCCTAAAGCTGGCTCACTTTGCACATATACCATTTCGGATGCTTCGAAGTCACCATCTTGATTCAAATCCAACCAAGCCCTAAATTGCACTTCATAAGGTTGAGTTTGATAACCAGAGTTAAATGTTACAGCGTAGCTTTCACCCTGCTCCAATTCAATAGAACCTTGATCAAAATGAGCTCCGTAACCGTTATCATTGCCTGAAACGTTACTGAACGTACCGACTTCAACAGCATCAATCCAATCACGTTTTGTACCTAGAATACCTCGAAGCGTTTGACCAGCATCCAATTGTGCTTTTAAAATTGCTCCATTTGTATTGCTGATCATAGCCACAGGAATCGTAACAGAAGGACCATTTGTTCCAGCTGCCATATCCATTGTTCCAGTTGTATTGTTAATTACAATCACTCCAATCGCACCAGCATTCTGAGCATTGAGTGCTTTGGTACCAAATTCACAAGTTCCCCTATAAACCACCGCTATTTTCCCACTCACTTCAGCTGCATTTACCAGCGTATTGCAACCCAAAGAATCGGCTGCTGTTCCATCACTCACTAAAACCATTTCACCTGCAGCGTATGTGTTTTGCAAATTCGCACCCCAAGCCGAAGGACCCTGGAATGTATAGTTATCTGCAATAAGAGAAGGTTGTGTTACTGTAAACAAGTTTTGATTAGCATCAGTAGAAGCTCCTGAACAATACGAAAGGTCAATGCACGCTCCACATCCTTGAGTTGTAAATGAGAAAATCGATGTTTCTCCACTTTGGTCCTCACCACAATCTGCACTCAAGAAATACTCATAAGTTGTACATTCACTTAATCCTGAAAAAGCAAAAGATGTCCCTGTTACAATTTCTTCGGTCCAAGTTGAAGCTCCGACTTCTCGGTAACTCAATAGGAAGTTGTCTGCGTCAGTGTTTTCATTCCATGTCAACTGCGCAGTGCTTTCAGTCACATTGGAGGTCACTAACCCACTTGGAGTTGAACAATTGGATAAATTACACGTATTTGACATCAACACTTCAAGTGTATTGAAAGCGTTCAATCGTCCTCCAGTAATAAAACGTGTAGCTAATTGCGATTTTTGATCAACCCCTTCTAAAAGAGCTTGAAGCACGTAGTCTGCCCCACCCTTAGGATCTGACTTTACAAAATTGATGAATGATTCACAAGGAATTGAATACGCCAATCCTACTACACCAGCAGTCAAGGGACAAGCAAATGAAGTTCCTGTGGTCGTTGTATAACCATTATTATTAGCGGTTGTTCTCACATTAATGCCCGGTGCGCCAAAATCGATTGTTGTAACTCCATATCCACCAGCTGTATTATCATTGTGATCAGTTCGTCCTACCCCAACCATATATGGACTTGAACATGCTGTAGGCATATCACCACTCACATCAACATTGGTATTGTTATTTGTTGTTGCACCAATATTAATGATTCCATAATGTCCTAATGTATCATAGAAATTACACCAAAGCGGATAACTGGCAGGATTGGCATTGTCAATTCCCCATGAAGCACTTGTCGCAACTACTAACGCTCCCTGTGTACCATTAGAGTTGTTCCAACGTTGACGCTGAATCAATGGATAAGTATAAGACGAAATCACATTTGCTTGTGTCAAACTACCCACGGTAACGACCATCACTTTTAAGTTCCAATTGGCACCAACGACTCCTAAATTATTGTTACCAACAGCGGCAAACATTCCGACACAATTAGTACCATGGGAGGTTGCACCACTATTTGTTCCGTATCCAACGTTTCCATTGTTTCCGCCCGGATTCCACCCCATAATATCATCAATGTATCCATTTCCATCATCATCGATACCGTTGCCAGCGATTTCATAGGGATTAATCCATCTGTTGTCGCGAAGATCATTGTGATCTAAATTAGACGACTCGATAATACAAACTACGATATCATCGCCTGTTGCAGTTGTACCACCTGTTGTAATATCCCATGCCAGATCTGAATCTATGTCTGCATCTGCTGTCCCACCTGTTTGCCCAGTATTCACATGATGCCATTGCTGACTAAACTGAAGGTCATCCGGCACTGTTTCACGCATTTCGATGTAATAATTGTAATCCGAAATTGTAATTGATTCATGATCATACAACAATTGTTGAATTTGTAGAGCATTAGACACTTCAGTATTGTACCTCACCAACCAAATACGCATTGGAGCGGATAATTCCTCGACAACTTCCAATCCCAAATGCTCAGGAAAATCACGAATTACTTGATGAATTTGAGTGTTTGGCTCCATTTGAACAAGCATCTCACCTTCCACGTATGGTTTATTGTCAAACTTGTGTTGTCCAAAGGAAAAATTTGCCAGGAGAATGGCAAATAACAAATGTAAAAATCGATTCATAGTTTCTAGTTTATAGTTCTTAGACGCGTAAATATAAGAATTTGAAGTTCTCAATCAAAACTTTAAAGATGCAGTGTTAACAATTGAACATTATCTTTGTTCTGTGCAACATTTTGATCAACAAACACTCATCGACCTTGAATTTCAGCAGCTAAGAAATTGGCTGACTTCATATACTATTGGAGAAACTGCTCGCAAGAGAATGGAGCAATTGCAGCCTAGCAGTCATTTCCCAACAATTGAAAAAGCGCTTAAACAAGTTGAAGAATTAAGAACAATACGCGATAACGGTGAAACATTCCCTGCATTAGATTTCGAAGAAATTAACTCCGAAATCAAACTGCTACCAATTCGTAACGCTGTTTTGAGCCTTGAAGGATGTATGCGGATTTATCGCTCTTCCGAACTAGTCAATAATTTACTTTTATTTTTTAATAAGCGTGAAAAGGACTTTCCACTTTTAAGTGGACTTTTCGATACCTGTTTCCACACAACGGAGATATTAGAATTGATCAATAAAGTATTTGATCGAAGCGGACAAGTAAAAGATGATGCATCATCTACATTGTTTGAGATTCGTCAGGCCATCAAAACCTTACGCAATCAAATAAACCGGAATTTTGACCGTGAAATGCGGAAATTGATCAAGGAAAATGTGCTCGGAGACACAAAAGAGGCATATGTCAATGATCGAAGAGTATTAACTGTCTTATCTACTCACAAACGAAAGATATCAGGAACAGTGGTCGGTTCGAGTAAAACGGGGAGTCTGACATTCATCGAACCACAAGTAAACATCGCTTTGAACAATGAATTGGAAATGACTTTGGATGATGAGCGAAAGGAAATTTTCAGAATTCTGCAAGCACTCACCAAAGATTTATCTGTTTTTCTTCCCTTAATTCAAGCTTATCAGGAAGCTCTTACACAGTTAGATTTTATTAATGCCAAAACAAAATTAGCGCTTGATTTGAATTGCTCATTACCGGGAATAGTGAATGAAACAGAACTGGAGTTGATCAATGCATTTCATCCTCTATTGTGGAAATCGAACAAAGCGATTGGTAAAGTCACACACTCCCAATTTGTCCGAATGGATAAATTTTCTAGAATGCTGGTTATATCCGGACCAAATGCAGGCGGAAAGAGTATCACATTGAAAACGATTGGACTTTTACAGATCATGTTACAATCCGGTCTTTTGGTACCAGTTGACCCCAACAGTAAAATGTGTTTCTTTCAGCAGGTTCTTTCCGACATAGGCGACAATCAATCCATCGAAAATGAATTAAGTACCTACTCTTATCGATTGAAGCGAATGAAGCACTTTTTGGAAGTTTCAAACAAACGTACTTTGCTTTTGTTAGATGAATTTGGAACCGGATCAGATCCGGAATTAGGTGGAGCTTTAGCAGAAGTATTTTTTGAAGAACTGTATAAGCGCAAGAGTTTTGGTGTAATAACCACCCATTATGCGAATATCAAATTGAAAGCAGATCAATTGAAGAATGCTGTAAATGGATGTATGCTTTTCAACACAGAGACCCTTGAGCCACTGTATCGCTTTTCCATGGGGCAACCTGGTAGTTCCTTTACGTTTGAAGTTGCTCAGATCAACGGTATCTCCGTCGAATTGATCGAAGAGGCAAAAACACGAATTGATGATCGAAAAGTGAAGATGGATCGTCTATTGAATGAGCTTCAACGCGAAAAGACATATTTGGAACGCTTGAATAATGAGCATATTGAAGCACAACGGATTGCAGATGAGGCTCGTTTGGATTACCTTGAGAAAAAAGCCCGTTTAGAGCAGCGTCTAAAGTCCCAACAAGAAACCGCAGAAAAAAACAATCGATTCTTGAATGCAGGTAAAAAAATGTTAGGTTTCATAGATCGATACAATACACGTTCACGTAAAAAGGGTTTTAACCAACCCTTGCTGGAAGAAGTTAAAAAATACCTGGCAATGGAAAAAAGCAGAATTGAAGATCAACTTCGTAGCGAAAAGCTAAAAACACAGGCAAATGCTCAAAAACCAAAAAAGAAAAAGGCACAGAAACCAGAGGAAGATCCACATCAACGGCATAAAATTACCGTGGGTACGACAGTGCGACTTATTGCAACAAAACAAAATGGCACTGTTATTAGTATAGACGGTGAAGAAGTTACAGTCAACTTCGGTTTTCTACGGATGAAAGTAGAAAAAGATAAATTATCGTTTGTAAAATAGAATTATGAAAAAGCTGTGCATTCTTACATACATCATCCCTTTTCTGACTTTTTCACAGGGAACCTTAAAATCAGGGGATTTCGTAGCAGAACTTTATGGAGGGTTACCGAATTGGGCCAATGCATTTATTTATCCAACAATAAAAAGTCGTTTTGACAATGTTGAAAATTTTGGAACCAAAGGAAGTATTTGGTCCTTTGGTGGTCGCTTTAGTTATCTTGTTCAAGATAGGATTAGTGTTGGTTTAGATGTTAACCATGAAGTTTCCGGATGTTATTTCGATTATGAAAAATTTGAAGAAAACACCCAAATCTATATTGATTTCAATGCAAATTACACTGCTCGTAAAACGCGTTTTCAATTGCGTACAAACTTTCTTGTCATAAAAAAGGAAAAGTTTGATGCTTATATTGGATTAGGGATAGGTTATAAATATGTTAAACGAACCATTATCGCTTCTGAGCCCCATTTTGATGAAAGAAAACTCAATCTAAGAGGGGCCATTTTTCCCTTAACCGGTAGATTATCATTTGGAACACGCTACTATTTCACAAATAACATTGGAATCTTCACTGAACTTGGTTTTTTTGGTGGAGCATTGCTTCAAGGTGGTTTATCAGTAAAGATCTAAAAACAATTGAAGTATAAGGGATTTGGTGTTTTGTAACTAAAGTAACCAGAGATTCTTTCTGAACTGCCGTTCTTTGCATCTCAACTAATACAGTTTTTACCATGAAAGTATTGCTATTGGCCAAAATGGACGATCATGACCGTGTTGTGGAGAATTTCGCACACAAATTCATGACTAAAGGCTTTGAGATCCATGTTATAAACGTCGTTTCCATTCCAAGTGAAATTCCATTGAAAATGAATGGGGAAGTGATTGATGTTTGCACAGAGTACAACTTATCGAAATACTACGACAAACAGAAAGCAAACAACGAACAATTACAAAACTTCCTATCTCAGGTCAAAACTGAATTCAAGGGATCCTTGATCGGCGACCCGTTGAATATAGTCAAACACTTCGTTCGAGAAAAAGGAATTGAGTTCGTGATATCCGGCGGACATTTGACCAGTCATACGGAGGATATTTTCTCAAACTCATTTTCCAATCAACTCATGCAGGAGTTATCAGTACCCTACTTATCGATCAAGGGCGACGAAGCTGAACCAAGTCTGAAAAATATCGCGATCGTGAGAGAATTCGTCGATCCTGCAAAACGAAATCTGGAGCTCATTCAAAAACTTCAGGAGAAGTTGAATTGCCGAGTGATTCTTGTTAAGATCAACACTCCGAATTCCCACATGGAAGAAACGGAATTACGATCGAAAATGGAACAATTCGCTCAATTGAACGGACTTTCTAACGTTGAATTTCTGACTATTGAAGGAGCTGATAAGGAAACAACTATCCGATCACTTGTTGAATCCCATCATATAGACTTGTTGACGCTCGGACACATTCACCGTAACGGAATCAGCTATTTCCTGCGTGGAGATCTGCGTTCTGACGTTCTCAACCATATCAACGTACCAATTTACATGTATTAACATCAACAGACCTATGGAATTCATTTCACAACCTTGGCCATGGTATGTCGCCGGACCTGCTATCGCCCTCATTTTATTTCTGCTTACTTATTTCGGTAAGAATTTCGGGATGTCCTCGAATCTTCGCACTATGTGTACGATCGGTGGGGCAGGAAAATTCTCTGATTTCTTCAAATTCGACTGGAAAAGTCAGCAATGGAACCTGATCGTTGTGCTCGGAGCAGTAATTGGAGGTTTTTTGGCTTCGCAATTCCTTACGAACGATCCAACGGTAGATCTCAACACTAAAACAATTACCGCATTGCAAGAAATGGGGTTCAAAAATCCGGGATCAAGCTATGTACCGGAAGACATTTATGGTTGGGAGGCAGTACTTACTCTTAAAGGTATGGCTATTCTGATCATTGGCGGATTCCTTGTTGGATTCGGAGCACGCTACGCGGGTGGTTGTACCTCAGGGCATGCTATCAGCGGACTAAGCAATCTTCAAGTTCCTTCTTTGATCGCTGTGATCGGCTTTTTCATTGGAGGATTGATCATGACACATTTACTTTTACCACTCATTTTTTAATCCTTAGAAATTATGAAGCATTTAAAATTCTTACTGGTAGGGATCTTTTTCGGGATCATTATGTATAAGGCACAAACTGTTTCCTGGTACCGCATTTTTGAGATGTTCCGTTTCGAATCATTTCACATGTATGGGATTATTGGTTCGGCTGTAATATTAGGTGTTATTGTCGTTCAAGTTATTAAACGTTCTAAGATGAAAAGCATCGAGGGCAGAGAAATCGATATTGCACCCAAAGACAAAGGAATTGCACGATATCTAATTGGAGGAACGATCTTCGGATTGGGCTGGGCGCTTGCAGGAGCATGTCCGGGACCAATGTATGTCTTGCTAGGTGCAGGTGCCATGTCCATGGGAATCGTGATCATTGCAGCGATGTTCGGAACTTTTGTTTATGGATTGATCAAGCATAAGTTGCCACATTGATTATTCTCCGCTACTAAACCTAAAACCGTTTCTTTGAGACGGTTTTTCCATTTGTATAATGACATTTAAGATGAAAATAGAGTAGCAACTTGACATTTAATTCTAATTAAAGAAGGTGATATTAAGTAACAGAAAAGAGCCATCTTCGCAGACGGCTCTTTTCGCTTTCAGTCGATTTAGTTGTGGGCATTCTAATTAATAATCAGGTTTCCGGCTTGAAAAAATCCATCCTTCGAAATAATCTTATACGTGTAAACCCCGGAAGAAAGAGTGCTAACATCAATAGTGACAGTATGTGAGTCAAAAGGTGTTTTAGTAAGTAATTGTCCGGTAGAAGAATAAATAAATACTTCAATTCCATCTTTATACCTATCTTCTTTACAATGGATATTTACTAAATGTGAAGTAGGATTCGGGAAAAGCTGAAAGCTAATCGGTTCAACATTATATTCTTGCAACAAATTAAACGGTGTATCACCTATCAATCTCATTATACCGGTTGGATTGTAGTTAAAATACCCAACTAAAACTATATTTCCATCTTGTTGAACAATTACATCATTGATATCGTTGTTTACTATTCTTGGCGGAAAATTAGAATCCAAGGTTCCATCAGTATTGTATCTTTCTAAAACAAAAACTTCATTAGCAGGACCAAAATTAACTCTTGCTGCCAAAATTTTCTGATCGGATTGAATAGCAATCGGATAGCTTCGATGATCGTTAATTGTCGGAGTGATTAAAAACGTCTCATCTAAACTACCATTTGAATTCAATCTATCTAAACCACTTACAACACCAACATAATTTCCACTTACCATGATCTTACCATCGGGAAGCACGAATAATTCGTTCACCATTCCATTATAGATATCTGAAGAATTACCTGGATGAGTTCCTGCATCAAATGACTCATCACGAGTTCCATCTGCATTCATTCGAACTATGAAATTTTGACTTACCTCAGGACCGAAATTACTATAAATTCCAGCAGCCAGTATTTTTCCATTATCCTGAGCTACAAATGTTGATGCTTGTACATAATTAATATCTGTCACCTGAGGAAAAGCAAGCTGAGGATCAAATGAACTGTCTAACGTTCCGCTTGTGTTCAATCGTACAAAACCATCAATGTTAGTTTGTGTTCCTCCCCAAACATAATCGTACACAGTAAAACCACCTGCAACAAGAATTTTACCATCTGCCTGAATCGCCAATTTTTCTACGGACAAATTAAACCCTGATGCCGGATCAAACGAAACATCTAACGTTCCATCGGCATTTAGTCTGGCAATTCTATTTCGAACAACGCCATTGACTTCTGTAAATTCTCCACCAATGACAATTTTGCCATCACTTTGAATTGCGATCGCTAGAACAGAATTACCCCAACCTTCACTGATGTCAGCAGTAAAATCATTATCGATGGATCCATCCAGGTTAAGTCTTGTTAGATAACGGCTTGTTACACCGTTGTACTCCTTGTAACTACCGCCAATCAACAGTTTTCCATCTTCCTGTTGTACGATAACCTCACATTTTCCTTCCCAGACTCCTGGCCCAAAGCCTGATCCCAAACTAAAATTAGGATCAATTGACCCAACTTGCCCTATACTGCTTATGCTTAATTGCAAGCATATCATTAATTTAAATACATTTTTCATCTTATTTTAGAATTTAATTAGTGGTTAATTAAAAGCCGTAATCTGTTTTCTCACTTGCAAGAATGAAAAGGCAAATGACGCATAGAATCCATTGTAACCTGGTCTGTAACCGACTTCAGCGCCAATTATTCTTCCCGTAATCCCTTCAGTCACCTTATTGGTGTTATCAAATCCGACTCTAAAACCAACAGGAGAAGCAAATTTTGTGAGGTTGTTAGGAGTGGTTGAAAGGAACGTATTCCTGTAAGGCGCAATAATTAAATCCGCATACCAGCGTGTGTACAACATTTCCGCGCGTTTTCGTCCATCTTTTAGTTGGATTTGTAAATTTCTGATTCTTCCAAACGTAATTCCTCCGTAAACACCAATAGCATCAGTATAACCGGTAACATCATAGTCAAGTTGAAAAGATGTATTGGGTTGATTGTCCCGGATATCATAATCAAAAATTGAACGAAAAAAATAAGCCCCCCCTCTGAAACCGGAAAACCGCATCTCATTTCCCATCACGTTCACGTAGTTAATCCGCTCCGTAACTTTAACTTTGTTTTCAAAAGTCACATGTTCGCGAGAGATCTCTTCTCGACTCAAGACAACTTTCATATTTTTTTCTTTGACCCGAACTTTGGTAAGATACGCTCCACCCAGCTCAATCTGCATAGGTTTCTGAGCAACT
Organism: Crocinitomicaceae bacterium; assembly: GCA_036825545.1. Lineage (GTDB taxonomy): Bacteria > Bacteroidota > Bacteroidia > Flavobacteriales_D > Crocinitomicaceae > M0103. Next base: position 133,392 of record DAISYB010000003.1, on the reverse strand, counting down.
TTCGATACTACATTCCACATACTTCTCATAAAGTTGGCATCGACAATGAGCTTTTCTCGTAAGATCGCATGGCTGCGAATTCCCCAACCGAGAGTTGAAGCATTCATAGCGTCAGCCCCACCTGCACCAATAATTGGAGCATCAAGCGTTATGCAAGGACTAATGAAAAGATTAGGAACATTTTTAAACTCCGGTTCATTTTTGGTAATTGTGTAATCTATTGTTTGAGCTTTTGATGGCAGAACTACCAACAACAGTATGACTAGCTTAAACAGTTTTTTCATTTTCAATATTTTGAACAAAGAAAATTCAGAAAATACATGAGCGAAATACGCAGTTCTTCGTATTCGTGATAAAAAACTGAGCAACTGTCAGAAAGAAATTTATTTAAGTGATCCGATTGTCTTTGGCTTTTTGAATTGCTTCCACCTTATTTGACACCTGCATTTTTCGATAGATATTCTCAATGTGCTTTCTAACCGTATGATAGCTGATATTTAGATTAGACGCTATCTCTTCATAAGTCAAACCATTCTTTAAATGCGTGAGCAATTCAATCTCCCTCTGAGTCAAGCCAAAGTTTTGGTGCGACCGAAAATCTTCCGGAGGATTTCGGATCAATTTCAAAGTTCTAAGAGCAATGAACGGACTCATTGCCGCACCACCAGCCATAGTATCGTTGATTGCACGAATGATCTCCACAGAGTTATCCTCTTTCAACAAATATCCTGATGCACCTGCCATGACAGCCGAGAACAAGTTTTCATCATCATCAAACATTGTCAACATGAGTACTTTGATTTGCGGATATTTTGTTTTCACAATGGTTGTTGCCTCAAGACCGTCCATTTCAGGCATCTGAATATCCATGAGTATCAAGTCGACTCGACTGTCCTTTTGCAAAAGACCGATCAACTCCCGACCATTTCGTGCAATATGTTTGATATGCAAATCAGATCCTTTCAGTCGCTCCAGAAGAGCACTTAAAGCAAAACTATTATCTTCAGCAATCGCTATTTTAATGGGCATTTTCTAGATTCAAAAAACAAAATTAGTTCTAACTCATTAACCTTTCCCTAGGAAGGAATTCGTATTTAGGCTTTATTCTCCCTTGAATTTTGTTCGGAAGGATCCAGAAACGATTGTTCCATTCATTTTTCCGGAATTAATACTTAATTCCCCATTTAATTCTTCCATTCTACGTCTCATATTGTTCAATCCATTGCCATTTAGGATTTGATTAGGGTCAAATTCTACACCATCATTGATCACCTTAAATTCCAAAACAGACTCATCCTTCACATTGAATTCAATTTTAATTCGATTACAGCCCTGAGCGTGCTTCACTGCATTATTAACCGATTCTTGTATAATTCGGAATACATGTGTTGTTTCAATTTCATCCAAGACTATGTGAGCATCTTCAGTGAATTCTATAAAAATATTCAAACCGTTTTGGGTGAATGGTTTCATAAAATCGCGCAAACGAAGTATCAATTCATCAAGTGTAAAATTTGATTTGTTCAGCAGCCAAGCAGTGCGTCTCAACTCTCCCATACACGTTCTTAAACGGTCCTTTAACGGCTCAATATTGTCAAAGTCACGGTTTGCTTTTTCAATAGACTCAACGGAGGCTGAAATGGCTGTTAAATAGGCGCCAATATTATCATGTAGCTCTTGTGAAATTCGTAACCTTTCATTTTGAACACGGGTAAGTTCTTTTTGATCCGCCAACTTAATTTCCAGGTCTTTTCGTAGTATCTCTTGCGCATTCTTTCGGGACTTCATATACAAAATAGAAGAAATAACAAAGAGCACGAATATGGATAGAACAAGCCAAATCGTCTTCTTATGAAATTGCACCTTCTGTTCTGAAATCTCTTGTTTTTGTGATAAAATAGCCCTGTCTTTTTCTGCAATTTCAAACTTCTTCTCCAACATCGAAATGGCCTCCGCATTCTTTAAAGAATAATTCTTTTTAAGGATTTTTTGATAATTCTCAAGACTTTGAACTCCTCGCTGATTTTGCCCTAACATAAAACAAGCCTCAGCATGCGAAAAATATAAATCAGCTGCAAAACTATTCAGATGATCGAACTGCTTCAGTAATTGTAATCCTTGCTCAATGTATTCCAATGCTCTTGACGGTTCTCTTTCCTTCAGGTATAATTGTGCGATATTAGTCAGGGTAGTCAATCTTGTCTTCGGTTCATCTTCAGCAAACCCAATCCGGTTAATAACTTTGGAATACAATTGAAGTGCAAGTTTATTTCTATTGGTTTCAACATATACTGCAGCAAAATCAGACAAAAGAGCGTAATACATGTTCCAATTTTGATTGACTTCGGAAAGCTCTATAGCCGTTTTGTAATTACTTTCAGCCCTATCAAAATCCTTTAGTTTGGTAAAACACATTCCAAGATTAGCATGTGAGATTGCTTGTCCGTTACTAGTCTGAAGCGTCTTTCTGATCTTCAATGCCCGAGTATGATAATTGATCGCCTTTGGTATTAGATTTAATTCTTGGTAAATGAGTCCAATGTTGCTTAAATAATTTGCAATACTCTCGTGTCTTTCAGGAAAACGTTTCTTTGCAAGCTCTAATACCTTAAAGAAATAGTTCAATGCTTTTTCATATTCACCTTTCTTCCAATAATTCAATCCAAGACCATTCAAATTCATTACCTCAATATTATAGAATCTATGGAATCTTGAAATTTTAAGCGCCTGTTCAAATAGAACTATTGCCGAATCCTGTTGTCCTTTGAAATCATATGAAATTGCTTTGGTATTTAACAATTCAGCCTCACAAAACGGTTGTTTCTTTGATCTCGCCGCTTGAATGCCGCGGTCAATTAAATCAACACCTTTCTTGAAATCATTGAACAAATAATGAAAGGCCAATTCATTCATTGCCCGAATACGCACCGAATCATTTCGTTCTGATCTAATCAAATGGTTAATACTGTCGACCTGATTAGGAGAAAGAGTCTGGGCATTAATCACAGTGGATAACAGTAGCAGGACAATTAGCCAAAACTTTTTCAGGTGATTACTTTTCATCCTTCCAAAAATAAAGAATCTGAGACTTATTGACCAAATAATTATTCCCGACCATTCATTTTCCAATTCAACGGCCAAACTCTCTGTAAACAGAAAAGACTACCCATTACAGGTAGCCTTTCATAACTTTTCGAAATAGATATTCCTTACAAAAGTGTCGTTGGGCAAACGTAATCCGTCACTTTCACTTTACCTGTATTCTTAATCGCAGAGAATCCTCCTTTGACATCAACCAGATTCAAGTAACCTTCTCGCATCATCAAGGAAATGAACACCATTGAGCGATATCCACCGGCACAATGCACAAAATAACGCTCATCTTTATTTAGGGTAGTCAGTGCTTCTTTCCAGTAATCCAGCGGATGATTTTCGACGCCAACCACATGCTCGCTTCCATATTCGCTTGCTCTACGCACATCGATAACATGATCCTCACCATTGTTGATCAATTCTGACAATTGCTCTGCATCGATCTGTTCAACTTTAGCTACCGGATATCCCGCTGCCGCCCATGTTGATATTCCACCTTTCAAGAAACCATTCACTTTGTCAAAACCAACTCTCGAAAGTCTTGTCACCACCTCATCGATCTTATCTTCATCCGCAACAAAAACGATCGGGGTGTTCACATCCGGAATGACCGTTCCAACCCAGCTAGCGAAAGAACCCTCAATTCCGACGTTTATAGCTCCCGGAACGTGACCTATGGCGAAGTCTGCTGCTGAACGTGTATCCAGAATTACCGTTCCTTCCGCATCTGATACTGCTTTGAACTCTTCTGCACTCAATCCTCTCAAGGCGCGGTCGCGAACTGTATCGATTGATTCATACCCTTTGATGTTCATGATCACATTATGAGGGAAATACCCCGGAGGAGGTGTCAAACCGGTTAGTACTTCTTTAACAAATTCCTCTTCTGTCATGTCCGCACGCAAAGCATAGTTGTTCTTCTTCTGATTTCCTAAAGTATCTGAAGTCTCTTTGCTCATGTTCTTTCCACAAGCAGATCCAGCACCGTGACCGGGATAAACGATCAAGTCATCAGAAAGTGGAAGGATCTTGTTGTGAATAGAATGATAAAGGTGTCTAGCCAATTTGTCTTGTGTCAAATCAGCGATCACTTTTTGCGCAAGGTCAGGACGACCAACATCACCAATAAATACTGTATCTCCGGTAAAAATCGCCTCTTCCTTACCTTCCTCATTGATCAAAAGGTAACATGAACTTTCCAACGTATGACCCGGAGTATGGATCAAACGGATCGTTGCATTACCCAATTTGAATTCTTCACCATCTTTTGCCACATACATTTCGTATCCCGTTTCCATCGTAGTTGGACCGTATACGATTGTTGCACCTGTTTTTGCAGCCAAATCTATATGACCGGAAACAAAATCTGCGTGAAAATGGGTTTCAAAAACATACTTGATCTTTGCCCCTCTAGATTCAGCCAATTCAATGTACGATTCCGGCTCTCTCAATGGATCAATAACTGCTGCTTCGCCGTTGCTTTCGATGTAGTATGCACCATGTGCCAAACATCCCGTGTAAATTTGTTCTACTTTCATAACTTGTGCGTATAAATTTGTGACACAAAGTTCCGAAAGAAGATCCCTTAAAAAAATGACAAAAGTCAGTTGAAACGCGAGAATTCAGTAACTTTTATTACTTAGAAGTGATAGTTGAGGACAAAATTCCAAAGGAACATATCCACTTTATTGATCACGTAACGATCATTACCGTAAGTTTCACCTAATCCATGTTTGTACACCACTAACAACTGAGCATCCATCCCTTTTAATAAATTATCAAAACTGTATCGGACATCGAGATTGAACTGTGCGTAGGATGGCACTCCATATTTATTCAAACGATAATCAGTTACATCAGGCATACGAACGAGTCCTCCTGCCAGTGAAGTTTTTAAATGGATTCTTGGAAAATCACGCATGCCTTTCAACACAATTGCGTGGACATCACCAAACCCTTCACTTCTCTCACGAGGTAAAAAGGTATAAAAGGGATCTCTGCCCCACTCCCGCGGCATTAAATATCTACCATGCCCGGTTATTCTGTTGTAATTCAATGACACATCATATTTCTTTGCTTTTATTCCAGTTTTAAAACCAAATGTCATTGCTTTGCCTTTAGTCGTAAAATAAGTTTTAGAAGGATCTATGTTTCCACCATAGTTGATTGCATCCTGACGAATGAACTGGCCTGAACTATAAAATATATGATCCTTCTTGATAGCTCGTTTGAATTCTAATTCAGCTAAGGCCGAGTTAAAGATGTTATCGACATAGATATCCCATAAATTGAGCTGTAACCCGTGATTGAATTGCCTTGAGATGCCAACACTAAATATACCTTTTGAACTCAAGTGTTCAAAATAATCTGACTTTGTTCCATCCGAATTCACTCCTGAAGGATATAAACCAATTGAGTGTTGAACTTCATACCATTTGGTTGTACCTCTGGGTGACATGGCATATAAATATCCAACTTGAATTTTTGTATTCTTCAAACTTTCCGATTCATACCAGATTCCTTCAACGCCGGTTGGACGCATGCGACCATCTTGCAAATTAATAAATGGAGTATTGATCATTTGACGACCAAGTGTAATGTGTCCTTTTAAGACATGATACTTTAGAAATAATTCCTCCAAACGATCAATGTCCTTGTGATTGTGGGGATCTTCCTGATCGAAAAGTCCAATTTCATAACGATTTTGCTGTCCTGTACTTGCATCAACAGTATCCAACTGAGTGGAACCAATATTGAACACATAAAATCCACTAACTCCAAATTGAAAATTTTTGAATTTTGCCGTTTGGTAATGTAAACCTCCTCCTGCAGCATTAGCCCAATAGTCGGTAAGGTTACGGGCATTATCCGTAGCCATAAAAAAATACCTGAAATGTCCGTGAAAAGTTCCTTTTTTGAACGCATACAAAATGGTATTGGAATCCGGAACATGATGCTTTGCACCTTTATAGACCAGTGGTTTTTCATTCGTTTCCTGATGTTGGGCCAATATCGAACTGATCGAAACAATAATTGCAAGTGCCGATAGAATAAGTTTGTTGTTCATTTGAAATTTGTTTGAATTGTGTTCTCTGAAAGAATCTATGGTATAAAAAAAGCAGGGTTAACCTGCCTTGATGTAAACGTATCCTTCGTTTTGTCGGTCAACGATCTCAATGATCCCGGCCTCGACGATTCGAGCGTTGGAATTAATTTCAGCCTCCAAAACATTTCTTTCTTTCATGGAGTAACGGCATGCTACAAAGTCAACGCCTTTTGACTTTGATGCAAGGATCTTGTCATTCACGATCGATTTTGCCTCTACCAACATACTCAAGCCGGGACCATGACAAACCACTTCGATCTTTGTATCCGGTACAACGGTGAGAATGTTACTCAATTGTTTCATGAGCATTTTATGAACCGTTGTATCTCCTGAAGTTAACTGCATGACGATTTTACGCTGTTCTTGTACAGTTACTGTTTCTTTTTTGCTTTGTTTCTCCTTTTTTTGAGCGAAAGTAAGCGGTGTGATCGCCAGTAATAAAATGGCAAGTATTGTTTTCATGATCTAAAATTTTAGCTCTTATCTGAATTGGTAATCCACTCCTGAAACTTGTGTCAACAATTGTTGCGAAGCATCCAACACGATCGCATTACCCTGTGGAGAAGGTGTTACCGGTGAATTTGCCGCCAGGTATTCACGCATCACCTGGTGTAAGGTGAATTTTGTGTTCTTGGCATTTTTCACTCCTTTCATACGACATAACACATCGTCAGGATCTCCTTCGCGTTCACATGCCAGAATAGTGTATTCTGCATTTAGATCTAACGGTTTACCTTTTATTTCTGCTGTTTCAACACGTTTTCCCATTTCATCAAAAGCACGGAAAGTGATCTTCAAGCCTTTGAATTTCACCACCCATCCACCGAAACGCATTGAAGCATCCTTCGCGAAAACGTTGTTCAATTCTTTCTCCAGCCATTCTTTGATCTGAGCTCCAGTCACGACACCTGTTCTAACCGTGCTATCGACTGGTAGCATGTCATAGATGTAACCATTTGTAATCGGAATATTACCTGTTTGATCAGGTGTTGATCGTGGTGGACAAAAACGGAAACCATTCGATAAAGCAATTTGAATCTCAGGAAATCTCCATTTCAACGCATCAAGAATTAATGTGTCAATTGGATTCTCAATCACAAAATAGCGATACAATGGTATCGTGCTGTAACCAACAACTTTTTCAATCTCCTCTTTGTACAAATGCTCCTTGTCTTTTAATAAGGCAGTCACTTCTTTGTCTGGTTTGATCTTCGCAGCTGTCACCTCTAACAATTCGTATGAATCAGAAGTTATCTTTCCGTCCTTCACCGTTAATTCAAGTTTGCCGACGAATGAACCAAATGCTCCCGGTTCAACTACCTTGGAGTACTTGCACCGGATCGGTTTGCGTACGCGCTCGTGTGTATCACCTCCAAGTATATAATCTACCCCTTCACATTCAGGTAAATTTGCAAGATGGATCTGCTGTGACAATCCCAAATGACCAATGATCGCGACAAAATCGCACATCTCCTGGTTGCGAAGAACATCGACATAATGAGCGAGGTTTTCTTCCGGCTTCGTGTAAAGAATTCCTTTACTGTAAACAGGTGACTGTCTCAAAGGGACTAAATGATCCGTATACCCTAAAAAGCCGATCTTCACTCCGGCCACTGACCAAACATGGTAAGGTTGAAAGATCAGTTCTCCTCGTTTTCCTTCTCCGAGATCGTGGTACATGTTGGCGCAGATCTTTGGAGCCTGAAGTGAACCGAGTAAGGTTTGCATTTTGCGTTTTCCGTAGATCACTTCCCAGTTACCCGGCAAATACAGATCATAATCCAAGGCATCAAGAATCGGAACGAAAGCCTCACCGGTTGTAGCAACCGACAATTCACTCCCCTGAAACATATCTCCGGTATCCATTAGAAAACTATACGGATTCTTTTTCTTAAGATCCTTTAGAAACGAAGCCATTTCGGCATAACCACCTGTCTTTCTGAAAACGATCTTCTCATTTTCCCAGAACAGTTCATCATGCGGATGGATCTGACAATGAACATCCGTCGTTTGCAGGATCTGGATTACTGTTTCTCCTTTCCCGTTCTTGCATGGCTGAGGTCCCGGAGCAAAAAACTTACTCAAATCCTCCTTCCCATCATCGTTTGCAAGAATATTACCAGCAACTGTCACACCCAAACCAAGTGTCCCCAGATTCTTTAAAAATTTTCTTCTATCTGCCATTTCAATTTCTTTCAATTATTTGTTTGCCTCACGGGCTTTTTTGATCGGTTTAAACGGACCGTATTTGTGTTGTGATTCTGAGAATCCATCTGCAAATGGTCCAAATGGGTGATCGATCGGTTTTTTTGAAATATCCGGCCAATCATTACTGATGTCTTTACCAGGTCGAGGCTGAGAATTAATGAATGCTGAGACATCCCAGGAATCCTCATCACTCATTTGCGGTTCTAAGAAAGTTGCACCGAACGGCATGTTGTATTTAACATATCCAGCAAGGCGACTCATGCGGAACAATCCTGCTCCGGAATTGTATGAATTTGGTCCCCAAAGCGGTGGATAGGTGTATTCCCGCTGGTCGATCGCCAGCATTCCTTCCCCATTTGCTCCGTGACAACTTGCACATTTATCAGCATAAATATTCTCACCTCGCACGGGATCCGCTGCACGATCCAAGAATGGAATATTGTAGATCCCGGTACCTTCCGGTGTTTCTCCTTTTTTAACATGAGTACCCAAAAATTTCATGTAGGCAACAATTGCACGCATTTCGTGCGAATCATTATCGAGTGCCTGTCCATTTAAACTTCGCTCAAAACAATCATTTATCCTCTTCTCTATACTTTCCATCTTACCACTTCTTGCCCTTAATTTCGGGTAAGTCGAAGCCACTGCAGCATAATTGTTGCCCCAGATCTTTGTACCTGCGTCCAAGTGACAATTCTGACAGTTCATTCCATTTGAAAGGTTTTTCACCGATCCGTTCGGTCCCAAGTAGCGTGAAGTATGCATGATCAGTTCACGTCCGTATCGTATCAATTCCCTTTCTTTCTTATCGAGTACATTTCTTAATTCAGGGACCTTCCAGTAGCTATCGAGTTCTTCCATCATTCGGATCTTCTCCTGATGCGCTTCATATGCTATCTGGTCAAATGAGGTCAAGGATTCTTTCTTAGTCAATGAATTCCTGATCTCCAACAAAACCACTCCACCAATGATCAATGCGATTGCTCCCACCAGGAATGAGATGATCAGCACATTGGACGGATCAGGAAGACGAAGGTTCTTTTTGTTTTTTTTCGACATGGCAGCAGGTTTAGTCTATTACATAAACAACTCTTTAACGATGATGTAGATTCCCATTACAAGAACAAACCACCCGAAACCGGTTTTCAATTTTGCACCCGGAATTTTTTTGGATAAAAGAATCCCGATAAAGATTCCTATCACAGAAGCCAAAGTGAAGATACCCAAAACTGTCCAATCGATCAGCATTTCTCCTCCCAAGTCACCTGTAAAGCCAATCAAGGATTTCGCAGAGATGATAAACAAAGAAGTACCAACCGCTTTTTTCATTGGCATCTTTGCTAAAAGAACCAAAGCCGGAATGATGAGAAAACCGCCACCTGCACCAACTAATCCAGTCAATACACCTACAACAGTACCTTCCAGTAGAATCATTGGGTAATTGTAGGACAGTTCTTTTTCCTCATTCTCTTTGTTTTCAACTGATTTTTTAACTGGCTTGATCATCGAAATTGATGCCGCCACCATAACTACCGCAAAAAGCAGCATTAAAAGAATAGGTTTTGTAACCGTAAAATCACCAACTGAAAAAACGTCAGCAGGAATAAAGGGTACAATAAAAGCGCGAGTCAAATAAACCGCAATAATCGATGGAATACCGAAAATAAGGACTGTTTTAAAGTCAACCGTACCTAATCGAGCATTCTGAATTCCACCTATCAATGCTGTTGCTCCAACAATAAACAATGAATAAGCAGTAGCTAATACCGGATCAACTCCCATGATATAAACAAGGATCGGAACTGTGAGAATAGATCCTCCACTTCCAATTAATCCTAAAGATACGCCGACTAGAACGGCCAAAATGTAACCCAAAACGATCATCTGCTCCTAAATTTAGTAAAGTTGTGTGAATGCAAAGATGCTACATCATCATTCTGTTGAACGTTACTCGGGTTACATAAGGAAAATAGAGGCTGGATTTATGTGCCAGCCGAGTGATCCGCCTCCAACCTCCATCGGCCGCCAAAGGCTTGCCGACGGCGCAGCGATAAAGTCCGCAAAAGCGGACCACTCGGTCGTCGTTCGGATCGTACCGAGGCAGGCCCCTTAGTATAAAAAAAAACCGCAATCAAGGTGACTGCGGTTCATTAATTCTTTCATAAAGATCAATTTTCCATCAACTTGATCAAATTCAAAGCTGATCCTGCTCTGAACCACTCGATCTGCGATGCGTTATAAGTATGATTCAGTTTGATGTTTTCTTTGGTTCCGTCTACATGAACGATCTCCAACGTCAATTGCTTGTCCGGAGCAAACGACTCAAGATCGATGAAGTTAAACGTATCATCTTCTTTGATCTTATCGTAGTCGGCTTCGTCAGTGAAGGTCAATCCAAGCATTCCCTGTTTTTTAAGATTTGTTTCGTGGATACGCGCGAATGACTTCACGATCACTGCACAAACTCCAAGGTGACGAGGCTCCATCGCAGCATGTTCACGCGATGAACCTTCTCCGTAGTTATGGTCGCCCACAACGATCGAAGGAACACCTGCGGCTTTGTAGGCACGCTGAACTGCAGGAACTTCTCCAACTTCACCGGTCAACTGGTTCACAACAGCATTTGCTTTACCGTTGAAAGCGTTTTCAGCGCCAATCAATAAGTTGTTGGAAATATTATCGAGGTGACCGCGATAACGCAACCAAGGTCCGGCCATTGAAATATGATCTGTTGTACATTTTCCTTTCGCCTTGATCAACAATTTGGCTCCCATGATATTCTTTCCGTCCCAAGCAGGAAAATTGTCTAACAATTGAAGGCGCGATGAGTTAGGATCAACTGCAACGACCACATTGCTTCCGTCTTCTGCCGGAGCCTGATATCCATTGTCCTCCACTGCGAAACCTTTTTTCGGCAATTCATCCCCTACCGGTGGGGTCAATTTGAATTGCTCTCCCCTATCGTTCGTCAGGTAATCCGTCAATGGGTTAAATCCAAGGTCACCGGCGATCGCCAGAGCAGCCACCATTTCAGGAGACGTTACAAAAGCATGTGTATTCGGGTTACCATCAGCTCTTTTCGAGAAGTTACGGTTAAACGAGTGAACGATCGTGTTCTTTTCCTGCTTATCAGCACCTTCACGATCCCACTGACCAATACAAGGACCGCAAGCATTTGTGAAGACCTTTGTCCCCATTTTCTCGAAGGTTGCGAGGATCCCATCTCTTTCAATGGTATATCTCACCTGTTCAGATCCAGGATTGATCCCGAATTCTGCTTTTGGAGTAATTCCATGAGCCACTGCCTGCTCCACAATTGAAGCTGCGCGCGCCATGTCCTCATAGGATGAATTGGTACAAGATCCGATCAATCCCCACTCTACTTTCATTGGCCATCCATTGGCTTCCGCTTCTGCTCTCATTTTTGAAACAGGCGTTCCGCGATCAGGAGTGAATGGTCCGTTAATATGTGGCTCCAGATCAGTCAAACTGATCTCGATCACCTGATCGAAATATTTCTCCGGATTTGCGTAAACTTCCGCATCTCCGGTTAAATGTTCAGCAATTTTATCCGCTGCATCTACTACTTCTTGTCGACCTGTAGCGATCAGGTAGCGGCGCATAGCTTCATCGTATCCAAAGGTAGAAGTTGTAGCACCTATTTCTGCTCCCATGTTGCAGATGGTTCCCTTACCTGTGCATGAAAGGGAAAGTGCCCCATCACCAAAATATTCTACTATTGCACCTGTTCCACCTTTTACGGTCAGAATGTCGGCTACTTTCAGAATAACATCTTTGGCTGATGTCCAACCATTCATCCTTCCTGTCAATTTCACACCGATCAATTTAGGGAATTTCAACTCCCAAGCCATTCCGGCCATAACATCTACTGCGTCAGCACCACCAACACCGATAGCGAGCATTCCCAATCCACCTCCATTTACAGTGTGCGAATCGGTACCGATCATCATACCTCCCGGAAAAGCATAATTTTCAAGCATCACTTGATGAATAATGCCTGCACCCGGTTTCCAGAATCCGATACCGTATTTGTTGGAGATCGATGACAAAAAGTTGAAGACCTCGTTATTCTCATTGAACGAACGTTGCAAGTCTGCCGAGGCGCCTACTTTCGCCTGGATCAAGTGATCACAGTGTACCGTTGATGGAACGGCCACTTTCTTTTTACCTGCTTGCATGAATTGAAGCAAGGCCATTTGAGCAGTTGCATCTTGCATGGTTACACGATCGGGAGCAAAATCAACATAGGATTTTCCTCTCTCGAATGCTTGAGATGCTTCACCTTCCCACAAGTGGGCATATAGAATTTTTTCAGATAGTGTGAGCGGTCTGCCTACTACTTTTCTTGCGGCTTCAATTCGTTGGGGGAATTGTGCATAGACCTTACGGATCATGTCGATATCGAATACTGGCATTTTCTTGAAATTTTATGTTATAAATTTAAGAATTTAAAATTTAGGAGAAGGAAACAGAGGTAATATCTCTATCATTTTTTCAATGAAACTAACCTATTCGGTTAATATCGACCTCAAGACTACGCACAGTCTGATTTCAACTCAACAATTGAAAAACAAGAAGAAAAAATAAGAAGGAAGAAAAAACTGTATTTTTGAATAGTTCTCATTTTATGGCGCTTATACAACATACTGTTTGTTGATAGTGCCATTTTGTGAGGGGAATAAATATAGTTACCTGCAACCCGTGACGACCGTTCAAACAATAACTGACAGACAATAATATGAGTATAGAAGCAAAGACAAAACGATTACTTTTAGCCCGTTCAGGCGGATTTTGCGGCAATCCAAATTGCAATACAGACCTATATCCATTGTTTGAAAGTCGTGAGATTACAAATGTTGAAGAGTTAGCACACATTATCGGACAAAGTGAAGACGGTCCAAGAGGCGATGACGATTTGCCTTTAGAAGAAAGAGACGATTATGAAAACATAATTTTGCTTTGCCCAACTTGCCATACAAAGGTTGACAAGTTTCCTCACATATATCCTGTGGCGACTGTTAGAAATTGGAAGCAGACACACGAAGAAAGAATTGTCGCACTCTTTAATATTCCAAAGTTTGATACAAGAGATTTGGCCAGAAAGGAAATTGCAAAACTTCAACTCAACAACAAGATTGTATTTGACACATTTGGGCCATATTCAAAACAAGCAGAAGAAAATTATCTCGAGACTGAAAAAATTTGGGAGCAAAAATCAATTGGCACAATCATTCCTAACAATAGAAGAATTAACGCAATCCTTGAACGTAACTATGACTTGCTTACTGATGGTGAGAAATATTTATTTGAAGAATGGAAGCAACACAAAGAGAGTTTTGAGTTCAATAAACTCTCAGGCGACAAAACTTCATCACTTGTAATTTATCCGACAGCATTTAATTCAATCCTAAACGATGAGTAGAAATAAAAACAGAGAAAAGCCGCTTAAATCAAGTGTGGCGTATTTTGAAAGAGTTATCAGCGGACACACTGCTGTTGCAAGCCTGAAAGAAGTTTCTGAAAATGTATATGAAATTGAAAGAACGGGAGGACGACCAGCAATTAGAGTTTTGGTTGCGGACATTTACGTAGTAAGTGAAGCAGACATTTTCGAAATTGTAACGACTAATTACAACTTGACTTGTGTTTTATTAATTGGCTTTTATAACCGTTACTCGGGTGACGCTAAAGAAAGAGCAAAAGCAGAAAACCTTGGACTGTTTAACATGAAAGAATTTTTTGGAGCAATAAATTACATCGGACAAAAACTAATTAACTATGAACCTAAAACAAAAGATAGCTGACAATTTGCCTGCAACTCCTGTTGGTGTTGAGGTATTTCTGTTTGGCTCAATTCTAAAAACAGAGGACATCAACGACATTGACTTGGCAATAATTTATGACAAGACAACTCTTGGAGTTAAAGATGCTGTTGATTTACGTAATGCATTTAGAAAGCATATTGGTGCTTTCACAGACATTCATTCAGAAATTGTTTTGCTATCACGACAAGAAAATGAAGAGATGGAGTTTATACAAAACACTCGGACTGAAAAAATAATTTAAGCAATGACAGATCTTCGGACGGACAATCGGGCAGCAGGTAACATGGGTTTGGCGTCATGCGGGGTGACGTGCTTACATTCAAGTTCAGTTTTTCAAATCAACTTTAGTGCTGGGTTGACAGATTTGTACCCTAAAATCCCGCACGAACGCCAAGCCCAAAACCGTTAGCTGACATAACCACACTTGTTTAACTCACAATTAATTACGAACTTCGTGTTTATGAATATCAAGCAATATATAGAAATTAATCCAGAAAAGCGATTTGGCAAGCCCATAATCAAAGGAACGCGTATTTCTGTGGCTGATGTATTGAATTGGTTAGCAAACGGTATGTCCCGAGAAGAAATCATATCAGATTTTCCTGAATTAGGTAACGAGCAAATTAATGCTTGCTTATTTTTTGCTGCATCCCGAGAAGGCCATTTAGGAATAGCATCATGAAACTGCTGTTCGATCAAAATTTTTGCAGCCTCTTATGCACTTCCTGTTCGTCGGTACCGGACTTTGCAGTCTCATCCCGGCACTAACGTTTGGTCTTCAAAAGCAGTGCTTTTTCTCCTTCAGTCCTAAGTTCACACTTAGCAACCTTGCGACTTGCTAACATTTCGGGTTGTTAATCCGCATGCAAGGGACTTCCACCCTCTGGAAAAATTAACACGCTTGGTTTTCTCGTCAATAATTTGCAATTTCAAACTTTTTGTAGAGCTTTACTAAGCGTGTTGCTCTGCTCATGCAGGGCACACACAGCAACTAAAAACCACGGGCTGAATAACCAGATTCGAGAAGCCAGCGGCTCCTAGTTGCAAACCTGTTATGCCGCATTAACCACTCCCGTCAAAGAGTAGATTAATTCAAAAACTTTCCTAAGAAAAAACAAATACTTACTTTTGACGTTAGTAACGTAAACCAGAATTAATGATTAAAAGTTTTGGCGATCAAGAATCCGAGAAAATTTGGAATGGTATTCGGTCAAAAAAATTGCCAAACGAGATCCAAGATGTTGCGCGTCGAAAATTAAGGATGGTCAATAATGCTCAGGATGTTAATGATCTTCGCATTCCTCCCGCGAACAGACTTGAAAAATTAAAAGGTGATCTGCAAGAATACTACAGTATTCGGATTAACAACCAATGGCGAATCATTTTTAAATGGATCAATAATGATGCATACGAAATAAGAATAGTAGATTATCATTAATAAAACAGATATGGAAAAGCTGAAAAATATTCACCCGGGTGAAATCCTACTTGAGGAATTCTTAATTCCAATGGAAATCTCTGCTTATCGTTTGGCAAAGGAAACTTTTCTCCCTCAAACCCGCATTTCTGAAATTATTAAGGGTAATCGAAGAATCACAGCTGATACCGCGATTCGTTTCGCCAAATATTTCGGAACAAGCGCCAAGTTTTGGTTAGGTCTTCAAGATGATTATGATTTGGAAGAAGAACGAAATCAAAAAGAGCAAGAGTTCAATAATATCAAACCCATAGATGGGAACGCTGCATAACAGCGTCAGTAACCGTTGCACAACTCTTCCTTAAAAACCAAAAACATCTTCATTTAAGGTTTTATGAGTGCATCAAATTTTCGTCACCAATCTGAGCACGTTAAAATTTGAGTATAAAAGCTTCATCGAATCTAAATATCGAATTTCCTTTTATTTACCAAATCATCATTCAGTTTGTATTGATGCAACATACTTACAGCCTGATGGTATGATTTTACTACACGCACAAACAATGAAGGATATGGACAAAGGATCCAGTTTTAAAAATTGTATTGAAGTAGATGCTGCACCAACTGGATACACAAGATTTGAGAATTTTAAACACAATTTCCAAATTGAATGTTACCTCTAACAGCCGTCATCGCACCAGCCCTCAAATCTCACTTCGAAACAAAAATAGGTTTGTAAGAAAATCGAACTTCAAAATGCTGTTTATCTGAAAACCAGGTCGAACTCCTTCTTAGTTCCCCTAACATCAATATAATTCAATCCCCTTCAAACGTTCATAAATGAATCTTTTCAAGGACCTCGTAAGCTTTTTGGATTTCGATAAATCGCTGTTCGGCAATTTTTTGTTGTTCTGGACTTTCTTTCACAAAACGATCCGGATGATGCAACTTCACTAATCGGCGATAGGCTTGCTTAATTTCATCCTTGTTGGCATTTTCCGCTACATTCAAAATGGTACGGGCAAGGCGAACTGCTGACAGTTGGGGTTTTGAGTTGGCTGTTGATTGCGTTCTCTCTTGTTTCTGCGTATACATCGCAATGATACTGTCAAAATCTTGCGGCGAAAGTCCTAAAAATGTGTTCATTTCGCGCAAGAGCTCTACTTCTCGCTTGTTCATTGAACCGTCTACCGTTGCTAATCCTGCTAAAAAGTACATGATTTGAATGCGCTGTGACTGCTGCGGAAGTTTTCTTTTTAACCATTTGGAAATCACTTCGGGACGAACAGGCTTTTTCAATGACTCGGTAAAGGATCGCCCAAAATCGTAATGGGATTGCGGAAAGTTTCGTGAAAAATAACTGTTGAGGTAAAGGATTTTTTCTCGGTAGGACGAAGTGTCTTTCCTAACCATGAGTGCACCAATACTAATAAAAGCTTCCAAAAGCGGGTCATGGGGTTGCTCACCAACAGGTTGCTCCCGCTCAAACAGGCCTTCATGCCATTCTCGGTCATTGCGGACATTGTCCAGGATTTGATATCCCAGAACAAAACCAATAACCATGAAAACGATGATAAAAACCATACCCTACTTCGTCTTACTTTTTACTTTGTGCCTGCCTCAACGCTGTTCTCTGCCAAAATAAACCGGAAATTTAACAATATTGGACTAAAACATGGAGTTTGGCCAACAATGAAAGGATGGAAAACGTACGCAATCCAATACCACAAGACCATTATTGCGTTTTATTTAGTTTGAAAATCTCAACTATTCGGAAACAACAACAACAATCAAGAGGGAAAATACATTTCATCCAATGAATTCTTATCTTTAAAGCCATGGACAGCACAACAGTTTATGTAATCATTGGAGTTTGTATCGGCTTGTTCATTGGCTACTACAAGTATAAAGCAAGTCAAGAGGGATATAAAAATGAACCAAAGAGACCCTTTCCACCTTTATGGCGAAAGATATTGACACAACGAGTTGAATTTTACAACCGACTTTCCAGCGCTGATAAGATTGAATTTGAACGAAAGGTTCACATATTTCTATTGAATGTAAGAATTAGGGGAATGGGCACGGAAGTGACTCACGAAGATAAGATCTTAATCGCAGCGGGGGCAGTCATCCCAATTTTCCGTTTTTCAAAATGGCACTATGCCAATCTGAATGAGATTCAACTCTTTCCGGATAAATTCAAAATTCCGAAAACCGATAAAATGGCGAATGGATTAGTAGGCTGGGGAGCTATGGAAGGCAAAATGATGTTGTCCAGAAAAGCGGTCCACCACGGCTTCTATGATAATACGGACAATAAAAATGTGGTGATTCACGAATTCATTCATATTCTGGACAAACAAGATGGCAAGATTGATGGAATAATGGCAAATGTAATGAATGAAGTGGACCTCATGCCTTGGTTGCACCTCATCAACGTTAAAATGAATGAGATTGACTTTGGCGCATCAACTATCCGAGATTACGGAGCAGCCAATCAAGCCGAATTTCTGGCGGTGGTCAGCGAATTCTTCTTTGAAAATCCGGAAAAATTAAAACTGGAACATCCAGGTTTATACAACGCTCTGGACAGCTTTTACAACAAAAGACCCAAACCAAAGGTTTCAAAACGTCGTTTCTCTATTTTTGGCAGAAGAGATGAACAATGGAATTATAGGAAGGAGTAGCAGTCAAAAAACCAAAAAGCCCACTCATTGAGCAGGCTTTTCGCTTGAAATAGATTTCTATCAATTCACCAACAACTTGTGAGAAGGAGCGAATTTTGTCAAGGTGATTCCTTTAACAGCGTTAGTGTACTCTTCGATCGTTGGGGTTCTTCCCAAGATCGTTGACAGAACCACAACTGGTGTTGATGAAAGTAAGGACTCACCTTTCTTGTCTGTAGAATCTTCCACTACCCTTCCCTGGAACAAACGCGTTGATGTGGCCATTACCGTATCTCCTTTTTCCGCTTTTTCCTGATTACCCATACATAGGTTACATCCGGGACGCTCCAGGTAAAGCATGTTCTCGTATTTCGTACGTGCCTCTCCTTTCGGTGCGTTGTCATCGAATTCGAATCCCGAGTATTTCTGCAATACTTCCCAGTCACCCTCAGCCTTCAATTCGTCTACAATGTTGTATGTAGGCGGAGCAACAACCAATGGCGCTTTGAATTCCACCTTTCCGTCCTGAGCTTCCACGTTCTTCAACATTTGTGCAAGGATCTTCATATCTCCTTTGTGAACCATACATGATCCGATGAATCCAAGATCAACTTTCTTCGTCCCTCCATAGAATGACAGTGGACGGATCGTATCGTGCGTATAGCGCTTGGAAACGTCTTTGTTGTTCACATCCGGGTCTGCGATCATTGGTTCAGCGATCTGATCAAGATCCACAACCACTTCAGCATAATACTTTGCATTGTGATCCGGTTTCAAAGCCGGTTTTTCACCTGAACGGATCTCAGCGATACGCTTATTTGCTTTATCGATCAAGCCTTGCAATACCTTATTATGGTTGTCCATTCCTTTATCGATCATGATCTGGATACGACTTTTCGCGATTTCCAAGGATTCGATCAAGGTCGCATCTTCAGAAATACAGATCGATGCTTTTGCTTTCATTTCTGCCGTCCAGTCCGTAAATGTAAAGGCCTGATCAGCTGTTAGTGTGCCAATGTGAACTTCAATTACACGACCCTGGAAGACATTCTCTCCTCCAAACTGATGCAGCATTTGCGCCTGCGTTGCGTGCACCACATCACGGAAATCCATGTAAGATTTCATATTTCCTTTAAAGGTAACTTTCACGGATTCAGGGATCGGCATCGAAGCCTCTCCTGTCGCCAATGCCAAAGCAACTGTTCCTGAATCGGCTCCAAAAGCAACACCTTTTGACATACGCGTGTGTGAATCACCACCAATGATGATCGCCCAATCGTCAACTGTAATATCGTTCAGTACTTTATGAATAACGTCAGTCATTGAATGGTAAACGCCTTTCGGATCGCGAGCAGTGATCAAACCGAACTCATTCATGAATTTCATCAATTTCGGAATGTTGGTCTGCGCCTTTTTATCCCAAACTGAAGCGGTATGACAACCTGACTGGTATGCTCCGTCCACGATTGGCGAAATAACTGTTGCGGCCATGGATTCCAACTCCTGAGCTGTCATCAATCCTGTTGTATCCTGAGAACCGACAATGTTCACCGTCACACGCACATCAGAACCTGCATGCAACACTTTTCCTGGCGTTGTACCTACTGCATTGCGGTTGAAGATCTTTTCAACTGCTGTAAGTCCTTGACCTTCATTCGAGATCTCTTTCGATGGTGCAAAAACAACCGGAGCAGTAATTCCAAGGGTTTTCGCTGCAAAGGTTTGGATCTTCTTACCGAATACGATCGCGTAAGAACCTCCTGCCTTGATGAACTCCATCTTTTGAGGAGTCAGGGCCTTCGAAATATCGATCAACTCCTTATCTCCGTTGTATAATTTCTTTGTTTTTGTATTGATCGTCAGAACAGTTCCTGTAGCCACAGAATATACCTGCTCAAGGATCGGTTCTCCGTTCTCGTCGCGAACTAGGTTTCCGTCAGCATCTGTTTTCTTCACCCAGTTCTTAAGGTCGATCCCGATACCACCCGTAACATCAACTGTAGTCAAGAAAATCGGAGAGATACCGTTAGTCCCTCCAACAATCGGCGCGATGTTCACAAATGGAACGTAAGGACTCGCCTGCTTACCTGTCCACAAAGCCACGTTGTTCACACCCGACATTCTTGATGAACCAACACCCATTGTTCCTTTTTCCGCGATCAACATGACGCTTTTATCAGGATGTTGAGCACGAAGTGCTTTGATCTTCTCCTGTGCTTCCGGTGTGATCATGCATTTTCCGTGCAATTCACGGTCAGATCGCGAGTGCGCCTGATTACCAGGAGACAGCAAGTCAGTTGAAATATCCCCTTCACCGGCGATGAACGTCACTATTTTGATCTCTTCAGGAACTTCAGGCAATTTGGTGAAGAACTCCGCTTTAGCATAACTTTCCAAAACATCTTTAGCGATTGGGTTACCCGATTCAAAAGCCACCTTTAAACGATCAGCATCTGCATCATATAAGTACACCTGCGTTTTCAATACTTCTGCGGCACTTTTTGCAATTTCAGCATTATCCCCCAGCGCTAAATCAAGTAAAACACCAATTGAAGGTCCACCTTTCATGTGAGATAATAATTCAAAAGCAAAATCAGGTGTAATTTCGTTTACAACTGCTTTACCCAGAATGATCTCCTTTAAGAACTGTGATTTTGCACCCGCCGCCGGAGTTGTTCCAGGCAAGGTATTATAAATGAAGAACTGAAGTGAATCGGTACGAAATGGATTGCCTGTTTCCTTAATCTGTGAAATAATCTCATTTAATAATTCGGCACTGTCAATTGGTTTAGGATGCAGTCCTTGTGTTTTTCTTTCTTCAATTTCCTGGATGTAATCTTTGTAAACGCTCATAATTGGATTTTTTCTTTTCAGGGTTAATCACCTACTAGTTCGTAGAAAGATCAAAACAATGACTTTCGACGCGCGAATTTACGGAAAAGCAATAGAAACAAAAGCAAAAGAGCCACATTTTCGACTGAAATATCTACCTCTACCTGCATCATGATAAATTCATTCTAACAATTCTCACTAATTGGATTCCATTCCTCAAAAATCATAAGAATCATAAATTTGATAGAGTGCTTCGACTAAAATTCTTGATAAACATTCATTTAATAGTTCACTAAACGAATAATTATCTATCTTTGCACCCCGTTTAGTGTGACTAGACGTAATTATAGTATTAATAACAAATAAGTTTTATTATGAATTCTTACGAAACTGTTTTCATTTTAACTCCCGTTTTGTCTGAGGATCAGGCAAAGGAAGCAGTGCAAAAGTACGAAAGTGACTTTAAGTCTTTCGGTGCTAAGATCAAGCATTCTGAGAACTGGGGCCTAAAGAAAATGGCTTACCCAATTCAGAAGAAATCAACTGGTTTTTATTTCCTTGTACAATTCGAGGGAGAAGGAACAGTGATTGCTGACATCGAATTGATGTTCAAGCGTGACGAGCGTATTTTGCGATTCCTTACTGTGAAGATGGACAAAGACCATGTGGAGTACGCAGAAAAAAGACGTGCACGTCTTGGAGAAAAGAAATCTGCACCAGCAGAGGCTTAATTTTAATCGTTAAAACTGAAGAATCATGTCACAAAATGATATCCGTTATTTGACCCCGATCAACATCGAGATCAAGAAAGACAAATACTGCCGTTTTAAGAAAAGCGGTATTAAATTCATCGATTACAAGGATCCTAATTTCTTGTTGAAGTTGGTGAATGAGCAAGGAAAAATCCTTCCTCGTCGTCTAACAGGAACTTCTGCGAAGTACCAAAAAAGAGTCAACAAAGCGATCAAGCGTGCTCGTCACCTTGCGATCCTTCCTTACGTTGGCGATATGTTGAAATAAGAAGTTGTTGAACACGATAATATTGAAACAATGGAAGTAATTCTAAAAAAGAACGTAGATAAGCTTGGTTATGCTAACGAAATCGTTACTGTAAAACCAGGATACGGTCGTAACTTTCTAATCCCTCAAGGATACGCTATTCTTGCTACAGCATCAGCAAAGAAAGCTCACGCGGAAATTATGCGCCAAAAAGCACACAAGGAAACAAAAATGCTTGCTGAAGCACAAGAATTGGCTACAAAACTGGAGGCTGTTACTGTAACTATCGCTACTAAAGCTGGTGAGAACGGTAAGATTTTCGGTTCTGTAAACACAGTTCAATTGGCCGAAGCATTGAAGGCTGCAGGATTTGACATCGACCGTAAATCACTTAAGATCAAGGACGAGCCAATCAAAGAAGTTGGTACTTTTGAAGCTGAAGCAAACCTTCACAAAGGAGTACGTCCTGTATTCAAATTTGAAGTTGTAGGAGAATAATCCTCTTCACAATAATCTTAAAACCCCGGTCATTCAGCCTAGTCTTAATGCCGGGGTTTTTTATTTGTATTTACTTCTCTTGTATTTTCTTTGCAATTTTGCTCCATGAAATACTTTACTCTTTTCATTCTACCCCTTTTTCTTTGTGCGAGCTGCAATCAGAACTCAAAATCAAATGCACCCGAAGAGGATCTGAAAACAACCGTCATAAGTCATGCTGAACATCTAGAAATCTTTGATGAAGATTCAATTGTAAAAATCCATATCAAAAGAGGCAATGATCTAACTCTTTTCAAACTGATTCTTTCTAACAACGCTTTGAAATCGATCCCGGAAGGATATCAATTCATACAAACTCCCATCACGCAAATCGCGGCCTTATCCTCAACACAAATAGGTATGCTGGATAAAATTGGTTCACTGAATCTTATTAGTGCCGTTTCAAATAAAAAGTACATTTATAATCCATTACTCTTAAGTAAAATCGACAACAATGAAGTAAGCTCTTTAGGTGATGAAGGAACGATTCCAGCAGAAAGCATTGTTCGGTCTAAATCAAAATTTGTTTTTTACAGCGACTTTGGTCAGGATTTTCCGCATAGCACTCAACTGGCCTCAATGGGAATTGTCTGTATTCCCAATCCTGATTGGCGTGAAACACATCCCTTGGGTAAAGCAGAGTGGATCAAGTTCTTTGGCTATTTAACAGGAAACAAAGAAAAAGCGAACAGTATTTTCCAAGAAACAGTTAGTGCCTATAATCAACTTCTTAATGTCACGAAAAACACAATTAACAAGCCAACTGTAACCAGCGGAAACATGATTGGTGACATTTGGTATGCACCAGCGGGAAAAAGCTATAATGCAATGATGTTGGACCACGCAGGGGCGAAATACATTTACAGTAACACTAATGGCACAGGAAGTATTGAACGAACAGCAGAACAAGTTATAGGAGAAAATCAAAAAACCAAATTTTGGATTAATCCGGGCTTCAAAACAAAACGAGAAATCTTAACCAATTTCCCAAAACTCAAGTACCTCCCCATGATGAAGGATAACTACATTTATTGTTATTCAGCACAAATGAATAAATTCTGGGAACTTGGTGCTTCAGAACCTCATCATGTATTGGAAGACCTTATCCGAATTTTTCATCCCGATCTTTTACCTGCGGGAAAAATGTATTTTTACACTGTTGTTCATTAAATGTCCTTTCAACGCAATAGCATTATACTCTTTTTTGTTTTGGCTATCCTGCCATTAGTAGCACTATTTCATTTACTTTCAGGTCAGGTACAAATTAGTCTTACAGAATTTTGGAACGCCTGCTTTCATTATGACGCCTCAGATACAGCACATTTGTTAGTTCGCGAATTTCGTTTTCCACGGATGATAATGGCCATAGTTTCTGGCGGATCTTTGGCAATAGGTGGTATGATGATGCAAACCATGTTTCGAAATCCGCTTGCCGGACCATATATTCTTGGCTTAAATGCCGGAGCCGGTCTAGCAGTAGCCACAGGCTTATTGACTGGATTTAGTTTTATGAGAACTGATTTAGGCATCATCTCACTTGCTTTATTGGGTGCCTTTCTGTCTGGCGCATTGATTCTCGGATTTTCAACATTCTTAAGAAATTCTGTTTCCTTGCTTTTGGTTGGAATCATGTTGGGAAGTTTTGCTTCAGCTATCACCTCTATCGTGCAAACAATTAGCTCCGGTGAAAGTATCAAGAGCCTTCTATTGTGGGGGATGGGTTCATTACAAAATGTTCAACTCGATCAAACCCCAATCATTTTGCTTGTATTTGTCGTTGGAATACTGGCTGCGGCATTACTCACTAAACCCCTTAACGCGCTAACGTTAGGCGACGAAGTTGCTTTAAGTTTGGGTATTAATTTCAGACGATCCCGATTATTACTCATTGTAGTTACGGCATTATTAAGCGGACTCGTTACGGCTTATTGCGGACCGATTGCATTTGTAGGACTTGCCATTCCTAACGTTTGCAGGATCATTTTTAAAACTCAGGATCATTTCATCCTTCTTGCCGCGAATTTAATTCTTGGAGCACTCTTCATGTTAGTTTGCGATAGTATCGTTCAATTGTTTGAGTCTTCACTGATCATTCCAATTAACGCCCTTACCTCCATTTTAGGCGCACCATTCATCGTATTCATTATTCTTAAACGAATGGCATGATCAGATTAAAGAACTTAGTCATCGGTTTTACACAGCCAATCCTAGAAGTTAATGAAATCTATCTGGAACGAGGGAAGGTCTATGCCTTAGTTGGTGCCAACGGAAGAGGAAAAACAACCCTCTTAAAAACAATTAATGGAGTTCAAAAGCCAATTTCAGGTGAGTTACATCTTGATGAAATTTCGATACATGAATTGAATAGAGAGCAAATTGCGCGGAAGATCGCTTTTGTTACATCAAAATTTGAAGGCGTTGAACACTTAACAGTATATCAATACATCGCCCTAGGCCGAACACCTTATCTGGGACTTTTTGGAAGACTGACGCCTGCAGACCATCAACTTGTAATTGAAGCCATGGATCAGCTTGGACTTCGTTCGTTCTCAGATCGCATAACAGCTGAATTAAGTGATGGTGAGCGACAAATGGCATCCATTGCCCGTGCATTAGCTCAGGATTGCCCAATCATAACATTGGATGAACCAACCGCCTTTCTGGACTACGCAAATAAAGATAGAATTGTAGAACTTTTGATCTCAATTGCCAATTCAAAGGGAAAATGCATACTCTTCTCAACCCATGATCTAGATTTAATTCAACGAAAATCAATTCCAGTGCTCTTAGCTCAATCCACAAAAAAACTGTACTTGAATGACAAGTACAGTTCTGTTGATGAGCTAATGGAAACCTATTAAACCATAAACCTCAGTTCGATTTACTGTATTAATTCGGTAGGTGAATTATTTGGTGTTTTCTTCCATTTACTTGAACGAAGTAGGTTCCTTTCTCTAAGGAGTTTAATTCAACTCGATGAGCAGTTTCAACTTGTAAAACTATTTTGCCTGTCAAATCATAAATATCTATTGATAAAAGACCTGAATTTCCATTGCCGATAAAAATTTCTCCGTGAGAAGGATTGGGATAAACCGTTAAAACATCTGCTTCAAAACTATTCAGACTCAAGCCACTAATGGTTATCGGTGTACTTAAAGCACAACCAAATGAGAAAAAAACTTCTACAGTGTAATCTCCATTCGCAGCGGGCGTGTACACCTGTGAAATTGCTCCGTTGATGGCGACACCATTCAAATACCACTGATAGGCGACACCTGAAAGTGAACTGGACAAAACACCAGCATTTTCGTTGATCACAGGCACCAAAACAGACGGACAAGTTGATTGAGTTGCTAGTGTAGATGGCGATGCTGCCAGCGCGGTTAGATATGAAGAATAAGCTGTACAATTGTCATTTAGAATAAAATCAAGCCATGGATCCAAAATGCTGTAGGTTCTATTCTGTTGTTCTGTTCGTGAAATTGTTATACCTGAAGAGGACGTGCTTTCACCGAAGTCACAATTAAAATTTGTGTTGGCAAAATAACAATGCGCTCCCCCGACAATACTTACAAACGACTTACAGGTTGAATTCAGCGCATTGTATATTGGGGTATGATGTTCAGCAGGAGGTGTCACACCATCAGAGCCACCTGAAAACACCAAGGCAGGTACCGTAATCGAAGATGCAGCAGTTATTGCGGAAGGGTTTGTCTCAGCCGGAGCTAAACCTACTATTCCTCTAATGTTGACATTAGATGCACCAGCAATCATTGTTGCTCCACCTCCCATTGAATGTCCCATGATCACAACCGCGTTTTTCACTTTTTGAAAGAGAAGGGATGCAGCAACAGAATTTTCAGCAACCATTCGTTCACCTACTAATTTTAAATCCAATCCAAAATCATTATGACTCGGACTAAAACCACCTTCAGTTCTTGGGAATGCAAGAATATACCCTTTGGAAACATAATGTTGCCAAATATTGGTATACGCATCCCAAGTCATCACGAAACCATGTCCAAATACGATAACCGGGTGTTCTCCTGCAATAACTGGAACATTATCTCCTGCCGAAGCTGCCGGATAATAAATCTCCGTTTGAATTTGACGACCAGGTCCACCACCAGATCCAAAACCTCCAGTGCGAGAAGGATCATTAAACGTCTTCGTCATGTGTCCGACTTGAAACTGTGAAAAAACGAGCATGGAAATACTTGTCATGCAAGCCAATAACATTGTACTTTTTAACATTATAGTTGAGTTTAGATTTTAATCCCATTTAGTACGAGCGAGGTGATCGCTTCGATTTCCTTCGTGTCAACCTTGAATTCTTGTTTAACAAACATTGGAATCTCCAAGCCTTTCAATGAATTAACAATCACCTTAGCGTTTAGTTCACAATCACAGAGCCTGAATACACCGGACTGAACACCTCTCTCTAACAAATAAGCTAACTGATCTACTTCTTTCTGATGGAAAGGTTGTCGAGCAATTTCAATCAAAGGCAATAAAGTAAAAAGTTCAGATTTCAACAAGTTATAGCGTGCAGCAACCCCATACATGACCCGTATACGATGATTTATGTATTTCTTTACTAAAAGGGATTCGTCTCCTTTCTCGTTCAAAATATTCTGCAACTCACCAAGAAAATTTTCTGCTTCAAGGGCAACAACCGAACAAAATACATCTTCCTTGTTCTTGAAGTAATAGTATAGAGCACTCTTTTGCTTTCCCAATTCGTCTGCAATTCCAGAAATCGTCGTTTTGGAATATCCGAAGCGCACAAAATGCTTAAATGCCGTATCTAGAATCTGTTCTCTCAATTTGAACTTTTTGATTGATTGTTCAAAATTAAGTAGTCCTTCAATCTTAAAATCAGAAAGAACAAATTCAACCTGTATTTACAACCATATTCTCTGATACTGTGTGTTTTTTAACGCACAAAAAATAACGAATATGTCATAAACCCAGAAAATACGGTACCTGCAGATCCTTAACTATTAATAACTCACTACCCCGCCCAATTGTCTTTGTCCAATGAGCGATAATTAATCGCTTCCGCCAGATGATGCGCGCTAATGCTCTCTGACTCTTCCAAATCGGCAATTGTCCTTGCAACTTTAAGTATTCGATCATAAGCACGGGCAGATAAACCCAATCTATCCATCGCATTCTTCAGAATCATACTTCCAGACTCATCGATCTTACAATAATCATCCATTTCCCGCTTTGAGATTTGTGCATTGCAATGCACTCCATCTCTTTGCTGATAGCGTTGTGATTGCCTTTGTCTGGCACGTTCAACTCTTGATCGAATATCCTTGGAGCCTTCAGTAGGTATGTCGTTGGCTAATTCTGTATAGGAGACTGGGGTCACCTCTACATGCAGATCAATTCGATCTAATAGTGGACCTGAAATTTTATTCAAATACCGCTGAACAACTCCTGGTCCACACACACATTCTTTATCAGGATGATTGTGATACCCACACGGACAAGGATTCATTGCTGCAACCAACATGAAACCAGCAGGATAATCTACTGAAAACTTTGCACGAGATATAGTAACACAACGATCTTCTAACGGTTGTCGCATCACCTCAAGTACAGTTCGTTTGTATTCAGGCAATTCATCCAAAAACAAAACCCCATTATGCGCCAATGAAATTTCACCCGGCTGAGGATATCCACCACCTCCAACTAAAGCGACGTCAGAAATCGTATGGTGGGGTTTACGAAAAGGACGTTTTGTTATTAATCCTTTATCTCCTTTGACTTTTCCGGCTACACTGTGAATTTTTGTAGTCTCAAGTGCCTCCTCAATACTCATTGGTGGTAGAATAGTCGACAGTCGTTTTGCCAACATCGATTTACCCGCTCCCGGGGGACCAACTAAGATCACGTTATGTCCACCGGCAGCAGCAATCTCAAACGCCCTCTTGATGTTCAATTGACCTTTCACATCGCGAAAATCCACTTCAAGGTCATCCGCCATCTTATGAAATTCCGCTTCAATATCCACTTTTACAGGAACAAGCGTCATCTCATCATTGAAAAATGCGACAACCTCACTTAAACTTTTGACACCATACACATCCAAGCCATTCACAACAGCAGCTTCTGTTGCATTTTCAGCCGGAAGAATCAAGCCTTTAAATCCTTCTTTCTTTGCTTGGAGTGCAATTGGTAAAACGCCTTTCATCGGATGAAGATCTCCATCCAGCGACAATTCACCGATTACAATGTAATCAGCCAACTTTTCCGTACTCACTTGTTGTGAAACTCCCAGAATACCGAGTGCAATTGGCAGGTCAAAAACGGAGCCTTCTTTACGGATATCTGCCGGAGCCATGTTCACCGTAATCTCTTTCCCCGGAAAATTAAAGTTATTGTTCTTGAAAGCTGCCTTTATTCTTTGGTGACTTTCTTTAACTGCACTGTCGGGCAACCCTACAAGAAAAAAATTAATACCCTGACCGAGATTTACCTCGATCGTAATGGTTGTTGCGCTAATACCGAATACGGTACTACTGTACGTTTTTACTAGCATAAAAGGTGGTTATTTAGGTTAAAACTTACCTTAAGTTAGTTAAAAAGTTCAGTTCTGGCAATAGCATTTTGCTAGAAATCAAAAAAAATAGATAAAAAAAACCGACTCCATACGGAATCGGTTCACTATTTTTTGTCAAACGAAAATTAACGCTTGTGGAATGGCTCGTCAGATACAGTTAGTTTCTTTCTACCTTTCTTGCGACGTGCAGCCAATACACGACGGCCATTTTTCGTAGCCATACGACTTCTGAAACCGTGTTTGTTTCTTCTTTTTCTCACTGATGGCTGAAACGTTCTCTTGCTCATGATCTATATCTTTATGCTTTTTTTCTCAAAAATTCGTCCCGGTAAAATCGGGATGCAAAGATAGCTGTTTTTTGAATAAAACAAATACTTTGACTAAAAATATCAAAAAAAAGTCGCTGTGCCGTTCGGGAGCCTTATTTTTGTAATCTAAATTCAGAAAACCAGAATGCTCCGTCCGAAAAAAGAAAAGTCAAAAGTTAAACTGACCAAAGACAGTTATTCAAAAGCATTAAAGATCTTTGGGTATTTAAAACCGTATGGATTTGTTTATCTAATTGGTTGGCTATTTTTGATCCTTTCTACCTCAACAGGGCTTATATTCCCTTATCTAATGGGGAAACTATTAGGAGGCACAGCGAATGGAATTAGTGATTCCTCGTCTGCGATTCGACTTATTTCGTTGGATACGATCAATTCAGTAGCTATAGCACTTTTCGTATTATTTGCTTTCCAGGCAATTTTCTCATTTTTCCGTGTGGTCATCTTTACCAATGTCACTGAAAATGCCTTGAGGGACCTTCGCAACGATGCTTTCTCGCGACTGATTTACATGCCAATCGACTTCTACAACAAAAATAAAGTTGGTGAATTAACGAGTAGAATGTCTTCAGATATTACTCAGATTCAGGAGACAATGAAAACTACCATTGCCGAGTTCTTTCGTCAAATTGTTGTTGTGCTAGGGAGTATCATTTTCTTACTCTTTATTTCCTGGAAACTGGCACTTATCATGTTGGGCACTGTACCGGTGATGGCAATAATTGCTGTTTTCTTTGGAAGATTCATTCGCCGACTTTCAAAAGAAGCCCAAGACTATTCTGCTCGTTCAAATTCCATTGTAGAAGAAGCTTTAATGGGAATCAGCAATGTCAAATCATTCACCAACGAACTGTTTGTTTTAGGTAATTACCGTAAAACCACTCAAGAAATCCGCGATTTGAATGTAAAAAGTGGAATCTGGCGTGGAATCTTTGTTTCTTTCATCATTTTCTGCCTATTTGGTGCAATTGTATTCATTATCTGGCGTGGTCTGTTAATGACTCAGGGTGCACAACCCGAACTGTCGTCTGAGGGCTTCTTTCAGTTTATCATGTTTACGATGATGATGGGAGCATCAATTGGTTCTATTCCGGAATTATATGCTTCAATCCAGAAAGCGATTGGAGCCACAGAAAACCTGATGAACATCATCCATGAACGTGGCGAGAAAGAATTGCACAAGGGTAATCAAAAACCAACAATCACCGGTCATGTTGAATTCAAAAACGTCAACTTCTCCTATCCTCAACGAAATGATGTAGAGGTCATTCGCAATATCAGTTTTTCAACGGAAGCCAATCAAACGATTGCACTTGTCGGTTCCTCCGGATCCGGGAAATCGACGATCGCCTCGTTGATATTGAATTTTTACGACCCGATCAATGGTGAAATTCTTTTCGATGGCGTGCGATCAACTGACATTGATCTGCAACACTTAAGAGAAAGCATGGCCATTGTTCCTCAGGAAGTTCTTTTGTTTGCCGGTACAATTCGTGAAAACATTCGATTTGGAAACCCGGAAGCCACCGAAGATATGATCGTTGACGCTGCAAAAAAAGCCAATGCATGGAATTTTATTGTTGACTTTCCTGATGGCCTCGATACGGAGGTTGGAGATCGTGGAATTCAACTCTCAGGAGGACAAAAACAGCGCATTGCGATTGCCAGAGCCATTGTAAAAAATCCAACCATTTTGATCTTAGATGAAGCCACTTCCGCATTGGATTCAGAGTCAGAACGCCTTGTACAGGAAGCACTTGAAAACCTAATGAAAGGACGTACTTCTTTTGTAATTGCTCACCGTCTTTCTACTATTCGAAAAGCAGACACTATTCTCGTACTTCAAAAAGGCGAGATCATCGAATCAGGATCACACGAACAACTTATAGCTCAAAGTGGGCAATACAACCGATTGGTTGAACTTCAAAGCATGGAAACACTATGAAAAAATTATTAGCAATCTGCTTGTTACTGAGCTCTTGTTCTTCCAATGAATTCAAGCAAAAAGGTCTGGATAAATGGAATGGTGAATGGGTTGCCGAAAATGGTGAAGAGCAATTTCTAGAAACATGGCAACCACTTCATACAACAGAAATGTCCGGTTATGGCGCATTAGTGCTTTCTGGAGACACCGTTTTTTCTGAACACATTCGTTTGATTAGTGAAAATGGCGATATATTTTATGTTGTATCCACTAAAGAGAACAACAATGTTCCAGTACGTTTTAAATTGACTACATCCAACGCAACAAAATGGGTTTTCGAAAATCCAAGTCACGACTTCCCAACCAAAATCACTTATAAACTTGAAACGGAAAATGCTCTAACAGCAATAGTTGAAGGTCCAGACAAAAAGGGAACCCAGAATTTCACACTTCAATTTAAGCGAAAATAATCTACCTTTAGTCAATGTACATTCCAAAAGAATTTAAAGTCACAGACCCAAAAGAAATCATCGATTTCGCTAAAAACAATCCCTTTGGGATACTCGTTCAGTCTGGTGACCTTGAACCTTTTGGTACTCATTTACCATTTTTGTTTCGTGAAAATGACGATCAATTAATTGCTGAGGGTCATATTGCTCTTGCAAATCCGCAAAGTCATGCCATTCGGACTGGGAAAACTGCCTTAATTGTACTTTCCGGAGCCCATGGCTACATCAGTTCTTCTGTTTATTCCCATCAAAATGTTCCAACCTGGAATTACCAGGCTGTGCACATTTATGGTACATTGGAAGTAATGGAAGATCCAGAATTGAAAGCACACTTGGAGCAAATTGTTGATACATTTGAGTCTCCCAGAACAAACAAACTTGACCTCAAGCAGCTCCCTGAAGACATGTTGGACGCTTATCGCAAAGAAATTGTTGGTTTCCGCTTAAATGCTTATCGAACAGAAGCTGCCTTCAAATTATCACAAAACCGCAATGAAATTGATCACCAACGGATCATTGAGGACTTAGATCAATGTCCAATGAACAAAGATCTTATAGCTGCAATGAAAAAATTCCGTTAAGGAGCGACGATACGCATCATTTCAGCGGCCACGATGGCTCCATACGTTCCTAAAGCGTACCCTAACACCGCCAGAATAGCTCCAACAGATGCCAAAGAAGGGTGGAATGCGGAGGCAACTATGGGAGCTGAAGCTGCACCTCCCACATTCGCTTTTGATCCTACAGCAACAAAGAAGAACGGCGCCTTGATTAATTTGGCTACCAAAAATAACAGACCGACATGCACAAGCATCCAGACAATACCAACAAGAATCAGCATTGGCTCTTTCAAGGCTTCATTCAATTCCATTTTCATTCCAATTGTAGCTACTAAAATATAAATAAAGACTCCACCAATTTTGGAAGCGCCTGCTCCTTCATAAGATCTTAATTTGGTCAATGACAACAGCAATCCACCGGTCGTCGCGATGACAACAAGCCAGAAAAAAGAAGAGGCAAATGGAGATTCACTACCAAACATACCCTCAAAGAATTTTGCAAGATCAGCACCCAAGAAATGGGATAAGGAAACAATCCCGAAAGCAATCCCAATGATTACCATGTAATCCGTTAAGGAAGGATTTCGTGCAATTGAGGACTGATAATGACTCACCTTTGTTTTTAATTCCTCGATCGAACTGGTATCCGCTTTCAACCATTTATCAAATTTCTCTGTACGAGCTGCTGCCCAAAGTAAAAATGCCATCCAAAGATTCGCTACGACAATATCAACCGTGACCATTTTACCATACAAATCAGGATTGTACTTGTAGGTTTCCAGCATAGCCGCTTGATTAGCTCCACCACCGATCCAACTACCAGCCAATGTCGAAAAGCCTCTCCAAGCAGCATCGTAGCCCTCTCCTCCTACAACCGAAGGATCGATCCATGAGAAAATGATAATTGCAATCGGTCCTCCAATGATGATTCCCACAGTGGCTGTCAAAAACATGATCAAGGCTTTCGGACCGAGATTGATAACTCCTTTAAAATCGATACCCAGCGTCATCAGTATCAAGGCAGCAGGTAACAGATAATCTTTAGCAACATCGTATAAGTGTGAGTAATCTTTTGAGATAATTCCCAATGAATTCAAGAGTGCCGGGAACAAATAACACAAAAGTAATGATGGAACAATCATGTAGAATCGAGACCAAAATTTTGTCTTTAGACTGGAAGTATAAAACACCAAAGCCAGCAAGACTGTCAACAATCCAAACACGATCGTATCTTTTACCAACCAAGGTTCGTCTTTTACCACTTCCTGAACAAGATCAAATCCTGTTGCACCAGAACGCAATTTTAGTTCTCTACCATCCAAATAAGCTTGAACGGTTATACTGTTCTCATTGTCATCGGCAAGCAACACAAATGGTGACAAACTACTTGAAACGAATTTTTCACCTCCAAACTGATACACAACAGAATCACAATTGTCAGGCAGATCACTTAAGTTAAAGTCAACCAACAACTTCTGACCGGGTTGCACAGTTACTGATTTCGTTGAACTGAAATTGACAATCGTGTGGTTGGATAAATCTAAAGTATTCAATGCTATACTATCCAAGACCTGAATCTGTGTTCGTCCACCAAAAGGCAATAGAAGCCCGGCAACAAGTAAACACATGACAAAACGAAAATTCATCTTTTCCATTGGTAAATAATTTGTCTTTATATGATCAAAAGTCATAACTGTTTAACACTAAATGATTTCAAGTACTGACTTAAAACAAAAACAGTCCGCCTTGCGGTGGACTGTTCTCAAAAGTTATCGATTCATTAACGAATTCCATGCATTAATTTTTCTACACGTTTATGTAATACAAACAGTAAAATACTTGTCACCCCAGACATGATAATGAAGATGATGAAAAATGCATAAAGTGTATTGATCTTAAATCCGAAAAGAGAATTTTCTGAGTTTTCAAAAACAATAGATCCAACATGCACATCATCAATTACAACACTGCGTACAATCACGTTTTTATTTCCTTCATAGGATTTGAAAAGATCACGATTCAATTCAATCGTTTCAAAATTTGCGTTAATCGTACCATTGTCAGCAAACATCACTTTTCGTCCATCTTTTAAATCCCCTTTAACGAAAGTTGCCTCCTTGGTATAAAGCGTGTCTGCAGCCTCCAGTTTCTCACGGTTCAAAATACGTCCTTTTTTGTTGTTGCTCTTTTCGTATGCAGATATTACTGCTTGTTCAAGTGGATTCTCTGATTTATTCATCAAGAAAGTACTTGACTCCAAAATAGTTGCCTCATTGGCATTTGCTGCCTTATTCACAATCACCTCTTTCACTATAGGCTGAGGAATCAAACCTGAGAACAATCCAGCAGTGAAATTTCCAACTACAGAGGACAAGAAGAAAACCGCCATCATCATGGAAGCAAATCGTTTTGGTGAAAGTTTATTCACAACGGAAAGACCTACAGGAGAAATGGCCAATTCTCCACAAGTGTGTAAAAAATACATCCCAATTAAGAAGAACATTGAGATTTTATCTTCCATTCCCATTCCTTTCACACTAAACGCAATCAAAACGTATCCTAAGGCAAGAATAGCGAGACCCCAGACCATTTTCATTGGCGAGCTTGGCTCTTTTCCTCTACGGCTCAAAGTTGACCAAAGCACGGAGAAAAGAGGTGCGAACATTACAATAAAAATCGGGTTAATCGACTGAAAGAATGATGCAGGAACGGTCCACCCAAATAGTCCACGATCCGTATTCTGATCGGCAAAAATCGTCAAAGAGGCACCTGCCTGTTCAAAGGCAGCCCAGAAGGCGATCACAAAAGCTGTAATGATAAATATAGCAAGAATTCGATCTTTTTCTACTTTAGTCAAGCCTTCAGTTGCCACTTCTTCCTCACCGTTTTTCTCACGCTCTTTCTTGTAGAAAGACGGCTTCATACCAATTGGTTCTCCTTCGGGAGTAACGATGTATTTATTTTGGAATGTCAACATGATTATTGTTCCGATGATCATTCCAACACCAGCAGCTAAGAATCCATATTTAAAATCGGCTGCGCTACCCGTGTCTCCTAATCCACCACAAACTAGTGGTGCGACCAATGCTCCGGCATTGATCCCCATATAGAAAATAGTGTAGGCCGAGTCAATTCTTGAATCTCCTTTTGGGTAAAGCGAACCTACCATTGAAGAAATATTTGGCTTAAAGAAGCCGTTTCCGAAAATCAAGAACGCCAAGGCTACATACATAATTGGAATCGCTGAAGCCGTGTTCGTGTACATGCTCGCACTGAAGAACATCATGAACTGCGCGATGGCCATTAAAATACCTCCAACCAAAATGGAACGACGATTACCCCAATAACGGTCTGCAATAAATCCACCTAATAAAGGTGTCGCATAAACTAAGGAAGTATAAGTTCCGAAGATTCCTCCGGCAGCTTTCGCGTCAATCAACAAAGCTTTCGTGAGGTAAAGAATGAAGATCGCTCGCATTCCGTAGTAGGAAAAGCGCTCCCACATCTCTACTGTAAACAGCAAATACAATCCTTTTGGATGACCTTTTTGTACTGAGTTTTCCATACTTATTTTAAAAGATTAAGGCGTGAAAATATAAAATTTATTCAAAAGTCTGCTCTCTTCGTTAAATTAGACCCATGCAGTTCGACGTACATACGCATAAGTTCGACAAAAGTTATCATGCCATTTGGAATCTTGGCCTAAAGAACCATTTCACCTCACTTCCTGAGCAACACTATTTTAGCATAGGAATTCATCCATGGGAAGCCGAAAATTTCACTTCTGAAGTTTTAAAACGAATAACTGAAATTGCTCAGCATAAAAACTGTATAGCCCTAGGAGAAATTGGGCTGGACCGCGCTAATGGACCAAATCTTGACATTCAAAAGGACGTTTTCAAGAAACAGGCTCTATTAGCCGAAAAATTGAACTTACCAATCATTCTTCATTGTGTAAAAGCCTGGAATGAAGTCAAAGTAATCAAACAAGAAATTCAACCAAGAGTACCTTGGGTATTCCACGGCTTCTCAAAATCCGGTTTAATTCAATCCGTATTGGAAAGCGGTTGCTTCATCAGTATTGGCAGTTCACTTCTTTCCAATTTGTCACTACAGGAAAGATTTAACGAAATTCCGGATAATCGTCTTTTGTTCGAAACAGATAATAGCGGCCTTTCAATTGATCTTATTTATCAAAAAGCAGCACAGTTAAAGGGAATTGGTATTGATGATCTCGAAACAATAGTGGAAAAGAACATCCGAACTATCTTTGCACAATGGATAATTGGTTAGAAAGGACTGAGCTCCTGATCGGAAATGACAAAATAGAGCTTCTTCAAAAATCGCATGTATTGATCGTCGGACTTGGGGGAATTGGCTCATTTGCAGCTGAATTCATCGCTCGTTCCGGTGTTGGAAAAATGACCTTGATCGATGGAGATGCATTTGATCCAACGAACAAAAACCGACAACTAACTGCTCTTAACTCAACTGTTGGAAGGAATAAAGCAGTTGTTTTGGGAGAAAGGATCAAGGATATCAATGACAATATTGAACTTATTATCCTCGAAGAATTTGTTCAACCTGAACGTGTTTGGGAAATTCTTGAAAACGACCGCCCGGATCTGATCCTTGAGTGCATCGATTCTGTAAGTCCAAAAATCGAATGGATTGTTGCGGCAGTTCGACTGAAAATAAGGATTATTTCTCATTTCGGTGCCGGTGGAAAAATGGATCCATCAAGAGTCCATGTGACCAACCTTCCAAACACTTTCAATTGCAACCTGGCCTCCCACATAAAGAAGAATCTTAAGCGCAGAAGTATCGATTTCAAGTCTGTGAAAGCTGTTTATTCCTCAGAAGCTCAACAAAAAGAATCGCTAAAAATGACAAGTGGGCTCAATTTTAAAAAGTCGTTTTACGGAACGATTAGTTACATGCCGGCACTTTTTGGATTAATGGGTGCGGCAGAAGGAATTCGCTACCTTACAAATGTTAAAAGAATAACCTGACCGGGTATTTTGTTAACTTTGTTTCTCACTCTTTTACTTCTGACATTCAAAAAATAATGAAAAATGTCCTTTTATATGCTTTTGTATTGATCCTGTGGGTGACCAACTCATGCGATGGGCCACCAAAGGCAGAAAATAATTCTTCTATTAACACGGAGGGCTTGGCCGATGCGCACAGCTACGCTAATGTAGACCAGATCAGAACCAAACATTTGCATTTAGAACTCGATGTTAATTTTGAAAATCATACAATCTATGGGGTCGCGCGACATGAAATGATAAATTCAGGTACCGATACAGCTATCTTCGACATTAAAGGTTTAGAAATCCAAAAAGTCACTTTAGGCAGTGAAAAAGAGACTGAAACAGATTTTCTTATTGGTCAATTCGACAAGGATTCTGTACTGGGACAGCCTTTAATCGTTACTGTCAATCAAGACACGCGTTTCGTCAACATTTACTATAAAACAACAGATAACAGTGAGGCTTTGGACTGGCTTTCACCGGAATTAACCTTAGGGAAAAAGCATCCGTTTCTTTACACACAAGGGCAGGCAATATTAACTAGGACTTGGATTCCTGTTCAGGATTCACCTTCAAACCGAATCACCTATTCGGCAAAGATCAAGGTTCCTGAGCAGCTTCTTCCAATCATGAGTGCAAGCAATCCAACTTCAAAAAATGCAGCAGGCATATACGAATTTGAAATGAAGCAAGCCATTCCTTGTTACCTCATCGCATTGGCAGTTGGAGATCTATCCTATAGAAAATTAGGGAACAATTGTGGAGTTTATAGTGAACCTGAACTAATTGAACAATGCGCGTTTGAGTTTGTGGATTTACCAAAAATGATCCGTGCAGCTGAAAATCTTTATGGCAAGTATTTATGGGACCAGTACGATTTGATCGTTTTACCGTATTCCTTCCCTTATGGCGGTATGGAAAACCCGCGCTTGACTTTCTTAAATCCTACAATTCTTGCCGGTGACCGAAGTCTGGTTTCAGTAGTAGCTCATGAGCTTGCCCATTCATGGTCAGGGAACTTAGTGACCAATTCATCATGGAATGATTTCTGGCTGAATGAAGGATTTACTGTTTATTTCGAAAATCGCATCATGGAGGAACTCTATGGAAAAGAGATTGCAGATATGTTGATGCTGATCGAACGCCAGGAATTGGATGCAGAAATTGCAGACATGATGAATGGTAAGCATCCCGAAGACACAAAACTAAAGTTGACCCTTGAAGGCCGCAATCCGGATGATGGAATGACGCAAATCGCTTATGTGAAAGGCGCGTTATTTTTAAAAACACTCGAACAGCAAAGCGGACGTAAGAAAATGGACAATTTCTTGAGAGCTTATTTTAAGGAGTTTGCCTTTAAGACAATAACAACTGAACAATTTCTAAGTTATTTAGAAACCAACCTGTTGGATAAATACAAGTTGCGTTTTAATGCTGATGAATGGGTCTATCAGGAAGGATTACCGGAAAACTGTGTCAATATTCACTCAGAACGATTCAAAGAAGTGGAATTGCTTGCCGATCGTTTTGCCGCTGGAGAGAACATCTTCAAGAAAACAGTTAAATATGTTAAAGTTAAAGGAAAAAAGAATAAGAAAAAGATCGTGGATGAATTGACGCGTGATAAATATGTGACTCAAGAATGGCAGGGATTTATCAGACGCTTACCGAAGGATCTTTCAGCTGAACGTATGAAGGAACTGGATGCGCACTTGAATTTCCGTGATTGGGGAAATACCGAAATCATGACAGAATGGTATGTCTTGGGAATCAACAACAACTATGAAGAATTAAAGCCAAGCATTGAACGCTTTCTTCTTAAGATTGGAAGAAGGAAATACTTGATGCCTATATACAAAGCATTGGCTAAGAAATCCAGTGATAAAGAGTGGGCCAAAAAAGTATTTGCTCAAGCGAAAACATCGTATCACGCTGTGTCACGAAATTCGGTGCAAGAACTTCTTTACGCTAAATAGAAATGGGCAGACTTGCTTATTTATGCAGTTCCGAAAGCTGGGGTGGACTTGAAATGAATCAACTCAAGAATGCCGGCTGGATGAAAGAACGTGGCCATTCCGTTTTTATCCTTTGCCGAAAGAATTCGCCGATCGAACAAGCAGCAATAAGTGAGCATATTGATGTACTTCACATACAAAAGCATCGAAAATACTACGATTTTTCAGCCGGAAAAAGATTGGCTCGCTTGTTACAATCCAACAATATTACACATCTTATCACACGGGACACACGAGATATGAGTGTAAGTGTTATCGCAAAAAGGAATTTTTCAGGAAAACTACACCTCTCCTATTTCATGGAAATGCAACTGGGAGTAAACAAAAAAGGACTCTTACATTCCCTACGATTTCGTCACATTGATGCCTGGAGTTGTCCTTTAAACTGGTTAGCTGGTCAAGTTAGGACCATGACTAACTTCGATCACAAACGAATCCATGTTATTCCATCAGCAATTGATCTTTCGCGTTTTACAACTCAAATGCCACAAAACGAAGCAAGAGCACTGTTGGATTTACCTGAAGGCAAGTTCATCATTGGTTTAAGTGGACGTTTTGATCCGTTTAAAGGACATTTACTGTTGCTAGAAGCGGTACATCAACTTAATAGACCGGACGTTTATGTCTGTTTTCTTGGTGAACCGACTAAAGGTTCAGACAACACTTATATGGACGCTATTCAACAAACAATTGAAGAGTACCACCTAAAAGACCGAGTATTTATTCGTCCATTTCGCAGAGACATTGAGACGTTTTACAAAGCCATCGATCTTTTCATTATGGCCTCCAAAGCAGAAACATTTGGTATGGTTACAATTGAAGCAATGGCATCCGGAACACCAGTCATTGCAAGTAACAGTGGAGGAAGCCCGGAGATTCTTGGATTTGGTGAATTTGGAGGTTTATTTGAGACGGGCAATTCATTGAGCTTAAAAGAAGAAATTGAAAAAATGATTTCAACTGAGAAACGAAATCAATCCTCTTTGCAGAAGGCTGTCGCAAAGTACGATCATCACGTCATTTGCACGCAAGTAGAAAACTTGTTGGGTTTCTGACTTAAGTATAGTTTCAAATTATTCAATCAACTTCCCATTACTCTAATCAGATCTTTGACAAGAAATCATCCAAACGATCACGGTGAATCGCTAACATTTCAAAATGTTTCTGGTCGCTCATTTGTTCCTTCGTGATAGCGACTTTCTTACCGTTGTCTTCGAAATTCTCCAAATAGAACAACTGATATCCCTGATTATTCACGACATCGAACAATTCACCTCGTTCTTCTACCGTCAATTTCTTGTAGCACTCGATCATCAAATTCGGCTTGTACTTACTAAGAATCTCTGGGATTGTTTTCAAAATCTCTTTGTCATATCCTTCGGCATCAATCTTGATCAAATCCAATTTATCCAAGCGATCAGCATAATTTGCCTGAAGAAAATTTTGAAGATTCTTACCGACAACTTTCAATTCATAGTTGTGATTATGCTTTTGATTCTCGATCTCAGTAAGAAATCCACCGTTGCAAAAAGAGGCATCCGAATAATTGAATACGAACTCCCCATCCTCTTTTGTAGCAGCAAAACAATGCGCATCTATTGTTGTAATCTCATTATTCAATCCGGCATTTTCCTCCAAAATTTTGAACACATATCGATTAGGCTCTAATCCTATGACCAATCCTTTCTTACCAACCGCTAATGCCATTGGAACAGTTGTATCACCGGTATGTGTGCCAATATCAACGATAGTTCCGCCTTCCCTTGCCAATTGCTTGTAGAAATCGACATGCGACTTGTTGAGCACGACTTGCTTTTCAGATGGATGCAACCATTGGGCAAACTTCACATCTCCGTAACCTTCGATTGAATGGGTATGGATTTCCGTTCCATATTCTTTAACTCCGTATTTTTTCTGCTTAAAACGTGCGACTTGTTTTTTGATAAAATGTAACATAACGGATAGCTTACTAATGATTGTCTAAAAATAGACAGAATACTGGTTCTAATTTAGAAAGTGGAAAAGGGCTCGTATGCAATGAACCCCATTCCAATTCTATGTTGCACATTGAAATTAATTCAAGCTGCTTAATTTTTCTTCAAGGATCGCTATTTTTCCAAGTGCATCAGCTTCCTTATTGCGTTCATTCAATACGACTGCTTCAGGAGCACCTGCCATGAATTTTTCGTTTTGCAATTTCTTTTGAACACTCATTAGGAATCCCTTCGTGTAATTCAATTCCTCGTTCAACTTCGCTCTTTCCGCTTCAACATCAATTGAATCGCCAAATGGAATGAAATATTCATTTCCATCTACGATAAAAGAGTTCGCATTCCCCACCTTTTCGCTTACATATTCCAATTGAGAAAGATTACCCATTTTCACGATAACAGCATCGAATGCAGTATCCAAATCACGGTTCTTCTTCACAAACAAATCCACTCTTACTTTATTGGCAATGTTGTGCTGTTTACGCACATTACGAATATGAGTGATTACTTCCTCTGCTTTAACAAAACCATTTAAAACAGCTTGGTCAATCGCTTTCACTTTAGGCCATTCAGCAATAATAATATCATCACCTTCTTTACGCTCTCTTATTAAATGCCACAACTCTTCTGCAACAAATGGTGTGAATGGCTGCATGATCTTCAAGAGTTGTTCAAAAAAGTCCTTGGTTGCCTCCAATGTTTTCGCATCAATCGGTTGTTCATAACCCGGTTTAACCATTTCCAAGTACCACGAACAGAAGTCATCCCAAACCAATTTGTAGATTGCCATTAACGCCTCTGAAATTCTGAATTTATCAAACAGATCATTGATCTCAGCCAACTCTTTGTTCAATTTAGATTCAAACCACTCTATTGCTTTTACCGCAGAGCGTGGTTGTTCCATTTCTACCACTTCCCAAGCATTCACCAAACGGTAAGCATTCCAAATCTTATTTGTGAAATTGCGTCCTTGCTCGCACTGTGAACTGTCAAATGGCAAATCATTCCCTGCAGGCGATGAGATCAAAATCCCTACTCGAACCCCGTCAGCGCCATATTTTTCAATCAACTCAATCGGATCAGGTGAATTCCCCAAAGACTTCGACATTTTTCTTCCGAGTTTATCACGTACAATTCCGGTA
Organism: Crocinitomicaceae bacterium; assembly: GCA_036825545.1. Classification (GTDB taxonomy): domain Bacteria; phylum Bacteroidota; class Bacteroidia; order Flavobacteriales_D; family Crocinitomicaceae; genus M0103. The sequence continues at coordinate 90,611 of DAISYB010000003.1, read as the reverse complement.
TAGTAAACATTCTTGAAGGGAAGGTCACCCAAATATTCGTAACCTGCGATGATCATTCTTGCCACCCAAAAGAACATGATTTCCGGTGCTGTCACCAAATCATTTGTTGGGTAATAATACTTGATCTCCTTATTTTCTGGATCTGTCAGACCATTGAATACAGAGATTGGCCATAACCAACTAGAGAACCATGTATCCAATACATCTTCATCTTGTTTCAATAATTTCGGATCGATAGCTCGGCCAGCTTTTTCTTCCGCCAATTTCAAAGCATCCTCTTGTGTTTTAGCTACCACAAAATCGTCGGAACCTGCTCCAAAATACCACGCTGGGATTCGATGTCCCCACCATAATTGACGTGAAATACACCAATCCTTGATGTTTTCCATCCAGTGTTTGTAGGTGTTTTTGAATTTATCAGGATGGAACTTTATGTTTCCATTCATGACATTCTCTAAAGCTGGTGCAGAAAGCTCTTTCATATCCACAAACCACTGCAAAGACAATTTCGGCTCGATCACAGCATTTGTTCGCTCGGAAAAACCAACCTTATTGATATGATCTTCTGTTTTAACCAAGTATCCTTTGTCGTAAAGTTCTTTCTCGATGGCTTTTCTTACCTCAAAACGATCCATTCCTTTGTAATGAAGTCCGTGCTCATTCAAATGACCATTGTCTTCAAAAATATCGATCGTCTCTAAGCTATGCTTCTTCCCCAGATCATAATCGTTCGTATCGTGCGCCGGTGTTACTTTCAAGCAACCCGTTCCAAATTCCATGTCGACATATTCGTCCTGAATAATTGGAATTGTGCGATTGGAAATAGGAACGATCGCGAACTTTCCATGTAAATGCTTGTAACGGTCATCATTTGGATTGATACAAATAGCAGTGTCCCCCAAAATTGTTTCCGGACGTGTAGTCGCAATTGTCAACCACTCATCATCAGTACCAGCTACTTTATAGCGAACATAAAAGAGTTTAGAGTTTACCTCTTTGAACAAAACCTCTTCATCCGAAAGCGCAGTTAACGCTTCAGGATCCCAGTTTACCATGCGAACACCACGGTAGATCTTTCCCTTTTTGTAGAGATCAATAAATACATTGATTACCGATTCTGAATACTCAGGATCCATCGTGAAACTGGTTCTGTCCCAATCGCATGATGCGCCCAATTTCTTCAATTGTTCTAAGATGATCCCACCATGTTTATCTTTCCATTCGAAGGCATGTTGAAGAAACTCATCACGAGTGAGATCAGATTTCTTGATTCCCTCCTGACGCAATTTCTGAACAACTTTAGCCTCTGTAGCTATTGATGCATGATCCGTTCCGGGTACCCAACACGCATTCTTTCCTAACATTCGTGCGCGACGAACCAAAACATCCTGAATGGTGTTATTCAACATGTGTCCCATGTGTAAAACGCCAGTAACGTTTGGTGGAGGAATGACGACAGTATATGCTTCTCGATCATCCGGCTCTGAATGGAAGTAGCCTTTATTCATCCAGTGTGCATACCATTTTTCCTCTGCCTTTAACGGCTCATACGTTTTTGGGATCTCCATCTTTATTTCTAAATTGAATGGCAAAGATACCTCTTTTCAGAAAATTGAACTGCCACAAATAGAGAACATTTTAAGAGAAAAAGTCCCTTAAAACTCCCTTTCATCAAATTAGTATCTTTGGCTTGCAACTTTATAGAGAATTTCATCATGACAATTCAATTTTCGACTCAAAAACAGCTATTGGCCGCTTTTTCCTTATTGCTTCTATTTCTAGTTAGTTCGTGTTACAAAGGCCAAACCGTAGATATGATCGTACACAACGCACGGATTCATACCATGGATGAGAAAGGAAGTGTCGCTCAAGCAATGGCCATACGCGATGGGAAGATCGTTGAAGTGGGACCTGAACGACAAATATTAAATAAGTACAGTTCCGACGAAACAATTGACGCACAAGGCAAAGACATTTACCCCGGACTTACTGATTGTCACGGACACATGTTGTCCTATGCGGAGCAAAAACTGAATGCTGATTTGTATGGCAGTAAATCCTTTGATGAGGTATTGGTTCGACTTGAAAAATACCAAGCGAAAAACAAGCGAAAATTCATCATCGGTAGAGGTTGGGATCAGTCACTTTGGTCAAATAAAGAATTTCCTACGAATGAAAAACTCAATGCCTTATTCCCGAACACACCGGTTTGTCTGACGCGTGTAGATGGTCACGCTCTTTTGGCAAACGATGCTTTATTGAATTTAGCTGGAATTCATACATTGACTAAAATCGAAGGTGGAATAGTTGAAGTTCAAAATGGCAAATGCACTGGACTTCTGGTAGACAATGCCATGCTACCTGTCCTTGATTTAGTTCCAGAATATTCAGTTGCTGATCTTGCCGGTGCGATGCTTGAAATCGAAAAAGAACTTTTTCAATACGGCATAACCAGTGTTCATGAAGCCGGTATTGACTTCAAGCATATTGCTTTTTTAAAATCCATGATCGACAAGCATAAAATGAAGTTGGAGCTGTATGCCATGTTGATGCCAAGTGAAGACAATTTTTTGTTTGCCGAAAAAAACGGAGTTTATTCGCATAAAAACCTAACAATCAGAAGCTTTAAAGTTGTTGGTGATGGAGCTCTAGGTTCTCGAGGTGCATTTCTGAAAAAAGCGTATAGCGACGCACATGATCATTTTGGTGTTTTAACCACTCCGGTAGAGCTAATGAGACGTGTTTCAGCAGTCGCGGAAAAAACGGGATATCAAATGAACACCCATGCCATAGGTGATTCCACTAATCGTATAATGTTGGAAATCTACAAGGGAATTCACGAAATAAATCCGGATCATCGCTGGCGTATCGAACATGCACAGGTTGTTGATCTGATCGATTTTGATCTTTTTGGCAAATATGGTGTTTTCCCATCTGTTCAGCCTAGTCATGCAGTTAGTGACCAACGTTGGGCAGAAGATCGATTGGGTAAGGAGCGAATAAAAGGAGCCTATGCTTATCGCAAATTATTGGATCAATACGGCATGCTGGCGATCGGTACAGATTTCCCAATCGAACCCATTGATCCATTTAACACACTTCATGCAGCCGTTGCGCGACAAAACACCGACAATTTTCCATCAGGAGGATTCTATCCTGAGCAAGCAATTTCGGTCGAGGAATGTATGCGTGGAATGACCATTTGGGCTGCATTTGCCAGTTTTCAAGAACACTCCAAAGGCTCTTTGGAAAAAGGAAAAGACGCTACGTTTGTCATCTTTGATAAACCAGTTAGCGTTCAGGGTGGGTATAGAGCTAATTTCGCTTGGAGAACATTTATTCAGGGGGTGAAAGTTTACGGAATGGAATAATTCTCTTTTACTACAGTATTTTGGATATTTTTAATAATTAAACGAACATAAAAACTAACGAATAAGCTATGCAAAAAGAAAGTTTTGTCAATCGTGCTCTTGGGACAGTTGAAAGAGTTGGGAATAAATTACCGGATCCGGCGGTGTTGTTTTTTTATCTCGTCATATTGGTTTGGATATTCTCTGCGCTATTATCAGCGCTAGGTGTATCGGTTGTGGATATGCAAAATAATACGGTAATGGTGAAGAACCTGTTGACAGGACAGGCTTTTGCAGATTTCTTTTCCAACATGGTTGGCATCTTCACCGGTTTTCATCCCTTAGGTGTTGTACTAGTTGCTATGCTTGGTGTTGGTGTGGCTGATTATTCCGGCTACATCAATGTTGGTTTACGAATCATGATCAGCAAAACACCACAATTTTTATTGACACCAATGGTTATTTTGGTTGGAATTATTTCGCATACTGCAGCAGATGCCGGTTATGTTTTGGTCATTCCTTTAGCGGGTATTATTTTTTATGCCGCCGGACGACATCCTCTAGCAGGAATTGCCGCTGGTTTCGCCGGAGTTTCCGGAGGGTTTAGTGCGAATTTCATACCTTCATCCATAGATCCTTTACTTCAAGGTTTTACCGAAGCAGCAGCTCGAATTGCTGATCCGGAAATCGTTTTGAATCCCTTAAACAATTGGTTCTTTACTTCTGCCTCCAGCATAGTTATCGTTTTATTAGGATGGTATGTTACCGATAAAATTGTAGAACCTCGCCTTGCCGGGACTGAAGTAAAGATCGCTGATGAGGATGCAACAAATTCATCTATGGGCGATGTTACACCAAGAGAACGAAAGGCTTTCTGGATCAGTACTGGCGCAGCTTTTCTGCTCTTAATCGGTTTGTTTTTGTGGTCCTTTCCTGAAACTTCTGTTATGCGAAATGACCAAGGACAACTTACAGGAACGGGTGCACCACTCATGAAATCGATTGTGTCTATAATTTTCATCATCTTCATCATCCCGGGAGTTCTTTATGGCTTTTTGTCAGGAGTTTACAAAGATTCAGGAGACGTGATAAAAAGCATGACAAAATCTATGAACTCGATGAGTTATTATTTGGTACTCGCTTTCTTTTGTGCCATTTTCATCTATGCGTTCAATGAATCTAAAATGGGTGCTGTTCTGGCCATTAAAGGAGCCTATTTGATAAAAGCATTAAAATTACCTGTAGCTGCTAGCATTGTTCTTGTGATCTTGCTGACAGCATTTGTCAATCTATTCATCGGTTCAGCATCAGCTAAATGGGGACTTCTAGCACCAATACTAGTTCCTATGTTTATGGCGCTTGGTATTTCACCTGATTTCACACAGGCTGCTTATCGCATTGGAGACTCAGTTTCAAACATCATTACCCCCTTAATGGTCTATTTTCCGCTCATCGTAATATTTTGTCAGAAATACGTCAAATCAACAGGGATTGGAAGTCTGACCGCATTGATGCTTCCTTACTCTATTGTATTCACGATTGCCTGGACTATCTTCTTAATTATCTATTGGTATTTAGGCGTCCCATTAGGATTGGATGCAAGTTATGAGTATATACCGCAATAAGAATACTTGTAAGTTTAAGTATTGATGTTGGTTTGTTATTTTCAATTACCTGAATTATTTCTTGGCTTTGAATATGTTTTAATTATCTCAAAAAACAAAAAGGGTTCACATGAATGTGAACCCTTCCAACAAACAAACAATGTACCTTGAAACAAGGTGGTAAAAACGCTAGAACGACGGACAAGAAATTGTTTTGAAATTGACTGGTCTGGTTTTACAACTCAAATTCAACCCCAAAGAGATCTCGTGTGAACCACCCGATACTCCATTATTCAATTTAGATACAGTTACATCGTAACTATAACCCAGTTTAAATTTCCCGGTATTAATACCGATTGTCATGATAAATGCGTCTCTGTTTCTGTACCAAGCTCCCACATTGAAAGCGCCATACTTAATGTAAGTACCGACATTCAATTCCTGAAAACCATTTTGGTATTGATAGATAATGTTAGGCATGATGGAAGTTGCATTAGAGTATTTAGATCGTTTCCCCAATTCGATTTCTGCCCCCATGTGTCCTGTAAATCGCATAGGAAGTGGCGAGTTGCCAACAATCATCGATTCATTAGGTGTGTTTAAGTGATGAGCTGCAACACCAAAAAAGAACGTTTTACTGAAACCAACAATTCCGGCTGAGGCATCAAAGAATCCACGCGATCCACCTCTTGGTACGTCACCTGTAGAATAGATAAATCCTCTTCGTGGATCAATCATATCTCCAAACGTTAATTTGTCCCAATCCAGTGATTTTTGGAACCATGACGCTCTTGCTCCAAACATCATGGAGAATTTACGTGTTACTTTCAAGTGATAAGAATAAATCAAACCAAGCATTGAAGTGTTAATGGTTCCTTGTCCTTGTTGGTCATGTAATGCTAAAACACCAAATCCTCCAGAAATATTTTTGAAGTATTGATCATACGAAGCACTATATGTAACATAGTTACCTGATAGACTTGGCCACTCATTACGGTAATTTAACGCAAAACGTGGGCAGCCATGAGAACCAGCAAAAGCCGGATTCAAGTAAAGCGGGTTGGCGTAAAACTGCGTAAAAGTGGGATCCTGCGCCAAAGCTGTCTGTGACAGTCCAATAAGAGCGAATAAAATGACTACTTTTTTCATGGCTTAAAGATTTATTAGTTTTTGTCGCGGATTTCCACTAAGGTTAATAAAGCGAATGTGAAGCTGATAAGAAAGTTGTTTCGATCCAAGCATTGAAGAAGTTAAATAATCTGCACCGCATGTAACTGCAAATCGATCCAACTTTACTCCTAAGGCAGCTGTAGCATCTAATTTATTTGATACGGATGCCCCAATTGTGAACCAATTCACACGTGCATTTACCCCTGCCCACACTTCTTGCAACGCTTCTCTCTGGTGATAGATCAAATAGGGTGAAAGTCCTATTGTTTCTCTTTTTGACTCGTAATCTGTTCCAATTGTTGCAATAAAATGCGTCGCAGCTCTTCTTGAATCCGTATAATCACCACTGTAGATATTGTCATAATGTCTGAATACATTATCGGTTTGGACTCCTGCGAAGAACCATTTGGTATTTACCATCATACCTAGACCTAAGTCTTTGTACCACAGATCTTGACCAAGAGGTTGTGTGGAGTTCGTGTAGAAAGGTAGAACAGTGTTTCTATCTACCTCAACTTGACCTGATCCATCGATTTTCGAAGCATTAATGGACTTGCTTCCCATTTTAAAACGAACAGAAGGCTCAATAAGTACATTTCGATTCACCGATATTTTCGGGGAATAAGTTAGAGCCACATTAGAATTCGACAGTTGACCATTTCCATAGTACGAATGATTTACTTGTAAGCCAACTCCACCACGCATTCCATATACATATCCGTCTACAGCAATTTGATTGATAAATTGTTCATTGGATTGACCAAGCCATTGTGCCCGTGATAGTGTTTGAATACGCGTTCCTGGAAGCGTTCCAATTAAGCCATTATTCACATCTATTGGTAACATTCCAGGCATATTGAACATTGGGTCCTTCAAGTTTTTCAGCGCTACCGGGTAGTCCATCATTCTACCAATTGTGCGCATAGCTCGATTCATTTTCGATGAAAAATTGTCATCCGGTACTACTGATGAAATTCTATTTGATTTCGCTCTCTCCTGAGTTGACCAATGGCGCCCACTAACAGTTTCAAACAACTCAACTGGCTTAGTACTCAAACTAGTTGACTGTTCTTTATTCAAGTCGGTGAAGTCATGATTTTCGGACTCTTTAATTTTAGGATGAGTTGAATATCCTAGACCAATTGCTTCAGATAAATCATCATTCCCCAAATCATTCAAAATGTAATAGTTTACGCTTTGATTCTCATTGGTAATCTCACGCGTTAACAAACTTGAATTGGAACTTGTATTCCTGATTCCCAACTGCTTTTCATTACTTGAATTCGAATGGTGATTAGCCAATTCGTTTGAACCATTTTTTTCCCTATCTATTGATGATTCATTCACCCCATTTTCAACGGCAAGTTTTGAGGTATTGGAATTCAACACAGATTCAGTGGATAGAAACTCTACTAGTCCAATTGAAACAAAAATGGCAATGGAGGTCATTCCAGTCATCATGTACAGACCGATTGGTTTTCTACGAATGAATTTATCCTGATGTGGATATACGACTTCAGTTTTTTCGACAGTGGCCAATTCCCACATGTCTTTATCAACATCCAATTCCGGATGTTGAAGTAAAAACGCCTCTAGTTGTGCAATTTGTTCAGGGCTTAAATTCCCTTCAACCAACTCGAACAACCAACGGTCAATATTTGAAAATGATGGATTACTCATGCTAATTCCGTCAAACCTTTTAACTGCTTCTTAATTTTCGTTCTTGCTCGAAATAAGTAGACCTTTACTTGAGATGGAGAAAGATCGAGGATCTCACCAATCTCTTCGTAGGAATACCCCTCAAGATCACGCAGAAGAATGATACTTTTCTGTACCGGAGGTAAAATGCTTAAGGCACGATCTACAACCTGATTTGATTCAAAAATACTTACTGACTTTACCAGTTTCTCCGGTAACTTTTCGTCTCCGGGAAACTGCAGACGTTGCTTTTTGTTAATCAAATTGATCATAGTGTGATGAGCGGTGGTAAACATCCAACTCTTCGCTTTTACAAATTCTACCTTTTTTCTGTTGATCCAAAGCTTCTCCAATACATCTTGAACAATATCCTGTGCGTCTTCCTGATTTCTCAGGAACCTGAGCGCGAAGCCGTATAAGGGGCTACTTAGCGCTCGAACAGTTGTATTGTACTCTTGTCTTGTCAAATCTTCCGAACAGTTGCAGTTAAAACAATTTGGGAACTCTAAAAGTTACACGCTGACTTCACTATCAACGGATAAATTAAACAAAAGTACATTTTGATTTTCATTTCATTTCCCTCATCGACTATACTATAGTTTTCAATGAATATTCATTCTCATGGGACGAATATTAATTCGAAATAACCACAAAATCAATATAGATCAGTAATTTAATCGAATTGACTTCTTCCTTATCTATCTTTTTTCCTATCTTCGAAAACACAAAAGACAACTAGTATGATTGAAGTAAAAAGACTCTTTGACATTCCACATTTCCAACTAAAAAACTTTCCGAACAAAAACATGTTTGTCACGAAGGCTGATGGTCTTTGGAAAGGTGTTTCAACAGAGGAATTCCTTGATCAGGCTATGCTCTTTTCAAGAGGATTACTAGCACTTGGTGTACAACCCGGAGAAAATGTTGCACTCGTTTCGGCTACTCGTTACGAGTGGAATGTAATGGATATTGCAATACAACAAATCGGTGCGATTGTCGTTCCACTTTATCCAAATATTTCGGAGAATGAGTACCGTTATATCATGAATGATGCTCAAATACGTATTTGTGTTCTGGCGAATGAAGAGTTGCATCAAAAGATTTCGAATATTAAAGATCAGGTTCCAAGTTTACACCACCTCTTTTCGTTTGAAAATGTGAACAATTGTGATTCATGGACAGAAATTGCAGTGAAAGGAAGTGATCATAAGGAAGAGGAAGTCCTAGCTCGTATGGAAGCTGTCAAAAATGAAGATTTAGCAACAATCATCTACACTTCAGGAACGACAGGTAATCCAAAAGGTGTGATGCTGTCACACAACAATATTTTATCGAATGTAGATGCTTGTCAAGTATCGATTCCAGCAGATCAAAACTCAAAAGTACTCTCATTCTTACCTGTATGCCACATTTATGAACGTATGTTGCATTACTTGTACATGTACATCGGTTGTTCAATTCATTTTGCTGAATCTATGGAAACAATTGGTGACAATATCCGTGAAGTAAAACCGGATGTTTTTACAGCAGTTCCTCGTTTAATCGAGAAAGTGTACGACAAAATCATGGCGAAAGGTGACGAACTCACAGGGATCAAACGTGCTTTATTCTTTTGGGCGGTGCGAGTTGGAGAAGATTATGATGTAATCGGCAAAGGTTTATGGTACAAAATCAAATTATTCATAGCTCGGAAACTGATTTTTTCAAAGTGGAAAGAAGCATTAGGAGGTAATGTTCGTGCAATTGCATCTGGCAGTGCTGCTTTACAACCACGACTTGCTCGAGTTTTTCTAGCTGCTGGAATTCCAATTCTTGAGGGGTATGGATTAACAGAGACTTCTCCGGTTGTTTCTGTCAACTGTTTCAAAAAAGGAATTCGAATTGGCTCGGTAGGACCCGTGATCGAAAATGTAGAGGTGAAAATCGCTGAGGATGGAGAAATTCTGGTAAAAGGTCCGAATGTGATGCTCGGTTACTACAATAAACCGGAAGCTACAGCCGAAGTAATTGATGCTGAAGGTTGGTTCCACACTGGAGATATTGGTGTTTTTCAGGAAGGTCGATTTTTGAAAATTACAGATCGTAAGAAAGAGATATTCAAAACTTCAGGAGGAAAATACATCGTTCCTCAAGCTATGGAAAACAAATTCAAAGAATCACGATTCATCGAGCAAATTATGGTGATTGGTGAAGGAGAGAAGTTTCCAGCTGCTTTCATAGTTCCTTCATTTTCTTTTGTTCGTGAGTGGGCTGAGCGGAAAAACATTGATTTGGGCGATGGAAGTAATCGTTCTATTATAAGCAACTCTGCCGTAAATGATCGAATTCAGCGAGAAATTGACGAATTCAACAAAGGATTCGGTAATTGGGAGCAACTTAAGAAATTTGCCTTATTGGAAAACGAATTATCTATCGAAGCCAATGAATTAACACCTACTCTAAAGTTGAAACGCAAGAATATTTTAGCGAACTATAAAACCCAATACGATCAGATCTATTCTTGATTACTCGGCGGGGCCTTTACAGTTACTTTAACGCGAACATGATGGAATTGAGGGTAATGCGTACCCTCTTCAAATTGCAAAGTCACTAAATAGTTTCGTGCTTTCATACGTGTTGGAGTAAAAGTAACTGTTGTACCTTCACCCAATAAAGTAGCTGAAGTCACTTTACCTTTTCTGTCAACTGCAAGGGTATAAAACAAAACGCCTTCGTTGGCGTCGTATATAACAAAATCTGTTTTTGTAACCAATTTACGCCCCTCATCAAGGAGACTTCCATCCAACATTTGAGCGGATAAAAAAATTGATTGCCCTAAAAAAAGAATAAAAACCAGATACTTCATACAATACATTTGTTGCTTCTTACAGTTCCAAATAAAGTTAAACAAACCCTGATCACATTACGCCGTCAAATCAAAAAAGTTACTAAGCGATTTTACCCCAATCCGGACGATTTTTCAAAACTTCAATCATCAATTCGCGCAAACCAGCATTCTCGGGCAACTGTAGAGACGAATCTTTTTCCAAAATTTTCTTTGCTTCATCACGTGCCAACGTCACTAATTGACCATCTCTGGCTAAATCGGCAATCCGCAGGTTGAGGTCACCACTTTGTTGTGTCCCCATTAGATCTCCGGGACCTCTTAATTCAAGATCGACTTCAGCAATTTCAAAACCATCATTGGTTCGAACCATGGTTTCCATACGTTTTTGTGAATCCTTTGACAACTTATCACCGGTCATCAAAATACAATATGATTTTTCAGCTCCTCTGCCCACCCTACCTCTCAGCTGATGCAACTGAGACAAACCAAAGCGCTCCGCACTTTCAATAATCATTACAGACGCATTGGGCACATTGACTCCAACTTCAATCACGGTTGTGGCAACCATGATTTGTGTTTCTCCTTTCACAAATCGTTGCATTTCAAAATCCTTGTCTTCCGGTTTCATTTTACCGTGAACGATACTCACCTTATATTCAGGCAATGGAAAAGCTCTTGAAATGGCTTCAAATCCATCCATCAAATTGTTAAAGTCCATTTTCTCCGACTCTTTGATCAGCGGATAAACGAAATATACCTGACGTCCCTTGGCAATTTCTTCTTTGACAAATCCAAACACTCTCAATCGGTAGGACTCATATCTATGTGAGGTTGTTATAGGCTTTCTTCCAGGCGGCAATTCATCAATTACTGAAACATCCAAATCTCCATAAAAAGTCATGGCCAGTGTTCGCGGTATAGGAGTAGCTGTCATTATCAATACATGTGGTGGAATCAAATTCTTCCTCCACATCTTCGCACGTTGAGCTACACCAAAACGATGCTGCTCATCGATTACCACAACACCAAGATTCTTAAATTGGACAACATCCTCCAACAATGCGTGAGTACCTATCAAAAAGTGCACTGAACCGTCCTCAAGTCCAGCATGTATTTCATTTCTTTTTTTCTTACGCGTTGACCCGGTTAATAGTTCAACACGAATCGGCAAATCTTTCAGCAATTCCTGAATCGTTTCAAAGTGCTGATTCGCAAGGATCTCTGTTGGCGCCATCAAAGCCGCCTGATAACCATTATCAATTCCCATCAGGATCGTGAGCAAAGCAACCAATGTTTTTCCACTGCCTACATCCCCTTGTAGCAAACGATTCATATGGTGTCCGGATAAAAAATCGCGTCTAATTTCCTTCAGCACACGCTTTTGTGCACCGGTAAGTTCAAACGGCATGAAATTGTGAAAAAATGAATTGAACAGCGTACCAATTTCGCCAAAAACAAATCCCTTTGATTTTGACATACTGATTTTTTTGCGAAGTAGCAATTCCATCTGAAGCAGGAATAACTCTTCAAACTTCAACCGATAACGAGCCTTTTGAAAATCAAGTTCTTCTCCGGGTCGATGGATATGAATTAATGCGTTCTCGCGCGAAACCAATCGGTGTCTATTCACCAGTTCAAGTGGTAAAGATTCGTTTACTTTACCCTTCAGTTGTAATATCAAAACTGATGTTAACTTTTCTATTCCCCGAGAATGCAGACCTGCTATTGCAAGCTTTTCTGTACTTGAATAAATGGGTTGAAGTCCGGTCGTCAAAGCCAACTCTGACATAAGGGTCAGCTCCGGATGTGGTATATTCCAGCCTGAACCATATTGTTTCGCCTTGCCAAAAAGCTGATATTCTGTATTTAACCGGACACTCTGTCTGATCCACTTTGCTCCTTGAAACCATACCAGATCAATGGTCCCCGTGCTATCTTCAAATTTGCCGACTAGCTTTTTGAATCTTCCCATTCCCACATCGGCTAAATGGGTGATTTTTCCTTTCAATTGAACATAACCATCCTGATAGGGAACATCACGCACCTGGAAATAGCGCGACCGATCTACGTAACGAAAAGGATAATAATTGATAAGATCGCCGAATGTATGAACTTTGATCTCTTTACGAAGTAATTCTGCACGTTGCGGACCAACGCCTTTTAGAAATTCAATAGGTGTACGCAGAAACTCATTCACCTGTTAAAATTAAGGATTTTACTCCATTACTGTTGCACAGAACCTGAACTTGTAGAATTGTTTAATGTGAATGTACTATTCTTATAAATCGTTAGCTTTACATTCCCATGACCGTTATAAGTTGGTTGAACAGGAGCTTCAGACTGAACAACAGAAACACCATTATAAACGACGTCAACAATAAGGTTGACTTTCACTCCCAGCTTACATCCTGAAGCATCTTCGATTTCCAAATGGTGAATACCATTCCCAATTGATAAGGGATCCTGAATATTCGCCTGTCCATCTAACCTTACAAAATAACCTAAACCATCTACTTGCCATGGAGTTCCTCCTGAAAATTTCACATCAATTGAACCACTCAGGCCGTCGACGATGGTTTCTGTCTTTGCTCCATAATTTATGGTCAATGGACTTGGTGCCACAAGCGAAGAATTAATTGTTTTAATCTCTCCCTTGGAATCTTTTACTATGATTTGATACTCACCTGCTGCAAGATCAGAAATAACTGATTCAACAATTTTTCCATTGCATTCTATTGTATAAGGAGCTTTGCCTCCCATTATGGACAACTCGAACTGACCATCCTTCTTACCGAAACAAGATATTTCCTTTTTGGTAATACCAACAGTCAGCGATTTTGCTGATACTATTCCACAGAAAAGTAGTGCATTTAACAGAATAATATATTTCATCAGTAGAGTTTTATTATGATTACACTACAAATCTGCTGTGAAATATCTACTTATAAAAAAATCTGAAGCTTACTATAAATCGAATTACGTTACAAATTGTAATCGCACTAAGTAGATCTACTTAGCTTATTTTTTCTTAAACTTTTTAATTCCGTTCTGCAAGAATTTCTGATAGGTATCAATGTCAGGTGTATAACCAATCGCATCCGTAAGATCATTCCCTTCAAGATCTTGAATAATATACAATGGCTGTGAAATTTGTCCATACTTGCGAATCTGATAATCAGACCATTTGTTTCCCACAGTTTTGATCTTTCCACCCAGCTTTTCCGAATAGACCCATTCTGATTCCGGCAATAATTCACGATCATCACAATACAACGATGCAATTACAACCTCATTTTGAAGAATTGGTCTAATTTTTTCATTTGTCCAAACCGTTGATTCTGTTTTTCGGCAATTTGCGCAAGCGTGTCCGGTAAAATCAAGTAAAATAGGTTTATTTACCTTTTTAGCGTATTCAGTTGCTTTATCGAGGTCATGGAATACAAGAATAGATCCATCCCCGACTTCGTGCATATGTGATCTGTATTCTGTGAAAATTGGATCGGCATTCATGATAGCACCACCTTCTCCTGAACCACGCACGAATCTAAAGTTGTCTTCAGAATGTGTTCTTGGAGGTGCAACACCGTCTATCATACTTAAAGGTGCTCCCCACATTCCGGGAAGCAAATAAACAGCAAAAGACAATGCTAGAAATGCAAACATAAATCGGGGTACGGAAACGTATTCCAATGGTGAATCGTGCGAAAAACGAATTTTCCCCAACAAATACAAGCCCATCACTGCAAATAACACAAACCATGTTGCGACAAAAATTTCACGTGTTAGGAAATTCCAATGATAAGCTAAATCAACCATGCTCAAGAATTTCAATGCAAGAGCTATTTCCAAAAGACCCAAAACGACTTTAACACTGTTCAGCCATCCCCCTGAAGAAGGCAGTGAATTCAACCATCCCGGGAAAATCGCAAAAAGAGTAAATGGCAGTGCTAAAGCCAACGAGAAACCTAGCATGATAATAGCAGGCCCCAACAATGATCCCGATGCTGCCGCTTCAACTAATGAAGTTCCGATAATCGGACCTGTGCATGAAAACGAAACTAAAGCAAGTGTAAAAGCCATGAAGAATATCCCAATCAATCCTCCTTTATCGGCTCCGCTATCAGCTTTATTCACCCAACTCGTTGGCATGCGTATTTCAAAAGCCCCTAAAAATGAAAATGCAAACACCATGAATACGGCAAAGAACAATAAATTCATCCAGACATTTGTTGACAGCTCGTTAAGTCCTGTTGGCCCCATAATAGCAGTCACAGTAAGTCCCAACGCTACATAGATCACAACAATCGATAACCCATAGATCAATGCATTAGCAATACCTTTAGCTCGCGTCGGCGATCGCTTGGTAAAAAACGAAACAGTCATAGGGATCATCGGGAATACACATGGTGTAAGTAATGCAACAAAACCAAATAAGAATCCGGTGAAGAAGATCATGATCAATCCTTGATCAATGGTTTTCTTCTTTTCCTTTGGTTGTTCTTTCTTTGACTCTATAACCGTTTCTCCCTCTTTTGGTTCAACACTAGCATTGTCCACTACTTCTTTTTGATCTACAATCTCTGATTCACCATTTGTTGAACCTACTAATGGTAAAAAACCTGATACTTTTACCGTTGCCGTTTGATCAGGAGGAAAAATACATCCTTCTTCATCACAAATCTGGAATGAATAATCGAACGTTAGATCAAATGCCTTATCCGTCAGAATTTCTAGTCTTTGTTTAAATACGCCGACCTTTTCGAAATAAATTGATAAACCCAATTCATCATTGTGCTTTTTAGGAGTGGCGCCATCTTTTAATTTTCCAACCAATTTATAATTTGGTGAAGTTGGAATCATAAAAGTGGTCGGTATACCTGTAAAATCTGCTTTTGCCGGATCATGGGTTACAGAAAACACATGCCACCCTGGTTTTAACTTTGCCGTTGCAACAAGATCTGCTGTATTTTCATTGATCTTTTCAATTTTAAAGGTCCAAGTAACCTTATCTTGCCAATTACCTTGTGCAAAAGCAGACTGAAGGGTAAACAATAAAATTGCTGTAAAAAAGGTAAGAGTTCTCATAAAAACAGTTCGGTTCATGATATTTTAGTCGGTTGTAAGTTCAATGGAAAAATGTTGATCTGACGGCGGCAAACACATTGTCTTGTTACACATCATAAAGGTTACATATCCATTCAGGACAGTATTTTTCTTAACAGAAATTCGTTGTGTGAACAGCACTTGATCTTCGAAGAAATCAAGCATAGCTTCAAAGTTTTCATCATATTCCTGAATTGGATTCGGCTCATTGACCTTTCCGATCAACTTAATAGATTTATTTTCTTCGAATTCAAAACTTGTTGGGACCGGTCCGACATCATTAGCAACATGCTGACTATATAAATGCCATCCATCCGCCAAATCTGCACTAAATTCCACGACCTTAGCTTCTTTATTGTAACTAAAACTCCACGTGATTGATGGTTGCGCTTTGGCAAGAGTAGAAATAAACAATGACAATAAGACGATACAATTCCTCATGGCTTGAAGTTACCCTCAAAGTTAATCATTGATGCAGAACTACGTACCACGGAAAAATTAAAATGCTTGAAATCCCAAAATATTTTCAAGACACAATATTCAATAAATTAAGAATCAATAATTGATTTCTACAATGCGCTGGATTGGAATCCAAACACCTCCTTTGAGACAGATAAACTTAGTTCCAGCAGCCCAAATAGTAGTTTCTACTCGTTTAAGGCCGGTATCATCATGAAAAATGATGGATACTTTGGATCGGAAAGCATTTCCTAATCGTGTAGCATCCTCGATCTGTCTATTCAGATCAGGGTGCTGTTTGATCTTCACCTCCTGCTTGAAAGAAAGTGACGCGATCAGCTCCTTTTCTATTAATTCTGGCTTCATAATTGCTTGCATGGCGGTTTATAGTTTGATTAAACAAAATGTAATTAACATTTTTCTGTAAACCACACTCAATGAGTATTCTTGAGCTACAAATGAATATTTAAACCATTTGACCGAAGCATTCCTTTCAACCAATAGGCATTCTAGCCACCGGAGCTATCGATTGATGAGCAAACAAACCTTTTTCAAACATATACTTTCCGGTAATCGCAATCATGGCCGCATTATCTGTACAGAATTCAAAACGAGGCACAAAGACATTCCATCCCTTTTCCTCCGCTAAACGACTCAAAGCTGAACGCAATCCACTATTCGCAGAAACACCACCAGCAATTGCAATCTCCTTAATACTCAAATCTTCAGCTGCCTGAATTAACTTGTGAAATAGAATTTCAATAATTGTCGATTGAATTGAAGCACACAAATCATTTAGGTTTTCCTGAATAAAATGCTCATTCAACTTTTGTTGCTTTTCCAGAAAATACAAAATTGACGTTTTCAATCCACTAAAACTATAATCATACCCACCTATTCTTGGTTTTGCAAAATCAAATGATTTCGGATTTCCCTCTTTGGCATGTTTATCAATAAGTGGTCCTCCCGGATATGGGAATCCCAATAGTTTAGCGGCCTTATCAAAAGCTTCACCGGCTGCATCGTCAATTGTCGAACCTATAACTTCCATATCCAGATGATCTTTCACCAAAACAATCTGTGTGTGCCCACCGGAAACTGTCAAACACAAAAATGGAAAATTAGGACAAGACTTCCCCTCTTCTTCTATAAAATGAGCAAGTACATGCCCTACCATGTGGTTCACATCGATCATAGGAATATCCAATGCCATCGAAAATGATTTAGCAAAAGAAGTTCCTACTATCAATGAACCCATGAGTCCGGGTCCACGTGTAAAGGCTACAGCATGCAATTGCTCCTTTTTTATTCCCGCTTTTTTCAAAGCCGCATCTACAACCGGAATAATATTCTGCTGATGCGCACGACTTGCTAATTCAGGCACAACTCCACCATACAACTCATGTACCTCTTGACGTGCAATAACATTTGAAAGTATGGTGTTATTTTTGAGCACTGCTGCCGAAGTGTCATCACAGGATGACTCAATCCCCAAAATGTATAGCTCTTTTTGGCTCAACTTTATGTAAGTTTGTGTTACAGATGGTAAAATTACTCAAAATATCAGGTCGTCTACTCGGTTTTGTGGTCGAGTGGTTATTGATATTTATCACTGCTTTTGCCTTCGCAATCCGCACAAGTCCGGTTCAGACATTTTTGGCTCAACAAGCTGCAGATTACTTGTCAAGCGAACTGAACACAAAGGTTCATATTGGAGGTGTATCAATAGTGTTCATTGACAGAATAGCACTGGATGACGTATCAATTTTGGATCTTGATAAAGACACACTTGCCGGAATTGGTAGAATTTACCTGACAATTGACAAATTGAACCTCAACAAACAAAAAATTGATTTAGGGAACTTGGAGTTGGAAAATGGGAATATCCATTTAAAAAGAGAAGCGAAAACAGGGAATTACAATTATGCATTTTTAGTCGATTATTTTTCGACTGATTCAAAAGATAGTAAAAAAACTAAGCCTTTCAACGTTTCATTGAGTGAACTTATATTGACACATGTCGATTTCACTTACGATGACAATAGAAAGGAAAAAAGTGATTTTGGTATAGATTTCAATCATATTCAAGTAAAAAATGTCAATTTAAAAGCAGATAGACTTTCCATCAAAGACAAAAAAGTTCATTTTCATATAAATCATCTAAATGCTAAAGAAAAAAGCGGTTTTATTTTAGATTTTCTCGAAACAACCGGTACAATTGGAGGAAATGGAATTCATCTTAGCAATACTAAAATTGTAACTCCTAGGTCAGAAGTCAACTCAAGTAGATTCGCATTAATTTTCGATGAAGCTGAAGATCTTCAGTCCTTTGAGGACAGTGTCAAATTTGATGGGGAATTACTCCTGAGCTCAGTATCTCTCTACGATGTGTCTTTTTTTGCACATGATCTGAAAGGCATGGATGCGCAAGTAACGTTGAAAGGGCGTATTCTTGACAATATTCCGAAGTTAAAACTGCGGGATATCTATGTAGCTACCGGTAGAAAGACTATGATTCAAGGTGATTTCAATTTACCTGATTTCAGAAACTTTGAAAGTTCATTCTTCTCTGAGAAAATTCATAACGCTTACATTGATCTAAACGATCTAAAAAAAATAAAACTACCGGAGTCCAATAACTCAAAATACCTGAGCTTCGATAAATACCTTGAGCGATTCGGCTATTTTAAATTAAGAAACATTCGTTTGGATGGTTTTTATAGCAATTTTGTGCTTGCTGGTGAACAAATAGACACCAAAATTGGATCTGTAAAAGCAGATAATGGGATCATGTTCACCAAAAACAATTTAAACAACTCTTTTTTCTTTGAACGTTCAGAAGCCTCTGAGTACGATGTTAAAGTGGAGTCATTTGACCTAAGAGCCTTTTTGGATGACAAAAATTTCGGCATCGTTGACGGGACATTCTTCCTTAGTGGAGAAGCATTTTCATTGGCTGATATTCGTTTCTCGCTATTGGAAGGCAACGTGAATCGATTTGATTATTTAGGCTACCCCTACTCAAACATTGAAATTCATGAAGGAAGTTTGATTGATAAAATTTTTAGGGCACGCGTAGAAGTTGAGGATGACAATTTGAACTTGGTGTACAATGGTTATATAGATTTTAATGGTGATCAACACATGAATTTCTCCATTGATCTCACTAAGGCTTTACTTGAAAACTTAAATATCACAACAAAGGAGGACGCTAATCTGCGAACGAATTTCAAAGTAAATATGTTCGGAAAAGATCTCGATCGGATGTACGGCAATATTGTTTTGGATGGAATTGTTTACACCGAAGGAGACAAATTAATTGATGTACCCGAATTGGTTATCAAAGTGGAACGGCATCCGAAGGATGATGTTTTTAGTATAAAAAGTTCACTCGGTGAATTCGAGATGATAGGAAAGATCGAATTTGCAAGTGTTGTCAATGATTTCATGCATCAGTTTGACAAAATTTTCCCCGGATTACTCAACAATCCAGTTGCTAACAAACCAGTTAAATCGAGCAAAAGTCGCTTCACTTACGACTTCAAGACAGCAGATATGGATGAGTTTCTTGGAGTTTTTGCACCTGATCTAAAAATAAAACCCGGCACTGAATTAAAGGGAGCATACGACGGAAACACAGAAGACTTTAGTATGACGCTTACATCTGGCTTAATAACTTATAAAGACTTCAGGTTTGAAGGAATCGATCTTGACCAAAAACTTACATCTTCTAGTATTGTAGCTGATTACCACATTGATATTTTCCAATATGGTGACTCAATAAGTATACAAGACGTATATTTTACAACTGCCGGTAAAAACAATATTTTACACTCCGACCTGATGTGGAATCAAAACAGGAGCAATGCTTCACACATTGGATGGGAAACGATCATTGTAGATAACACTCAGCTATTGATTCAACTAGAACCATCCTATTTCTCCATAAACGACCAACGTTGGGAAGTTGAGAAAAGTTCAGATATTCTTGTTTCCAATGTTGATATCCATGTATCCAAATTTAAGCTATCCAGAGGCTCTCAGTACATTTCATTGGATGGTTGTATATCCAGAAATGATAGTGATAAATTAAATTTTAGAGTAAATGACATTAATCTGAGAGAATTAAAATCGATGGTTGGTCTTACCACTGAAATTGATGGTTACCTACATGGCTGGGGTACAATTTCAAATCCCTACACCAATTTAAATTACATGGGTGACGCCTCGATTATTGGACTTAAAATCGACAACCAAGAAGTAGGTGATATTTTTGTTCAATCCCAATGGAACAAAGGGTCTGAAAGCATTGGACTCCTCGGCGATATGAATTATAGGGGTACCCAAACATTTGCCTTCCAAGGGAATTACTTTACTGAACGCACCGAGGATAACCTGGACCTCTACCTCAATTTTGACCATACCGATATTCGCTTCGCCAGTGCATTCATTGATCCAGAAGTTATCACGAACATCAAAGGTCAACTTCAAGGAAATTTAAAAGTAAGCGGAAGTCCTGATGAGCCCAAATTAAATGGTAGATTAAACTTGGTTAATGGAAACGCTAAAATGGAGTTGTTAGGTGTAAATTATGGCTTTAATGGACAAATCATAGTTGACGAATACGGATTTTACATCAACCATATGCCCGTCACTGATGAAGAGGGAAATACTGGAAGTTTGATCGCATCTGTTTACCATGAAGCTTATAAGAATTGGAACTTTGACGTCCAGATCGATATTGAATCAAACGACATAAATACAGATATTTTTTCGTGGGCTCCAAGTAATACCGCACCTGAACGCTTTCTTATATTAAACACTACTTATAAGGAAGGTGATTATTACTATGGCAAGGCTTATGGATCAGGAAACGTAAATATTTTTGGCTACCTAGATCACCTTGAGATAACCGTAGATATGAAAACGCGAAGAGGAACACGGGTGAATTTCCCAATGTATGGAGTAAGTGACATTGATGAAGAAGAGAGCTTTGTTCGTTTCATTAATAAAGACACAACATTCAACCTGACACAACCTAAGATTGATTTTACCGGCGTCGATTTAAAACTGAACATTAATGCAACACCGGACGCCAAATTAAGAATCATATTCAATGAACAATTAGGTGATGAAATAACTGCCGACGGATCTGGCAATATTTCACTCAGCATGGACAATTTAGGTGATATGAAATTGAATGGAACCTACCGTATTCGTGAAGGAGTTTACAATTTCGCCATGGGTCCTATTAAACAACCTTTCTTTATTCAGGAAGGAGGAACAATCACATGGACGGGAGATCCTTACAACGCTACTTTAAACCTGAACACATTCTACAGAGCTCATGCCAGTTTAGCCGAAATTTCTCCAAACGAATTACATGGATCAGCAAATATAAACAACCAAGAAATATTATGCTTCCTTAATCTTACCGAATCATTAATGAAGCCTAGTATTGGATTCAGCATTGCCGCGCCAAAAGCAAATGAAACAGGAAAAGCATTGCTCGCTAGAATCAATAGCGATCCGGACGAATTAAATCGTCAATTCTTCTCATTGTTATTGTGGAAACGCTTTCAACCATTGCGTGGATCAACAAGTGCAAATAGTTCAGCTGCTCTAGATCTCGTCGCTAATCAAATCAATTCGATGCTAGCCTCTGTCTCAAAAGATTACAAATTGAATCTTAATTTGGACGGTAGCAATTTACCTGGCGAAGGTAGTAGTTACGAGCTTGGTGTTTCCAAGCAATTCCTGGACAATCGATTAATTGTGCAGGGAAGTTTTGGAGTGGAGCGCAATGTTCCTACTGGCGCACAAAATCAAAATATGTTAATAGGAGACGTGAGCGTTGAATACCTTTTGAATGAAAGTGGCACATTCAGAATCAACATCTTTAATGAATCAAATGACTATTCGATTATTCAAGATAAAAACCTGGGGCTTTTCACGCAGGGAGCGGGTATTCAATATCAAGAGGATTTCGATAATGCTAAAAACTTCATGCTTCTTCAATATGTGCTCGACATCTTCCGTACCAAAGAAAATAAGAAGATTACCATTAAGCGTAAAAAACAACAAACGCCAGTTCCGCAAAACGGATCTGAACCTTTGACTTTTATCATTACATCAGATCCTATTCAACGGGAAAGATCCTAATCCCACCGCATATTTTAATCCAATTCCGAATGCCGAATCATTAGGATTCACTACTTTTAGCGCTCAAATCAGAGAACGCGATCCATGAAAAAAGTTTTAATTGCGAACAGAGGTGAAATAGCAAGAAGAGTTATTCGAACACTTAAAAAAATGAATATTGCAACTGTAGCGGTTTATTCCGATGCGGATGCACATGCACCTCATGTTATGGAAGCTGACGAAGCTGTCTATTTAGGTGCGAGCCCTTCTTCCGAAAGCTACCTTAAACAAGATCTGATTCTCCACTATTGCAAGGAGTTAGGTGTAGATGGAATTCATCCAGGATATGGATTTCTTTCCGAAAATGCTCATTTCGCTCGTAAAGTGAAAGACGCAGGTATTACCTTGATCGGTCCATCACCTGAATCCATGGAAATCATGGGCGATAAATTAAGTGCTAAGCAAGCTGTAAAATCATACAACGTTCCATTAGTTCCCGGTGTTGACGAAGCCATTTCGGATATTGATGCCGCAATAAAAATCGCAGAAGAGGTTGGTTATCCGATCCTCATTAAAGCTTCTGCCGGTGGTGGTGGAAAAGGAATGCGTCTTGTCGAACGATCAGAAGATTTTACTGAGCAAATGCGAATGGCGCAGAATGAGGCGCGTTCATCCTTTGGAGACGATGCGGTATTCATTGAAAAATTTGTTACTAAGCCTCGCCATATCGAAATTCAAGTGTTTGCGGACCGAATGGGCAATGCTGTTTACTTGTTTGAACGTGAGTGCTCAATTCAGCGCAGACATCAAAAAGTAGTAGAAGAAGCACCAAGTGCCATTTTAACACCTGAAATGCGAAAAGCTATGGGTGAAGCTGCAGTGAATGTTTGCAAAGCTTGCAATTACGAAGGTGCGGGAACAGTCGAATTTCTTGTCGATGCTGACATGAACTTTTACTTTTTAGAGATGAACACTCGACTTCAAGTGGAACATCCGGTAACAGAAGAAATTACTGGTCTTGACCTAGTAGAATGGCAGATTCGAGTCGCACGAGGTGAGCGACTTCCAAAGCTTCAAGATGAATTGACAATAAATGGCCATGCCATAGAAGTTCGCGTTTATGCTGAGGATGCATTAAATGGATTCACTCCGGATATTGGTCGACTTGAACGCTACCGTATTCCAACAGGAAGAAGTGTTCGCGTTGACGATGCTTTTCTAGAAGGAATGGATATTCCTATTTATTATGATCCTATGATCGCTAAATTGGTTGTATGGGGCGAAACGCGTTCAAAAGCGATCCGAAGAGCCATTAAAGCCATCGATGAATACCAAATTGCAGGAGTTAAAACTACACTGGATTTTGGTAAATATGTTTTAAAACATGAGGCATTCAAAAGTGGACAGTTTGACACCAACTTTGTAAAACATTACTTCCAGGATCCACGTGTCATGTACGATCACATGGAAGAAGAAGAAGAAGCATTGAAGCACGGAATCAATAAAATCTGGGATGATCTCAAAGATAGAAAAGCTTCAGAATACGCTTCTCAAAAAGTAGATGGTGCATGGCAAATCACGCGTGGTTAAACGAATTGTGAATGTTGTTAAAAACAGCTTGAAATTTTAGACAATTAATCATACTTTTACACCCAAATTCAGAAAAAATGAACTTACACGAATATCAAGGTAAATCAATATTAAAAAGCTATGGCGTTGCTATCCAAGAAGGTGTAGTAGTTGACAAGCTGGAAGATGCAGTCGCTGCTGCCAAAAAACTGACAGAAGAAACAGGCACTTCATGGTATGTCGTTAAGGCGCAAATCCATGCAGGAGGAAGAGGAAAAGGGATCGTTCAAGAGACTGGTTCCAATGGAGTTGTTCTTGCGAAAGGTATTGAACACATTGAAGAAAAAGTGAAGGGAATTCTAGGTGGTCACCTTGAAACGCTTCAAACAAACGGAAAAGGCAAGAAAGTAAACAAGGTGTTAATTGCACAAGACGTTTACTATCCTGGAGAAACAGAAACTTCTGAGTTCTACATGTCCGTTCTTCTTGACCGTGAAGCCGGAAAAAATGTAATTGTTTATTCTACTGAAGGAGGTATGGATATCGAGCATGTTGCTGAACATACACCTGAATTAATCTACAAAGAATTTATTGACCCGCGCGTTGGAATCCAAGGTTTTCAGGCACGCAAGATTGCTTTCAACTTAGGACTTTCAGGAGAAGCGTTTAAGCAAATGACAAAATTTGTTGTTTCCTTGTACAATGCTTATGAGGGCATTGATGCTTCCATGTTCGAAATCAATCCAGTTTTAAAGACTTCTGACAATAAAATCATCGCAGTTGATGCTAAGGTAACCTTAGATGGCAATGGTCTATTCCGTCACCCGGAATACGCTGTAATGCGTGATATTTCTGAAGAAGATCCAACAGAAGTTGAAGCTGGTGAAGTAGGATTGAATTTCGTGAAATTAGATGGAAATGTAGGTTGTATGGTTAATGGCGCCGGTCTTGCCATGGCAACTATGGATATTATTAAACTTTCAGGAGGAAATCCAGCAAACTTCTTAGATGTAGGTGGTACAGCTAATGCAGAACGAGTAGAAAAAGCATTCCACATTATTCTTAAGGATCCAAACGTTAAAGCGATTTTAATTAACATCTTTGGTGGAATAGTTCGTTGTGACCGTGTTGCACAAGGGGTCGTTGATGCATACAAGAACATGGGGTCTATTCCTGTTCCGATCATTGTTCGACTTCAGGGAACGAATGCAGTGGAAGCAAAGCGTTTGATCGATGAATCAGGATTGAACGTTCACTCAGCAGTACTTCTTCAAGAAGCCGCAGATAAGGTAAAAGCCGTTTTAGCTTAAAATTTTTCTCAAATAATTTTCGAAAGCTGTCTCTTATGGGGACAGCTTTTTTTCCTATCTACAGATATGAAAAAAAACATTTCAACCATCATTACACTTTTATTTTGTTCGCTAGGCTTTTCTCAGGAAGTTAATGTACAGGACAAAGCCAAGGCACTTCAATACAGAATCCTAACACAACACGCACTAACTAAAGAATGGAATGATTCTTTATCTAAAAATGTACACGCATTACTCATCGATTTTCTTGATCCAAATAGAATTTATTTTTCGAAGGAACAAGTTGATTTATTGAATCAAAAATCAATACTGATTGCTGAGGATATCAAGCAGCGCAACACAAAATATCTCGATGAAGTAAAAACATTGTTCATTTCAGAATTATCCTTGTTTCAGAACTTCTTGCTATCGGAGTCGCAAAATCCGATAGCAATAAAAAACGATATTACACCACAGGTTCCCTATTCCTTTACTGAATTTTGCTCTTCAAAGGAATTACCCGAGCGCAGAAAAAGATACATGCAACAACAAGTATTTAGTACTATGTATCAAATGCATGACAAAACCGACATACTTCCTCTGGATGATTTAAAGAAAGACGAAGAAGCAGCTAGAAAGAAAATAATCGACAGACGAAATCAACTGACAAACTTATTTACTGAGGACAACCGTTTTATTGATGATTATTATCTGCAAGCAATAGCGATGGCTTTCGATCCTCATACTCTTTATTTTACCGAATCACAAATGAATTCGTTCAAAGATGAACTTTCAGTTGAACAAGAGCGATTTGGATTCAGTTATGGATTGAATACCTCAAACAAAATCATTATCACAAAGCTTCTGCCAGGCAGTTCTGCATGGTTGTCCGGTAAAATAAAGGAGAATTCAGTACTTGTAGAAGTTGGACTTAAACTCAATAAAGAATGGGTATTTACAGAACTTTCTGAAGGATTGGTAGGATTAAATCAACTTCAAGAGCTACTAAAACCATACAATGAAAAAGAGATTCAGCTTGTTCTTGAAAATGAGAACAATGGCGTAGACAAAGTCCATCTAATTAAAACCAAGATATTAAACGACAACGAATTAGTAAAAAACGTTCTTTTAGGTCAAAAAGAAAAAATTGGCTACATTCAACTCCCTGACTTCTATATGGACATGACGGGTTCAAATTTTGGAAACGGTTGTGCCAACGACATCGCTAAATGCATTCTCAAACTAAAAAAGGATTCAATAAGGGGGTTAATTTTGGATCTCAGAGGAAATGGTGGGGGATCTTTAAAAGAAGCAATTGAGTTAGCCGGAATATTCATCGACTATGGTCCAGTTATGGCAATTCAAGACCGAACCGGAATGGTAACAACCTTAAAGGATGTCAATCGTGGCTATATATATGATGATCCTCTAATTATCCTCATCGATCAAGGAAGTGCATCGGCATCAGAAATTGTATCTGCAACTTTACAAGATTACGGCAAAGCATTGATTGTTGGGAGAAATTCATTTGGCAAAGCAACAAGCCAACAAATCATGCCGATAGATCCAGCTGCAGCAATGGGTTTAACTTCACGAACCACATTTAATTCAAACTTCGGATTTGTAAATGTCACTGAAGGTATTTTGTACCGAATAAATTCACAATCCAATCAACTTGAGGGCGTGAAACCAGATATTTATACACCAACGGAATTTGATTTATTTGAAAGTAAAAAGGAGAAGGATCTAAGTTCAGTAATTCAAGCACCAACACTCACTAAAAAAATCAATTATACCCACTCAAACAAAATCCCTAAGAACGAATTGATTGAGTGGAGTGAAAGCTACTTCTCTTCTCAATTCATGCAGAATGAAATCTCAAAAAGGGCTTCAATAAAGTCCAACCTTCTAAGTGAAGACATCCTCTATTTAGATTATTCTGCTTATTTTTCAGCCCTAAAAAAGGTGGAGAAAAGAATCGAATTACTCGTTGAAGATTTTTCTTATTTCGAACTATCTGAAATACAAAGCAATTCATTCGACAAAAAGTTATACGAACAAAATGAAGTGCTACGAACTTTTCAAAACGATTTTCAAAAGGAGTTGTCGAGTGATCTAGAACTCAAATTTGCTTTTGACCTAATGAATAAATGGCTATCTAGTTTAAACTAATAATTAAATCATGACAAAAACAATTATTTCTCGATTACTTATCACTTTTGTATTATTGAGTACTGGTACTTTATATTCTCAAAATGCAAGTCAATACATGGATGTTTTCTCAACAGAATTTAGAAAAATCCAACAGGATATGTGGGATTACACCAGTTCTGTTTCTCATGGAAAGAGTGCACGTAAAGTCGATAAAAGAAGGCTGGAATTAATTCAGACATCAGATGCCGCATATCAAAAAGCAAAAAGTCAGAAGGGATTTAATAATTCGACTCGCTATAGAGATTCAATTGTTTCTTTTTTCAAAATCAACAACTTAGTACTGAAGGAAGACTATGCTAAATTGGTTGACATGGAGGCTATTGCTGAAGATTCGTATGATGCGATGGAAGCTTATTTACTGGCAAGAGAAAGGGCAAGTGAAAAACTCAAAGCCGCTGGTGAAATGGTTCAAAAAGAACAGGCACTTTTTGCTCAAGAAAACAATATAAACTTGATCCAACAAGATGATGCACTTTCTAAAAAAATGGAAATTGCGGGACAGGTATATGCGACATACAATGAAATTTATTTGATCTTCTTTAAGAGCTACAAACAAGAAATGTACTTAATGGATGCTATTAATAGAAAAGATATCAATGCCATTGAACAAAACAGAATTTCTTTAATTGCAACTGCAAATGAAGGAATTGAAAAGTTGAAAAGCGTTAAGCCTCATAAGGATGACATGAGTATGGTTGATGCAACCAATAAGTTACTCCAATTCTATATTGAAGAAGCCGAAAAAGAAACACCAAAAATGATTGACTTCTTTATGGCGAGTGAGAATTTTGAAAAGGTAAAAAAAGGATTCGATGCAATTCCTGAAAAGAAAAGGACTCAATCAGATGTTAACGAATATAATAAAGCCGTAAATGACATGAACTCTTCTGTCGGTATTTATAACAAATCGAATGAATATTTGAATAAAAAACGAAGTGCAGGCATAGACAATTGGAATAAAACAGCAGAAAGCTTCACAAATAAACATGTTCCTAAATCAAAGTAGATTATCCTCTATCTTTGTAAAACAATGAATGTCTTTAACAGAAATATGATCATCTATAAAACAGCAGCAGAAATTGAAGTGATGCGTGAAGCTGCGCAAGTTGTGAGTCGAACACTTGGAAAAGTTGCTGAAGAAATTGGTCCAGGTGTAACACCAAAATTCTTGGATAAAATGGCAGAGGAATATATCCGCTCCCAGAATGCAAAACCTGGTTTTCTGGGTCTTTACGGCTGTCCAAGTACCTTACTGATCTCTGTTAATGAACAAGTCGTTCATGGCTTGCCTACCGATCGACCTTTTGAGGAGGGAGACGTTGTTTCTGTAGACTGCGGATCCGTCTTTGACGGATTCTATGGTGATCATGCATATACTTTTGAGATTGGGAAAGTCAAACCAGAAGTAAAAAAACTCCTTGAGGTAACAAAAGAATGTCTTTATCTGGGAATAGAACAATGTCGCTCCGGCAACCGTATTGAAGACATTGGCTGGGCCATTCAACAACACGCCGAAAAACACGGTTATGGGGTTGTTCGTGATCTGGTGGGTCATGGATTAGGACGTTCACTACATGAAGACCCTCAAGTCCCAAATTATGGACGACGTGGAAGAGGGAAAAAGATCCAGGATGGTTTGACCATCGCGATTGAACCGATGATCAACATGGGGACGGAAAAAGTGTTACAATTAGACGATAATTGGACAATCGTCACAGCTGATGGATTGCCAAGTGCCCATTTCGAACACGACGTTGCAGTAATAAATGGAGAGCCGGTGATTCTATCAACTTTTGATTACATTGAAGAAGCTTTGGCTAAAAAACAAAAATGACGCGTCAAGAACGAACGATTGCCATTGCAGTATTGATTCCTTTCGTCTATGGATTACAAATCTATTTCACACAAGGATCGTTCATTCTTCCATTTCCACTGAACGAAATTATATTTTTCGTAGTTGCAGTGATCTTTAGCATCCGTTTGTGTAAAATTCGTTTTTTAGAAAGTGTCTTTTCATTGTCTTTTGCTTTTTTTCAAATACTCTCTAGTGAAACCTTTTGGTCATTTGCTTTACCTCAGGATACCTTGACATCGTTGTCAGACGGACCACTACTAGGATTGTTTTCGATTATTTCTTTTACATTTCTGATCATATGGGCAGGTGTGGCTCTGATAAGGACAACTGATAAAATACGCAGTTTGATCTTTCTTGTATTTCTAGCATTCATTTCAGCAGGATTGATCTTTCGATCAGAACCATTTATAGTCATTAGTACACTTGTTCCTTTTTTTGCTCATTTCAAGTATAATGATCTGGCTCCCTATCATTTACTATGGCTTCTATATGCACTTCTTGAAACAATGCGCTTGGCTATGTTGGAATGGGTTTACTAATTTTTAAATCTTTTTAAAGGATTTTCTTTGCAGATTCACAGCTTTTCTTAATTTTGCTGCCCTAGTTCTTTGGACAATTGGAGGGATGGGTGAGTGGCTGAAACCACCAGTTTGCTAAACTGACGTACGGGTAACTGTACCGCGGGTTCGAATCCCGCTCTCTCCGCTCGAATGCAGGATTAAGATTTTAATTAATCCTTGTAATGTTTGCAAAATTGAATTAAGTTATTACTTTTGCACTCCCAACACGGAAAACGATCCGTTGTTAAAAAGCTTTAGAGTTGAAATAACGGACTCGATCGGGGCACAGCGTAGTCCGGTCATCGCGTCCCGACGGTACTGTCGGGAAGGTCGCAGATTCGGAATGCTAATTGAAATATTGAAGTATTTAGTTTTAAATACGGGGCGTAGCGTAGTCCGGTCATCGCGCCTGGTTTGGGACCAGGAGGTCGCAGGTTCGAATCCTGCCGCCCCGACAAGGGGGATGAGCGATCATCCCCCTTTTTTTATTGGTATTGGGTCCCGTAGCTCAGCTGGATAGAGCAACTGCCTTCTAAGCAGTAGGTCTTTGGTTCGAATCCAAACGGGATCACAAATAAGCATCACTGTTGTGATGCTTATTTTTTTATTCAACAGCATCAAAACTCAATCTCATAACAATCCTCATTGCTCCTCAACAGGTCTTCTAAACTGAAATCTGGTTTTTCGTCCTTTTTCTATATCCTGCTTCACCTGCTCCAAAATCCGATCAACCACTCTGGTCATCAAAAGTCCAATTTCATCATCCGTAACAGAGGTCGCCTTCATATCTTTCTGCTCTTGAAACATCGTGTTCAAGGTGGTATTAATCATATTCTCAACTATCTGAGCTATTTCTTCAGAAGCAAGCTTACTCGACAAACTGTCCATCAGTTGAAACGAAACATCACTTAGCAAATCTTCCAATTGGCTTGTAATTTTTCCTCCAACCAATGGTATATTTCCAAGCTTCTTCATTTGCTCACTATTTTCAAAACCCGTTTTTATGATGTTTTCTATCTGTTGCTTTACATCCTCCCTATGTGCTAGATAATTCTTATCAATGATCTCATGTATTTTGGATGACAGCAATTTCGCTAATTTAGCTTGGTCCGGTTTAACAGCCTCAGCTAGCAATTGACTTTCACTAGTGCTTTTTACCCCCCTTTGCATTGCGTCTACCATGACAATCAAAGCACGATCAGCCACTTCACGCACAAAAATCTGATATAGCTCATAGAATTTCCTGTAAAAAAAAGTCTTATACATATCAATGACACCCATCTTATGTAATCGGATCATTAATGCCCCAATACGCAACAATCGAAGCCATCTAAACGCACCAATTGGAATACAACCAAGAACGTCATACCAATTTACAAATGGATACAACCACCAACGGGAATAACTTTTAAAAACAATACTAAGAATCCATTGAATCAGAATCTCTGAAACGAAAATCAAAATAAATACAGAATCATACAAAAGGAAATCCGGGTGAATCACATCTCTATAATAAACAAAGAAATCATAAGAAATCAATTCAATATTACGCTGAACAAAAGCAAAACCAAAGCTCCAGTCAAAAGCAACAAAGAGCAAATTAGCAACCACGATTATCAACATCACAATATCCTCAAACACTTGAGCATACTCCGCTTTTGATCGCACATTTTCAATTAATTCTCCCTTCATCCCTGTTCCGTTACCCCTAAATATAATTCTTATTTTTCGTTTATTAAAAACACTAAAGCAATCACTTATCCTCCATCCATAAATAATGCGTTAGTATTACATGTCGATTCCCCTTTATTATCTTCGCAAAAAAAAAGTATGGATATTCGATTAGTATTTGCCACACACAACCAGAACAAAGCAAGAGAAATTCAGTCCATCATGCCGCAAGGAGTACATGTTTTGTCACTCGACGACATTGGATGCGAAGATGACATTCCTGAAACAGGTTCTACTTTAGAAGAAAATGCTTTATTAAAAGCTCGCTATGTATGGGAAAAATTCGGACTAAGTTGTTTTGCTGATGATACTGGACTTGAAGTTGATGCCATAAATGGCGAACCAGGTGTTTACTCAGCACGATACGCCGGGGATTCCAAAGATGCTAATGCAAATATGGATCTTCTATTGACAAAGCTTGCTGACACACCAACTAGAACGGCGCGATTCAAAACAGCCATTGCCCTTATTCTTCATGGTGAAGAACATGTTTTCGAAGGAATTGTCGAAGGTCGAATTACATTGGAAAAACAAGGAAGCGAGGGATTCGGTTACGACCCCATCTTCAAGCCGGAAGACAAAGACAAAACCTTCGCTCAAATGAGTTTGGATGAAAAAAATTCAATGAGTCATAGAGCTAGAGCTTTGGATAAAATGATCCATTTCCTGGTGAAGGACAATTACACACACAATTTATGATTTTTTTGTCCTGAAGATTGTATTTTCAGGACCTTTATTTTTCAAAAAACCATCAAATATAGGTAACTTCGTAACCTGAAAAATCAAGCATAAACAGAAGAAAACATGAGCTCAACGAATTCAAAGATTATTTATACGCTGACGGATGAAGCCCCAAGGTTGGCAACATATTCATTCCTTCCTATTGTCAAAGCTTTTACTGAGCCCGCAGGGATCACAATCGAAACCAGAGACATTTCACTTGCAGGAAGAATTCTCGCAAATTTCCCTGAATTCTTGACAGCAGATCAACGCATTAGTAATGATTTGATCGAACTTGGACAATTGTGTACAACTCCGGAAGCTAATATCATAAAGTTACCAAACATTAGTGCTTCAATTCCTCAGTTGAAAGCTGCAATCAAAGAATTGCAATCTCAAGGTTATGCATTGCCTGATTATCCGGAAGATCCAACCAATGATTCAGAAAAAACGATCAAAGGTAAATACGATAAGATCAAAGGTAGCGCAGTGAATCCTGTCCTTCGTGAAGGAAACTCTGACCGCCGTGCACCTCTTTCAGTTAAGAATTATGCTCGCAAACATCCACATTCAATGGGTAAATGGACCAGTGATTCTAAATCTCATGTTTCGTGCATGAAGGATGGAGACTTCTTTCATAATGAAAAATCCATAACGGTTAAGGATGCTGGTACTTTCAGGATTGAATTCACAGATAAAAATGGAAATACATCGGTTTTGAAAAGCGATGCTCCACTTCAGGCCAATGAAGTCATCGACAGCACCTTCATGAGTAAAAATAAATTGGTCCAATTTCTTGACGAACAAGTAGCAGACGCTAAAGCAAGAGGTGTTTTGTATTCACTTCACATGAAAGCGACAATGATGAAAGTGTCTGATCCTATCATTTTTGCGCATGCAGTTCGTTCCTTTTTTAAACCGGTATTCGAGAAGCATGCAGATACTTTGAATTCATTGGGCGTTGACGTAAAGAATGGATTTGGGGATCTTCTGGCTAAAATAGAAGGATTACCATCGGATCAAAAAGCAGCAATTCAATCAGATATAGACGCATGCTTGTCCAACGGACCTGCAATTGCAATGGTGAACTCTGATAAAGGAATTACAAACCTGCATGTACCAAGTGATGTGATCGTTGACGCTTCCATGCCTGCAATGATCCGTAATTCAGGTCAGATGTGGGATGCAGAAGGCAAATCACGAGACACCAAAGCCATTTTGCCGGATAGCAGCTATGCAAAGATCTATCAAACAATGATTGATTTCTGCAAGAAAAATGGCGCTTTTGATCCTGTAACTATGGGAACTGTTCCAAATGTCGGTTTAATGGCTCAAGCTGCTGAGGAATACGGTTCTCATGACAAAACATTTGAACTTCCATCTGATGGTGTTGTTCGCGTTGTTGATAACAATGGAAATACACTTTTGGAACATCATGTTGAAGCTGGAGATATCTGGAGAATGTGCCAGGTGAAAGATGCACCAATTCGCGACTGGGTGAAATTAGCTGTAACCCGCTCACGCTTGTCAAATACTCCTGCTGTATTCTGGTTGGATCAAAAACGTGCTCACGACGCTCAACTTATCGCGAAAGTAACTGAGTATCTGAAAGATCACGATACATCAGGATTAGATATCCGAATTTTATGTCCAGATGATGCGATCCAATTTACGATGGAACGTATTGTGAAAGGGCAGGATACCATTTCAGTAACCGGTAATGTACTTCGTGATTACCTAACAGACCTCTTCCCTATTCTTGAAGTTGGAACAAGTGCTAAAATGCTTTCCATCGTTCCGTTAATGAACGGTGGCGGATTGTTTGAAACAGGCGCAGGAGGATCTGCCCCTAAGCATGTTGAACAATTTATAGAAGAGGGTCACTTACGTTGGGATTCTTTAGGTGAATTCCTTGCCTTGGCGGCATCTTTGGAGCACTTGAGTGTAACAACTGGTAATGAAAGAGCAAAAGTACTTGCTGAAACGCTGGATGAGGCCACAGGGAAATTCCTTGATGAAGATAAATCTCCACAGCGCGACGCAGGTCAATTGGACAACAGAGGAAGTCATTTTTATTTGAGTTTATATTGGGCTGAGGCGCTTGCCGAACAAAGTAAGGATCAAGAAATGAAGGATCTATTTACTAAAATTGCTGCAGAACTGAAGTCCAATGAAACAACTATTGTTAATGAACTAAATGGATCGCAGGGAACAAAATTGGATCTAGGAGGATATTACAACCCTAATCAAGAGAAGACGGCTCAAGCCATGCGACCAAGTCAAACTTTCAACAAAGTTCTTGAAAGTTTGAGTGTTAATGCTTAAAATCGTTTCAAAAATTTCAAAGGGCTTAACGCGAGTAAAGCCCTTTTTTCTTTAAATAAACTAACAATTATGAGATCACTTGTCACTATTATTTTTCTTTCGATTGGAGCAATTTCATTTGGACAAGGTTTTGAAGCATCCAAATGGATCGGGAAATATACTGGTATAATGGAGTTGACAAGTAGTTCAGGAATGAAGGATCAAATCAATGTTTCATTTGAATTTAAAGAACTCATCAAGGATTCTATCTGGACATACACAATGCTTTACAAAAGCCAATCTTTGGGCGAAATGGTAAAGAATTATGAAATAAAAAAAGTAGCTGGCAATAACCTTGATTTTATTATGGATGAAAAGGATGGGATTGTTATTGATATGTCCTTTTTTAATTCTACTTTTTTTTCAATATTTGAGGTTGAAGGAATGATTCACACCTTCAGCATGTCGAAGGAAGGCAAAAATATTCGAATAGTACTTTTTGGTAGTGATTTGAAAAATCCGACGAACCAAAGTGAAGCTGTATCCAAAGAAAATCAGACTGAAATCAATAGAGTTACAAGCTTTAAACCTATATACAACCAAGTTGTTGATTTAATACCGATCGATTAATTATTTTTCTTAAGTATTGATTCAACTTGATCCAATGCTCGAACTCCAAAGTCATTATTTCTCCATTTGATCAATTTGTCATTGCCTTCTTTAATTACATAAGCCGGAAAGGCAAAGTCTGCCAATTTCGCTAACACCTTTGGCTCATTCGCTAAGACAACGGAGATCCTATCTTTACTATTTTCTTTGTACCACTTCAAGGCTAAAGAATCAGAACTACACACTATAAATTCAATTTGCAAAGAAGGGTTTCTATCTTTCAATATTAGCATTTTCTTCATTGCTCCGAAACAATAAGGACAATTAGGTATAGAAATCACAGTGAGCTTATTCTCACCAATATCTGTATACACATCATCCATCATCAGCTCAGTAGAATTATTTGAAAAGTCACCTTGATAAATCGGAGAATATGCGAAATAAGCACCAAATGATGAAACAGGGAAAAGAATGAAAAGAATTATTCTCTTGAATTTAGATCGTATTGAAAAATACTTGACTACCAATACCCCTACTATAATCCCCATAACTGGAAACAAAAGATAAGGCAATAGCTTACTTAAAAACCAAGAAAGGTTAAGCTGTAGTAAAAAGGTTTCAATACCATTCATAACTTAAAGATGATGTTTATTCAAATAAAAAGGGAGTCAAATTGACTCCCCAAATATTATTGTTTAAAACAATTATTTCAATTCACATGATTCTGTGTAGTAGCCTGACATAGATGACTCATAACTATCACAAAGTGTTTTTGCAGTTTTCTTTCTAGCTGTGATTGTAATATTATCCGTTGTATTCGCAGAACCATCTTGGTAAGTTGTAACACACTCACAATTGTGAGCTTTAACACAAGATGACAATACTAACAATCCAAATCCAATAAAAATAAGTCCTTTTTTCATAAGTTAAGTTTTTTTAAATTTTCGTAAACTTACTAAAATATTATTACTTATGTACAAACTAATAAATTAATTTCAATAAAATGAATAAATTGCTATTCAACACGAAAATTTTAAGCCATTCAATTATCATCACCATTTTTACATCCTGCAAAATGGTGAAAACAAGTGCTCCTGAAGCTAAAAACATAGAAATCCCATCAATTAAACAGTCAACCTCGAATCTAAATCTTCCTATAACGATAGATCTAACCCCCTATCTAAAGGACACAGAAAAATCTGTTCCACAAAAATTCAATGGCAAGGAGGAGAACTGCTCTGGAGTTAGTTATTCCTATCGTTTTGAACGCAATCCAATATTATTTGATGGTCAAGGACCATATTTAACTTATACAGTTAATGGAAAGTATGCACTAAATTTAAATTATTGTCCAGAATGTACACATCTTTTCGACAATAACGGTTCATGTGTTATTCCAAGAATGTATGCCAGCTGCGGAATCAATGAACCAATGCGCAGGGTTTCTGTTGCCTATGCAACAAAAGTCGACATTACAAAAGACTACAAATTGAAATCAACAACGCAATTGACGAGATTTGAAACCATAGATCCATGTGAAATAACTGTCTTTAAATATGATGCAACAACACAACTCAAAAAAGAAGTGACAGGTGCTCTAAAAAAACTCGAGAAAGAAATAGATGCCACTATATCAGAAGTAGACATCTATTCTTCGGTTGAAGAAGTTTGGAACTCCATTTCAAAACCTCAGTCTCTTGGCTCATATGGATTCTTAAATATACGACCTCAACAAATCTCACTCGGTTCTGTTTTGTTTGACAAAAAAACTGCACACCTCAACCTGAATTTAACCTTTGAACCTGTCATTACCACATCAAAAAAGGAAAGTGTGACTATTCCTTTACCGCCACTTGCAGAGCATAAAAAAAGCAATGGATTTGAAATATATCTTGATATTGAGGCAGATTATGACTCAATTACAAAACTGATATCTAAAGAAATTTGTGGCAAAACAGTGGAAATTAAAAAAAATAAAATCCAATTTGATGCTTTGGGAATTGCAAGTACCGCTGGAAAGCAACTCAATTTATGGGTGAAATTTAGTGGAAAGAAAAAAGGAACGCTTTACCTGGTCGGCACACCAACTTTTGATGAAGAAAATCAAATTATTTCGTTTCCAGACCTTGAATTTGATCTACATACTAAAAACGCCTTATTAAAAAGTGCAGAATGGTTATTCTCAAGAAAAATCACAGATGCAGTTCGCAATGCTGCAATTATTGATCTGAAACCAGAGCTCAGTAAAATGATCGACACACTGAATAACGGAATGAACGGTACTGTAAATGAAGTTATTGAATTAAAAAGTAAAATTACAGACCTCCGAATCATTGCTATATATCCCGATTTTGATCAATTAATAATCAGAACCTCAGCCAAAGGTAATGCGTCTATAAGCCTATAATTCACTATTGACCATGTGGTTAGCTATTGCTGGGAAACAGGAATACAACTCCTGTTTCAAATTCTGATCTATTTCTAATGATTCAATGGCTAGTCTCATACATTTTAACCACTCTTCTTTAGCTTCATTTGTAATTTTATGCGGTAAATGACGCATCCGCATTTTAGGATGACCAAACTCAAGACTGTAAATCCCAGGTCCACCCAAAAACTGTGTTAAAAACATAATTTGCTTCCGAATAACCTCCTCTCTATTACTTTTAGTGAAAAGTGGCGCGATTATTTCTGATGCAAATACATAATTATAAAATCGATGAACAAGAATTTCAAGATTTTGTGAACTTAAACGATCATATAGTGAACTCACAATTAAACTGTTATTTATTCTGAAGAATTTGTAAATTTGGATAACCTAATGACAAAGCTATACATAAGCATATTGTTCTTAAGCATTTCCGCTGTACTTTTTTCTCAAACAAAGAAAACAAGTGAGACAGTTGCGGACTGTGATGGTGCTTTGAATATTTTTAAGTCCGGCAAGTACACCATTCAATTTACCGGTAGCGGAGGAACAAAAGCCGATTTAACTCAATACCCGTCTTTAACTGAAATATCTGACAACAACATAGTTTGGATCAACTTCATGCCGGAATACGATGGTGTATTAAACTTTGACGCAGAAATCAAACAGGACTATCTACAAATGGTCATATTTGAAGAAGGACCAAAAGACATCTGTTACGAGATGGCGAATGGTGCTGCAGAAATAAAACGTTTGCACATTGGAAAAGATCAACGAAAAGTAGGCTTAAATCCAATTATTGACGATGGTGTGCTTTTTTCCTTGAAGATGAAAGCAGGCAGCAAAATCCTCATAGGATTCTCGACAGTTGACAAATCGAAGGCAATCGTTAATCTTGACTTTCAATTTAAAGAGGATAATTCTGCGTTAAAAGCGGCGAATGAAACCAAAATGGTCGATATGAGAAACGATGAATTTGCGCCATCTTTTAGTATAATAGTTCGCGACAAGGAAACTAAAGGACCAGTCATCGCCAACATCACAATTGAAGGGTTCAAAGAATTAACCGCTACCTTCAAAGGAAGTGATCTGTTTTTCAATTTGACAAGGTCTGGAAAAGGCTTCATTAAATGTGATGCTGAAGGCTATTTCTTTTTAGACCAGGAAGTAGCTTTTGTACATGGTGAGGATCAGGAGATCGTACTAGAAGTTGAACGTCTTGGCAAAGGGAAAAGTTTACAAATTGAAGAAATTGAATTTCAACCGGGCACTAGTGAATTTTTACAAGGTTCTGAATCGAAGCTGCGTCGTCTTCGGGATTTCATGGCATTGAATGCAGATGTCTCGATTGAAATTCAAGGTCATGTTCATGCAACTAATGAAAGTAATGGTTTTGCAGCGCAAAAGCTATCTGAAG
This sequence comes from Crocinitomicaceae bacterium, assembly GCA_036825545.1. Classification (GTDB taxonomy): domain Bacteria; phylum Bacteroidota; class Bacteroidia; order Flavobacteriales_D; family Crocinitomicaceae; genus M0103. The sequence continues at coordinate 51,563 of DAISYB010000003.1, read as the reverse complement.
CACGAGCAAAAAAAGTTATGACATACCTTGTAACTCAAGGGATAGACAAGTCTCGTATGGAAGCAATAGGCTATGGAAATACCAAACCAGTCTATCCTAAGCCAAAATTTGCATACGAAGAGCAAGCCAACAGAAGAGTTGAAATTGTGATCAAATAAAAAACGAGACTTTATAAGCCTCGTTTTTAGTATGATGAGAATGACGTTTAAATCGTCATGATATCTTTCTCTTTAACCTCAATCAAGTCATCTACTTTCTTAATGAACTGATTGGTGATCCCCTGAATTCTTTCTTCTGCATCCTTTGTAAGATCTTCTGACAATCCTTCATTCTTCAATTCTTTCACCATATCCAATGCATCCTTTCGGTGATTGCGAATCGCAACTTTTGCGGTCTCCCCTTCGGATTTCGCTTTTTTCACCAATTCTCTTCTTCGTTCCTCTGTAAGTGGTGGTACAGCAATCATAATCACTTCACCATTGTTCTGCGGATTAAACCCAAGGTTTGCATTCATGATTCCCTTAGCAATCTCTGTTAGCATTGCTTTTTCCCAAGGCTGAACGGTGATTGTTCGCGCATCCATTGTACTCACATTCGCAACTTGTTGCAAGGGAGTTGGCGCTCCATAATAATCAACCATAACACCATTCAACATAGATGGAGCAGCCTTTCCGGCACGAACTTTTGTCAGTTCATTTTCCAATCTTGTCAATGATTTTTCATTTGATGATTTGAATTCATCATAGATCATGTTCAATTCTTCAGTCATGTCTGTTCTATTAATTTCTTACAATCGTTCCTACTTGTGCTCCTTCCAGTAATCGCTTTAAATTACCCGGTGTATCCATGTCAAATACAATAATTGGCAAATCATTTTCTTTACACAAAGTAAAAGCTGTCATATCCATTACTTTCAAACCTTTACCGTATGCATCATCAAACGAAATAACATCATACTTCGTTGCATTTGGATCCTTTTCCGGATCAGCTGTGTATATACCATCAACACGCGTTCCTTTCAAGATCACATCCGCATTGATTTCTATAGCTCGCAAAGAAGCGGCCGAATCTGTTGTGAAGAATGGATTTCCTGTTCCAGCACCAAAGATGACAACACGACCTTTCTCTAAATGTCGAACAGCACGTCTTCGCACATACGGCTCAGCAATTTCTTTCATCTCAATTGCCGACTGAAGCCTTGTTTTCAAACCAACCTCTTCAAGTGCTGCTTGCAAAGCCATTGAATTGATCATTGTGGCCAGCATACCCATGTAATCTCCATGTGTGCGATCCATTCCACCTTCTTCAGCCTGAACGCCTCTGAAAATATTACCTCCTCCAATCACAATGGCAACTTCAATTCCTAAATCATGTATCTCTTTGATTTGAAGTGCGTATTGTGCCAAGCGCTCGTTATCAATTCCAAATTGCTTTGAGCCCATTAAAGACTCACCACTTAGCTTTAGGAGGATGCGTTGGTATTTCATAGTTTTCTCTCTTTTTGGGCGTGACAAATATACAAATTCAATTGGTTGCGTTCAGGTCGTTTATAAACCTCTGTTTCAAAAAAAAGGCTATCGAACCCGATAGCCTTTAACAAATATTCTTGTGCTTAACTTAAAGAGAAACGCTTGAAATCAACAATAGTCAAACCGTTCTCTGCAGATACCAAGAACTGTTCTACAGTTACTTTGTTATCACGCACAAATGACTGGCTAAGCAATGTGTTCTCCTGGAAGAATTTGTTCAAACGACCCATAGCAATTTTCTCTGCCATTTCAGCCGGCTTTCCTTCCTGGATAGCCAATTCCTTACCTACTTCGATCTCACGCTCAATTGTACGCGCATCAACACCATCTTTGTTCAATGCGATTGGATTCATAGCTGCAACTTGCATTGCAACCTGTCGACCTGCATCTTCTGCTGCATCAGATGAACTGTTCAATCCAACTAAAGTAGCCAACTGGTTTCCTGGGTGGTTGTACGCAACAACTTTATCTGCTGCAATAGTTCCATATCCTGAAAGGTCCAATTTCTCACCGATAACACCAATTTGCTCCGTAAGCTTTTCTTCAACAGTAAGTTTACCGTCATAGGAAAGACTTTTGAACTCTTCGATCGATTCCGGACGATTCTTTAATGCGATATCAACCAGTGACTGAACCAATGCACGGTATCCGTCATTCTTAGCTACGAAGTCCGTTTCACAGTTTAATGTAACAAGTACACCAAACTTTCCATCCTCAGAAGCCTGAGCGATGATCAAACCTTCTTTCGCTTCGTTCTCACCTCTTTTTGCTGCGATCTTTTGCCCCTTCTTACGAAGGATATCGATAGCTGCTTCGAAATCACCGTTAGCTTCAACCAACGCATTCTTGCAGTCCATCATTCCAGCTCCTGTTTGCTGGCGAAGTTTATTTACTTCTGACGCTGTAATTGCCATGGAAATAATTTTATGAAATAATTAATCGTTCTTTTCTTCTGCTGCCGGAGTTTCAACTGTCTCAGCTACTGCTTCAACTTCTTCTTTATCGGCTGCTTTTACATTCTTACGGTCTTCCAACCCTTCCTTGATCGCTCCGCAGATTGCATCAAGTACAACTGAAATTGATTTCGTTGCATCGTCATTTGCAGGAATAGGAAAATCAACCAATTTAGGATTTGAATTCGTATCGACCATTGCAAAAGTAGGAATGTTCAAACGTGTAGCCTCGCTCAATGCGATGTGCTCTTTCAAAATATCCACAAGGAAAATCGCTGCCGGCTGACGTGACATGTCAGCGATTGAACCGAAATTCTTTTCTAATTTCTCACGTTGACGAGTCTTAAACAAACGCTCACGCTTGTTCAAGGTTTCCCACGTACCATCTGTCTTCATCTTGTCAATTGTTGACATTTTACGGATTGACTTACGTGTAGTTTGGAAGTTTGTTAACATTCCACCAGTCCAACGCTCAGTTACGTATGGCATATTGATTTCTGCCACTTTTTGAGCTACGATATCTTTTGCTTGTTTCTTTGTTGCAACGAAAAGGACTTTTTTACCCGATTTCGCGATTTGTTTCATCGCCGCACATGCCTGATCAAGGTGTGCGATTGTCTTATTAAGGTCAATAATGTGGATACCTTTCTTCTCCTCGAAGATGTACGGCGCCATCGCCGGGTTCCATTTTCTTTTCAAGTGTCCGAAGTGAACACCTGCTTCCAACAAAGTTTCGAAATTTACTTTTGACATTTTTTTAAATTTTAATTGTTTACGTTCCTTAGTAGGTCAGTAACAAAGGGTTCGTTAAATCGAAGGGTACTTTGCACTTGGATACTAAACAACCATGCTCCCGAATAAACGGGAATATTATTAACGTTTAGAGAACTGGAATTTCTTACGTGCTTTCGGCTGACCCGGCTTCTTACGCTCAACCATTCTCGGGTCACGCGTCATCAATCCTTCTGCCTTCAACAACGGCTTGTTCTCTTCTGATACTTCTACCAAAGCTCTGGAGATCGCCAAACGAATTGCTTCAGCTTGACCATTGATTCCTCCGCCCATAACATTGACTTTAACGTCAAATTGTCCTTCTGTACTTGTCAACTGGAATGGTTGAACAATTTTAGATTGAAGAACTGCTACAGGGAAAGCCTCTTTGTAGTCTTTCTTGTTCACCGTTACTTTTCCTGTACCTTTTGAAAGGTATACACGAGCAACAGATGTTTTTCTTCTACCGAGTGTGTTAATGATTTCCATGCTTCTTATTTGAATGAATCAAGGTTAAACACTTCTGGCTTTTGCGCCTCATGAGAGTGCTCTGTTCCAGTGTAAACCTTAAGATTTGTAAATAATCTTCTTCCTAGTTTGTTCTTAGGCAACATTCCGCGAACTGCTTTTTCGATCAAACGCTCAGGATGTTTCTTCAACATTTCCGAAGCCGTCGTGAAACGCTGTCCACCAGGATAACCCGTGTAGCGAACATACTCCTTGTTTTCTAACTTGGCACCTGAAAAAGATACCTTTTCTGCGTTGATAACGATAACGTTGTCGCCACAGTCTGCGTGAGGGGTGAAGTTCGGCTTGTGTTTGCCACGGATGATCTTCGCCACCTTACTTGCTAAACGACCAACAGTCTGGCCTTCAGCATCCACAACAAGCCACTTTTTATCAGCGGTCTCCTTGTTGCCGGAAACGGTTTTGTAACTTAATGTATCCACAATTTTACAATATAAAATAAGACAATATCCCTAATTTGGGGGTGCAAAGATATCATTTCTATTTTTATTAACAAACGATTTCTTAAAAAAGAATCTCTGATTTATCGCTGTCAAAATGATGGTCCATAAATGAAAATGACACGGTAAAATTTTACCGTGTCATTTTGGCTATTACTTTGATCTATTTCTGCTTGAATGAATTGATGGCATTCACCGTAAATTCACTCAATACTAATTTACCACTCATGCCAGCACGCTCAGCTAATAGATCGTCCCAATGTTCTGTTCCATGCCAAAATACCGACTTGAGCATCGCCATTGCTTCTGGATTTGAACCTGCAAGTCTCAAGGCCAACTTGTTGATCTCTTTATCCATTTCTTCAATTGAATCATACACGTCAGTGTACAAACCTCTGCGGCGCGCCCAATCTGCACTTCTCCATTCTGTAGCATTTATGGCTAATTCACTCATCGCAGACAAGCCCATTTTACGCTCAACAGCCGGACCAACTACAAAAGGACCAATCCCCACTGCTAGTTCAGATAATTTTACATCAGCAAATTTCGTCGCTATACAATAATCTACGGCAGACGCCAAGCCAACCCCACCACCTACTGCTTTTCCCTGAACTCTACCAATAATGAACTTCGGTGCTTTGCGACAAGCATTGATCACCTGTGCAAAACCAGAAAAGAAGACTTTACCCGTCTCCAAATCATTAATCGAGATTAACTCATCAAAACTTGCACCAGCACAAAATGCTTTTTCACCGGTTGAACGCAAGACAATTACCCTAACACTTGAATCTGCACCAAGCTGTGCAATTGTTTCTGCTAACTTTCTCAACACCTTACCTGGCAGAGAATTACTCATCGGGTGCCCAAATTCTATTGTTCCAACACCATTTGCATCGATGCTGTACTCCACAAAACCTTGATCAATTGCTTGTGACATTTTAATCTTTTTTTCTGAAATTATCGCGTTGCCCTTCACGACCATAATTGCTTCCTGATCGTTTATTGTCGCTTCTAAATCCTCCCGTGTTCTTTTTGAAAGCAGGTTTTGGTTGCGGATCTTTTCGCGCTGGACGATTCTCCTTTGGTGAAGCAATCTTGACATCCAATTTACGACCGTTGATCTCCAAGCCGTTCAATGCATTGATCGCATTGATCGCGTGATCAGTATCCTCCATTTCAACATAACCAAAGCCTTTTGATTTCTTTGTTTCCTTATCGAAAACGACGTGCGCATAGTGCACAGGACCAAAAGCTGAAAACGTTGTTTTCAAATCATCTGAAGTGATACTCCAATCCAGATTTGCAATAAAAATATTTACCATCTAACCAATTTGCGGTTCAACCGCCTTTAAATTTTTATTTCAGCGTAAAGCTGTCTGTACCTATCAAACTACCTTCGCAATAAATGCGCACCTTGTAGTTTCCTTTTGGAGCTGTCTCCCCCTTAAGATCATAAAATATTGTAACATCGATTCGTTCGTTGTTGTAGTTCACTTCTTTCATATCAGAAAATGGTATATTACCTGAATCCGTTTGTATCACATTGCTTGATTTATTCTGCATAGTTTTTCCATCCGGATTAATGATCTGCATATACACTTTTTTATTTCCCGCCTTAGCAATCGGATTCTCCGAAATGGTAAATGTAGATCTAAACTGTACTACACCTTTCGCTTTATTTGTTTCTTCAGTAGTGTTGTTTAACTTCATTCTCAGTCCAACCGAGCTAAATCCAAATGCTGTGAGCTTAGAACCCTTTTTCACTTGTTCTGCACTCTGCTCTGCCTCTTGTTTATACTGATCACGCTCTGTTTTAGTCGATGTCAGCTCATTGCTTGTTTTATCCAACGCCGATGTCAACTTCAAATTCAAGGTGTTCAATGAGTCAATTTGTACAACATAACTTCTCATAATTCCACGCAAAGTTTCATTTTCCTTTTGAAGTTTGAAAATCTGATTTGCTGATAATTTCTTGGAAGTATTCAACTGATCTAATAGATCCTGAATTTTCTCTTTTTGAGCATTCAGACTATCCGCTTTTGATTTGTCTTTTGCAATCAAAGCATCATACGTACTCAGCATATTTTTAAAGTCTGTACGCAAGTCATTCGACATATTACCAACATACCCTTCCATCATTTGGTTCATGCCTTCCATATCCGACAAAAGCAACTTATTCTCGTTTGAACACTCATCTAATGCTCCACTTGTTCTGGAATATAAGAAAGTCATTACTCCAATACCTATCAATAAGATAAACGAGATCACAATGAAAGGTAAGTTCGATTTCTGTGGGGTTTCTTGGTAATCGTTCATGACGCTAAAATTAATTAACTATAAGACAAATGTATGAATTGCATAAATAGGTGTCAGATAAATCCATTTGTTTTTAATCTTTTTTATGAACAAGGGCATCTTCAGAAAGTCGACCGTTTATTCTTCGAATTACTTTTAGAGGGTTCTCATCCTGCAATAAATCAGGCAACAATGAGCTAGGAAAATTTTGAAAAGCGACAGGTCTTAAAAAGCGTTTAATGGCATCCGAACCAACTGCTGTAAATCGAGAATCACTTGCTGCTGGAAAAGGTCCTCCATGATGCATAGACGAACAAACAGTCACACCAGTAGGTACACCATTTACAATTACGCGCCCTGCGATTTCTTGCATTCGAAGTAGTAAAACGGAGCGGGCCTGTAACTCTTCGAGATCTCCAAATACAGAACAGGTCAATTGCCCGGAGAGTTGATTCAAGCACAGTTCTAAACCTTCATCATTATCATAGCGAACAATAACTGTAGCCGGACCAAAGATCTCACCAGAATATTTTTGATCACTCAAAAATTCCAGTTGTTCAAGTTCCAAAACCGCCGGGACGCCCTGACCTACTCTAAAATCATGAGTTGAACTTTGTTTCGATTGCATCGAATCTTTAAAGGATTGGATCGTATTGTTGAATGTTAAATAAATCGAATCACTTAACATTGTTCGTGGCACTGCCTCCTTTACCTTTTCACTTAATTCCTTAACGAATTCATCTAGTTCCTTTTCTTTTTTTACGAGAACTATTCCCGGCTTGGTACAAAACTGCCCTGCATCATTTGTTACTGACGAAGCTATTTTTGAGGCTGTTTCGGAAGGATCCATTTTTAGTGCCGAAGGAAGTACTATTACTGGATTCACACTACCCATCTCAGCAAAAACCGGAATAGGATTTTTTCGCTTGTTTGCCAAATCGACCAATGCCATACCACCTTTAAAACTCCCTGTGAATCCCACCGCTTTTATTCCTTCGTGAGAAACAAGCTGTTTTCCTACTTCAAATCCATTGTCAAACAAATGAGAAAAAACGCCCTCTGGCATTTCCGTTCTTCTTGCAGCTTTCACTATCGTTTGTGCCACCAAGAAACTTGTACCGGGGTGAAGAGGATGCGCTTTTACAATTACCGGACAACCTGCCGCAAGTGCAGAGGCCGTATCTCCTCCTGCCGTTGAATAGGCCAAAGGGAAGTTGCTTGCACCAAAAACAACAACAGGGCCAATTGCCACATTCATTTTTCGAATATCCGGTCGTGGGGAATGCTCATGCGAATCTGAAATATCAATCGATATCCCCAAAACCTCACCTTTGAGAAGATCATCTGCATACGAACGCAATTGAAAAATAGTCCGCTGCAATTCAAGTTCACCCCTTTTTCTACTCAGACCGGATTCAAGTATATACCGCTCTAAAATCTTTTCTTTCTCCAAAATCATCTCCTCCCCAATCGACTTTAGAAACTCAGCGCGACGGAGAATTGAAATTCGAGAAAAAACAGGAAAAGCTTCTACGGCAAGTCGCACAGCTTGTTCAATCTCTAACGAACCTGCAACATAAAAATGGGAATCCAGTTTTTGACCGGTAGCAGGATTGACTGCGTGAAAACAGTTATTGCTTAACGACGACAAGGCAAAACCAATATGGTTCCTTCCTGTCATTCTACTTTAATTAGGCTTCAGTCACAGAGAATGTATAACTCTCCATGATTTGGTTTGCCAACATCTTTTTACATGCCTCTTCAACTTTCTGGTTAGCGACTTCTATAGAAGGTGCTTCAACAAAAAGGCGGACATGGCGACCAATACGTACACCATCAATTTCAGGTAATCCAATGTTCTTCATACTGTTTGTGACAGCTTTCCCTTGTGGATCCAACAAAGCCTCCAATGGCATAACATCGATCTCTGCTTTAAATTTCATGGTGTTTCTTTTTATTTGTTTTGTTGTTGATCAACGAAAAATTCAGATACAAAAATACAATTATTGGAATAGACCAAACACCTAGAAGTGGAATTAATACAATACAAAGAATCAGAAAAACATAGCGAATCTCATTTCCTTTCCACCCAAACTGCTTAAACTTCAGCGAAAATAATGGGATTTCAGCCACAAGAAGCGTGGACATCACGACAATTAAACCAACTAATAAATAGGGATTAAAGATCTGTTGAAAGATTCCCATACTATTTTTCCAATCCTCGAAATAAACTGTCAAACACAAAGGGAAAAACATAAAGAATAGTGTATTCAAAGGTGTTGGAACCCCGATAAACGATTCAGATTGACGCGTATCCAAATTAAACTTCGCTAAGCGGAACATTGACATGAATGGAATAAAAAGTGTAGCAAAAGGCAGAAATTTTATTGATGCATCCATATCATTCGGCACGCCATAAAAAACAGCATTCACCCACAACTGCAACTCATAATGGACAAAGCTCGAAAATTCATCAGCCACAACGAACATATCCATATAAATAGTAGAAATGATCACCACCATCATGATAACACCTGGGGCTAAACCAAATGTCACCATATCAGCTAAAGAATCCAACTGCTTTCCTAGTTCACCACTTATTTTCAATTTTCTCGCCACGAATCCATCTAAAAAATCGAAAATCATTCCCAAAAAAATAGCAAATGGGGCTAAATCAATTCTTCCTGCCAAGGCAAGTATGATCGCTAGACAACCACAAAGCAAATTAGCTGCGGTCAATAAATTAGGTAGATTGAACATCCGTAACTTCAATTTGTTTCTTTTTGTTGGTTTAAACAGATAGAATGATATATTTTTACACTGTATTAAACGAAATTAGTACCAACAAAGAACACAATTTTTTAGTGAATAACGAGTTAATGCATAGTAAAATTCAAATGTTCATGATCACATCTTACCGCAATCTAACCGTTTTTACTCTGTTTTTCACACTGTTTTCTCTGAATGCTCAAGACTCTGGTGGTACACTTGCTCCTAAATATTCAAATGAATTTCTTGCTATAGGCGTTGGAGCGGACGCCTTAGGCATGGGTAATGCCGTGGTGGCCCAAACAGACAATGTTAACTCTGGCTATTGGAATCCGGCAGGATTGACACAAGTTGACAAATGGCTGGAAATTGGATTAATGCACTCTGAATATTTTGCAGGCATTTCGAAATATGATTACCTAGGACTTGCTCATAAAATTGATGAAAAAAGCACCATTGGTTTTTCTGCCATACGATTTGCAGTAGACGACATTCCAAATACAACCCAGCTGATTGACAACAATGGAAACATTAACTACGACAATATCACCACATTCACTGCAGCCGACTATGGCTTTTTATTGTCCTATGCCCGTAAAATGAAGCTGGAGGGATTAAGTGTTGGAGGGAACTTCAAAGTCATTCACAGAAAAGTTGGTGATTTTGCAAAATCTTGGGGATTCGGATTGGATGCCGGAGCGCAGTACCACACTAAGAAACACTGGAAATTTGGATTGGTAGCCAGAGATGTGACTTCCACCTTTAATGCTTGGGTTTTTAACTTGGATCCGAAAATGCAAGAAGTATTTGTTGCGACTGGGAATGAATTACCGAGAAATGGACTTGAATTGACATTGCCTCGGTTAATTTTTGCTGCTTATGGCAAGTTTGATCTTGGGGAAAAGGGATTATATGCCGCTGCTGAACTCGATCTTGATATGACGACAGATGGTCGCCGTAACACACTAGTTCGAACAGGGTTAATCTCATTAGATCCACACATGGGAATTGAATTTGGATTTAAAAAGATTGTAGCAGTGAGAGGTGGAATTTCAAACATCCAATACATCACCAACTTCGATGACAGTAAGACACTTAATGTTCAACCTAATATTGGTGTTGGACTTCGTATCAAGAATTTCAAACTGGATTATGCTTTTACTGACATAGGTGATGCATCCGTAGCACTCTATTCTCACGTCATATCCTTAAGATTAATGTTGGATCGACCGAAAAATATGCAATAGATCATGATTAAACCTCTACTCATCCTTTTAACACTTAGCCTAATAACAGTTGTAAACACTGTTAGCGGTCAAACCTATGGAAACGAGTGGATCAACTACAATCAAAAATATTACTCTTTTAAAATTCAGTCTAGCGGAATTCACCGTATTGATCACTCCTTATTGGTTACTGCCGGAATTCCAGTGAGTACATTTAGCCATGAGAATATCCAGATTTTCGGACGAGAACAAGAGCTTCCTTTGTTTATTGAGCTGGGTCCTGATGGAATTTTTGGTCCGGGGGATTACATCGCTTTTTATGCTGAACGAAATGATGGCTGGTTAGATACTACATTATACGAGGATCCTTCATGGCAAGGAAATCCTAAATACAGCTTATATAATGATACTATTCAATATTTTTTCACATGGAATAATTCGACAACAAACAAGCGTTTTGTGGTCGAAGCAGATGTGAGTTTTGCCTCATACACACCTTCAAGCTATATTCTCTGTGAAAGCACCGCTTTCTACAGTGATGCCTACAATGAAGGAGAAAAAAACTCCAATGCCTCCAGTTCATTTTACATGCCAGGTGAAGGATGGGGAAGAGCGGCAGTCAATGGTGCAAACAACTATACACTCACTTTAAGCGCTCCGACACCTTCAGTCTATACAGGAAGTAATTCCCCACCATGTCGTTTTAAATCTGTATCGGTTTCCAATTCAAATGCAGCCTTTACCGGTACAGGAAACCACCATCTTCAATTTACGATAGGAAGTTCTGATTTCATTATTATTGACACCGTTTTTACAGGATACAAGGCCATAAATATTGACACCTATTTCCCTTCAACTACGCTTAATTCAGGCAATACAACTTTAAAATGGAAGATTATCGGAGATCAGGGAGCAACGACTGATTTTCAATCACTCAATTACTGGTCATTTTTCTATCCGCGTGTACCCAATTTAGGTGGAGCTAACAAGATTAACTTCTTGGTGAAAAACAATAGTGCTGAATCTAAGATTCGGCTCGACCTTACCAACCTTACGTATTCAAATCCATTCTTATTGGTTTTAGGATCAACACCCCGAAAGATCCCTCTATTACTAAACGGTTCAGTTTATAGCGCACTTATACCAAATGAAACAATTAGTGATGAACTATTCGTGGTTTATCAAGATCTTTCTACGTTAACAACAATTGCATCACTTTCACCTGTAAATGGGAATGGCTTTTTCAATGATTTCAGTGTTTGGAATGCAGAAAAGGCATTGCTCATGGTCTACCCAAGCAGTTTGCAACAAGCCACTTTCGAGTACGCAGCATACAGACAAACTGCTGATGGAGGAAACTACAATGTAATCATCGCCAATGTCAATGAGCTTTATCTTCAATTTGGAGGAGGTATTAACAAGCATGTTTCCGGAATTCGACGTTTTGCGCATTTCATGTACGATCAAGCTACAGAAAAGCCTGTAGGATTGTTTTTGATTGGAAAAGGAATTCGCGAAGCCAACGTAAGTGGATTAACTTCAACAGGACCAGGTGCCCGAAAAAATGCGACCAATTACGCCAATAACTTGATTCCCTCATTTGGACAACCGTCTAGCGATGCCTTCATTACTTCCCGATTACCTGGTACGACACGATGGATGCCTTTAATTCCAACCGGACGACTTGCTGCGGTATCGAATCAAGAAGTCTTGGATTATTTGAATAAGGTGAAATTATATGATGGACATCAAAATCAATCCAGCGTTTACAATACCCCACTAAAAGATTGGCAGAAGCAAGTTTTACATTTCGTTGGTGGAACAGATCAATCACAACAGATTACCTTCCAAAATTACATGAGCGTAATGAGGAATACTGTTGAGAATCGCTTTTTTGCCGGAAATGTTACAACGATTGCCAAATCAACAAGCGACCCTTTTACTCCATCCGAACTTCAAAATATCATGCAGCGTATTGAAGACGGAGTTTCCTTGATCAATTACTTTGGTCATGCAAGTGCAACTTCTTCAGGATACGAGATTAACCTTGATGACCCTAATAACTGGAACAACTATGGGAAATACCCAATTATGTTAACGAACAGTTGTTACAACGGAAATATTTTTCAAAGCAATCGCTCAAAGTCGGAAGAATTTGTAAACATCCCAAATTATGGTGCTATTGCCTATATTGGCACCGTAAATTTGGGATTTGCCAATACCTTGTTCCAATACAGTAATGAATTGTATAAGAACTTTTCTTTGGCTAATTATGGCAAAACATTAGCTGAACAAATGCGGTTTACCATTGGAACTATAGAATCTTTTGGTGATAATCTATTGAACGAAAGCACAGCTACACAGATGGTTTTGAATGGCGACCCAATGCTTCGCCTTAATCACCATGACAAACCAGAAATTGAACTCACTCCACAAAGCATTAGCTTTCTACCCGAGAATATTGATTTGACAACTGATTCCATTGAAATGAGAATCGAACTAAAGAACTTAGGTCGTTCTATTTTGGATACATTCTCTCTTGAGGTAAGACGCAGCTTCCCGAATTCAAGTGTAGACTCAGTTTATCAATTCTTCATTAGTCCTCTTCACTACAAAAAAGTGCATTCATTCAAAATGCCTTTGCAATCTAATATTGGGGTGGGCATCAATACATTTACGGTTAAAGCAGATATTCCAAGTTTCGTCCCCGAACAATACGACGAATTGGCCAATAATCAAATCACACGCACTCTTTTTATTAATATTGCCGGTATTGAACCGGTACTTCCCTGGGACTACGCAGTTGTACCCAATGACAGTGTAACACTCAAGGCTTCAACTATCAATCCGATTGCTGATTTCAATACCTACCGTTTTGAGATCGACACAACAGACTTGTTCAATAGTCCATTTAAAAAACATGCTATTATAAGTGGACTTGGCGGCGTAAAAGAGGTAAATCCATCTCAATGGCTTAATTCAAGCGGAATGAGTTCACCATTAATTTGTACCGACAGTACTGTTTACTTTTGGAGAGTTGCTATCGATGAACCAAATCCATTCTGGAGAGAGCGCTCATTCCAATACATTCATGGAAAAGAAGGTTGGGGTCAAGATCACTTCTTCCAATTCAAAAACAATGGATTTTCTGCCTTAGATTACGATCGACCTACGCGTCAAAAATACTTCTTGCCACAAACACATCTGTTGACCTGTGAAGTAAAAGCTTCAACAGCTATTCCTGACATCTATTATAATGCGCATTATATCGATGGACAACAAATCGAATATGGTATTTGTACTTACACTCCAGCACTGCATGTTGCAGTAATTGATCCTATGACTTTCGAATCCTGGGGCACAAGATATGGAACGGAGAATCCTGATAATAATTTCGGCAATGACAACGACAATGGATTCTGTCGAAATAGAGTTGAAAAATACTTCATATTCAGACAATCAACAGTTTCACAATTGTCGAATTTTCAAAATATGGTACTGAATGAGGTGCCAGATGGACATTATATACTCATATATACACCGGTGACGGCCCGTTTTGATTTGTGGAACGGTATTGACCCAAACATGTACAATACTTTTGCAGCACTCGGTTCTGACAGTATCTACCCAGGAAGACCGAACCGACCGTTTGCATTCTTTTGCAAAAAAGGTGATCCCAATTCAGTAGTGGAGCAAATCGCACAACAAGCAGGTGAGGATGTTTTCTTAAGTGCAAATATGATCGGATCGGATTATATGGGCTTTGAAACATCTACACTAATTGGTCCTGCCGCTCAATGGGATGCTATTTTCTGGAAACAAGATCCGAATGAAGAACCAAGTGCTGACACCACCATTTTAACGATCCAGGCTTTTAACGCTTCTGGAGTTCCCGGATTCACTCAATCCATCGAATTTTCCCGAAATGACTCATTGTTATATCTGAATAGCATTGTAAACGCAGCGAATTATCCCTACTTAAAACTTAGAGCACAATTTAAAGACACCAATACATTTACACCGGCACAAATGGATTACTGGCATGTGTTATACACTCCACTTCCGGAAGCAGCAATCGATGGTTCAACAAGCTTTACATGGTTACCGTTAAATGATACTTTGACAGAAGGTCAACAAGTTTCATTTGCAGTTGATGTCAAAAACATTTTCCGCATCGATATGGATTCTTTATTGGTCAATTATTGGGTGGTTGATCAAAATCAAGTTGTTCATCCTATTCCTTACTCTCGTCAAGATTCGTTACGGGTGAATGATGTTTTAAGGGATACCATATCTTTCTCAACAGTTGGACTTGTCGGTTTGAATTCCTTTTGGATGGAAGTGAATCCTTACATTGATCAATCGATGGTAATCAAGGACCAGCCGGAACAAGCTCATTTTAACAATGTCCTTCAGATTCCGTTCTTCGTCAGAGGCGATACAAAAAATCCGATTCTCGATGTCACCTTTAACGGCAGACATATTTTGAACAATGATATTGTTGCCCCTAACTCTGAAATTCTCATTACACTGAAAGATGAGAATCAATTCCTCATAATGGATTCGGATAGTGACACGACTTTCTTCGGAATTTATCTGACCGATCCGGATGGAATTCAAACACGCATTCCATTTATGGACGGTGTTGGAAACATGGTCATGCAGTGGATTCCGGCTGAATCACAACACAAGCGATTCAAAATCATCTATCCTGCGTCTTTCACCAAGAGCGGTAAATATACCTTGATGGTGCAAGGATCTGACAAAAGTGGAAACTTATCAGGGGATTTGGAGTACCGCATTTCTTTTGAGGTAATTCACGAATCAATGATTACCCATTTAATGAATTACCCAAATCCATTTAGCACGAGCACACGATTTGTTTTCACTGTAACCGGAAACGAAGTTCCTGATGATATCATCATTCAAATCATGACCATAACAGGACGTGTGGTACGTGAAATCACGGAAGATCAACTTGGGCCCATCCACATAGGAAGAAATATCACAGAATATGCCTGGGATGGACGTGATGAGTTTGGTGATCCTTTGGCGAATGGTGTTTACCTGTACCGCGTGAAATCACGACTGAACGGAGAAGAGATCAAGCACTTGGAGACTGGTGCTGATCAATATTTCAAGAAAGGCTTTGGTAAAATGTACCTGATGCGTTAAAAGAAGCGACAACTAAACACAGCCGTATCGTCAACATAAGGTAGAGTTCCTTTCCATTCTTCCAATTTCGAAAAAATCAAGGAGTTTAAGTCATCCATTTTGAGTGGGTAATAACTGTTTACCATTTTTATCAACCGCTCAACTCCGAAATATTCTTCTGCCTCATTCTCTAACTCCACTACCCCATCTGTATACAAAAACAAGGTGGTATTTGGTTTTAAAACGATCTTTTCTGTTTCAATGAAAGGTAATTCGTCCATCATCCCCAAACCAATACAACCTTTATCCAGTAATTGCACTTTTCTACCATTGGTTAAAAATGGATGATTATGACCCGCATTTACATATTTCAGTTCACGGGTATGAGCATTGTAATGCGCAATGAAGAAAGTAATAAACTTTTCCCCTTTAGCACTGCGCATAACCTTTTTATTCAACTCCTCCAAAAGAAATTCCAAATCGAATCGCTGGTAATTGAACAATGTACGTATCGTTGCCTGAAAGTTGGCCATTAGCATTGCGGCACTGATTCCTTTTCCTGAAACATCCGCTATACACATGATGTACTCCTCATCTCCTAATGGAATGAAATCATAATAATCACCGCCTACCTCATGTCGTGCCTTGTACTTTGCTGAAATATCCATTCTGCGATTAGAAGGAAGATCAGACGGAAAAAGCAATCGCTGCATCTCACTGGCCACTTCTAACTCCTTTTTCAAACGCTCCTGTTTCAAACTCACACGAGTCATTCGCTTATTCTCGATGGCAACTACGATAATATTGGTCAATGTTTGAACAAAACTCATATACACCATACGATCGGTAAGCTTAACCTGCTCACTTTTTAGTCCGGCGATTAGTAAATAAGCCAACGGCTTTTCTTTGTGAAAAACAGGTACAACCACATCAAACTCAGCAATCAATGGTGAATGCGAAGATTCAATTACTGTAATATCTTTAAATCGAGAAAGATCAGCTTGAACATTTATGTCCTTCACCCTACTTTTTACGCCAACACGTGAAAGCAAATTCCATTCATTCTGTAGATTGAACAGAGCAAAGCGATCGTAACCCAATTGCTCCTTCAAAATGAATTCATAGATTCGAATCAAATGATCCACATCCTGATTCAAATTAATGGCGTTCGTAATCTCCAATAAAGAATTCAGCTTGAAATCCTTCAGCTTAATCTGATTTTCTAAATTCCTTATTACTACATCTGTCATTTTACAACCTTTCCAATAACTCAGGCAGTTTGCGTATTGCGGCCATTTCCCTGAACTTCGCCTTTACTTCCCCACATGGGCTTCCAAAATATGTTTTTCCTCCTTCTAGACTTTTAGAAATTCCGGATTGAGCCAAAACAACCGCTCCTTCTCCAATAGTAACGTCACTAGCACAGCCAACCTGTCCCCAAAGTGTAACATGATCTTCCACTCGGACACATCCGGCCAAACCAACATTCGCCGCCATTAAGCAGTGTTTTCCAACTACTGTATCATGACCTATGTGTACCTGATTGTCAATCTTTGTTCCTTCTCCAATAGTAGTTACACCTGTCACTCCTGCATCTATTGTACATAAGGCCCCAATCTCAACATTTCTGTGAAGATGCACCGCTCCACATGTATACATTCTGTCATAACCACTTGGTTTCTTTTTGTAATAGAACGCATAATGCCCGATCACAGAATTTGGTCCAACGGTCACGTTTTCCTCCAAAATACAATCGTTCATGATTGCGACTCCGGGCATTAGTACACAATTAGCACCAATCTTCACTCTTTGTCCTATAAAAACATTGGGATAGATAACAGCTGTAGGATGGATTTCGCTTCCTTCACCTACCGTAGTTTTTTGATGAACTGGAGGATTAAAATGTCGGGTGAGTTTATTAAAATCGTCAAATGGTTTTTCAGAAATGAGTAAACCTTTTCCTTCAGGACAATCCACTTTTTGGTCAATCAGAATAGTTGTAGCCGCACTTTTCAACGCTTTTTCATAATACTTAGGATGATCTACAAACACCAAATCGCCTGATTCAACCATGTGGATTTCGTTGATTCCAGTAACAAGATGATCCGGTGATCCAACAAATTCGCATTCAATGATGGATGCAATTTCCTGCAGGCGATAAGGTCGATTGAGTTTCATGTGACTATTTTCTATAAAATTACAGTAAGTCATTACTGAATAAAGCGGCACACTTCGATACTTTTCCTCCTGAAAATGTTAATAGCCATGAAGCAAAATCAAGAAGAAAAGAATAGATTTATGAATCGATACTAACATTCGTGTAAAAATGAGCAACAAAACTATCGCCATCCGAACAGTTTATATGAGTATTTTCGGAAACCTGTTGCTTGCCATCATCAAGGGAATCACTGGTATTCTCGGGAATTCATACGCATTAATCGCTGACGCAATTGAATCGACAACAGATGTTCTTTCATCTATTTTGGTACTCATCGGGTTAAATTATTCGACTCGACCACCGGATGAAAATCATCCCTATGGTCATGGAAAGGCTGAGGCTCTTTCCACTTTTGCTGTAGTAGGATTTTTAATTGTTTCTGCCACAATTATTGTTTATCAAAGTATCCAGAACATAGTAACACCACACGAAAGACCAGAAAAATTCACTTTGTATGTTTTGGCTGGAATCGTGATTTACAAGGAAATCGCCTATCGTTTTGTAAACAAAAAAGGGAAAGAGATCAATAGCTCATCTCTGTCTGCTGATGCCTGGCATCACAGAAGCGATGCAATTACATCCTTACTTGCATTTTTAGGGATTTCCATAGCACTTATTTTTGGTGAGGGTTACGAAAGTGCTGATGATTGGGCAGCACTTATTGCATCAAGCTTTATTGTTTATAATGCCTATTTGATCTTTCGTCCTGTACTTGGTGAACTTATGGATGAACATCTCTACGATGATCTAGTCGCTGAAATAAGGTCTATTTCAATGACAATTGAAGGTGTGAAAGGAACGGAAAAATGCATGGTTCGGAAGCTCGGCATGTACTTTCTGGTCGATCTTCATGTACGCGTCGATGGACAAATGACTGTCGTAGAAAGTCATGCTTTAGCACATAAATTGAAAGATGTCATTCGCGAACAACTACCTGAAATTGAAGATGTATTAATTCACATTGAACCACACAATTGAGGGGCTGCCCCCTCAATTTTTTACCAATTGAAAATATATATTTGTCTCAGAGTTTGAGATTTATTCTCATAGTTCAATCATTGTACTCTTTGAGAAAAGGGTAATCGTTAAGGTTTAGGTTTAGGTTATGAGGTGATCTTTTGGTCACCTTATTTTTTTGAACCATTTTTCCAAGCAGATGTAGTCTTGTCCACATTCAATACTACATCATGAAAAATTTACTTTTTATCAGCATTATTCTATTTTCAGGAACGTGCTTAGCACAAACACGAGTAATCAATCACAAAAGTCACAGTGGAAAATCTGCTGATTTTATCAATTCCTACCTTACTTCCAATTCCAATTTTGGAATGGCACCTCAACGTTTGGTTCGAAACTCAAAACTCGATAGCCTTATTCTAATTGATGAAAAAACAGTGATCATGGTTACTACGGAATCTTGCCATTACGAGGAATTTGACCGCAGCGGCAGATCAGTCTCCCATCTTTGGAAAGCAGGAAGAGACACCGTAATCGAACACGATGTTTTTAACGGTAAAAACTCCACGGCAGAGATCCGTAAAATCATAAAGCAAAAGTACTTCTTTGCCAATCCGGCTGATTCTATTGTATTTATAGGATTCAACGAACCTCAACAGCAAGAATTGCCGAAACAAGCAAGTCCTGAAATTCATCCTAAAAAGAAAAGAAAGGCTGAAGAAGAAGATCGTTCTAGCGACCAAAAACGTCCATCCTACATCACAATTATATTATTTTCGATCATTTCACTAATGACGAGGGGAACAATTATGCCGCACTAATGGATACTTTAAGACGATCCTTCTATTGGTTCATGTTGGGTACCGTAGTACTATTCCCTTTCCAGTACCATCTATTCGAACTACACACCAAGACGATCAATTATCTGTTTTCTCCGATTATATTCAAATTGGCTAAAGGAATTGGTTTGAATCCCTATTTCCAGGATTTGTCTTCAGACTCAAAGAATTTATTCGTTTTCGTTGGTTGCATCGGACTCCTGTCAATGCTTCTTGCTTTGTTTGGCTTTCTAAAGAAACGATTCAACACGTCAGAATTAGCGGAATTAACGAGGTCAATCGTCAGTTTATTTCTAACACTCATTCTTTTGAAGTACGGGTTGGACAAGATCTTTCAGCAACAATTCCCGATTCCTGAACCAAATCTACTTTATACTTCTTTGGGTCAACTGGATAAAGACATTTTGTATTGGTCCACCATGGGAAGCTCCTATTCCTATAACCTGTTCCTTGGTTTCACAGAGGTAATTGCCGGACTTTTGCTCTTCCTCAGAAAAACAAGTGCCCTCGGGTCTTTGGCCGCTGTTTTCATCTTTATCAATGTATTAGCGGTCAACCTATCCTTTGACATCTCAGTGAAATTATTCTCCGGACTATTACTTTTAATGAGTTTCTTTCTGGCCCGACACCATCTTTTATGCATTGTTTCAACACAGCCTGCAGAAAATCAAACCGAACAATTAGGTTACACATTGAAAGGGAATGTGAAAATTCAAATTGGAATCGCTTTGTTGATCCTTGCAGAAGCACTATTCCCTTATTTCAAGTCCGCAAATCATGCTGATGAACTCACACTTTATGGCGCTTACGAAGCCATTCATAACTCAGATAATAATTCCTTGAAGCGAATTTTTATTCACAGTGACAACTACCTGATCTTCCAGGATCAAAATGATGAAATGGCAAGTTACAGGATGGATCATGATGCCGTCCGTCAAACCATTTTTATTCGAAATGAAGATCAAGGAATAACAACGATCAATTACAAGTACAATCCTGTAAACAGCGAACTAACACTGAATGGAATTACCGATAATCCTCTGCGTTTACGAAAGATCGATCATGAAAAACTACCCCTGCTTCAGCCTTTGTTTCACTGGACTGTCGACTGATCAATAGTTGAGTAAATCCTCAAGCGCTGCACGCACTTTATCTGCGTTTGGCAACAATTCAGCCTCGAGAATCGAGTTCAGCGGAATTGCTGGAGTATCTACAGATCCAACGATCGAAACCGGTGCATCGAGGAATTTAAAATTATCACGCTGAATTCGTCCTGCAAGTCCCAAAGTGAATGATGATTCAATCGACTCTTCAGTCACCAACATCACCTTTCCGTGCCTTTGAGCAACGGCATTCATAATGTCATGATCCAAAGGATTTAAGGTGCGAAGATCGATGATCTCGACACGACCCGGGAAGTGCTGAGTAGCCTCTAGCGACCAATAAACACCTCTTCCATACGTTATGATCGCTGCAGATTCACCCTTCGAGATCTTATCTGAGTCAGCTTCCTGAACCACTCTTCCCTTTCCAAAAGGAATCACATAATCTTCATCCGGTTCGATCGACATAGCGCCTTCTGTTCCTTTGATCTTAGACCAGTACAATCCTTTGTGTTCAAAGATGACTACCGGATTTGGATCATAAAAAGCTGACTTCATCAATCCTTTCAGATCGGCCCCCGTAGATGGATAAGCCACTTTAACACCGCGAATATTGGTCACCACCGACTCCACACTTGAAGAGTGGTAAGGTCCACCCGAACCGTAAGCTCCGATCGGAACTCGAATCACACAGCTCACCGGCCATTTTCCGTTCGACAAATAATAAGAACGTGAAACCTCAGTAAATAACTGATTGAGTCCCGGCCAGATATAGTCCGCAAACTGAACTTCAACGATCGGTTTTAATCCAACTGCCGACATACCAACTGTTGATCCTATAATGAATGCTTCTTGAATCGGCGTATTGAATACACGGTTGTCACCAAATTTTTGAGCAAGTGTCGCTGCTTCACGGAAAACTCCTCCTAAACGTCCACCGACATCTTGTCCATACAGTAATGCTTCCGGATGTTGCTCCATGATCTCTCGAACAGCGAACAAAGCTGAATCCACCATGACCGTTTTCTTCTTTCCCTTCGGTTCACGCTCACCTTTTTCTTCAGTGATCGGACTAGGTGCAAAAATGAAATTTGTTACGCTTGCTGTATCCGGTTCTTCTGCATTTAAAGCCTGATCATACTGACTATCAATAGCTTTTCGGACAGTTGCTTCTATATTGATAATATCCGCCTCATCAATTCCTGAAGAGCGCAAAAGA
The DNA here is from genome assembly GCA_036825545.1 of Crocinitomicaceae bacterium. GTDB lineage: Bacteria > Bacteroidota > Bacteroidia > Flavobacteriales_D > Crocinitomicaceae > M0103. The sequence goes on along the minus strand of DAISYB010000003.1, from coordinate 29,562 downwards.
TCCTTCATTTTGGGATAAGGATCACGACTGGCAGCCTCATCCAGGTCATCGCGGTACCACTCCTTACGAACACCGGAAGTGTGGTGCCCTAAAAGCGGGACTTTGGCGTGAATTATAAATGGACGACGCTCCTTACGGACTGTGTCAAACACCTCCTTAACCATCAAATAAGATGTATCAAAATCACTCCCATCGATCGTTCTCACTTCGATACCGTTGAAACCTTGAGCGTAATAGGTCATATCCTGCGCACGAGTTTCAGCCGCATTGGCAGAAATATCCCAGCCATTGTCCTGAACGAGATAAACGATTGGAAACTGTTTCAATGCAGCCATTTGAAGTGCTTCCGAAACTTCTCCTTCTGTACAGGATGCATCACCGAGTGAACAAACAACTACTGGATCTTCGCCTCCAAAATCTTGAGCTAATCCTTGTTTCTCCTTGTATTGGATTCCCATAGCAATTCCGGTGGTCGGAATGGCTTGCATACCCGTCGCAGAAGACTGGTGAGGAATCTTCGGCATGTTGTCTCGGTTCAGAGAAGGATGCGAATAGTAAGTTCGTCCTCCTGAAAAAGGATCATCTTTCTTTGCAAAAACCTGAAGCATCAATTCGTAGGGCGTCATTCCGATCCCTAACAAAATACTGTCATCCCGGTAATAAGGAGATACCCAGTCTTGCGGTTTCAGTTGCATACCGACTGCCAATTGGATCGCTTCATGTCCACGGGATGTGGCATGCACGTATTTCGATGTAACCTCTTTGTTCTCCTCGTACTTTTCAGCAAGTGTTTTTGCTGTACACATCAATTCAAAAGCCTTCAAAAGCTCCTCTTTTGAGATAGCTTCAGACTTTTTCCCCTCCTTAACAACGGCTGCGCTCATGCTTGATGAATTCAATTTTAGGCCTCAAATATACAGAAAAGTTAAGCGAAGCAACATTTAATAATCCCCCTTTCCTATGATGATTGTGTTAAAAAAAGAAAGGGGGATCAATGCTTCAAAATACTCAAATAGCGCTCCAGACATAGTTTTTCAACCTCTGCAACGAAGAATAAAAATGATTCTTTATCCTTGTTGACCTGAACTTTCTCAAGTGCTTCATAGTATTTCATTCGACTTCCAGGATCACCTTTAATGTTTGCGATCACATAACCATGACCCAATAAGATGAGATTCATGATCAATCGGGATGTGCGGCCATTTCCATCGATAAATGGATGGATCGTAACGAGTCGCTCATGCATTTCAGCAGCCAGAACCACAGGATGCAGATTATTGCGATTGGCAAAATACCATTCAAAATACTGTTCCATTTGTTTCGGAACGATATAAGGTTGTGGAGGCATGTGCGCACTTCCGGAGATCATCACTTGAACTGAACGGTATTTCCCGGCATTCTCGGGCATAATCCCTCGAAGAATCAGATTGTGGATCATCAGAACTTCTCTTTCATTGATCTGCACTTTACGATGTACAAGATCCTTGATGTAGGCAATGGCTTCATCGTGATTGATCGCTTCAAGGTGTTCACGCATGGATTTTCCTGAGATCGTTAAACCTTCGTTGATGACAAGATCTGTCTCTTTCAGAGTTAGCGTATTTCCTTCGATGCGGTTGCTTTCAAAAGTATATTCAAGTTCAAGTGCCTGAGCAATGCGAAACGAGTCGTAATTACGAAGCGTTTCAAGCTCTGCTTTTAGTACGTCGATCTGATTCAGTAGTTCTTCCAACCTATTGGAAAATGAAAACTGAACCTTCTTGTGATAGCTTGCCAATTCTTCATGTACCAGCTTTAATGCCTGAGGTGCAAATTGCTCCTCACGGTATTCAGCAAGAATACGCTCCTTGATCCATGCGACCATCAATTCATCCAATGGAATTTCGAGATGATGTGACAAGGCCTGAACTTGAACTTTGGTTGGAATTCGGGTTCCGTTCTCGAATTTACTCACCAAAGCTTGATCAACACCAAGAAGCTGAGCCAACTCTCTTGTTTTGAGCTGCTTTTGCTTACGGGCTGTTTTGATGAGTGTTTTCATTTTATTCCTTTTTTATTCATGACAAATTTAGTCATTTTTTTTAAATTCCAAAAAAAGAGCCGAACTTTTACGTCCGGCTCCACTTTTTTCAGATTCTATTTACTTATTATTTTCAAGAACATATGTAAGTATCTTTTCAATCAAATGAACCCTGTCCTTACCCGAAACATTGTGCTTATGCATTGGATAAGGGAAGAAATCCATCTGAATTCCCAATTCAACAAATTTCTTCACTAAGGCATAATTGTGTTGAAGAACGACAACGTCATCCACTGTTCCATGAATGAGTAACAGGTCTCCTTTAAGGTTTCCTGCATGCGTCAACAAGCACGACTCCTCATATCCTTTTTCATTCTCTTCCGGACGATCCATATAACGTTCACCGTACATGATCTCGTAATACTTCCAATCGGTAACCGGCCCACCGGCTACGCCTACCTGGAACACATCCGGATGGCGCAACATCAATGAAGTTGTCATGAAGCCTCCAAAGGACCAGCCATGCACAGCCAAACGATTTCCGTCCACATACGGCAGTGATTTCAAGTAATCAACACCGGTCAACTGATCTTCCATTTCAACAGTTCCTAATCTGCGATGGATCTGTGATTCAAATTCAAATCCACGCTCTGCCGAACCGCGTCCATCAAGTGTGTAAACCAGATAACCTTGCTCTGCCATCCAGTACATCCACAAATTTGCTCCATCCAACCATGAGTTGGTAATCAACTGAGCATGCGGACCGCCATAAACGTACACCAGTACCGGATATTTCTTCGTTGGATCGAAATTGCTTGGCTTGATCAATCGCGTGTATAAAGTAGTTCCGTCTTTTGCCTTCAGAGTATTGATCTCTGCAGTCCCCATTTTGTACTCACTCAACTTTTCAGGACTATTGATCAAAAACTTAGCTTTTTTCCCGTTTGTTGTGTATAATTCAGCCTTGTGCGGAGTCGTACGGTTGGAAAAAGCATCGTAGTAATAACGTCCATCAGTGGTAAGAGCAAACTCATGCGTACCTTCTTCTTTCGTAATAAGTGTCTGCTTTCCGTTCAGATCCACTGAATAGATCATCGTATTCAACGGATTCTCTCCTGTCGCACTGAAATAGATCAGCGTGCCGTTCTTCTTTGCCTCGATGATGTTTTTCACGACGAATTGATTGTTTGTCAGTTTACGGATCAATTTCCCTGTGAAATCGTAATAATACAAATTGTTGAAACCATCTCTTTCGGAGATCCAAATAAAATTGTTGGATTTTTCGTTCGGGAAAAATGCAGGATGTTCCGGCTCCACCCATTTGTCGTTCGCTTCTTCAAACAAGGTACGAACAAATTTTCCGGTTTTCACTTCATATACATTCAACCACATGTGGTTTTGATCCCTATTCACTTCTGCAATGACCACAAATTGATTGTCCGGCGTAAAGGTCAGATTCGTTAAATAATTATCCGCGGCACCTCTTGGGGAAATGTAAACAGTTTGCTTTGTCGCAAGATGGTAAATTCCAACTCGAGGCTTTTCAGATCGTTGGCCCGCCATTGGATACTTGATTGAAACCAATTCTCCAGGAGTTTTATTGATGTCCAACAATGGGTAATCGTGCACCTCTGATTCATCCTTCTGATAAAATGCAAGATGCTGACCATTTGGCGACCAGAACAAGCCTTTTGAAATACCAAACTCATTTCGCGCGATCGATTGACCTGAAACTATATTCTTGTCTTCGAAGTCAGTTACGATTAATTTCAAACCTTCACCGGTAGTAACGTAAACATTGTTTCCTCTCGTGAAAGCAATGTTCTGTGTGGCCTGATGGAATTCGGCATGTTCAGCTTTCTCATCGAGACCATGAAGCTTTTTACCAGAATCACTTACCGTATTGTAGTGATAATAATTCAATCCATCACTGATATAAAATTCATTCTCATTTTTCCATTCCAACCCGTAAAACGAACTCAATTGAGCATCTAAAGCTGTATTGATCTGTTGGATCGTATACCATTCCAAATCTTTCGTCCCACCAACTGAAGATTTATACATTACTTGGTAATTCTTGCTGAAATAGGTGTAACAATCAGTATTTGGCATCCATTGAAATCCATTCATCCGATCCGGATAAAAAGCTCTGTATTGATTCATTACAGCGTCTTTCAGCGTCAGTTCTTTTGAACCAAGATGAGCTATTTGTTTCTGCGCTAAAAGGGATGAACCCCAAACTAAAGCTAGAAGAAATACGATCTTATTCATAACCTCGTTTTTCGTTATCGATTTTAACGTTTGATAATTTTATTGAAAAAGTTCTCTACCGGACGACCCGCTTCATAACAATCAAGTATCAGCGCATCCAAATCCTTATTCAATGCGGTTTCAGCATCAAATTCTGCGTAAAAATACCATTGCTTATTGAAAATCAAAGGCTCAATTTCGGCTGCACTCTTTAAATCCTTTGGTAGAACTTTGTTTTTTTCACCATGAATAATTCCTCCAAAAACTTTTACAAAATGTTCGTTGGTATAGGCTTTTCGAAATCCTTCCGGATCGGCGGCAATTCCTTCACGTACATTCTGTAGATCTTCCTTGTCAATTTCATAAATTCCACCATAAACACGAATATATTCAGGCCCCAACTCAAAGTAAATACCATTCACCGCCTTACTTTTCTTTCCGCTTGGTGCAATTACAGCAGATACAAATAGTTTATAGGGTGATTTGTCATTGGAAAAGCGAATATCCCGATTGATCCGAAAAATACAATCTTTAGCTTCCAAATTTTTAAATGTTGGATCTTTCTTACTCAAGGAATTGATCAAATACTGAACAAAATCCCTAAATGGATTCTTAACACTGCGCTCGTATCTTTTTCTGTTAAGATCAAACCATTCTTTGTTATTATTCGGCGCAAGTTCAATAAAAAAGCGAAGGAAATCTTCCGTAAAAAAAGCCATAAATCAAGTTTTGTCAAATATAGCATTTCATGATCAAAAAGCAGACACACATCTAAAATTGACTACATTTACAAAAAAATACAGTTATGAAACACGTATCCTTAGCTAGCATTGAAAAAGCGATCCAAAAAGTAGATAATCTTGATGATGATGGATTAGAGAGATTTGCAGAAACTTGTGCACTAGCGCAAGAAACACTATTGGGATACGTAATGTCGGCTGCAATTGAATACGACAATAAAAATTTAGAAGGACTTTTGATTTATTACTTCTGCCTAATAAACGAATGTTTTAATCAGGAAGGAGTGAAGTTGAGAACAATAAATCCTGAAGATATTGATGCTTTCGAAGAACCCTACTTCGACATGTTGGATAGTTATTTCGAAAGCGATAACGATGAGTTGCTTGAAGAATTTTGTGATCAACCGGAACTGGCTCAATTCATGGCGATGGAGATCAGTACAGAAGATGCTGACGGGACAACTCTTGACGATGAAACAGCAACACAATTGTTCATTGTCACTTTGGCAATGATCACACTTTTAGGTCGAGCAATAGAAGAATAATATGAAAAGTCCGGCTGAGATCATTCAACTCATGATGGAGAAGGATGCCTTCAGCCAATGGATGGGTGTTGAAGTACTTGAAACCGGTCTGGGTAAGTGCAAATTACGCTGTACCGTGCACCAAGACATGCTCAACGGACACGCTATTTTACACGGTGGAATTACCTATTCACTTTCGGATTCAGCCCTGGCTTTCGCCTCCAATTCGCACGGAAATCGAGCCGTGAGCATTGAAACTTCCATCTCACATATTCGCAAAGGTGAAGTTGGCGATGTGCTTACTGCAGTAGCAACTGAAGTCCACCGGGGAAGAACCATCGGGATTTACGAAGTGATAGTCACCAATCAACACGATAAAGTCGTTTCTCATTTCAAGGGAACGGTGCATGTTTCGCCTGAAATCTGGTAAAAAATCACATTCCTTCAGTCAAGCGCTAACAACAGCGCTTTTTTTTCTGCCATTTTTCCTTTTTTATATGTACGCATAAATATTTATGGTATTTTTATCCGTCGATTAAATTCAATATGAGCGAAAAACAAGATTTTCTATACGATTTCATGATCCGTCATTCATGGCACCGTTTGTCCAGAATGTACAATCAAAAAGCAGCGGAACACGACATGACCATGTCAATCGGATTCATACTCATGAACGTGGACAAGGAAGGAACGCCAAGCACCTCTCTTGGACCTAAAATGGGAATGGAGCCCACTTCACTTTCACGCACCTTAAAAACCATGGAAGAACGTGGCTTGATCCGTCGTGAAGAGGATGCGGTTGATAAGCGAAAAGTGCTGATCTTCCTGACTCCTGAAGGCGTCGAAAAGCGTCGCGAAGTGCGAAATTTCGTCCTTGGATTCAATGAAAAGATCGAAGACAAGATCGGTAAGACTAAGTTAAAAACCTTCTACGAGGTCATCTTAAAGGTTGATCAACTCATGGAAGAAGAAATGAAATTAAAGAACGAACGATAAAGCATATGAACAGACACATTAGAAAAGTCGCCGTACTTGGATCCGGAGTGATGGGCTCAAGAATCGCCTGTCATTTCGCTAACGTTGGCTGCGAAGTGGTACTATTGGATATCGTGCCTCGAGAACTATCCGATGAGGAGCAAAAAAAAGGGTTGACGATCGAAAACAAGCAAGTTCGCAACCGAATCGTGAACCAGTCGCTGGATTTCGCCTTGAAATCAAACCCATCGCCGATATACCACAAATCCTTCGCGAAACGGATCGTTACCGGAAATTTTGACGATGATCTGGCACTGATCAGGAATTGTGACTGGGTGATCGAGGTAGTCATCGAACGACTCGACATCAAACAACAGCTTTTTGCGAAGGTTGAAGAACACCGTACACCGGGCACATTGATCTCATCCAACACCTCAGGAATTCCGATCCACATGATGCTGGAAGGCCGAAGCGATGATTTCAAAGCACATTTCTGCGGGACACATTTCTTCAATCCGCCGCGCTATCTTCAATTACTGGAGATCATCCCTACTCCATCAACTAAACCGGAGATCGTTGATTTCCTCATGGATTATGGATCAAAGATCCTTGGAAAGAAAACAGTATTTTGTAAAGACACTCCAGCCTTCATCGCCAACCGCGTCGGCGTTTACTCGATCATGTCGCTCTTCCATGTGGTCACTGAAATGGGCCTGACGGTTGAAGAAGTGGATAAATTGAGCGGTCCGGTGCTTGGGCGACCAAAATCTGCAACGTTCAGGACTTGTGACGTTGTTGGATTGGATACGCTTGTTCATGTAGCAAATGGTTTGAAAGCAAATTGCCCGAACGACGAAGAAAAAGCTTTGTTCGAATTGCCGGAATACATTTCCAAAATGGTAGAAAACAACTGGCTGGGATCGAAATCCGGTCAGGGATTCTATAAAAAGGTAAAGACTGCTGACGGAAAAAGCGAGATCCATGCCTTGGACCTCAGGACATTGGAATACAAAGCTTCTGAGAAGGTCAAATTCGCCACACTTGAAATGACGAAACCGATCGATGATCTGAAGCAGCGTACAAAAATGCTGTTCATGGGCATGGACAAAGCGGGCGAATTCTACCGAAAAGTGTTTGGTGGTTTGTTCGCTTACGTTTCCAATCGTTTACCGGAGATCACAGACGACCTGTACAAAATTGACGATGCCCTAAAAGCCGGTTTCGGTTGGGAATTGGGTCCATTCGAAACCTGGGATGTCATTGGACTTGATCAGGGATTGAAACTGATCGCTGACAACAATAAAACTGTTGCTTCATGGGTAAATGATATGAAGGCTGCCGGAATTACATCTTTCTACAAAACGGAGAAAGGTCAGCGCATGTACTACGATGTGAATTCTAAATCGTACCAAACGATTCCGGGCACCGAAAACCTTGTCTTACTGGATGCCCTTCGCAGCGAAAACAAAGTTTGGGGGAACTCCGACACGAGTTTGGTCGATCTTGGAGATGGAATCCTGAACCTGGAGTTCCATACGAAAATGAACACCATCGGTGGCGGCGTGATAGAAGGGATCAACAAAGCGATTGATCTGGCAGAAAAGGATTACAAAGGACTTGTCATATCGAACACCGGACAGAATTTCTCTGCGGGAGCGAATGTCGGTATGATCTTCATGATGGCGATCGAACAGGATTTCGACGAATTGAACTTCGCAGTAAAAGCCTTCCAGGATACGATGATGCGGATTCGTTACTCGAACATTCCGGTGATCGTTGCTCCGCACAACATGGCACTTGGTGGAGGTTGCGAAATGTCCATGCACGCCGATAAAGTGGTTGCTCATGCTGAATTGTACATGGGACTCGTTGAATTCGGAGTTGGATTGATCCCGGGTGGTGGTGGTTCTAAGGAATTCACAAAACGCCTTTCTGAAGAATTGAAAGATGGTGACATCAAGATCAATAGAATGCGTGAACGTTTCTTGACAGTCGGGCAAGCAAAAGTTTCTACATCAGCATACGAGGCCTTTGATCTGGGGTATTTGAGAGAAGGGATCGACGAAGTGGTGATCAGTCGTGATCATCAACTGGCACGCGCAAAAGCAGCTGCATTGGAACTTGCTGAAAAAGGATACGTAGCACCAAAACGTGAAAGGAACATCACTGTTATGGGCCAGGAAGGATTGGGAATCGTTTATGTCGGAGCCAATTCCATGCTGTCCGGAAACTACATGTCCGACCATGATCGCGTGATCTCCGAAAAACTCGGATTCGTTCTGTGCGGAGGAGATCTTAGCGAGAATACGGTTGTTTCAGAACAATACTTGTTGGATCTCGAGCGACGCGCATTCGTTGAGTTGTGTGCGGAACGAAAGACGCTGGAGAGGTTGGAGAGTCTCGTAAAAAACGGCAAGATATTAAGGAACTAGACATTAGGACTTTAAGATGTCAGGATTTTAAGACTTTTAAGCTGATGAAAAAAGCTCACAATTTTAGGGAATTGAAAATATGGAAGGATTCGTTGCAACTCGTCAAAAAAGTGCACATCCTCACATCTGAATTACCAAAAGATGAAAAATTCGGGTTGACTGCTCAAATTAACCGTTGTGCAGTGTTTATACCTTCAAATATTGCGGAAGGATCAGGTAAAACTTCAGAAAAAGAGTTCCTTCATTTCCTAAATATTGTAATTTCTTCATCCTACGAATTAGAAACTCAATTGATATTGGTTGAAGAATTATTTAACGTAAAAACAACTGAACTTCTAACGGAAATCACAACATTACAAAAAATGATTGGTGGATTTTCCAGAAAGTTGAAACAAGAATAGTCTATTTTTTATTGAATTAAATTATAAATGATCAGGATTGTATGAAACGCTAGGCAAAGTCAAAAACAAGTCCTAATATCCTAAAGTCCTGATGTCTTAACATCAAAAAAATGAGCAAAAGAGCATATATCGTAGCAGGCTTCCGCTCCGCAGTGGGCAAAGCAGGAAAAGGTGGATTCCGATTTTACAGACCGGATGATCTGGCAGCTGATGTGATCAAACATTTGATGGCGAGTGTACCGCAACTGGATAAAACGAGAGTTGACGATGTGATCGTCGGAAATGCCACACCTGAAGCCGAACAAGGATTGAACGTCGGTCGAATGATCTCACTAATGGGATTGAATACAGACAAAGTTCCCGGAATGACTATAAACAGGTATTGTTCTTCAGGTCTTGAAACCATTGCTATTGCAACTGCAAAGATTGAGAATGGAATGGCTGATTGTATCATTGCCGGTGGTGTAGAATCGATGTCAGTGATGGCAATGGGCGGATGGAGGATTGTTCCGAATCCAAAAGTGGGTAAGGAAAATCCAACCTGGTACTGGGGAATGGGGTTGACCGCTGAAGCGGTGGCGAAACAGTTCAACGTTTCTCGTGAAGAACAAGATGCCTTTGCATTGAAATCTCACGAAAAAGCAATTGCAGCGATTCAATCCGGACGCTTCAAGGACGATATCGTTCCCGTGGAAGTAGAACGCATTTTCCTTGATGCAAATGAAAAAAGACAAGTAGAGAAATTTACGGTGGCAACGGATGAAGGTCCGCGAGCAAGTACCTTGGAAGCATTAGCCGGTTTGAAACCGGTTTTCGCCAATGGCGGGTCAGTTACTGCAGGAAACTCGTCCCAAACTTCAGACGGAGCAGCGTTCGTATTGGTGATGTCTGAGAAAATGGTGAAAGAACTGAATCTTGAGCCGATTGCTCGTTTGGCTTCTTACGCTGTGGTGGGTGTTGAACCGCGCATCATGGGTATCGGTCCGGTAGATGCCATTCCGAAAGCAGTGAAAATGGCCGGATTAAATCTGAACGACATCAACCTCTTCGAATTGAACGAAGCCTTTGCTTCTCAGTCGATCGCAGTAATTCGCGAGGCAGGTTTGAATCCTGACCTTGTGAATGTGAACGGTGGAGCGATCGCCTTGGGCCACCCGCTGGGATGCACGGGAGCTAAACTTTCGGTTCAGATCATGAACGAGCTAAAGAAGCGTCAACAGAAATACGGTGTGGTGACAATGTGTGTTGGAACAGGACAGGGAGCTGCGGGGGTGATTGAAATGCTTTAATAGAAGCGAGACCGCTCACTTCGACCGTGCTCAGTGCGGGTCGCTGCGTGAATAGAGAAATGAGACTTTGAATTTTTATTCTTTTAGAAACGAGTCTCTTCTCTCGTTTCTCTGTTCTCATTTCTCTTCAATTTATCCTCAGTATCTTTGATCCATGAGCAACAACAACAACAAGCTGTTCCCTTTACGGTGATATGTACTGGTTGTTGATAGTATTTTCGATAAATGGAAATCTAGTTTTTTGACTATTATTTTAGCTATTTAATATATTTATACCTATATTTGGCTAATATATTGTCTATTTTGAATCCATTTAGCATTGATAAGGTCCCGTCGGATGTTTTAGTCGAACTTGCCAAAAAAACACGCCTTCTAAGAAAGGAGAAGAAACTGTCACAGCAGGAATTGTCCAAAAGAGCAAATGTTTCTCTGGGTAGCTACAAGCGCTTTGAGCGAACTGGGCAAATATCACTTGAATCACTTTTGAACATCGCTTTTATTCTGGGAAGAATGAATGACTTCGATTCCATCTTTACACCCGAAGATCAAAAACCCGATGAGAAACTTTTTCTTTAAGTCCGCATGAAAATAAAAAAGTTGAAAGTTTCGCTGGATTTCGGAACCTCACCCATTGAGGTTGGCACCTTGCTGCTCCAGGATCAAATCGTCTATTTTCGATACGCCGCCTCCTTTTTAGATGCACCTCTGGATATTTCACCTTTCAAATTAAAAAAAACGATAGAGATCATAACCTGTCCAAAAGTACCATTCGAAGGGTTGCCGGGTGTTTTTAACGACTCAATTCCGGATGGTTGGGGTAGATTACTCCTGGACCGTAAGTTGCTTGAAAAAGGAATCGATCCCACAGGACTAAGCGCACTTGATCGTTTGTTTTATCTTGGACGGCGCGCTCAAGGTGCATTGATCTATGAACCGCATGAGGATGAAGCAAGCTACGATGGATCAACTATTGATCTGGACCTGATTGCGAAGGAAACCATGCTGCTTCAACAAAAAGGAACTGCCGGCATATTGGATGACCTATATCATTTAGGAGGAAATTCAGTTGGGGCACGACCAAAGATATTCGTGAACTACGATCCTGCATCTAACTCATTTGGCTCTCAATCAACATCAAATTCAGAACCTTGGATCATTAAATATCCTTCACTAACTGATTTCAGGGATATTGCGAAAATTGAGTTTGCGTATACACGCATGGCAGCTGATTGTGGAATTGAAATGGCTCCTTCAAAATTATTTTTAAGTGCCAAAGGTGTTGCATTTTTCGGAACAAAACGCTTTGATATTCAAAATGGAAAACGCTTACACCTCCACTCTGCTTGCGGCCTGCTTCATGATGATTTTCGACTAAGCACCATGGACTACGGTCACGTAATGGATGCTGCAAATCGGCTTGAAAAAGATCTTACAGCATGTCAAAAGGTCTTTCGATTGGCCGTGTTTAATGTCTTTTCGTTGAATATGGATGACCACAGTAAAAATGTAGCTTTTCTAATGGATGAAACGGGCGAATGGAAATTTTCACCGGCGTATGATCTCACCTATTCACCGCAACAAGGAGGATTTCACAGCCTCTCCCTTGCGAACCAATACAAAGAGCCGGGAAAAGAAGACCTGCTGAAACTGGCAAATCATTTTTCCATTAAAAACGCTCTTGAAATCATTGAACAAGTACAGGAAGGAATAAGCAACTTTTCTAAATATGCAATTGAATTAGACATCAATACTTCCGAAAGAAACCTCATCAAAAAATCCCTGGAAAATAAAAGGAAGCAACTGTGAAAGAAATTAACCAAGGCTGAAACTAAAATTTGCCAATGAAAGGTTAAAAACTAAAGCCATTAAATTGAGGACTAACCCTGAAAAATAAAGCATTGGTATACTTCCCCTTTTTTGAAACCAATTAAAACAAAAATTGAAATAGTCAACAATTGTAATTGGTCGTAAATTTTTTAGTTCCCAAGCAGCAACTTACCAAGTAGTACCTTAGCGATTAGTAACAAAAAAAACACTAATCAAAATCCACTCTTCGATTGACAAAATCCTCCGTACCTTTGATCCATGAACAACAAGCAACACGTTATTAACGAAATACTCAAAAACACAGGATTTTCAGCACTGAATGACCTACAATTAGACACCCTCAAAAAATCAGAAAAATTCAAAGATCTGTTGATTCTTTCTCAAACCGGATCAGGTAAAACCCTGGCTTTTTTGCTTCCACTCGTGCTGAATCTAAAAACGGATTTCCCTTTCATCCAAGCCATCATCATTGCGCCAACAAGGGAGTTGGCGATCCAAATTGAAACGGTATTCAGATCATTGAAGACCAAACACAAAGTACTGGCTTGTTACGGTGGACACTCCATGAAAGTGGAGCGACAAAGTTTGTCTGAAGCTCCGGCAGTTTTGATTGGAACACCGGGAAGGATTTGCGACCATATTCACAGAGAACACCTTGACTTGGGAAAAGTGGAACAACTCGTGATCGACGAATACGATAAGTGCCTCGAATTCGGTTTTGAGGATCAGATGCGCTATATCCGTGAGGAAGTGTTGCGCGTAAAACGAACTACACTGGTCTCTGCGACTGAAATGGCAGAATTTCCTGATTATCTGCATTTTTCGGAGATCGGAAAGATCAATTTTCTAGACCAGTCAACCGAACCCGATATATCTTATTTCAGTGTTCACGTCACTACCGCAACCAAATTTGAACGACTAAATCAGTTGTTGTGTTCTTTTCAAGGTGAACCTACAATGGTCTTTTGTAATTTCCGAGAAGCCACCGCAAGCATTCATGAATACCTTAACGAAAATGGCTATGAAGCCGTGATCTATCATGGTGGAATGGAACAGGAAGAGCGCGAACGGGCATTGATCAAATTCAGAAATGGAAGCTACCACACCTTGATCTGCACGGATTTGGGTTCCAGAGGCCTTGACATTCCTGAGATCCAACACGTCGTTCATTTTCAATATCCGCAAAGCAAAGAAGCGTTCATTCACCGAAACGGACGCACGGCACGAATGAAAGCGAATGGATCAGCCTATTTACTTATCAATTCCGACGAAGAAACTCCTGAATACATAGACATACCGAAAGAAGTGTACTCGATCAAAAAAGAATTTCCGGTTCAAAGTCAATGGATAACACTTTATTTCAGCGGAGGCAAGAAGGATAAGATCAACAAGATCGACCTCGTTGGCTTCCTGGGACAAAAAGGAGGATTGAAAAAAGAGGACATCGGACTGATCACCGTACTCGATTTCACTTCTTTTGTCGCTGTAAAAAGGGATCATGCAAGGAAAGTTCTACAAACCGTGAGAGATGAAAAAGTAAAGGGAAAAAAACTCAAAATGGGGATTGCACGATGACATAAAATTTAATTTGAAATCCTAATTTTGCGAATACACAATCAAGACAAGATCATGAGAAGAATTGACGCAGAACTCGGGAAATTCAAAGAAGAACTTTACTTGGTCCAGCAGGATGTAAATCAAGCCTATTACGAACGAGCGATGAACAAGCTTTATGAATTGATGATCCACCATCCCGATCGGGCCGAACCGTATTATGAAATGGGTCGAATTGCCTACAATTTCTGGCGAAATGATGAAGCGGAGAAAAACTATCAGAAGGCATTGGAAATCGACCCTGAATATTTCCCAACCTATACACAATACAGTCTGATTCTTGTTAAAGAAGGTCGTTTTAATGAAGCTGAAATGTTACTTCGTAGGGCTCAAAAACTTCGCAACAGAGAAGATTCAGATATCTATTTCTATTTGGGAATGCTTTACCAACACAAAGGTGAACTGGACAGCGCAATCGAATTCTATACTCATGCCATCAATTTCAGTATCAACGAAAGTCAAATCGATTTGAACTTGAAGTTTATTCGGGCGTGCAAGGAGTTGAGGGGATGGGAATGATGGAAGTTTTGTAGATTCTCTTATTCAAAAATTTGAAGATTGATCTCGAATCTTAAAAATCTTTCTTCAATATGCATGCATAATAATTAAAAACATTCCTTATATTAGTGCCACTGAAATTAATTAGCACTATTTATACATGGAATCAACGCATCACAACCCAATTAAAGGAGGCGAATTTATCATTCGTCAGACGAAACCCAATGAAATTTTTATTCCCGAGGAGTGGAACGAAGAACAGCAGATGATCGCACAGATGTGTGACGATTTCATCGCTCAGGAAATAATTCCAAATATCGAGCGAATCGACAAGATGGAGGAAGGTCTGATGCCTTCTATCCTCGATAAAGCGGGTGAACTTGGACTTCTTGGGATGTCTGTTCCTGAGGATCTGGGTGGAATGGGAGTTGACTTTAAAACATCCTTGCTTGCCACAGAACGACTAGGTAAAGGATACTCTTTTTCCGTTGCTTATGGCGCTCACACCGGAATTGGAACTTTACCAATATTGTATTACGGAACAGAAGAACAAAAAGCCAAGTACATTCCCAAGTTAGCAAGCGGAGAATGGAAAGCAGCTTACTGTCTTACTGAGCCGGGGTCAGGTTCAGACGCCAATTCGGGAAAAACAAAAGCCGTACTTTCTGAAGATGGGAAACATTACATTATCAATGGACAAAAAATGTGGATCACCAATGGTGGTTTCGCAAACCTGATGACCGTTTTCGCCAAGATCGATGATGACAAGAATTTGACTGCCTTTATTGTGGAAGCAGACTCAGAAGGAATTTCACTGAACCCTGAAGAAAAAAAAATGGGAATCAAAGGTTCCTCTACCCGTCAGGTATTCTTCAACAATGTAAAAGTCCCGGTTGAGAACATGCTTTCAGAGCGTGAAAATGGATTCAAGATTGCTATTAATATTCTGAACATTGGACGCATTAAACTTGCGGCTGGTGTATTGGGTGGAGCCAAAGCAACAATCAACGACGCTGTAAATTATGCCAACGAGCGCGAACAGTTCGGACGATCTATTTCAAAATACGGGGCTATTCGCTACAAGATTGCGGAGCAAGCCATCAGAACCTATGTTTTGGAATCTGCGACCTACCGTGCAGGACAAAACATCGACGATGCAATTGCCGCTTTGATCGCAAGCGGAATGCCGAAAAACCAGGCAACTCTCAAAGGAATTGAACAATTTGCTGCAGAATGCGCCATGTTGAAAGTGGCAGGCTCTGAATGCTTGGATTATGTGGTGGATGAAGCCGTTCAGATCTACGGAGGCATGGGATATTCAGCAGAATCTCCAGTTGAAAGAGCTTACCGAGATTCACGAATTAACCGAATCTTTGAAGGGACAAACGAGATCAACCGAATGTTGACCGTTGACATGATCCTTCGTCGCGCTATGAAAGGTGAATTGGATCTGATGGGGCCAGCGATGAAGGTTGCAGGAGAATTGATGAGCATTCCTGAAATGGGCGACGCTCCTGAAGGAGTATTTGGTAATGAATTTAAGTCGCTGGAAGGATTTAAGAAGACTATCTTAATGGTTGCCGGAAGTGCCGTTCAGAAATTGATGCAAACGTTATCAAAAGAACAAGAAGTGCTGATGAATATTGCAGACATGGTTATCTGGACTTACCAGGCAGAATCCGTTTTACTCCGCGTTGAAAAATTGATCGCTCAAAAAGGAGAAGAAGCTTGTACTGTTCAGATCGCGATGGCAAAAACCTATGTATACGATACTGCCGATCGAATCGAAAAAGCAGCGAAGGATGCTTTGAATTCTTTTGCTGAAGGCGATGAATTGAAAATGATGTTGATGGGATTGAAAAGATTCACGAAAACTGAGCCTTTCAACCCTAAAGCAGCACGCCAATTGATCGCACAGGCGGTGATTGAAGCTAATCGATATAATTATTAATGGACAAATTGCCTGACACTAAAAAAGCCACCTTATAGGGTGGCTTTTATGTATAATATTCTTTCAGAGTTATTTCAGATACTTCTCAAACAGTTCATCAACAGAAACTAATGTCCCACTGATATTCACTTCTCTCACTCCGTTCGACACCAAAAAACGAGCAATCACAGCGCGTGATCTCTCATCGTTACTTACCATTGTTATCTTCGCTTCTCTTGAAGATTCCTTGTAATCAACAGTAAAGTAATTTGTATAATACTTAGTTGTGTGAGCCACATCCTCAGCAGTAGTGCCTTGAGGCATAATAAACGTAAATTTACCAGTTTGCTTTCCGCTATTGATCTCAGTTGTAGTTGGCCCCACTGCTATAGTTGATTTCTCTTGTGCGAATGCTGCTGATCCAAAACCAACTACTACTAAAAATGTATAAAAAAGAGTTTTCATATCTTGTTGTTTTAATGTTTAGACGAAAGTTTATTTCAAATGGTTGTATCTAATTTGAGAACTAAGCTACAATTTTTTTACCAAATTTGTCAAGTATGGGAAAACTTTTACCTTTTCTTCATGAATTCAAAGTTGAAGCCGGTTGTGACGAAGCCGGGAGAGGCTGTCTTGCGGGACCTGTAGTAGCGGCCGCAGTAATCCTTCCAAAAGATTTTAGTCACGAGTGGCTCAACGACTCTAAACAATTAAGTCACAGCAAAAGAATTGTCCTCAAAGAAATTATTGAAAAAGAGGCTTTGAGTTTTGCAGTTGAGTTCGTATTTGAGCGAGAAATAGAAACAATGAATATTCTTAATGCAAGTATAACAGGCATGAAGAGAGCTGTTGATAAATTGACACTCATTCCTGATCATTTATTGATCGATGGCAACCGTTTTCATGCTGGAGCTATCCCTCATACTTGCATTATCAAAGGTGATGGTAAATTTATGAATATTGCAGCTGCTTCCGTATTAGCCAAAACATACAGAGATCTCTACATGGAAAATCTTCACATGGAGCTCCCTCATTATGATTGGAAAACGAACAAAGGTTATCCTACGATCAAACACCGCGAAGCAATTAAAACACACGGCCCCTGTATACATCACAGAATGACGTTCAACCTACTTCCACCTGAACAACTATCACTTTTCTGATAAACATTCCGGTGTTCATTTGTTATTAATTACAGCGCCTCAAAAATCCGAGATTCAGTTTAAATTTGTTTAGAAATTGGGGAAAGTATGCTCGGAAGATATGTTCTTATAACACTTGGAATCATTGCATTATTATGGACGGGGTATGTAGCTATCGATCTCATCGATAAAAAAAACGAACTATCACCATTGATTCTTTTCGGAAAAGAAGACGAAAAGATCCTTGTTGTTCATAGAGCAAAAGAAGTTAACTGGTCTGATATCAATATAAAAATGGAAAAAGAGGTTGAACAATTACTGTTCGCCATTCCATCTTTTACTGATAATGTTCAATCAGTTTACATTAGCTCCAAACGGAATCATGTCCTAATTGAAGGGTATTCCCATTGGGATCGCGAGCAAGTAAGTTTACTATTCGGAAAAGAAGCAGAAATCAAATTTGAAGGATTAAAAGAATTTAGGTATTCTTCTTTCAAAGGCAAAATCTACCGCAACAGACTCTATTTAAGTACATCTGATTTATCCACAACTCGACTAAGTACAGATTGGAATCGGCAAGATAAAAAGTCCAGTGCTTCAATCATCGAATTTAAAGGTGATCATTTTCAAGTTACCGACATCTATTTCAAGAAAGAAGGACGGATTGAATACATCGCGCGGGTAAGTGAAGACATCATTGGTCGTCAAGTCAATGATAAAGAACTTTTTGCTCATGTTTTACCAAGAGATATAAAAGATTACCATTTCTTCGATTCTGACTATCTATTTTCTATCGATCCCATATATGCTGAAAGCCCGGTTAGATCTTGGATAGACAAAGGATTAGTTCGTTTTAGCATCAACAATTTTGAAGTATTGATTACTGATTTCAAAGAGAGTCAGGATCCTGTGAATAGTTTGTTTGATTTTACCCGTAAAGATCCTCTCAACCAATCATTTGGATTTTTTCAAAACATGGAATTGCTAAAAGGATTTCCTGCCGACCCAAAAAAAGGTTTCTATGCATACAGCATGGACGATTTTGTCGTAATCAGTTCAGATCAAGCTACATGTGAAAAAATTGTTGCTGATTATAAACTAGGACGGACTTTAGTTCAAAATAGCGACAAGGTTAATCAGATTTATGGTAAACTTCCCGCAAGAGTTTCTGAACGCTATGTTTCCTCTAAGATACAGAGAGCAACTACGATAAAGAATGGATGGATTATCGAAACAGCTTTTCCTCTAGCTCAGCAATATGATCAAAATGATGAAAATGAGAATACAGTAGCATCTTATAAGCAAGGAGCTAGCATTCATGATTTTCTTGTAGAATCAGGTCAGGGCAATTTCTGTGTATTAACAAAATCAGGTACTATCCGTTCTTATTCTAAGGGACAAAAATCATGGGAACGCAATATGGCAACTGAGCCTATTGGCTCATTACAACAGGTTATTTTCAAAGACAAAAACCATTTTTTAGTTACCACTAAGAATGGAATTCACTTATTCGACGAAAACGGTCAAATACCGCATGGATTCCCAATTGTAGTCGCCGATCGTCAATTGGCATCAGATGCCACAGTTTACAACTGGAAAAATAAAAACTACCTACTTGGCATGAATGCAACTGGTGACCTTTTGCTATTTGATCAGAATGGAAAAAGGGTTGCAATGATAAGTTCAGGCATGATGACAGGACACTACCCTCCTGAAGTTTGGGTCTCGCAGCGAAAGTTGTTTTATGGTGTCCGGGATGATCAACAATTCAGAATGTACGACGCTGGAACTCGAAGAGAATACCGAAATTTCAAAATACCCGAAAAGACCTTTGCAATTAAAAGACCGAATGAATTGTTCTTCATCGCTTTAGATAAAGGACAATTATTATACATTGATCAAAAAGGCAATAGATCGATAATTGGCAAAAATTTAGCCGATTACAAATTAGAGGAAGTCAACGAGCGTTATGAGATTCTACTTTCAAAAGGAGATCTAGCCAAACTTGTGACACAGACTGGTCAAACCAAAATAAATCTTACAACTTCAGCTAAACAAATCGAATACTTACGCCTTTCTACATCTGTTTTGGGAAGAACTGTTTTAACAGTTGTTGACGGTTTGCAGAATGATGTATATTTGTACGGTCTAAATGGCAAATTAATAAATGAAAAACCTGTACCGGGATCGCTGAAGGCAGTTGTGAATGAATCAAATTCCACTCAGTTTATCCTGACTACAATTGTTGATGATTTTATTGTTCAATACACTATTAACTAACAAAACAAGGAATGAAACACATGCGAATTTTACTACTAATGATAACCTTCATTAGTTGTCTCCCTCAAGCCAAAGCTCAAAATTACCTTGGGGTTCACAGCAGTAATTATGCAGGAGTGATGGGAACTGATCTTCAACCCGCAAGTTTTGTGGATAGCCGATTCATCGTTGATGTGAACCTAGCCAGTTTCAATTTCAATTTGTATAACAATGCTTGGGCATTTGACACCAAGGATATGCCAAAGTGGTGGACGAAATCATTCTTAGATGAATCTATTTACAACAGCTGGGCAGCTCCTGATTCTACGTTTCAAGAGCGATACTTAATACGTAATTACAATAAGAATTCGTCTAAAACACTTGGAATTTACAACAATGTTCAGATTGACTTATTAAATTTTATGTTCCATATAAATCCAAAAATGGCTGTTGGATTCTCTGCAAAGTTTCGTTCTATTACTAACATTGACCGTGTAGATCCGAAACTTGCTGTTTTGGCAGAGAATGGATTTGAATATCCGGATCTTTGGAACGTTCAATTGAACAATGAACTACTTAGTATCAACCATTTAACCTGGCAAGAATACGGCATCAACTATGCACAAGTTTTGAAAGATGATGGTGAGCACTTTATGAAATTTGGAGGTCGTGCAAAGTACTTGATGGGCATGGCTGCTGCGTACTTATACACTGATAACATAAATTACAACCTAAAGAACGAGGATACTTCATTCCTCTTGTCAGGTAGCTTTGATTATGGGTATTCAGGAAATGTTGATGGATACATCAACGGATCTGCATCAGGCATGCCTGGTTCTGCTTCAAAATTTGGTTTAGGCCTTGACCTTGGTTTTGTTTATGAATGGCGACCGGATTGGAAAGAATATAAATACGATATGGATGGTGAAACCAATATTTGGAGAAGAGACCGTGAAAAGTATAAAATACGTGCAGGTGCTTCCATCTTGGATATTGGTGGAATGAAGTTCCAAAAAGGTGGAATGAGCCGAAATTTCAATGTTAATGCTACCTCCCCTTTTGCTTTTTCCACTTTTGAAAATAGCAATTCATTGTTAGCGTTCGACCAAACTCTTGATAGTTTGATCCAAAATGATCCTCAATGGACTGCTGGTGAAGATGTGAGTTCAACTTTTTTCATGAATACCCCAACTGCTTTAAGTCTGCAATTGGATTATCATATTTATAAATACTTCTATGTAAACGCCGTAGGTATGATCAATATGGTATCTAAGAAAAATGGATCGAAAGTACACGTTGCTAATCAATTTGCAATTACTCCAAGCTTTGATCATCCATGGTTTGGAATTCATTTACCAATATCATACAATCAGTATTCCGGCTTTAAGACTGGACTTGCTACACGTTTAGGACCATTAACAGTCGGATGCACGGATTTCAGAACTTTATTCGCAACAGGAAAAGTTTGGGGCGCTGAGTTTTATGCAGGATTAAGAGTTCCTGTCTTGTACAGTCACCCAAGTGATGTTGATGGAGATAAAGTTTCCGATAAATTGGATGAATGTCTTGTTGTACCGGGTGTTTGGGCATTTAAAGGATGTCCCGATACGGATGGCGACGGAATTCCGGATAGAGACGACCTTTGTCCTATGGAAGCCGGTCTACCTCAATTTAACGGATGTCCGGATAAAGACGGGGACGGAATTCCTGATAAGGACGATGCATGTCCGGATCTGGCTGGTGAAGCAAAATACAATGGGTGTCCGGATACAGATGGCGATGGAATAATCGATCCGAATGATGAATGTCCTACTGAAGCTGGTTTGGCTGCGTTTAACGGTTGTCCGGATAAAGACGGTGATGGAATTCCTGATAAAGACGATGCTTGTCCGGATGTACCTGGCCCACTTGTTTACGACGGATGTCCGGATACAGATGGTGATGGTATTTTAGACTTCCTTGATGGATGTCCTGAATTGGCTGGTCCGAAAGAAAACAACGGTTGTCCATGGCCAGATACAGATGGTGACGGAATCTTGGATAAAGATGATGATTGTCCTTATCTAGCTGGACCAATTGCGAACAAAGGATGTCCTTATCAGGATACAGATGGTGACGGCGTATTAGACAAAGACGATGATTGTCCAAACACTCCTGGTCCGAAGAGCAACAGAGGTTGTCCTGAAATCGAAAAAGAGGTAGAAGAAATTCTTAAGACAGCCTTCGATAACCTCGAATTTGAGACAGGTAAGGATATCATTAAGGAAGTTTCGATTCCTTCATTGACTGAATTGGCTGAAGTACTTAAGAAGAAATCGGAATGGGGATTACAGATTGCAGGTCACACAGATAATGTTGGTGATGCACAGAAAAACATGATTCTTTCTAAGAAGCGTGCTGAAGCTGTTCGCAACTTCATGGTATCTCAAGGAATTGACGCTTCACGTTTGAATGTTCTGTTCTTCGGTCAAACGATGCCGATAGCATCCAATGATACACCGGAAGGACGCCAGAAAAACAGACGTGTTGAAATGAAGATTATTTTCAAATAACAGAATCTTATAACATGAATAAAGGGTCGGATTTTTCCGGCCCTTTTGTTTTGACTATTTTTGATCTATGAACTCGATCACTCGCACACACCGGTACCTGTTTAGTGTTCTATCAGGAATACTACTCGTACTTTCATTTCCATATACAGGGAGTTTAACTTTCCTCGTTTTTATTGCTCTAATTCCTCTTCTACTAATTGAGGCACAAGTAAGTCAGCAGAACTATCGCTCATCTAAAGTTTTTATTCACGCTCTTATTACCTTTTTCATTTACAATATCGGGGCGACTTGGTGGGTTTGGAACGCTAGTGCAATGGGTGCGACAATGGCATTTGTTCTGAATTCAATCTTTATGGCTCTCGTTTTTTTGATGTTTCACTACACCAAGAAATTTGTAGGTAAAAAAGAAGGTTACTTGTCTTTGTTTTTTTATTGGATCGCTTTTGAATTTATTCACTATCATTGGGAACTTTCATGGCCTTGGCTACATTTCGGCAACGTATTCAGCATTACTCCATGGTCCGTACAATGGTACTCCTATACAGGTGTCCTCGGTGGTACATTTTGGGTGATCCTTGTTAATTTATTGGGTGCTCGTATCGCAGAGAATCTACTTTTAAAAAAAGAAACCTGGCGCATTCAAACTCCTCTTATTTGGTCCTTTTTTATCATCATTCTTATTCCCCTACTCGGATCGGTTATCTCTTACATGAGTTATGCAGAAAAAAATGATGCTGTGGAAGTTGTTGTTGTTCAACCCAACTTTGATCCATACAACGAAAAATTTGATGTGCCGGTCATCGAACAGATCAAATCTATTTGTGCACTGGCAGACTCCAAAATAACACCAGAAACCTCAATTGTTGTTGCGCCCGAAACTGCTGTAAGTGAAGCTTTCTTTGAAGAATACGCGCTTCAAACATTGAGCATTGATTATCTGCTGAATTGGAAACAAAATAATCAACTTCCATTATTGCTCACAGGTGCCTCCACTGCTCGATTTTTTGAAACGAAAAATTCAAGAGCTTCCCGACCTTTAAGAGATGGTCCAGGATTTATAGAATATTACAACACTTCTTTACTCATCGATGACCAACAAGAATTAAATTTCGTGCATAAATCGCTATTGGTTCCGGGAGTTGAGATTATGCCCTTTTCCGAATATCTCCCTTTTTTGGAAGAACTTTCGATTGAAAATGGTGGTACTTCCGGTTCTTTAGGAATAGAAAAAGAACCGCAAGTGATGTCAGGCACAGGGCTTACTTTTGCTCCCTTGATCTGTTATGAATCAGTTTGCGGTGGATTGCTGGCTGAACAATGCCGCAAAGGAGCCGAAATTGTTTTTGTTATTACCAACGATGGTTGGTGGGGCGACACACCAGGTTACAAGCAACACATGAGTTTTTCAAGGCTGAGAGCAATTGAATCCAGACGTTCAGTTGTCCGTTCAGCCAATACTGGAATCAGCTGCATCATCAATCAACGCGGTGATGTGGTCCATCAAACCAAATGGTGGGTGGAAGATGCCTTTAATGTGAAAGTGAATAAAAACACTGAGACGACCTTTTACTCAACCTATGGCGATGTAATGGGACGCTCGTTCAGCTTTGTCTCTGTATTGCTACTTCTGCTAACATTAGTTCGTTACTTCAAGAAGCGTTTTTTCAATTCCACTGTGAAATAATGACTGTTCATTGAAAGTATTGTCTAGCTTAAAGTATTTTTTTGTCCACAGATTATCGGATTTTTGAAGATCTGGACTCGATAAGGATTATTTGATTCGCTTATGAATCTGTAAGGATTATCACGAATAGTTGTTTATTGATCTGAGTTATTTTAACACGAGAGCATGAATTATCGGTCAATAACGGTTCCTCTATTGAAATCATCGTTTGTAGTTAAGGCGAATGATCCAAATTGAAATGGCATAAACCACACTAAGCAAAGTGATGGGCGGAAGATAAAGTGGCCATACTGCCGGTGTAAACCAACCCTTCCAACCAATTAAAAAGGGATGAAATAAAACCACTAAAACACCCCATTTGGCAATTTTATACTGCTTAGACTGCTTTTCTTTTTTCAAAACATGTACAAATGGAATGGAAAAAAGAATGAATGCAATTAGTCCGATCAGAATCACGGTCCAACCTAGAGTATTCAGTGCACCATTGCTGACAAACTTAGGATAGGAATTCTCCCATAACAAGATCAGTCCCAATAGAATATGAACAACTGCAAAAATGTACCCTGTCATCCCTAAGGAACGGCGAGTCAAATTCACCTTTTCCAGTACCTCATCTTTCAAGATACTGGTAGTCAACAGAACGAACGCTGTCCAGGATATAGCTTTATTCAAAACAAAAAAAAACTGATCGGACTCAAGATCTTGACCGACGTGGTAACGGAGTGCCGCGTATCCGTAAAGGATAATAAATAATACCGCCAACCTTACCATGGATACTCAATTTCCCAAAGAAAAAGTCCATGAGCAGGGACGCTTACTGCGGCAGCGGAGCGGTCTTTTGCTTCAAGAATTTCACAAATCGATTGAGGCTGTATTTTACCCATTCCTACCTCCAGTAGAGTTCCTACTGTAGCTCGCACCATATTCCGCAAAAAACGATCGGCCGAAATTTCAAAATACACTTGTTTATCCTGAATTCTCCATTCAGCCGAAAATACCGTACAGATATTCGTCTTTACGTCTGTATGCAACTTAGACAAGGAAGTAAAGTCTTGTGTTCCCAACAGCAGTTGAGCAGCACTATTCATAGCATCCAAATCCAATTTTCCGGGATAATACCAACTGAAATCTTTTATAAAAGGATCCTTTTCACTGTGTATAAAGTAGCGATATGTTCTCTTCGTTGCACTAAACCTGGCATGTAGTTCGTCCTTCACAGGAAAAGCCCGTTGCACAGCAATGTTGGGTGACAACATTTTATTGAGTTTATAGACCAGTTGATTTGTTTGCATTTCTTCCGGTAGATCGACATGAAAGAAGTACTGCTTGGCATGAACTCCAGTATCTGTACGTCCACAGCCTACGATCTGCAATTCAGTGTTTGAATTCAATCGGGTAAGTGCTTCTTCAATTTCCTGTTGAACTGAAATTTGATCAGGTTGGCGCTGCCATCCAAAATACTTGGCACCGTCGTAGGAAATTTCAAAAAAGAAACGATTCATGTCGCAAAGTTAGAATAATCGCTCATTACAAAGAGTTTGCAATTAAAAATCGAGTATACATGATTTCACAAAAAAAGGAGGCCGAAACCTCCCTAGTCACTATAAAAATCAATTTACTTCTGATTCGATGGAATCTCATATCCAGTCATGTCCAACTCATACAAATCCATACTTGCTTTCTGACCAACGATTTCGAAACTAGCCATTACGGCCTTATTCAATTCTTTGTAATATTGGAAGTGCGTATCATTGTTTACCGTGTTTACAGTTGGCCCAAGGTTAATTGGAGTGCCCCATTGTCCACCTCCTAAATTTTCCACCACATAAACATCTAATCCACCCATTCCAGGCAATCCATCTGAACTATAGAACAAAAAACGACCATCTCCTGTAACAAATGGAGTTGTTTCACGCCCAACTGTATTTATCACTCCCATTGGCAACGGTTTTGCTTCGCCCCATTTTTTACCAACTTTGTGCACTACATAAATATCCGTAGAACTTTTCTCACCCTTTCTATCAGACACAAAATACATTGTACTTTGATCTTCCGTCATCGTCGCTGATCCATCAAAGAAAGTAGAATTAATTGTTTTGTTATTAATGCGTTTTGGAGTTGACCATTTACCTTTATCTGTCATTTCAATTTCGAAAATATCCGATCCTTTGGTTGTTTTCTTTGCTGCAGTCGCCGTCAAATTAATTGTCATCAATCCTCGTTTACCATCTCTGGAAATGTACGTTATAGCGTCAAAACCTTCTGTATTTAATCTGCCCAAATCATTCGATACACTATCCCAGGCTGCTGTTTCTGTATTCCACACTGCACGGTAGACATCTTCAAAGAAAACTTGTTCTTCCGGATTCATGTTTCCACCTTTCGTATCACTTCTTCTAGACACAAAATACATTTCCTTGCCTCCGGAGGTGAAAATCGGACTATAATCATCGTAACCGGAATTGACATCACCTTTCATCAGTACTTTCTTAGATTCACCATTGTTCTTAATGGCTTCTTGAGCGAATTTCACTTGTTGGATTCTCAATTCAATTTGTAAATCTTTGACACGAGTTTTTGAAAGTCGTTGGAGTGCTATTTCATAATTAATCAAGGCTGAATCCAGATTCCCCATCCGATGGTATCCTTTTCCTAAAAGCTCATACACTTCTTTGTCTACATCATCTTTTCCAAGTGCTATTGCCTGATTTGCATATTGTAGTGCATAACCGAAATTATTCTGTGTATAATGACACTGAGCAATCCAATATGGTGCTCTCCATGTATATGGATCTTTTATTGCTGCCTGGCGAAAGCGAATCAAAGCATCCCTCACCTTGCCACTATTAAACATCGTTCTACCCTCGTCTATCATTAACAGTGCCGATGCTCTATCTGCAATGTTACTCGTGCTATCAGGTGGAGTAGATGCTGAAGAAAATAAAGGACTAACGCAGAACGTTAAAATCAATACGATCAATGCCTTTCTTGTCATGTTTTGTGGTTTTAATTTTTCTAAGTCAGCACAAAAAAACGGATTTTTTGTGGTACTTGAAAAGAAAGTTACAATTAAATCAATCAGATTTCTTGCTGTGGACATTCTTTTTCAAATCAACACACTCGTTCATCGCTAATGTTGCTGCGACAATTGCCAATACCGGAGCACTTGCAGCTGAGATCCAGAGCAGTACCTGTCCGATGTAAATAGATAGTCCCGTGAAGAAACCTTTTTCGAATGAAGAACCGGTAAATACGATTTCTAAATCAACCGGAACAAGGATCATCAAGGAGTAAATCATCCCAATTGAAATAGCCAGACCTCTGTGTTTACGAACGAATCGGATGCTTTCATCCATATCCCATTTTAATCGTTCGTTGACATAATCCATAAAACTGAATCCGTAGTAAAAGAAACCAAGAACGAAGGTTAAATAAAATACCGGTGACTTCTCCGGATTCTCCCAGCCTAAATAGGAGACCAAATAGATCAATGCGAAAAAAAAGTAATGCCACATCACGTTGCGCAAAGCAATTCTCACTCCTCTTCGGATATCGCGATACAATTGAGGAAGATCAAAAGCATACGTGTTTCCGGTAATGATCTTTTCGCATTTTTGACTTAAAAATGCCAAAAAAGGTGACAACAAAATGACTACAAGGTATTTAGAAAACTTCATTAATGTCAATCCGGCTAAGATTTCCAACATAAGTACCAGCAATCCCCAAACAATTTGATTCATGTTGTCACTGGAAATGGAAGTGTGGTGCGATTTAATGAGATCTCCCAACTTGTAGATTCCCAACATGAGAACTGCTGGAATTGGAATGTACCAAAACAAGCGGTGCTCTTTCATGAACAACAAAGCTCTGTAATAGGCCCTTAATCCAATAAACAGATCCTTAAAAAATCGCATGCCTAAAATTAATGATTGTGGCCGAAATCATGTCCTGTCTCTGATGATTTCTTATCTTTGAAACTTTTCCGAGTTGATTTACACATTTTAAGTTGAGTATGAATTTTTCTCCATTAACAGCCATTTCACCGGTCGACGGTCGCTACAACAGCAGAACTAAAGAGTTACAAACTTATTTCTCAGAATTTGGTCTTATTCGTTACCGGGTTTTGGTTGAAGTGGAATACTTGATCGCGCTTGTGAACTCAGGTGTTGAACCGCTTAAATCTTTTCCAAAGGAGAAATTTGAATCGCTTCGTTCAATCTATCTGACTTTCTCAGAAGAAGATGCTTTGTGGATCAAAAATACGGAGCGTACTACGAATCACGATGTGAAAGCCGTTGAATATTTTCTAAAAGACAAATTGGAAAAAGAAGGATTGTCTGAATACCTGGAATTCGTGCACTTTGGTTTGACTTCCCAAGATATCAACAACACTTCTGTTCCGCTTTCAATCAAAGAGGCGTTGAACGATGTGTATCTTCCTTCTTTGCAATTGGTGATTGATAAATTGGATGCCTTGAAAAATGATTGGAAAGATATCCCCATGTTGGCACGTACGCATGGTCAGCCAGCTTCACCAACTCGCCTGGGAAAAGAAATCCAGGTTTTCAGTGAACGTTTGAAAGTCCAATTGGAACAACTTAAGCGCGTGCCTTTGTCTGCTAAATTTGGTGGTGCAACAGGAAACTTCAATGCCCATTTTGTCGCTTTCCCTTCCACAGATTGGGTAAAGTTTGCCAATGATTTTGTGGATAATCAGCTTGGATTGAACCGAAGTCAAACCACTACTCAGATTGAACATTACGATAATTTGGCCGCTCTTTTTGATGCTATGCGTCGGATCAATACAATTCTATTGGATCTTAATCGTGACATGTGGACGTATATTTCGATGGATTATTTCAAGCAAAAATTGAAAGAAGGAGAAATCGGTTCATCCGCCATGCCACACAAAGTAAATCCAATCGATTTTGAGAATTCAGAAGGTAACATAGGAATTGCCAATGCACTATTAGAGCATTTATCAGCCAAATTACCTGTTTCACGTTTACAGCGAGATTTAACAGACTCAACGGTTTTGAGAACCATCGGGATGCCATTTGCTCACTCCTTGATCGCATTTAAAGCAACAATGACTGGCCTGGAAAAACTTTTATTAAATGAACCTGCGTTCCAACAGGATCTAGAAGAGAATTGGGCCGTAGTTGCAGAAGCCATTCAAACGATTCTGCGTCGTGAAGGTTTTCCGAAACCTTATGAAGCATTGAAAGGACTTACTCGTAAAAATGAAGCAGTCACTAAAGCTTCAGTTCATGAGTTCATTGACACTTTAGCTGTCTCTGAAAATTTAAAGGGTGAACTAAAAGCAGTCACTCCTCAGAATTACACGGGAATTCAACTTGTAAATTAAATAAAACCAAAGAATGAAAAAACAAACTTTACTTTTTTTTGGAATACTATTTTTAAT
>DAISYB010000002.1:0-195003 GCA_036825545.1 Crocinitomicaceae bacterium | reverse complement strand
TCATCTATTTTAAATTTTAAAACAGTCAAGCTATTTCAGGGAATGACACATGGAGAATTCAGTCCATCAGCGCAGCGGTCTATGTTCCATCAGCGTAGCGTTCCATGTTCTCTCAAAAAGGTTTATATTTTTAAAAAAATCCATTGTCCATACCAACTTTGCTTTTATCTTTAACGTTCGTATAAACAACACAAACAGTAAAAATGGATAAGAACGAATTTCGCAAGTATGCCACTAAGCACATGGGCTTGACCAGCATGCACGTAGATCATTACATCGAGTCATCATTGACACCATATATTATTGAAGAGCGTCCATTGAACATGACACAAATGGACGTATTCTCACGTTTAATGATGGATCGTATAATCTTTCTGGGAACCGGTATTGATGATTATGTGGCTAACATCATTAACGCACAGTTACTTTTCCTTGAATCAGTTGACGCAAACAAGGATATTCAGATCTATTTGAATTCACCGGGTGGGTCAGTGTATGCAGGACTCGGGATTTACGATACCATGCAGTACATCAAGCCGGATGTGGCAACAATCTGTACTGGAATGGCCGCTTCAATGGGAGCAGTTCTCATGTGTGCGGGAGCCGAAGGTAAACGTTCAGCGTTGAAGCATGCTCGCGTAATGATTCACCAACCACTGGGAGGTGCACAAGGACAAGCGTCTGATATCGAAATCACAGCGCGTGAGATTCAAAAATTGAAAAAAGAATTGTACGATATCATTGCACAACATTCTAAGCAAACGTACGATAAAGTATGGGCTGATTCAGATCGCGATTACTGGATGACAGCTGAAGAAGCAAAAGAATACGGAATGGTAGACGAAGTATTGGTGCGTAACCCAAAATAGTCTAACTTTGTATAACTAATTATAGAGCCTTCCGTTCACAAGACGGTGGGCTTTTTTGTCAACATATCATGTCAAAAAAAGAAGCAGGTTGTTCGTTCTGTGGGAGATCCCGAAATGAGGTTGGAATTCTGATTGCCGGAGTTTCAGGTCATATTTGCGAGAGTTGTGTCTCTCAAGCTCACTCCATCATCAAAGAGGAAGAAGTGCAGGACAAAGATTCTGCGAAATCAGAGCCTTTGAAGGTGTTCAAACCCTCAGAGATCAGAGCGAAACTTGATGAATATGTCATTGGACAGGAGGATGCTAAAAAAGTGCTCTCCGTTGCTGTATACAATCATTACAAGCGCTTGAATCAACCACCGAAAAAGGATGAGGTGGAAATTGAAAAGTCTAACGTGATTTTGGTTGGGCGAACAGGGACAGGAAAAACACTTCTTGCTAAAACGATCGCGAAAATGTTGAACGTACCCTTCTGTATTGCCGATGCGACAGTATTAACTGAAGCAGGATACGTTGGCGAGGATGTAGAAAGTATCTTATCGCGACTACTTCAGGCAAGCGATTACAACGTGCAAGCTGCTGAACGAGGAATTGTTTTTATTGACGAGATCGACAAAATCGCACGTAAAAGTGATAACCCTTCGATTACACGTGATGTTTCAGGGGAAGGTGTACAACAAGCACTTTTAAAATTACTGGAAGGATCTATCGTTAATGTTCCACCTCAGGGAGGGCGCAAGCATCCTGAGCAAAAGATGATCCAAATTGACACGAAGAACATTCTTTTCGTTTGTGGTGGTGCATTTGATGGCATCGAGCGAATTATCGCGAACCGTGTCAACCGACAAACCATTGGATTTGCCGCAGCAGATGAAGAACGCATTGATTCAGAAAGTTTATTGAAGTATATCAATCCAACCGACATTAAAACATTTGGATTAATTCCTGAATTAATTGGTCGTTTCCCTGTATTGACTTATTTGGATCCACTTGACGCATCAAGTCTGAAACGCATTTTAACGGAGCCTAAAAATGCTTTGGTAAAACAGTACCTTCGTCTTTTCGAGCTAGATAATGTGAAATTGACATTTGATTCAGAAGTGCTCGATTTTATCGTCGACAAAGCGATTGAGTTCAAACTTGGAGCGCGTGGATTGAGATCAATTTGCGAGGCAATCCTTAACGATGCGATGTATGAATTGCCTTCAAGTGGTGAAACGGAATTTAGAGTGACTGGCGAGTATGCAAAAGCTCAGTTTTCCAAGTCGAAGATGGCGAAACTAAAAGTAGCTTGACAATGCACAATTGACAAACGTAAGTTCGGCGAAGCTAATTGGAGCGGCTTGTCTAGTGATCCTGACATAAGAATAGCGCATCGTCAGGATTGTATCGAGACGAGCTGAAATCGACGAAGTCAATGCACTATTAGTTAATTCTAAAACGGCAATACTTGATTACGCTTCCTTTGGCGCTAAACAGTTTCTCATAATGTGTTTTGATATGGAAGATCTCGCGGGTTTGCGGGTCGATAGTTTCCGGAAGACTCCCGTATAAATCCCAAGTCAATTCTTCGCATTGGTAATTGTGCTCCTTGATTTGTTCTTCAGTAAATTCAAATAGAATATCCGAATCGGTTTTCATGTGCACCAATCCACCTGGCTTCAAAATTTGTCTGTAGCGATTGATGAACAAAGTAGACGACAGTCTTTTTCGTGGTTTCTTTGGTTGTGGATCCGAGAACGTTAACCAGATCTCATCCACTTCATTTGCTGCGAAGTAATCCTGAATAAAATCAATCTTTGTTCTAAGAAATGCAACGTTAGTCATGTTGTTCTCTAAGGCCTCTTTGGCCCCAATAAACATTCGAGCACCTTTGATATCCACACCAATGAAATTCTTATTGGGAAAATGCTTCGCCAAGCCAACCGAATATTCACCTTTCCCACATCCCAGCTCCAATACAATTGGATAATCATTTTTGAAATAATCAGAACGCCATTTTCCTTTCAACGGAAATTCAACACCAACAGATGGTTGAAAAACATTTTCAAAACCTTCCATCAAGGCAAATCGGCGTAATTTATCTTTTCCCATGCCGCGAAATTAGGAATAATTGAAGGATCAAAAATGCTGTATCAGAACTCCAAAGCAACTTTATATCCGGTATGTTTACGGATATTCAGAACGTCACCACCTTCAAAAATCAAGTATTGACCTTTGATTCCCACTAACTTAGCTCTGACTTCCTGCGATTTATCAAAGGACAAACTCTTCACCTTATCGGGGAATTGCAGCACGGGATAACGAATTTCAGTCACCTCGTCATTCTCCGAGAAATAATTGGTCAAATCTGCCGGAAGTTGATCGTGTAAGTTCCACTTTTCTTCAACAAGATCGATTTGTTCATCAATCTCATTTTTGAGCATGCGTTGCCAGTTTGTTTTGTCGGCAAAAAAATCCTTAAGTGCAACCTCCAATAGTCCCGCCTCATAACGGTTGGGTGTTTCTGCCAGTCGAATCGCCGAACTTGCACCCTGGTCGATCCATCGCGTCGGAACCTGATCTCTTCTTGTTATTCCAACTTTTACAATATCTGAAGCAGCCAGATAAACAACATGAGGCACATTGTGATTGCGCATTTCCCATTCCGGATCTCTACCCTCACCTACGTGTGCTCGACACAACTCAGGACGAATGATACAAGGAGCTGCTTGGGGAGCATTGACAAAACAGGGGTAACAGAATCCATCGCCAAATGATTTCTTGGTCAACTTACCGCAAACTGAACAATAGATCTGACCTGTCCAACACAATTTCAATTCACTACCAACCAACTCATTCATTCGAACCAACTCATCGAGTTCCAATTGATAATCGACCTGATCACCAAGTCGAACATTCATTTTATGCAGGATTCCAGAACTCATTACTTCTCCGGCATGATTTGCATCTTATCCGCAAAATGGAAACAATAATCTCTCAAATCCTCACTAATGTTATGTTCCCCTGTAGCTTTTTCAAATGAATCAGCCATTGTTAATAAAGTTTGATGGAAAAATTGCTTCATTTCCTCAACAGTCATTTCCTTCGTCCACAGATCAATTTTCATCGTGTTGTTGTCAGTGGGATCCCATAATGACAACAACATCGCTTTTGCTGGTGAATCTTGCACGTTTCCGTCTGCCGCACTCCATTTCATTGCAATCGGCAGATTGTTCTCATTCAAACCAACTTTAACCGTAATCTCAGATGTTTTTACAATTTTTTCTTCCATAATCAGTCTATCTCGTATTCTGCTAATATTGCTGTGTAGGGTGTTTTGATTAATTCCTCAACATTAACACGTTTGATCTCCATGTATTTTTTCACCATTCTCCATCCCATAAATTGACCAAGTCTGTCAGGACCTTTCTCGGGTAATCCAATGGTGAACGGTCCTTCATTCAGCATGTTGATTTTAAGTCGTTCATCCAATTTAAACAGCAATTTTTCACGCACCAAATAATTCCATATCTCCTGTTCCTGTTCCAACGCCCATTTCATATCCTCATCTGAGTACCGAAGAATAATTGCATGATCCTTTTGCGGAAAAGCAGCTTCAGTCAGATAAATTATTTTTCCCCAACGAATCATTTGCTCGGTCAAATTCCCATTCGTTTCTTCAATAACATGCGTCATGATCCACGAACACAATGCATCTCTTGAAAGATAGCGCTCATCCAATCCGTCTTTCATCCATTGATAAAAACTATCTCCGGGCAAATCCAAAATCACATCCGTTTCCTTCCCAAGATAACGCTCTAAACCAATTCCGATTTGTTTTTCAGTTGTAAAGGCATTGGAAGCAAAAAAAGAATTCATAAAGACAATCTTCTCAGGAATGGCAACTTTAGAAAGATGATACTTCAAGTGTTGAAATCCACTTTTAATCTCCTGACGGTAAACAGACAAATCAGCGAATTTATCCGCAATGCGTTTCTCAACTTTTGCGATGTAGGGATCAGAGAGAAACGAACGCATTCCATTAACAAAAGCGGTATCATCAACATCTCCTAAACCAATACAATAGCCCAATTGATAATCATAGATCTCAGGAATTTCCTTTTTGAATTGTGAATGCAGTTGAAGAAGTTGGTCATTGTCCGCTTTCCTTTGCAAGGAATCCATATTTACAAATTGTAAATCAATTTTCACATCTGATGCATCTACATTCAGGGGATCGTATTTACATGACGATAAGCCCATGCCCACAAGTCCACCAAAAAGTAAATATATCCAACTCATTTTTTTCATAATATTGCACTTCAAAAGTAGTGAAAACCTAGTTTTGAGTTATCTTTACTTCTCATAAAACTGAGTATTTGGCTTTATTACTGTATTGGAACGAGTCTTAAATTCTCAATTTCAATGTATAGTAGAATAAATAAGGATAGATTGGAAGTAATTCTTGAAAGTAAAATTAAACCCATTATTATTCCTAGTTAGCTAGGATGAGTTTAAAAATTTAAATTTTATACCTATGAAAAAAGTTATTGTTGCTTCGTGTATTTTGATGTTATCTGCCGGAGTATTTGCTCAAGATGCTGCTGATAAAAAAGTTCAGGCAGGAATTGTCTTTGGAGGTGGTTTAGCTATGCAAAAAATGGGCACAAATTACATTCAAACAAACGGTGTGGGTTCGGATTTAACAATCGGAGCGAATGTCAACTTTGGATTAACCGAAACGATTGCGTTCTGTACAGGATTAGAGTTTGATTTTGAGAATTTAAAATATAGAGCAGCCAACTATAATGGCAATAATGTTTACTACTGGTACAACGATAAGGAGATGCTTCCAATCGGCGATCATGATCCGAACGATGCCAATCACAATCTTTTCGAAATGACTGAACGCTCGCATAAAGTGATGTATTTAACCTTACCGACAATGATGGTTTTCAGAACTAATTTCATAGGATACTTCCGCTACTTCGGTAAGTTTGGATTGAGAAATAGCTTTCTATTATCCAACACAATTACAGACCGTGGATTCAATCTTGATCCAAATGTGCCAATGGGAGCCAAATCTCCAGCTACAAACGAGAATATGAAAGCAGGTGGAGAAATGTTCTTTTTTAAGTCAGCAGTTGGTTTAGCAGGTGGGGCTGAATGGAATTTTTCCGGATCTACTTCTCTTGTTGCAGAAATTGGATATTACTATGGATTCACACCACTGCACGCGAATAGAAACACAACAAAAGGCAAGAACTACACGTATGCATCTCCGTTAGATAATGGAATTGGAAATGACACACAATTCAATAATAAAGCAACACAAAGTCAGTTGCAATTGAAAATCTCTGTTCTATTCTAGTTCATTTGGAATATCCAGCAATTAAAAATCATATCGTAAATTGGTTATCCTCGTACTTGGAGTCATCCGGTATGGAGGGATACATCATTGGGATTTCCGGTGGAATTGATTCGGCTGTAACTTCTACACTGTGTGCTTTAACAGGCAGAAAAACGGTCTTGCTCAATATGCCAATTCTTCAAACCAAAGCAGAATATATAAGAGCATGTGAGCACATTGAGGCACTGAAATCACGTTTTTCTAATGTTCAATCTCTGGAAATTGATTTAACGACTGTATTCAAACAATTTCAGCAAACATTACCTATTGAAGTCGTTTCAGACAACTTATCCATGGCCAACAGCCGATCACGACTTCGTATGACAACATTGTATGCTGTAGGTCAAGCTCATCGTTGTCTGGTTGCCGGTACAGGAAATAAGGTTGAGGATTTTGGAGTAGGATTCTTTACAAAATATGGCGATGGAGGGGTTGATGTAAGTCCAATCGCAGATTTGTACAAAACAGAAGTTTTCGATCTCGGCCGTCATTTAGGAGTGGTGTCATCCATACTTGAAGCAAAACCAACAGATGGACTTTGGGAAGATGGGCGTAGCGATGAAGATCAATTAGGAGCAACATATGCTGAGTTGGAGTGGGCAATGGAATTTACAGGCAATTCAGACTCCTTATCAGAGCGACAACGTGAGGTGTTAGCCATCTATAACCGATCCCATCGTATCAACAAACACAAAATGGTACCAATTCCCGTTTGCTCAATACCCAAAGATTTAAAAGTATAATTATGTTTTCGACCAGTAGTCTCAAAAACGCTTTCACCATGAATAAATTGACACTTCTCTTTCTTTTGGTTATTAGTTTAAGTAATGCCCAAACCGATTTCAATAATTACTATTCCTTACGATCAAAAGGAAGTATTCCTGAGGATTTCACAAAAACTTCGAAGGCAAAAATGGAAGAAGACTTGAAGTTGAAATCAAGTGGCTCCAATAAATCGAAGGAGAAGTTGTTTTACGAGGGGGTCAATTATGCTATTGACGAAATGCTCCATTCAGGACTGGTAGTTTATGGAGATGAAATATCCGTATATGTGAGTGACATCATGGACAAGCTGTTGCAATCTGAACCGGAATTAAGACGTAAACTGAGAGTTTATACCATCAAATCAAATGCGACTAACGCTTTTTCTACTGATCAGGGAATCATCTTTGTTACAACCGGATTAATGGCTCAAATTACGAATGAAGCTCAGTTAGCCTTCATTCTAGCTCATGAAATTGCGCATTTTCAACACAAACATGTAAAAGAAACGTATGATTGGAAGCAAAAGAACTACAAATATTCAGACCGAATCAATCGTTTGAGTAACCACTCTAAAGATAAAGAATTCGAGGCAGACAAAGACGGATTGATCCTTTATAACAAAGCAGGGTACGCTCTTGATCCGATTTATGAAACATTTGATGTTCTAATGTATTCGTATCTTCCATTTGATGAGGTACAGTTTCCTTCAAATTATTTCAATACGGACAAAATTTTTGTGCCGATTAGTTTGTTTCCTAAAAAAAACTATCCGATCAAAGCAGAGGAAGATTATGATGATTCCAAAAGTTCCCATCCCAATATCAAGAAAAGAAAAGAAGCCATTGGAAAAGAAGTTGGAGCCTATGCTAATTGGGGTGAAAGTATATTTTTTTTAAGTGAAACCAGATTCAAAACCATTCAAAATATAGCGCGTTTCGAAAATGTGCGCTCTGATATTTTGGATGCTCAATACGGAGATGCATTGTACAGTATTTTCCTGCTTGAAAAAGAATTTCCTGAATCCATGTATTTAAAGCGCATGAAGGCTCAAACATGGCTAAATCTTATGCTTTATAAGAAAGAGAATAAAACCAATAGAACGATCGATAATTTGAGTGATCTTGAAGGAGAGTCAGCAGCTGTACACTTTTTCCTGAAGAAATTATCTAGAGATGGGTTGGTTACTCTTGCCTTGAGAAACATTCATGATATTTATAAACAACATCCTGAAGATGACGAAATAAAAGCGATTTATATCAAGTTTATTTCAGAATTAGGAAGCATAGAGAGTTTCAAATTGGAAAATTTCTCTAAACGCACTTTTGATGAGGCCGCTGATGAATTTCTAAAAGCAAAGGCAGATACCAGCAGTCAAGTTTCCGAAACTGATGCGGGCAAATCAGGCTCAAAATACGACCGAATAAAAAAACAAAAGAGTGCTGATAATCCAAACAATTTCGATAGTAGTAAGTTTTATTTATATGCATTAACTGATCTTATTTCGGATGAAGGATTTCTTTCGATATACAAAGAATGGAAAGACAAATCGGATGAGAAAAAGGCTAAGGCTGATGCTTTTGCTTCGTTAAGCAGAAAAGAAAAAGAAAAAATACGAAAACAAGATGAACTCAATCGAATGCGAATAGGTCTGCAGGAAGTCATTGTTGTTGAGCCAACTGTTCAAAGCTATAGAAAAGGGCAAATCAATAATTTGAAGTCAGAGGAAATTGAATCGAAATATTCTGAAATCATCGAAAATACTGCTGCAGACCTTGGTATAAAGGTATTTCCTATTGATAAAAGAGTATTGACAAATTCAGGTACATCAGGTTACAACGAGCGCAACTTACTTATCTCATTTTTGAGTCAAATAGCACAAGAAGAAGATATCAATATTTTCCCTGTTGATTACCATTTATTAAGAGAATTACAAAACAACTATGGAACCTCTAGGGTCATGTTTACACTTGTTGAACACGAAAAGAAAATCAACATTAACTGGTGGTATGTAGGATTAAGTGCTGTAATTTATCCGGCATTGCCGTTTGTATTGTCTATGCATATCCCTATGCGTATTTTCAATAGTAATAAAACAGAAATGAGTGTCGTTATTCTCGATTTGGAAAAAGGAGTTGTGGAAACAGGAAATAGTTATTATTTCGAAGAACCGATTCACAAACACAATCTAGGTGCACATGTTTATGACATATTCAGTAACCTTAAAATGAAAGCAAAATAAGTATGAAATCCATTTTATTCATCGCATTCACTACCCTTACCCTTCTTCCCGGATTTCATGCTCAAAATTCAGGATTGTATGGTAAAAAGACCTATGTCGAAATCAATGGACTTGGTTATTCACCCATGTTTTCCAATTTTTTCAATAAAAACAACTTGTACGATTATAGATCGTTTAAGGTTAAAAACAATTCACTCATTGAGAAAAAAGATCGATTGAATTATGGTTTTCGTATAGCTATTGGCCGGGCCTTAAAACGAAATTTCGCTGTAGGTTTCGAAGCTGGGTTCGATTATTCAAATATCTCTACTCCATACGAGCATTACAAACAAAATGGCTGGGATTACGGCTATTATAATATCCAATTTGAAAGTCTTGATATAAAAACACTTCAACTAATGCCAAAAATTGAATTCAGTAAAGAAGGAGGATTGCTTCCTTTAGGCTTGAATCACCAAATAGGATTTGGCTTTAATACTTCTCAGGTTGTTGAAAGAGATTACAAGTATAAATTACTCAGTGATGGGTATACTCAAATAACACAAGAAGACATCGATGCTGTGGATCAACGCTTTGTTAATTTCAATCAGAAGCACAAAGGATTTACTTTGATGTATGCATTTAATATTCGAACTCCCATTACCAAGAATCTACTAATCAATTATGGAATTCGCTATACATTAAACTTGAGAAGATGGAATCAAATCTACCCTAGTGAAGATAAGGATTACGTATATTCTACACCGGATGTTGGTTATGTGATTGGAAGAACGAATGGATTTCATTTCTTAACCTTCAACATTGGTGCGACCTTCGCTTTTTGATCTAATCACGTCTCAGGCGAAATTCAAATTAGAATGCTTGGCATTTTAAGCCTCTGGAGCTAGTCTCAAAACGATACCTTCAATTTCTTCAGAAAGATGAATCTGGCATCCTAAACGACTATTCGATTTCACAAAAAATGCCTGATCGAGCATGTCCAATTCTGCATCGCTCTGTTCCGGTAATTCTGTATCAGATTCAAGATAACATTGACAGGTAGCACACATCGCCATTCCACCGCATTCTCCTAAAACGGGCAGATCGTAGGCTTTGCACAATTCCATGATATTCATGTTCATATCAGTTGGCCCCTCCAACTCATGTGAGACTCCCTCTCTATCAATAATGGTAACCTTAATATCTGCCATTCTAAAAGTTTTGGCAAAAGTAATTAAATCAACTTTAATTGTAGATGCGGAGTAGATTTGATCCGTTGTAAATTGTTGCATACTGTCTCAAACCAAATTGGGAACCCGAAATCGGCGAGCCATCGTACATGGAGAATTTAGCGTCTGAACATGGATCCAACAATTGGAGAAAATTATCCTCATCAGCATACAATGGGTC
The DNA here is from genome assembly GCA_036825545.1 of Crocinitomicaceae bacterium. Lineage (GTDB taxonomy): Bacteria > Bacteroidota > Bacteroidia > Flavobacteriales_D > Crocinitomicaceae > M0103. The sequence continues at coordinate 184,349 of DAISYB010000002.1, read as the reverse complement.
GCAAGTACCATTTACATCAGCAGGAGAATGACGATCAAAGGCAACAAATTCATCAATTGATCTGCGGTAAACTACAATTCCCTTAGAACCTCCAACAACATAGCAAAATCCTCCGACACCCTGCAGATCGAAGTAGGATGGTAGATTTAAATCAATTGTAATATCAAAAGGAATATTAGGTACAGGATGTTGATTGTTCTTTTTACAAGACAAGACCAGTATAGAAAATAAAACGATGGCAATAATGTGTATCTTCATATCGTTGTTTACGAAGTTATGAAATTCAAAACGATATTCCACCTACTATTATTGTTTTCCATTCTTACAATTGGATCATGTGCGGCATCTGGCCCAGGGAAAACGCCTTCTTCTGTAGAAGAAGCTGAAAAAATGCTGGAAAAGCAAGAACAAGAAAGAGCTAAGCAAGCAAAAAAAGATCAAAAAGAAGCCAATAAACGATTTTGGGCAATGCAAAGTAAAGCAGCAAAAAAATCAATCAAACAAAACAAAAAAAGGAATAAACGTCTGGCCCGGATGAAAAAGAAAAAATCACGACAATCCTAAACTTATACATTTAGATCTATTTCCATCAATTTTTCAGTCGCCTCTTCCCACATTATCATTAATTGATCCAATTCCGTTTTCTTTTCTTCGTACTCAGCTAGAATTTTTTCTGAAGTCACTGAATCAGAATAATCCAGTTCAGAAATAATGGTATCAAGTTCCTTCAATCTTGATTCATTTGACGCTATTTTTTTCTCTACATCCTTTATTCTATTCTGGAGTTGGTTCTTTAGTCGCTTTTGCTCCTTTTGCTCTTCATACGACAATTTCGACTTTTCATTTTTGAAGTTTAGAGCCGTCGAATTAACTTTGGTTTCTTTCAAATCCGCTTTATCTTGCCGATCTGAATCCATTTTCGTCTGTAAGAATTCCTTCACTCCAAAATGGTGGATCTTCAAATTCCCATTTTCGATTTCCCAAATTCTGTTCGTTAATCCATCGAGAAATTCCCTGTCATGGGAAACAACAATGAACGTACCTTCATAATTGATCAAAGCTTGCTTCAACACTTCTTTGCTCTGAATATCCAAATGATTGGTAGGCTCATCGAGAATTAAAAAGTTGCTGGGACTCAAAAGCAGCTGACACAACGCTAATCGGGTGCGTTCTCCACCTGAAAGAACCTGAACTCTTTTGTCAATATCCTCCCCTGAGAAAAGAAAAGCTCCCAAAATCGAACGTAGATCTCTTCTCAGGTCACCTTTTGCGACCAAATCAACTGTTTCAAGTACAGTTCGATCAACATCCAACTTTTCCGCTTGATCTTGCGCAAAATAAGTAATGTTGACATTGTGTCCATATTCCACTTCTCCTTCACCCTCCAGCGTACCCATTACACGTTTTAGTAACGTAGATTTTCCCACACCATTCGGCCCCAACAACGCAATTTTCTCACCCCTTCCTACAGTAATACTTATTCCTTGAAGAACAACTTTATCATGGAACTTTTTACCCACGTTTTTCAACTCCAAAACCCATTTACCCGGTTGGACACTCAGTGGAAAATGAATTTTCATTCTAGTTACCTGGTCCTGTTCAACTTCAATCCGATCTGTTTTCTCCAGTTTCTTAATTAAACTTTGGGCAAATGCCGCCTTATTCTTCTTTGCTCTGAATTTGTTAATCAACTCCTCGGTATGCTGAATATCTTTGTCTTGCTGCTTTTTCATGCGCTCTAAGCGCTCCTTTTCCTCTTCACGAACAATCTTGTATTTTGAGTAAGAAAAAGCATAGTCATGCACTTTTCCCATGCTGATTTCCAACGTTCTTTTCGTAACATTGTCCAGGAACAAACGGTCGTGAGAAATAACGATTACTGCCCCTTCGAACTTTTGAAGGTAACTTTCTAACCAACCGATTGATATGATATCCAAATGGTTCGTAGGCTCATCCAGCAACAGCAAATCAGGCTTATTAACCAATATTTTAGCCAATTCAGCGCGCATCTTCCACCCACCTGAAAAGGTGTTCAGTGGTTTATCCAGATCGGCATCTGAAAAGCCAAGACCTTTAAGTACTGTGACTACCTTTTCCTCCCATTGCGCTCCTTCCAACAATTGAAAATGGTGATTCAAGGCTGATAACTCATCCAACAATACTAAATATTCCTTCGATTCATAATCTGATCGATCAATCAGCTGATCATTTAAGGCATTCAAATGGTTGTTAACGTCATTCAAAACTGCGTTCGAACGCAAAAGATAATCTTTCAACTTCAACTCAGAATTAACTTTTATATCCTGAGTTAACAATCCTACAGTGCAATCCTTCGGAGCGTGAATTTTTCCTTCAGAGGGTTGATCAATACCGGCTAGCAACTTCATCATTGTTGATTTTCCGGCACCGTTTTTTCCCACCAACCCAATTTTATCGCCACGTTTTATCTGGAAGGATACATGTTGAAAAAGGTATCCTTGAGGTAGAAACACCCCGAGTTGTTCTAAACTGATCATGTTGCAAAGATAAGCGCACTTATTTGAATAAATCCAAAAACGAAGAAAGCCTTTCACAAATGCGAAAGGCTTTCTTACCAAATATTTAAAAATTCTAGAAACTCCAAACATCATGTTCAATGATCCGGATATCTTCTTTGATCTTTTCAGATTCCATCAAGGCATCCACACCTGTTCTAAAACTATCGACTTTACGGTCATAGACATTACTTGCCTTATAGATCGTACTGCTGAATCGTCTTTTCCAGAAGAGGTCGTCGTAGGACATCCATTGCGCATCATTTTTGTCATTGTACACAAAGTAATTATTGAATACAAAACGACAATGCGGGAAATATAACCAGAACAATTCTTCCAAGCCTGTGATTGCCTTCTGGCCGGAAGGAGACTCCTCGATCTTATAGATCACCGGCGCGATAGCTATGATGCGTACATCCAATACTGAGCGTTCCTTATCGAAGAACCAATCTTCTTTGATACGGTACTGAACGATGTCCTTAGATACATACCACATAGTATCACGAGCTGGATAAACGAACTCTTCTGTCCCATCAGGATTGACCTTAATCAATGGATCACCAAACTCATCTGTCAAAGGAACATCCGATTGTGGGCCAAGGTAACCAAAGAAATATACCAATTTCTCACGGTAAGCTGAATCTGTATAAAAATTCAACCCCGGTTGAGGATCCACTGGATACTTCAACTGATCTCCATCACGCTCACCAAACACATTGTATGGATTGTAAGGCGAAAAAAGACGAATATCTCCATTCAACACGTGATTTCTGATCACAGTCCACAACGACCATCTGGTGGCATTACGAATCCAGCGACCTTCCATTGTGATTTCATCAAATGGATAATACATGGAATGGTTCATCTTCTCACGCAAGTCTATGTATTGCCATACACGCTTACTCCAGATCACATCCGCCTCACGAACATATTCGTAAGGGATCAGACGTTTGGTTGGAATATGTTCTGCTATGTATACCCCATCCACAATTCCATCTGTTGGAACATTAACCGGTCCTCCGTTGAGTTCTTCCAACTGAGCCGATGCTGTTCCAGCTAGGAAAATCACCGCTGCACTAAACAATAGACTTTTCATACGCATTCGTTTTTAATTCTTATAACGTAAAGGCACCACCTTTCTTACGAACGATACCGTCCGGACCAACAACAGTTGTCATAAATCCAATTACCGCTCCCGGTTTTGCCTGTTTCAACAATGAAATTGCCGCTCCATCAAGAGTATTTCCGGTACCTTTTGGTGGCGCACCAGGTGCTCCAGGTATGGATAGTTCCCATGATTTGATAGTAAACGTAGCATTCAATGGAATTTCCGGTGGATATTTCGCGAATAAGCGAGTTTCAGAACGAGAACCTTTCTCACCATCTTTAGCCGCACCCCAATACAAAGATGGATCTGGAAGACGTGATACACGGAACGGGAATGAACCAAGCGACACCGTTTTATTGGTCACAGAGCTCTTACCTTGCACAGTAATCGTTGCTGTTTTCCCAGGAGCTGGTTTAGCAATCCATCCTGTTCCTGTTTTAACAAGATTTACACCTTGTCCAGAAAGTAATGTTTGATCATAACCAGAAGCTACTGCCTCCACTTTGTTATCATATCCAATATAAAGAACGTTCAACTCAGGAAGTGATACAGTTCCTTGTGGCTTCATGATCTTAATTGTCTTCTCCCAATCCATTGTTTTTGGAATACCTGACTTATTCTTGATCGTGATCTGTCCTGTCAAACGCATTTCACTAGTACCAGACGCCTTCATGCGAATGTATCCTTTACCATCACGTGTTTCAGATACTGTGCCTCCATTTACTGTTACCTCAGGTTGCTTGTCACTATCGAAAGCAGCCATCAATACTTGAACTTCGATTTCGTCACCATTATTAGCTAGCTCAGGACCATAAGCAAGTGCCATGATCTTGTTGAACGAGTACTCACCACCTCCAACACGGCTTCTAATCAAAGAAACAGCATCAGCACGGGCAGTTAAGATTTCTTTTTGCATTGACGAAAGAGATGCCAATGCAGCAACTGAAGGTGAGTGGTCAAAAGTTTTTCCAATCCAATGAACACCTTTCATGTCATGAACTGTTGAGAACTCTTGTTTAGTCAATGACTGATAAATCTTCTTGATAGCTTCCTTATCATCCATGTTTACATTAGATGCCTCGATAGCCTTATCAATCTTCTGACCTAGGTCTTTAAAGTCCTTAAAGTCGTTGATTGCCGGCGCTTTAAAGAAAAAGGCTTTCTGACCTTTCTCCACAATAACAGATCCAGCGATCAATTCAGTCAGTTCTTTACGGTAATCATTGTAACTCTTCCATAATTCGGCACCTTTACCTTCAGGGCGCTTGATATCTTTATCAATACCCATAATGCGCATTGGATCATCGTACTTGTCCTTACCATTCACTTTGTCAAGGTTCATACGAGTTGGTTTAAGCGGCTCCTTTGTATTATACGCTCTCGTTATAATACTTTCAGGAGTTCCAACTGAAGTTACATCCTCACCACAGGCTGTTAAAATTTCGATTTTAATATCATCGATCAACTTAACACGCTTTGCGGTAATTTCATCAATTTTATTAATGGTTACCATCAATTTCTTTGCCTTCTCCATCAGATCTTTCTGCGTTTTATCCTCAGAAACTTCTTTAAGATCAAGGTATTTCTCTTGTCCTCTCTGGTATTCATTCTCATTTGCGATTTGAATATTTTCTTCGATCGCAACAAATGCATCCAAAATTGACTTTGATACGTTAAGAGCCAGAAGTGCGGTGAGTACCAAGTACATCATACCGATCATCTTCTGTCTAGGGGTTTCTTTTCCTCCTGCCATGATTAATTACTTTCTATTGGTTGACAATAAATTTCAATTCAGATGTCAAGGGATTAACCTCTTGAAACTGTCATAGCCTTCAACATGTTTCCGTATACGGTGTTAAGGTCAGTCAAGTTCTTAGACAATAACGCCATATTCTCTTTGTAGATACGCGTATCTTCAGCTGAAGCAGAAAGGTTTGACATCATTTCAGTGACTTGAGCTTGGAATTTCTCAGTTGCCTCAAGGTGTGCAGATGATCCTTTCAATTGCAATTCATATACGTTATTCAACGCTGACAAATTCTTAGATACTTTTTGCATTTGTTCACCGAAAGACTCACCTTCTTTTGCATCAGAAGTCAAACCACTGATTGATAATGAAGCTCTCTCATAAGCTTGAGAAAGAGAAGATACTTTTTCAGAAGCTGACTGCAAGCTAGAAACATAAGAATCTGTTGCTGCCGCAGCTGAAGTAACACCTTTCAATTGTGCTGCATTTTCTCCTAATGTACGCATTCCATCACCAAGACGCTCAAGCAATTGGCTATCAATCTTAGCTTCTTCAAGCATTTTATCCAACTGATCAGTAATACCCTGCTTTCCTTTGCCTTTCGCTACAGCCGCATGGTCAAGGTCGTCAGAGTGCCCCAACGCTAGTTCAGGGTATACAAGCTCCCAATTTGGATCTTCATGAATTGGTTCAAATGCTGAGAAGATGAAGATCAATGCCTCTGTTGAAAGACCAACAACAAGCATCGCTCCCGCACCTGGCCAGTGCATGATTTTAAACATCGCCCCTACGATTACGATAGCCGCACCGAATCCATAGAGTTTCGACATAAACAATTTCCATCCTTTACTTCCTGGTTTCATAGTTTTCCTTGTTTTTTAGGTTTAAAAAAATAAAATTACTACTTTGATTGTTTGTTGTACCCGAATGACATCCGGCTTATTTAAGCTGGATGTCACTTCGAATTTCTTCACCACCTTCTCTTGAGTGATCACGTCCACCGCGACCTAGGTGTGTCATTACATTTCTATATCCAATGTATGATTTTGCTGTATCTTGATATTCATAAGTTCTTGTGGCATTCTGCAAGTAGTAGCCAATATCCTTCCAAGAACCTCCACGCAATACTTTACGCTTCATTGAAGGTGGATCCCAGTCCATTGCATCATAACGGTAATCTGTGTTCAAGTCATGGGAAAATTCATACATTGACTCATCGTAAGCAGTTTCACACCACTCAGACACGTTACCGGCCATACAATACAATCCCCATCCATTCGGGTTATAAGAGAAAATCTTCACTGTGTGGAAACCACCATCCTCAAAGTAACGACCGCGCATTGGTTTAAAGTTACCCAGGAAACATCCGGCTTCATTTCTAATATATGGTCCACCCCAAGGATACTGAGATAGGTTCAAGTCACCACGCGATGCTCTCTCCCACTCTGCCTCTGTTGGTAAACGGAAATCATTTACGAAAAGATCTCCCATAGCCACCAACCAGTTGTTCAACAATTGCGTTCTCCATACGGAGAAAGCTTTTGCCTGTACCCAAGTAATCCCTACAACCGGATAGTTGTCGTAAGCCGGATGCCAGAAGTACATATTGGTCATTGGGTCATGGAAGGAATAAGTAAAATCCCTTACCCAACAAAGCGTATCCGGATAAACATTAATGATCTCGTCAATAATGAAGCGCTGACGATTCTCATGTCCACGGATCGCATTGTTCTGACCTTTCTTGTTGAAGTACCCCATATCCAAATCCTGACCTTGCGGTTCTCCTGTAAATGGGTGCTCAGGTGTATTCAATTGACGATGTTCATCAACAAGAATATTTCCTTCATTATCATATCCATTAGGAATCACATTGATACGTCCACGACGTGCAGCTTCACGGTAGTCAATCCAGAAATAACGGAACATTAACTTTCTAACATCGATTTCGCGACGCTTGTAATATCTTTCTGGCTGAGGATAGTACATATCAGCCAAAATTGGAACGATATCCTCATCTCCATAATCAAAGCGACGATCCCAGTTTAACGAAAAAATCGAGCGATTCACGTCTCTATCTGACTGGTCGTATTCTACCCACTCCAAAGATCCTTCATCAAAATACCTATCACGGTAGTTGATAAAACGCTCGGCAGCCTTATCGTCTTCTAAGCCTAGATAGATCTTCTCACGAGCGATTGAGTCACGTACCCAATGAACGAACTGACGATACTCGTTGTTCGAGATCTCAGTCTGATCCATATAAAATGCCTGAATAGACACAGTTTTAGCTCGAGTTTGGTGAAGGAATGGTACATCCAAGTCGTTTTCTCCCATCTGGTAAGAACCAGCCGGAATATAAACCATACCCAAAGGAATCTCCGGATAGTACACTGGTCTCCCCAAAACACCAGTTAGGTGACCTGTTCTTGAACTACAAGAAGCTAGGACAACACCTAAAAATCCTACAAACAGTAATTTTCTCATTCTACCTCTTTTTTTCTTACTCCGGAATCAACATCAACATTCTACAGGATCAATACGTCGATATAACGGAATACTCTAGAAAATGGTTACAAAGATTATAAAAATTTTATTACAACCATCTCGGATGCTTCGATTTTGTGATCGGAGGCGGTGGAATATGGTAACAATATTTCATCAAAATCTCATGTGAACCGCGTGAAACACTGCTTAACTGATTCACTGTAATATCATACGAATAACCTACAGTAAAATTTCTAATAGGCACATATCCTAACATAATGGCAACTGCATCTGATGTTCTGTATGTCAAACCACCATATGCAATATTATTCCAAATGTAACGCGCATTGATATCCGCAGAAAACTTCACCAAATCCGTTCTCATTAACATTTGCACATCTATATCACCATTGCCTATGTTACGAAATTTCTTACCTCCCATCATATAATAATGACGAGCTGTCTGATACTGCTGAGCAATCATCGCAACAGGTTGTTTTAGGAGTGACTCACTTAAATGAGTAGAAGATAATCCAACATAATAGTCAGAAGCGCCTTTAAAATAAAGACCGAAGTTCAAATCAAGGTTTGTAGCAGAAAAACCAGTTGGTAAAGACATGTCAGGATTGGAAGTTGGTGGAACCCAATCCGGATTCATCCCGAAATTAATCATCCCAACACCTACCCCAATACCCAGAACTCCAACATTAGGAATTTCCAGAGGATAGGAGTAATTTAACAATAGATTGTTTTGTCTCGAAAAACCAATCGCATCATGGAAAAACGATATCCCAACTCCTCCTGGAAAAAACCGATTCATATTTGCCTCTACGTTAAAAACAGCAGAGTTTGGCGCCCCATTGACTTTATCCCATTGATTTCTGTAAATCACAGTTCCACAGATCCCATCATCCAAGCCTGTTGAACCCGGATTAATACTCATTTTATCATATATGAAATGAGTTATCAATTTATCCTGCTGGGCATAGGTTTTCCCTCCTATAGCTAGCAAAACTGCTGATGCAAGTATGATTTTCTTCATAGTAAAAACACTGCTTTTCAAAAGTATAATAGTCGGTAGGACATTCTAGAGTCTTTCCAATTAAGGGGCTAAAATAAATATTTTTCACAACAAATGAAATTTTTTTTCATCCTCATATAAAGTCATTGTTAGCATTATCACAAATTTCTTGTTCCATTGTTACATTTTCGTTACGAAAGCTTTTGATAAGTCTTCCACCACAGATCTGGCATCTCATTTTTCATAGCACGCTCATAATCATCTTTATTGCACGGGATCATGTGGTGACGATCATACTTCGAACCGTGATTGCCGGGATAACTCACCTCCATCCACCATCGTTCCGACTTATTACTCTTATAAAAAATGATCGCATCTTTGAAATCATCCAAATTCACAGTGAATTTTATATAATCTTTCTTGCTTCCAGCCGGAAAATCACCTTTTCGTTGAGCAAAGCCATCCATCAAATACCAAATCATCTGTGCAACTAAAAAAGATAATGCCGAAGGTGATTTTTCAGGATAATAATTAAAAACACCTACTGAGGTTAATTTATCACTTATCCCTGCATACTTAGTTATCTGACAAATTTGATCCGCATAAAATCCATTTGGAGAAATATAGTCCTGTGTTCTCAACTCCGATGAACGAATACTTTTCATATCCACACTCAATATGTCTGAATTTCTCAAATGGGGCTCTGCTTTACGAAAATCAGAGTTGAATTCACCTAAACGACACACATCAAAATAGAGCTTTTCAAACAGATCAAACTCTGCCTTCTGAGCAAAGGGAGCCTGCAACCCAATATTGGCATGATTAAACAAATAACAAGGTCGTTGAAGCAGTAAATGACTCAAAAAACCATCGGCGTGAATTTCCTCTTCTGGAGAACCCAAATCCAATTGATGATCAACAGAACATAGATTAACCATTTGCTCCAACGTTTCGTAACCTTTGTAGAGCGCCATAGTTAAGTCCTGACTTCCACCTACAACAATTGGCAACACATTATTCTTAACAAGTTCTGCAACTACATTACTCAGTGCGTAAAAGGTATCCTTGACCTCATTACCAGGTAAAATGTTTCCTAAATCATAAATCGTGAACCTCCAGTCAATCCCGCAACTCAGATCATACAAAAATGGACGGAATTTTTCAGGCTCAATTTCACCCACACCTTCCTTTACTCCTCTAAACTCCGGGACATGAATAATGGCAACGCCACCTTTCTGGATCTGAGGAAAAGCCCCTTCAGTATGCACTTGAATTTGCCCACCAATCTTTTGATCGGAGTATTGTTCTTTAATTTCAAGGGCTTGAAAATATATTGAAAGGTCTTTCATTCTTCTGTTTTGAGCAAAACTACGCAATGCTCCAGATGGTTTCTATTGACTTTCAATAAAGAAATTAAACTTCCAACGTGGAAAACTGAATTTAAGCTTATTTCTTGCGTCCCTTCTTATTGGTCGACTTTTGTGAGGCAGCAATCTCCAGACACTCTTCCAAACTCAAACCTGCAGGTTCTGTTCCTTTAGGTAATTTGAAATTGTCTTTTCCAATTTTTAAGTATGCTCCATAACGTCCGTTAAGTAACTGTACATCGTCTCTTCCATCAAAAGTTTTAATCAAACGATTTGCTTCAGCTTCTTTCTTTTCACGAATTAACTCAACTGCTCTTTCCAATGTAATCTCTAATGGATCTTCACCTTTAGGAATAGAAACGAATAACTTAGCATGTTGAACGTAAGGACCAAAGCGTCCAGAATTCGCTTTCACTTCCAATCCTTCAAATTCTCCGAGTGTTCTCGGTAATTTGAACAAATCTAACGCTTGTTCAAGTGTAATTGATCCAATCGATTGATCCGGTTTCAATGAAGCGAATATAGGTTTTTCGCCATCAACCTGTTCGTCGCCGATTTGAACCATTGCACCAAATCTTCCATAGCGAGCTATGATCTTGCGGCCGCTTTGTGGATGCACTCCTAACTCTCTCTCCCCTGTTACGCGCTCTGAATGCTCTAAAGTATCTTCTACATTTTTGTGGAATGGTGAATAGAAATTATGGATCATTTTAGTCCATTCGATGAGTCCATGTGCAATATCATCAAACTCTTGCTCAACTTGGGCAGTAAAGTTGTAATCCATGATCTGCTCAAAGTGCTCCTTCAAGAAATCTGTCACCAAGATCCCAATGTCTGTCGGTGATAATTTATTCTTTTCTTTTCCGGTGGTCTCTGTCTTAGTTTCTTGAGAGATTTCACCATTCACTAATTTTTTAACTGTGTAATGGCGCAATTCACCTTCTCTTTCTCGCTTTTCAACATACCCACGCTTTTGAATCGTAGAGATCGTTGGAGCATAGGTTGAAGGTCTACCGATACCTAGCTCTTCCAATTTCTTCACCAAAGAAGCTTCAACATAGCGCGCAGGTGGACGAGAAAAACGTTGTGTGGCAACAACGTCAACAACCTCTACCCCCTCACCTTTTTCAACTGCAGGCAAAAGTGAAGACTCTGTACTCTCTTCCTCTTCTTCTTCTACATCAGACTCCAAGTAAACCTTTAAAAATCCATCAAAGCGGATCACTTCACCCTTCGCTTGGAAATAAGGAGTTGATTGTCCTGAAAGTTCAATTTTAACTGTTGTTCGCTCCAATTCCGCCTGAGCCATTTGCGATGCAATTGCTCTTTTCCAGATCAAATCGTACAAACGTACCTCATCTCGCTCTCCATCAACGGAGTGAACAGAAAAATCCGTTGGGCGAATTGCTTCGTGAGCTTCCTGAGCACCTGAAGACTTCGTTTTATATTTTGTTGGTTTCGAATATTTCTCACCATATGCCGATGTAATCTCTTTAATTGCAGCGTTAACAGCGGTATCAGACAAGTTCACGGAATCCGTTCTCATATACGTGATCTTTCCTGATTCGTATAGCTTTTGAGCAACTGTCATAGTTCTGGAAACAGAAAAACCAAGTTTCAAACTGGCTTCTTGTTGCAATGTTGATGTAGTAAATGGTGCTGCAGGCGACTTTATTGCAGGTTTCATTTGAACATCGGTCACAGAAAAAGTCGACTTTGCTGCTATCGCTAAAAAGGCATCAACATCCTTCTCTTCTGCAAATTGTTCATTCAACTCCGCTTTTAACAAGCCGTTCTTTGCTTTAAAGCCAGCATTAACCCGGAAAAAAGAGGATGAATTATGTTTTTCGATTTCTTTCTCGCGCTCTACGATTAAGCGAACTGCTACGGATTGAACTCGTCCAGCAGAAAGACTTGGCTTCACTTTTCGCCACAAAACCGGGGACAATTCAAAACCTACAATTCGATCCAAAACCCTGCGCGCTTGTTGTGCGTCAACCAATTTCTGATTAATTGATCTTGGATTTTCGATCGCTTTCAAGATCGCCGGTTTGGTAATTTCGTTGAAGGTGATACGCTTTGTTTCTTTCTTTTTAAGATCAAGTGTTTCGTATAAGTGCCAGCTGATCGCTTCTCCCTCACGGTCCTCATCGGTAGCTAGCCATACTGTCTCAGCTTCCTTTGCTAATTTCTTCAATTCACTGACCACCTGTTTCTTGTCCGCCGACACCTCATATTTTGGCTGAAAATCATTTTCAAGATCAATAGAAATTCCTTTCTTAGCCAAGTCGCGAACGTGACCAAAACTTGATTTCACCACGAAATCTTTTCCAAGATATCCTTCTATCGTTTTTGCTTTCGCAGGTGACTCAACAATTACCAGATTTTTTGCCATAGTATAAATAAGGTGTAACAGATCCAAAAGATCAAAGTTGGCGGCAAAATAAAATCTTTTCTGCTCAAAAAACAACTTCTGGAACGAACTCCTACTATAATGATAATCTTTTAACCATAGGTTAAAGAAAAAGTTCAACAATCAAGAAAAAAATCTTCAAAAAATGAAAATTAAACATGAATCGAATTTTTTAAGTTGAATTCTGCTCCCTAAAACTAAGCCCCACAAATAAGTAAATCATGTTTTTTAACTGCCATTTTGACATGCTTCTGTTTTTGATTATTTTTGCACTCGTTTAAACAGAAAAGTACACATGGATACAGGCCAAAACAAAGTGATTGATGAAGCGAGACAGGGCGAAGCTGTTGCTGTCTCAAGTGAAGAAGGATCAACAGGTAAAAAACTGTACCTAGAAAGCTATGGATGTCAAATGAACTTTTCAGACAGTGAGGTCGTTGCTGCCATAATGAACGAAAATGGATACAGCACAACTCGCAATGTAGACGAGGCAGATATTGTACTCATCAACACCTGTTCAATTCGCGATAATGCCGAAACCAGGGTGCGCAATCGATTGACTGAATTCAAAAGTAAAAAAGAAACGAATCCTGAGTTGGTTGTTGGAATCCTGGGCTGTATGGCCGAACGTTTGAAAAAAGCACTTCTCGAAGAAGAAAAGCTTGTTGATATCGTAGCGGGACCTGATGCCTACCGTGACTTGCCAAACTTAGTGGAAGAAGTAGGTACAGGACAGAAAGCAGTTAATGTTTTATTGTCACGTGACGAAACCTACGCCGACATTTCACCGGTTCGACTTGATCAAGGAGGAATCACTGCCTTTGTTACCATCATGCGAGGATGCGATAACATGTGTTCTTTCTGTGTTGTGCCATTCACTCGAGGCAGAGAGCGTTCTCGTGATCCTCAAACTATCGTTTCAGAATGCAAAGATCTTTTCGCGAAAGGATACCGTGAAGTGACCTTGCTTGGACAGAATGTGGATAGTTACCGTTGGAATCTGACCTCCAAAGGTGAAGTAAAAGATGAAAATCAACCAACGACAAACTTTGCTCAGTTAATGGAAATGGTGGCATTGGTTTCACCGGACCTGCGTGTGCGTTTTTCAACTTCACATCCTAAAGACATGACTGACGATGTGCTGGAGACTATGGCAAAATATGAGAATATCTGCCCGTACATTCACTTGCCGGTTCAATCCGGTAATACGGAAGTATTGTACCGTATGAATCGTGGCTATAGCCGTGAATGGTACTTGGATCGTATCGCTGCGATCAAACGAATTGTTCCTGATTGTGCCATTTCTACGGATATAATCACAGGATTTTGTGGAGAAACAGAGGAGGAACACCAAGATACCATGTCCTTGATGGATGCTGTAAAGTATGATTTTGCCTATATGTTTAAGTATTCAGAACGTCCAAAAACCTTAGCTGAAAGACGTTATGCCGATGATGTTCCGGAAGATGTTAAAGGTCGTCGCTTAACCGAGGTGATCAACAAACAAATGGAGCACAGTTTGGCAAGCCACCAAAATAGAATTGGCAAAATCAGCAAAGTGTTGATTGAGGGACCTTCAAAACGCTCAGAAGAGTTTTTATGTGGTCGAGACGGTAGAAATAGTATGGTTGTTTTCCCGAAAGGCGATCTTCAGAAAGGACAATATGTGATGGTTAAAATTGCTGACTGTACATCGGCCACTCTCATGGGAGAGGTTGTTGAAATTTGTCAACCCAATTAATTTGTAATCATGAACCTTCAGCAGATCAAACAACGATTTGGCATCATTGGAAATGCACCCTTGCTCAATCGAGCTCTTGAGGTGGCTATACAAGTTGCGCCCACAGACATTTCAGTTTTGGTCACGGGAGAAAGTGGAACCGGAAAGGAAATTATTCCGCAGGTTATCCATCAATTGAGCTCCAGAAAGCATGGCGAGTACATTGCCGTAAATTGTGGCGCGATACCCGAAGGAACAATAGATTCAGAACTTTTCGGTCACGAGAAAGGATCTTTCACCGGTGCACATGGAAGTCGTCAAGGTTATTTTGAAGTAGCCGATGGTGGAACAATATTTCTAGATGAAGTAGCCGAATTACCCATGCAAACTCAGGTGCGTTTACTTCGCGTTTTGGAGACAGGTGAATTCATTCGCGTTGGTTCTTCCAAAGTAATCAAAACAAACGTGCGTGTCGTGGCGGCGACGAATGAAAACATGCAACGTGCTATTGCAAGCGGTAAATTCAGAGAAGATCTATTTTACAGATTGAGTACTGTTCCGATCGCATTACCTGCCTTGCGATCCAGAAAAGAAGATATTCATTTATTGTTCCGGAAATTCGCCAGTGATTTTGCGGATAAATACAGAATGCCTGCTGTTAAGTTAAAGGACGATGCCATTTTACTCTTGGAGAACTACAGTTGGCCGGGAAATATTCGTCAATTAAAAAATCTGGTAGAGCAGATTTCTGTCATCGAAACCCAGCGTGATATCGATGCAATGACTCTTTCCACCTATCTTCCTGCTGAGAAGGAACAAGTTCCGGCAATTGTTGGTGCAGAAAATCAAACTGATAATTTCTCGGAGCGCGAGATCATGTACAAATTCTTATTTGACATGAAGAAAGATCTCGCTGAGCTCAAGAAATTGGTTGTAGAAATGATTGGCCAAGGAGGTGACTTCGCTTTGAACAACGATCAAGCTGCAGTGGTTAACCGTTTGTATCAAGAAATCAACCCAGGGTATTCAAGAATCTTGCCTCCTGCGACGAATGAGACGCAGAATTTCCAGGAGCATGAAGATGATTATGAAGTACATGAGGAGGTTGAAGAATCATTATCACTAGAAGATCGGGAAAAAGAGTTGATTCAAAAAGCACTGGAAAAGCACCGGGGAAAGCGCAAATATGCAGCGGCTGAATTAGGAATTTCAGAACGAACACTCTACCGTAAGATCAAAGAATATAATTTAGGAGAATGAAACTACTAGGACTTCTTTTGGTTTTACTCAGCTTAACATCTTGCTGGCCTGATAGCGTTTCCTTTGTGGACAAAGGTGGCATGCCTCCTGAATGGAAGTCATTTTCGTTGATTACGCTTACGAATAATGCGCCGAATGCTCCCCTCTCCTATGCAGCTAATTTAAGTGAACAAATCAAGGACGGGATTCAAAACAATACACGTTTGGCATTGAATCCAGAGACAGGAAAAGGTGAAGTTGTGATTGAGGGAAGTATCAACGGTTATTCTGTTTTGCCTGTTGCCATGCAAGAAGGAGATAATGCAGCTAAGAACAGATTAACCGTTTCTGTTCAGTTTACCATTTCTGTTTCAGCACCGAATGAAGAAACGATGACACTCAATGCTACACGTTTCATTGATTACGATTCCAACACGGACTTAGCCAATGAAGAAAATGCATTGTTGGAAGAAATCAGCAAGCAGATCATTCAAGATGTGATCAACAAACTCTATTCGAACTGGTGATGTTAAGTGTAGTTCAAGTAGCAGAGCGGATTAAAAATCCTTCGATGTCAACCAGAGAAGACCTGGTCCATCTTCAGGAATTGACTGAAAAATATCCGTATGCACAATTGTTCAGTATCCTCTACCTTAAAGCACTATCGACACATAACGACATTCGCTTTGAAGAGGAACTTCAAAAACATGCTTATCGAATTACGGATCGTGCCGAGCTCTACCGATTGATCAGTGAAAAGGAAGAAGCTCAGGTTGTGAATACCGTTAACCAATCGACTCCACCAGCGGCGAATGAAACCATTCAAATTGATAGTGTTTCAGTGAACGAATTTGTACCGGAAGAAGAAACAACTACACCAAATTCTTTTCAAGAAGAAGTTAAAGTAGTGACAGAGGAAGAACCCACCTCAAATGAGCCGGTACTTACGTTTGAAATTGATCCGGAGCTAGAACTGACACCTGAACAGGAAATTACACCAAACAGTGAAAAGCCTGTCGAAGAAGTAAATTTGGAACCAGTTTCCGATGTGCTTGAGGAAAATATTGTTGAGGAAGAACAAGAGACACAGTCCGCCGTAGAAGTGGATACTTTTGAGAAAGAAATTCTTTCCGAGGCAATTGTCGCCAGCTTTACCCTCGAACCGCTGGACACATTATCCGAAAAAGAAAGAATTCTTGAAGAGGAACAAGAAAACATACAAAAAGCTGAGGTAGACAAAACCTCTACTAAACGCACCTTCTCATCATGGTTGCGTTCAAACGAGAATGAAATTCCACAATCCAATACAGATAAAGCTCGAATTGAGGCCATTTTGGAGCAATTTATCAAGGAGGAACCCAGCATTTCACGTCCGTCCAAATCAGCGGAACACGAAAGCCGTCCGAAAAAGGAGTTTTACTCTCCTTCAAAGAAAGCCAAGGAAAGTCTTGATGAAAACAACATGCCTGTAAGTGAGACTTTAGCGAAGATTTTTGCGCTTCAAGGCAATTATCCGAAAGCAATTTTCATATACGAACAATTAATCTTGTCAAATCCAGAAAAAAAGGTTTTCTTTGCAACCCAAATAAAAGAATTACAGAAAAAATTAAATACTTAAATACATGGCAGCTTTATTTTCCATCATTATTATTCTTGCAAGTGTACTTTTGATTCTTGTAGTTTATGTTCAGAACCCAAAAGGTGGAGGTTTAAGTTCAGATTTCGGAGCAGCTCAACAAATTGGCGGTGTGCAAAAAACCAATGATTTCATAGACAAAGCAACTTGGACTTTAGCGGGTGTTATCATGGTATTAAGCATCGTAATGACACTTCAATCTAAAACACCTTCAGCTGTTCAGCCGGATGAAATGCAAGGCACAGAACAAGAAGGGCAACAACAAGGTCAACCTCAGGGACAGCCTCAACCAAATCAGTAAGTTATTTTAACAACTATACAAAATGTCAGTATGTCACCCCATACTGACATTTTTTTTATACACAACATCAAAAAACCGAAAAATTGTCCTGTTCTTTTGGATGGCACAAAATTGGAAAACGGGGCTGAAAACAAAAAAATAAACGTAACACATATGTCAGTAAAGTTTAAACCTTTGGCAGATAGAGTTCTTATCGAACCTGCGCCAGCAGAACAAAAAACAGCAAGTGGTATCATTATTCCTGACACAGCGAAAGAGAAACCATTGAAAGGTGTAGTTGTCGCTGCAGGAAAAGGAAAAAAAGAAGAGCCAATGACCGTTAAGGTGGGCAACACTGTACTTTATGGACAATATTCCGGTACAGAGATCAAGATTGATGGAACAAATTACTTGATCATGCGTGAATCTGATATTTACGGGATTTTTTAAATCCCAAAAAGCAGAATTCACTTAAAAAACACAAACTGATTAATCAACGCTTTTTAAAACCAATTAAAAATGGCAAAAGATCTTTATTTTGACGTAGAAGCACGTGAAAAACTAAAAAAAGGAGTAGATGCTTTAGCGAATGCTGTTAAAGTGACATTAGGACCAAAAGGACGAAATGTTGTGATCAGCAAGAAATTTGGTGCACCGCACATCACGAAGGATGGAGTTAGTGTAGCCAAAGAGATCGAATTGAAAGATCCTGTAGAAAATATGGGAGCACAAATGGTGAAAGAAGTTGCTGCTAAGACTGCGGATATTGCAGGTGATGGAACAACAACAGCTACTGTATTGGCTCAAGCAATTATCACAGCCGGATTAAAGAATGTAGCTGCCGGGGCTAATCCAATGGATCTCAAAAGAGGGATTGACAAAGGAGTTGCGGAAGTGATCAAAAATTTGAGAAAAGTTTCCAAGGAAGTTGGATCAGACAATGACAAGATCAAGCAAATTGCGACCATCTCAGCTAACAACGATGAGGCGATTGGTGCGTTGATTGCGAAGGCCATGAAAGTGGTTGGAAACGATGGCGTGATCACTGTTGAAGAAGCTAAAGGGACTGAAACTGAAGTAAAAACTGTAGAGGGAATGCAGTTTGATCGTGGGTATTTATCACCTTACTTCGTGACGAACACTGATAAAATGATCACTGAAATGGATAAGCCATTGATATTGATCTGCGAGAAGAAGATTTCGAATATGAAGGAATTGCTTCCAGTACTTGAGCCTGTAGTTCAAGCTGGACGTTCCTTGTTGATTATCGCTGAAGACGTGGATGGCGAAGCATTGGCCACGCTTGTTGTAAACCGATTGAGAGGTTCCTTAAAGATTGCTGCTGTAAAAGCGCCTGGATTTGGAGATCGAAGAAAAGCAATGTTGGAAGATATTGCCATCCTTACTGGTGGTACAGTGATTTCAGAAGAAAGAGGATTCACACTTGAAAATGCGACGATGGACATGCTGGGAACGGCAGAAAAGATCGAAATTGACAAGGACAATACAACCATCATCAATGGAGCTGGTAAAAAAGCGGATATTTCATCCCGTGTAAACCAGATCAAAGCGCAGATCGAATCCACTACTTCGGATTACGACCGCGAAAAATTGCAAGAGCGTTTGGCGAAATTGGCTGGTGGAGTTGCCGTGTTATACATAGGAGCACCAACAGAAATGGAAATGAAAGAGAAAAAGGATCGTGTGGATGATGCTTTAGCTGCTACACGTGCCGCAGTTGAAGAAGGAATTGTTCCTGGTGGAGGAGTTGCTTTGATCCGTGCGATTGAAACCTTGGACAAACTGAAAGGTGAAAACGAGGATGAGTTGACCGGAATTCAGATCGTGAAACGTGCCGCGGAAGAACCACTTCGTCAAATCATTGCCAATGCAGGTGGTGAAGGCGCTGTAATCGTTCAAAAAGTGAAAGAAGGAAAAGATGACTTCGGATACAATGCTCGCACGGAGACTTACGAGAAATTGTACAAAGCAGGAGTTATTGATCCAACGAAAGTAACTCGCATCGCAGTTGAAAATGCTGCTTCGATTGCAGCGATGTTATTGACAACAGAATGCGTAGTGGTTGACCAACCGGAAGAGAATCCACCAGCAATGGGCGGAATGCCGGGTGGAATGCCGGGGATGATGTGATTTCGATAAACTCAATCACCAATTCTGCGAAATAGCATGCAAATTCAGATTTTGAAAATCTATAGAATCCGTCTCAAGGCGGATTCTTACTCGTTTCTTTCTTCCTGATTTAATTCAGATAGCGAGAGACGTCTCTATAAATGCCCTCTTCGGAAACGAGGAGGGTTTTTATTTTTAAAATAAATGTACTACGTTCACGTTCAATCTTATAAAAATTAAATTCTGTGCAACTACTACTCCGTTTATTCTGTTTGAATTTGTTATTTACTACGTTGGGATTTGGGCAACAACGCATTGGTTTTGATCTGGCAACAAAAGGCAGCACCTTAAGTGCTACACTCACCTATAACAAAGTATTTAAAGAGAAATTCCTTTTATCAACCGGAATGTTCATTGGCAATTTTGGAACAGGATTTATGGACCTGAATATTCAACAATTTCAAAGTGGCCAACGCTATTACACGCCGATTTCTGACTTCAACGCAAATCATCTGGACACGGCAGGAAATAGTTATACGATGTTTGATTATGCTTCCTATGGTTCAGGCACCGGCATTCAACTCGGCTTGGGATTCTTTCATGAATTTGGCGACATGCATGGAGTACGATTTAATTTGAACAATCGAATTGGCTGGATGAACACGCGTTACAGTATTTTCTATTACAGCGAAGAACTTGGAAAAGGTGTCCATCTGATGAAATACAGATCGCATTTCGTTGGTGCCATTTCACCTGAGATTAGTCACACCATCCGCTTGAACGGTCGCGTGACGTTGTTTTATGGCTTTAAATTCCCGTATTATTATTCGATAGACAAAGGGAAATTCAATCCACGGTACACAAAAGATCTCTTCAATGAATGGGAACCCGAATTGTGTATTGGATTGACTTATGTAATTGGGAAATGTGATTAATCTTCGAGAATTTCACCACACTGATCACAGTATTTCGCATGTTCTCCGTTATCAGAATCACAAGCCTTGCAATGTTTTAGACTTTTTGTCTTGAACCTCGCCATTTCCACTGTTATTAGTCCTGTAGGTATGGCAATGATCCCATAACCGGTAATCATCATCACAGAAGCAATGAATTTGCCCACAGCAGTGACAGGAGATATATCACCATAACCCACAGTTGTCAGGGTCACTATTGACCAATAAATACCCTGAGGGATGCTGTCAAATCCATTTTCTGCTCCTTCTACGACGTACATTAAAGTTCCAGAGATAACTGTGAGCATAATGACGAAAAACAAAAAAACAGTTATCTTGTAGCTACTCGCCCTCAAGGAATGAAACAATATATTGGATTCCTGCATAAATCGTGTCATCTTAAGCACTCTGAAGATCCTTAACAAACGCAGCGAACGAATTATGATCAAGGTCTCGTAACCATGAACAAAGGGACTAATAAGTGTTGGCAAGATGGCCAGCAAATCGATCATTCCCCAAAAACTAAAGACGTATTTTAAAGGTCTCGGGACAACAAGCACGCGAAGAATGTATTCCAAACAAAAGATGATTGTAAAACCCCATTCGATCAAGTATAATTCTTTATGATAATCTTTATACCAGATCGGAACACTGTCAATCATTGCGACCAAAACGGACAAGATAATGATGATCAATAGCACCTGATCGAAGATTCGTCCAGACCGCGTATCAGTTCCAAAAATAATTGCAAAGAGTTTCTTTCTCACGACATAAATATAAAAACAAAAAGGTCACCCGAATGAGTGACCTTTTGAAGATGATAATTTTATCATTAATATCTGTAATGCTCAGCTTTGAATGGGCCTTCCACATTCACACCGATGTAATCAGCCTGATCTTGTGAAAGTGTTTCCAATTCAACACCTATTTTAGCCAAGTGCAAACGTGCCACTTTCTCGTCAAGGTGCTTAGGAAGCATATATACATCATTTTCATAGTTTGCGCTGTTATTCCACAACTCCAACTGAGCCAATGTTTGGTTAGTGAAAGAGTTAGACATAACAAACGAAGGGTGTCCAGTAGCACAACCAAGGTTTACCAAACGACCTTCAGCCAAAATGATGATCTCATTTCCGTTCACATTGTAAATATCCACTTGAGGCTTCACTGTATATTTTGTCGAACCGAAATTGTTGTTCAACCATGCCATATCGATCTCATTGTCGAAATGCCCGATATTACAAACGATTGCCTTGTCTTTCATTTTTTCAAAATGACGTCCAACCACGATATCTTTGTTTCCAGTCGTTGTAACAATAATGTCACCTAAATGAACAACTGAATCCAAACGTTTCACTTCAAATCCATCCATAGCAGCCTGTAGCGCACAAATTGGATCAATCTCAGTCACGATAACACGAGCACCTGCTCCGCGCAATGAAGCAGCAGAACCTTTACCTACATCCCCGTATCCACAAACAACAGCTACTTTTCCAGCCATCATCGTATCTGTTGCACGACGAATAGAATCCACTAAAGACTCTTTACATCCGTACTTATTGTCAAACTTCGATTTTGTTACCGAGTCATTCACGTTGATTGCCGGCATAACAAGCGTTCCATTCTTCTTACGTTCATACAAACGGTGTACTCCAGTTGTTGTTTCTTCAGAAAGTCCTTTGATATCTTTTGTCAACTCAGGATAACGGTCAAAAACCATATTGGTCAAATCTCCTCCATCATCAAGAATCATGTTTAACGGCTTGCCATCCTTAAATGCAAATAAGGTTTGCTCGATGCACCAATCGAACTCTTCTTCGTTCATTCCTTTCCATGCATATACCGGAATTCCAGCTGCGGCGATCGCTGCTGCGGCATGATCTTGTGTTGAGAAGATGTTACATGAAGACCAAGTTACTTCAGCCCCAAGATCTACCAATGTTTCAATCAATACAGCTGTTTGAATTGTCATGTGCAAACACCCTGCAATTCGCGCTCCAGCCAAAGGCTTCTTTCCTTTAAACTCTTCACGAAGCGACATTAGACCCGGCATTTCTGCTTCAGCCAATTTAATCTCTTTACGGCCCCAATCAGCAAGACTGATGTCTTTTACTTTGTAAGCTAATTTTTCTGTTGTATTACTCATATGTCTATTGATTCCAAATAAATGTTTGCAAAATTACGAAACTAGGACGTGAATAAAAAATATTGTTCAAAGGAGGTTCAAATTGCCTCAGGAAATATTATTTGAAGATTTGAACAATACGATTCGAAGTATGATCAGAGTCTTTGTTCTTTGTTCAGTTCGGCCAAGCTCACCGCAAGCCTTGTTCCAACTTCTTCTCTAAGAATCCAATCGCTTTAGAATCAAATCCGCTACACAATCAATGAATCGCTCGTGATCGTTTGAGCTAGGAACGAGCTGGACTTTCTCCCCGCCGTGTTCAACAAAGATCTCTTGGTATTCTTCACCAATTTCAATTATTGTTTCCAAGCAATCAGCAACAAATGCCGGACTAAAAACCAATAATTTCTTCGCACCTTTTTTTCCCCATTCCTCAACCACTTTGTCAGAGAAAGGCGTTAGCCATTTTTTATCCAAACGTGACTGAAAACAAACTGTATAGTTCTTCTCATCAATTCCCAGTTTTTCAGCAATTAAACGGGTTGTAGCATAGGATGTAGCTTTATAGCAAAACTTATTTTTTTCATTTACTTGTGTTTCGCAAGGTTGATCTGCACAAAGATCTGTCCCTTCATAGATCTTATCTACTTGACGTTCCGGCAATCCATGATAGGAGAACAACACATGATCGTAATCAGCAAGATTAAATGCCTTCGCCCGTTCAACTATTGAATCAATGTAGGCTTCATGATCCCAAAATTGGCTTACAATCTTAACTTCAGGAATAACCCACCATTTGCGAATGATATTCATCGCCTTTTCGATCGCAGAACCACTAGATGCGCTAGCATACTGCGGAAATAGCGGAATTATGATAATTTGATCATAATTGGCCAATCGCATTCTCTCCAACACCACGTCCATAGAAGGATTTTGGTAGCGCATAGCCATTTCGATTGTAACATTCTGACCCTCGAAACGCTGTTGAACTTTCTTGACCACATTCTCTGTATGTGTCATCAAGGGTGAAACACCATTTCCAAACTCCCAAAGTTCCTTATAGATCTTAGCTGATTTCGGCGCACGAAAAGGCACAATGATTCCGTTAACCAAAAGAAAACGAGCCAACCAATTGATGTCGATCACGCGTGGGTCATTTAAAAATTCACTTAAATAACGGCGAACATCACTGGTTTTTGGACTATCCGGAGTTCCTAGTTGTATGAGTAAAACACCTGTTTTCATTTGTCGTTATAATCTTATTTGCACTTACTAAGTATTCAAAACAATTTCTGTTGCCATCCTTCAGCTTGTTCTTCTTTTAGGAGCTTAAGCTTCACTAAATAACGAATCACTTTATCAAAAGCAAGAGGGTATTCGATGGCATCATAATTCCAATCCGTTTCAATCAACCAATTCTGCACCTGACCCGATCGAAGATTGTAGCGCCATGAAATGATCTCAACCGTGTTCTCGTCGTGCTTCACCTCAGAAGCCTTCTTATTTACGATCTCACACATCATTTTGATCTCATTAGCATATTTGTCTGCAATTCCCTCTCTAACTGCAATAACAAAACACGGCCAAGGCGTAACGACCTCATCAATGTAACGGCATTTTCCTTGCTCTGTAAATGGAAACGTGGTGTACTTTTCCCAAAGAAAAGCTTGAGCTTCATCATTTTGTAAGGCCCACAATCCACCATAGATGTCACCTACTACATTGAATTTGATATTTGTCGTATCCCATCCTTCCTGACTAGCTTTTACATACGTCATCAAATGTGAACCAGATCCCTCTCTGGAAATTGCAAAAGTTTGTCCCTTGAGTTGATCTACGGTTTTTATGTCTAAATGAAACGGCACATGAATTCCCCAATGCAGTGGAGTCACTACGTAGACCTGTACAATTCTCGCTTTAAGTCCTTCCAGAATGGCTTTGGTGATCCCCTCAGTTAATAAAACGGCAACATCTAAAGAACCAGTTTCCAAGCCTCGGATCATCTGCCCGGTTCCACCTCCCATATCGCTCCAATGCAAATCGATTCCAGCTTGTCTAAAACGACCTTCCTCAATGGCCAAACGCCAAGGTAAATTAAAGTGCTCCGGTACACCTCCGATCTTCAGTCCTATCATTTCTGCTCTGTAAATTGCATGTCGTATAATCTTCGGTAGTAGCCGTTAAGTTCCAATAATTCAGCGTGTGTTCCGCATTCTTTGATTAGACCTCCATCCAAAACAACAATTTTATCTGCCTTTTGAATGGTGGATAAGCGGTGTGCAATGACAATGGACGTACGTCCTTGAGTCAATTTTGCGGTTGCACTTTGGATCAATTCTTCCGATTCATTATCGACACTCGAAGTAGCCTCATCCAAAATAAGAATGTGCGGGTTGTACACACAAGCACGGATGAAAGATAGCATTTGACGCTGTCCAACTGACAGAACTCCTCCCCGCTCACCTACTTCATAATCATAAGATCCGGGCAGTTGACTAATGAAATCATGCGCTCCCACGGCTTTTGCCGCTTGAATAACTTCTTCTCGACTGATCGAAGGATCTCCCAATGTAATATTATTATGAATTGTATCTGAGAAAAGAAAGACATCCTGCAAAACGATCGCAATATTCTTTCTTAAATACTCTAATTCAATATCCCTCAAATTAACATCACCAATATAAACCTCTCCCTTCTGGTATTCATAAAATCGCCCTAAAAGATTAACAATTGTAGATTTTCCGGCGCCGGTTGCCCCGACAAAAGCAACTGTTGTTCCTGCTTCAATCGTCAAATCGATATCTTTAAGGACAAACTCATCATTCTGATAAGCGAAACTTACATCTTGAAAACGAATGTCCTTATTAAAATCGCAAGTTAATACTGTACCCTTATTCTGAATATGATCTTCCAAATCGAGAATATTGAACACACGTTCAGCCCTAACCACTCCCCTCTGTAGTATGTTGAATTTATCTGCTAATTGCCTTATAGGACGGAACAACATGTGAATATACAAGGTGAATTTCACAACTTCCCCCAGCATATTTTTCACTTCTGTACTGGATTTACCACTATATGTCAATGCGCTATAAACCAATAGAAAAGCAATAGACAAGGATGATAGCATCTCTACTACAGGAAAAAAGATCGAATTCGCCCATATAGCATTGATATGAGCTTGACGGTGGCCCTTATTGATCTCTACAAAATTTTCGTACTCCTTTTTCTGTCGACCAAACATTTGTACTATTGCCATTCCTGTGAGACGCTCTTGAACAAAATTATTGAGCTTAGTAACTTGTGTGCGCTCCAACTGAAAAGATTTCCGCATAGCTCTAGCAAAAATGCGTGTCGCAATAATCAATAACGGGATAGGTATTAAAGTCATTAACGCCAATTCCCAATTGAAGTAGAACATGGCGACAAGCACAACAATCAAGGTCAACAGATCGCCAGCGATATCCATCAAGCCTGATGAAAAAACTTCGGTTATGGCCTCAAGATCTGATACTACCCTGGTCACCAAAGAACCAATTGGAGTTTTGTCAAAATAGCGCATCCGAAAACTCAACACATGTCCTACCAATTTCTTTCGAATATCACGAATTACAGATTGAGCCAATAGATTGGAAAAATAACTAGATGTGAACTGAAGAAGACCTTCTAAAATCAACATCCCAATAACAATAGAAGTCCAGAACAATAACATTTCGGCATTCTTTTCTTCCGAAATATAACGCGTAACCATATTTCCTATAATGGCTGGTCTTGCCGGTCCTAAAAAAGCCAGAATTATTGTGCACAAGACAGCCAGAACAAAATAGGTTTTGTACGGTCTCACATAGCGAACAAGTCGCTTTAACAGAGTGATACTTACATTAGATGTTCCCGACATGAGCGCAAATTTACCCAAAATATCAGCAACCGACACAACTACAGGATGGAACATTTTGGTTTAGAAAAGACAATCAATACGCTGCTTTGTTTTCCATTTTGATTAATTTTACGAAAAGCTTTGTTCACATGATCCACGACTTATCCAAGACCAATTCGATTTTCAATAATTTCATGAGTGAAATTCGTGACGCCGTCATCCAAAAAGACAGTATGCGTTACCGAAGAAATATGGAGCGAGTTTCTGAAATTATGGCCTACGAATTGTCTAAAAAACTGGAGTACACTGAAATTAATGTGAACACACCACTTGGGGAGGCGCAAATTCAAATCGTGAAGGATCAGCCTGTGTTGGCTACTATTCTACGCGCCGGACTTGCCATGCATCAAGGATTATTGAACTATTTTGACAGAGCAGAAAGTGCATTTATTTCAGCATTCAGAAAGCATACAACACATGAAGAATTTGAAGTACATGTTGAGTATATGGCCTCTCCACAACTTGACAATCGTGTGTTGATCATCAGTGATCCGATGTTGGCAACAGGAAAATCAATGGCATTGGTATACAAAGCTTTGGTCAAGCAGGGAAAACCTTCACGTGTTATTGTTGTTTCAGCAATTGCAACACCACTCGCTTTGGATTTTTTAAAAAACCAATTGCCGGATAATACAATTTATTTTCTTGGAGCAATTGATGAAGAGTTAACAGCTCAGTATTACATTGTTCCTGGACTCGGTGACGCAGGAGATTTGGCTTACGGTGAAAAATGCTAATTGAGATCAAATGTTCTGGGCAGCTTATTCAACCGTTTTTCTATTATCGACAATAAAATTCATGTTTGCCCCCTTTACAGGATGGGCGCTAGGACTGGCTTTTATAGAAACCTTTCTGATCTGTGCAATTGGCGGATCAATGAGTGCTGCATTCTTTTTCTATTCAGCTGGTGCAATAATGCGTCGTACTCAAAAAAGAAAAATTGAAGCTCGCAAAAAGGCACTACACGATGGTATCCCATACATTGAAAAGAATAAATTTACCTGGATGAACAAGAATATTGTTAAGTTGAAACGATCCATTGGCGTTTATGGCATTTGTTTTTGGGCTCCATTTTTCCTTTCTGTTCCAGTTGGAAGTGTCATCACTGCTAAATTTTACGGACACTTGAAACAGGCTTACCCGCTCGTAGTTATTGGAATGTTTCTTAACTCATTCCTGATGACATCACTAGCCTATTTAATCAATTAATGCGCAAGTTTCAGCATTTATTTTTTGATTTGGATCGGACACTTTGGGATTTTGAAAAAAACTCTGAGGTCGCTCTTCACATTCTTTTTCATGAATTAGGATTAAATGAACGCATTATTGATTTCGCCGATTTTCATTCAACTTACAAGGAGCAAAATGCGGCACTTTGGAAACTCTATGGAAGAGGAGAACTAACTAAAGAAGAACTTCGTTTTCTTCGTTTTGAAATTACACTTGAGGCTTTTGGGATTCATGACCGCAGCATAATTGACGAGTTAAGCGATGGCTATGTGGAAATTTCACCGAAACAAACAGTATTGCACAAAGGAGCAATTGAAACACTGAAAAACCTCAGTTCTGATGGATTTAAGATGCATATTATCACCAACGGATTCAAGGAAGTTCAGTACATCAAGTTAGAGAATTCCGGTTTAGCACCTTATTTCGAAACAGTAGTTTGCTCAGAAGAAGTAGGTAAAAACAAACCTGCACCTGAAATCTTTCATCATGCCTTAAGTAAAGCGGGTGCTAAGAATTTTCATTCCGTTATGATTGGTGATGATCCTGAAGTGGATATTGTTGGTGCGATTAATGCCGGAATGAAAGGAGTTCTTTTTGATCCTGAAAATATTCATCGGACTCCGGATAGCGCTCGCAAGATCAAGAGACTCGATGAACTGCTAGATGTCCTGCCATGGATCTAAAAGATAGAGATAGAGCTATTTATATCCTAAAACTAGATTCAAGCTACTATTGTTCTCTTCTCAATTTCAGCACTACAGGTTTTGGCTTGCCGTCATAACTTATCAATATCTTCAGACGATTTTTATTGAAGGCCCCTAGCTTATACTCAACCTTTCTGGGGTTATCGTTATCCATATTTTCAAAACGCAAGCTTTTTCGGTTCTTGCTCATAAATCGATGCTCATTGATGATCGTTCCGGCCGAAGTCACTTGACGGGTCATTAATGTATAGGTGAGCCGTTTGCTCACGACTCGAATATTGATCTCTTCAACAAGAATGGTGTCTTCAAATTTAGAGGAACGATAACCATATCCTCTAAGTTCATCACTATTCCTTCTCCAAACCTCATAACCACTGCCTCCTTCGTAACGCCAAGTTCCTTCTAGTCGTTTTGCGTCTCCTTTCAACTGAGCATGCACAGCGACTGAGGACAGGATAAGCACTAATGCTGAAAGCCAATTTTTCATACCGATTGATTTAACTGTATTTCTCTTGTCGCATTTTTTCATACAACACCATTCCAGTTGCCACACCAACATTTAAAGAAGCTATCTCTCCATCCATTGGAATTCGTGCTTTAATATCCGCTAAATTCAAAAGATCCGAACTGATTCCGGACTCCTCGGACCCCATAATGACTGCCACAGCACCCCTTAAATTTACTTCATACATTGGAATTTTACTTTTCTCGGTACACGCTACAATGCGCATTCCACTCTGCTGTAAATAAAACAATGAGTTCTTCAAATCATTTGTTTTGCACACCGGAATACGGTTTAATGCCCCTGCAGACGTTTTAACCGCATCCGCAGTCACTAGTGCAGAACCTTTAGCAGGAATCAAAATGGCATCTACCCCTAAACATTCGGCAGTTCTGGCAAGTCCGCCAAAATTACGCACGTCTGTAATTCGATCAAGCACCAAAACAGATGGTTTCTTCCCTTCTTCCATCAGTTGATCCACCAATTCCTCGATGGATTTGTATTCAATCGGAGAAACATACGCCAACACCCCCTGATGATTGGCTGTTGTCACCTTGTTTAATTTCTCAACAGGTACAAATTGTAAGTTGTAGTCCTTTCCTTGCAAAACTTCTTTTAATTCCATGAATAAGTCCTTATTCATTCCTTTTTGAATCAGGATCCGATTGATTTCACGTTCTGCTTTGATTGCTTCAATTACCGCGCGAACACCGAAAACTACATCCTCAGGTTCTCTTTTGCGCTCGTAACTTGTTCTTTCTCGATTCATTAAACTGTATATGTAAATTCAATTTCTATATCCTTATGTACCGATTGGGCAACCGGACATGCTTTTGCTACGCGTATAATTCGTTCAAGCTCTGCTGAACTCCAGTTGTTTCCACTCAGATCCATCTGAATCTCAATGCGACTAATACGTCTTGGTGCACTAGCCATAACCTTTACCACACTTGCTTTTCCATGTTCAAACTTCAAACCCTGTTCATCACAATGAATTCCGATAATGGACAACATACATGACGCATAAGCTGTAGCGACAAGGTCAGTTGGAGAAAACGCTTCACCTTTTCCTTTATTATCCACCGGAGCATCCGTAAGAATAATCGATCCTGATCGAACATGCTTACATTCGGTTCTCAAACCTCCTAAATAATTCACTTCTGCTGTTACCATTGTAATCGCTTCTAAAAGTTGTAACTTTGTATCAATTGTCTGATGACAGTGCAAAGGTACGGATTATTATCACCTGATTGGGTTATTCGAAACAAAGCACACATGACATTTGTTAGAACAAACAAGGATGAACAAAAGAGAACGAAAATGAGTGAAGTGATCGAGAAGGATGGCGAAGATATCAAGATAAGAAAACCAAAGTGGTTACGTGTCAAACTTCCAACCGGAGAGAATTACAAAAAAGTTCGCTCATTAGTGGATGAACATAAACTCCATACCATTTGTGAAAGCGGTAGTTGTCCCAATATGGGAGAATGTTGGGGTGAAGGCACAGCTACATTCATGATTCTTGGCAATATTTGTACACGATCTTGCGGGTTTTGTGCTGTTAAAACAGGGAAACCAGATGATGTTGACATTTACGAGCCTGGTAGAGTTGCTCACAGTGTTAAAGTGATGGGTGTTAAACATGCCGTAATTACTTCTGTAGACCGAGATGACCTTAAAGATGGTGGATCTGAGATTTGGGTGCAAACCGTTAGAGCTATACGTAATCAGTCGCCCCAAACCACACTTGAAACACTTATACCGGATTTTGCTGGAAACTGGGAAAATTTGCAACGAATAATAGATGTTGCACCTGAAATTGTTTCACATAATCTCGAAACCGTTCGCCGATTAACGAAGCAAGTGCGGATTCAAGCGAAATACGACCGAAGTTTAGAAGTTCTGTTCCGTTTAAAGAAAGGTGGAATGCGCACAAAATCAGGAGTAATGCTAGGATTAGGTGAATCGGACAAGGAGGTAATAGAAACAATGGAAGATCTTCGCAGTGTGGATTGCGACATCCTTACTCTTGGACAATACCTACAACCTACTCCAAAACACTTACCAGTTATGGAGTTTGTCACTCCAGAGCGATTTGAAAAATACAGAGTACTAGGCCTTGAAATGGGATTCCGTTACGTAGAAAGCGGACCACTCGTTCGGTCTTCATATCGCGCTGAAAAACACCTGTTTTAAAAGCGTAGACATGTATATTTTTCTTGAAATCTGCTAAATAAAATTTGGCTTTAACCTCTTCCATTCTTTAAATTTGTAAAGATTTGTTAAAGTGAATTTTAATATGGCATATCTCAGTATTAATTATTATTCTTAATTTGGCGGTCGCGTTAGAACAACTATAAAGGAAACACTACAGTATGAAGCGTAACAAAATAATCATTGGATCTGCAGGAATTATAGCAATTGCTGCGATTTTGGCAGTTTCACCTTGGTCCTTCAATGGCAATCAAGGCAGCTATGAGCAAAAAGATCTTTCATCGTTAAAGGCTAAATCAGCTGAAGATGCTAAAAAGTGGATTGAAGCTCGTTACATTGATCAAGAAACCGGATTACCAATTACTCCGGAGAAATTGGCTTTGATCGAAATGCAATTGAGGAAAAGCCCAAGAAACAAAAGTATCACTTTCATAGAGCAAGGGCCTGATAACATTGGAGGGCGTACCCGAGCTATTAATGTTGATCGAACAAACAACAACCGTGTTTGGGCTGGGGGTGTTTCCGGTGGGCTATTCGTCACAACAAATCGTGGTCACCAATGGTCAAGAGTTGATTCCTACATTGATGCCGGTGCATCTCCGTTTATTTCAAGCATGACTCAAACTCCTGATGGTACATTATATGTTGCAACCGGATTTAATGGGGAATTTCAAGAACCATTCGGTGCTGGAAATGGCGTTTGGTATTCTACTGATTTTGGAACAACATGGTCAACAATACCTGGGACAAGTACCTGTGTCGAAGTCGTTTCTTCAAATGCAGACAACTTCGTTTGGATGGCAACAACTTCAGGTGTAAGTAAATGGAAACTTGGTGATGCGGCTGTTACACCTGTTTCAATTGCAACAGGAACATGCCGTGCGCTTTCTATCTCTAAGGATGGTACTGTTGTGATGGCATCTATTGGTTCAAATGTAGTTTACGTTTCCAATGACAGTGGCAGTACATGGTCAAATAAATCAGGAACGGTTGCTAATAACTTGGTGCCACAGGGTGCAGGACGAATTGAATATGCGATATCACCGACAAAAAACAGTTCAAACAAGTATTCATTATATGCAGTGCGTACTAGTGGGAACCTTCAAGGAATGCATGTTTCACATGATAACGGTCAAACGTGGCATCAATTTGTAGGAGCTTCCGGTACACCAAGTAACTTGGATATTTACCGTGATCAAGGCCGCTACAACACTGTAGTTTCTGTTACCCCAAATAACCCTGAGAAAATTCTAATTGGTGGTATTGATATTTGGCAATGGCAACAAACAGTTAACAATCCTCCTTCCGGTGGTTTTGAAAAACTAAGTGAGTGGTTCCTTCCAATGTTTTCCCCAAAATATGTTCATGCTGATAACCACGAGATGAAGTGGGATGCATTAAATCGACTTTATGTTGGTAACGACGGTGGTATTGGAATTACAGATGACTATGGTCAAACGTGGTATCCGGCTAACAGAGGTTATAATGTTACTCAATTCTATGGAATTGCATTCGACCGTGATGGTGCTGTAATGGGGGGAACTCAGGATAACGGTACACTTTATAACGATCACACGCTTTCAACGTTTCAGGAGTTCCGTGAAGTAAATGGTGGAGATGGATTTGCTTGTGAAATTTCTTTTTGGAACCCGCGTGTTATGTTCTCTTCAATCTATTACAATGCTATCTACCGTTCAGGTGACAAAGGACAAACGTGGTCATCATTTTCTCCTTCTTTCCCAGGTACATATACACCTGTAGGTACAGGAGGTGGAGATCATCCATTTAATACTTCTTTTGTGCTTGCCGAGTATTACGATTTGAATTCAGAAGATTCTGTAATTTTTATTCCAACTAAAAATTATGCTGCAGGAACTTCCATTCAAATTCCTAGTTTGTCAACTGGAGATTCAATGACGTATGTTACTCCTGTAGCGCTATATTTTACCGATACATTAAATCACAATCCAAGTTTAACTCAAACTGGTTACTCCGTTGTTAATGCCATCAATGGACAAAATGTACTGTTGAGTAATTATTCTTATACGCCATTTCCAACGGCTTCTGGCACTTCGCCACCAACGATTGGAGACAGCTTATTAGTTGAGTTCCCTTCAGGAGATGACACAGTAGTTGTACAAAGTGTTGGGACATACAACTTATATTTTGGTCAAAATCCAGCAACTGGTGAAATTTACCCAATGGGTAATGAGGAAGTTGTTTACAATATTCCTTGGGACACTTTAACAATTCAGGACCCGTACCAATCATGGTTTGTAGTTTACACATCAAAAAATGGCGGTGAGCTTTGGGGTACCCGTAACGCTTTGAGACTATCTGTTCAAAGTCCACAGTGGGTTGTCATTGCACGTGGTATCGGAGCTTACAACAATGTTGACATTGAATTTACGAGAAATCTAAACCATATGTTTGTTAGTACAGGTAGTGGAGGTGTATGGAGAATAGACGGACTAGGAAGTATTTACACTTCAGATCCAGACTTTGCTCAAAAAGCCGGGTACTTTGGAATTCCGACAGCTGTGCCGCCGACGCATACAACCGCTACCCAGATTACAACAACGAACTACCAAGGTATTGCTGTTAATCCGAACAATCCGGATGATCTGGTATTGTTCGCTGGTTTCTCAGGAATCAACCGTCGTTCGAATAATGCAACAGCAGGTTCACCTTCATTCACTAATCTACCTGCAATTTCAAGCCCGCAAGTAGCTTGTTACGATGGAATTATTGATCGTGATGATCCGGAAATCATTGTTGCAGGTACTGCAAATGGTGTATGGGTAACTGAAAATGGTGGTGCTACTTGGACAAATGCTTCTGCAGGTTTTGAAGGTACACCGGTTTACAAAGTTCGACAGTCTTGGAGAACTTGGGACGAAGGAAACAGAAGACCAGGGGAAATCTACATCGGTACATTTGGACGTGGTATTTGGAGTTCTGCTTCATACTTAGGGATCGGTAACAATGGATCAAACGGTTCGAATACTGCATCTTCAGTATTCAAAACGAAGTTGAAAACATTCCCGAATCCAACAACTGACAACACAACAATTACATTTGAGTTAGCTGAATCAACAACTGTTAATGTAAATGTGTATTCTATTTCTGGCGTATTGGTTAAGACAATCACTAAGAAAAACATGTCAGCTGGATCGCAGTCTATCCAAATCGACGGCAACGATCTACCGAACGGAACATACATTGTGAAGTTCAACGCAGGAAAACAAAACGAAACGGCGAAGTTCATCAAAATGTAATCGCTTGAAACGGATAATGAAGGGTCGCTGTTTAGCGACCCTTTTTTGTTGAATGTGCCTTTATCATTCAGAGATTAATCCTACATTTGTAGCCGAACAAATTAATCCACATGAACACTTACGATATCACCATTATTGGTTCCGGTCCCGGAGGATATGTAGCAGCCATCCGTTGTGCACAACTCGGATTTAAAACTGCTATTATTGAGAAATATTCAACACTTGGGGGAACATGTCTTAATGTTGGATGTATTCCATCAAAAGCATTATTGGATAGCTCTGAACATTACCATAATGCAGTGCATAATTTCACGGAACATGGTATTGATATCAAAGGTATCAAAGCAAATATTGATCAAATGATCAAACGCAAAAATGAAGTTGTCTCTCAAACATGTGCAGGTGTTAAGTTCCTGATGGACAAAAACAAGGTTGATGTGTACGAAGGAATTGGATCCTTTGTAGACAAAAATACGGTTAAAGTGAATCACAAAGATGGCAAGGAGTCATTACTGTCTTCAAAACACATCATAATCGCTACAGGTTCGAAACCCAATTACTTTCCGGGAATGGAACCTGACAAAAAACGAATCATCACATCTACGGAGGCTCTTAACATGAAAGAAATTCCGAAAAAAATGTTGGTGATTGGCGGTGGTGTGATCGGACTGGAACTCGGTTCTGTGTTCGCACGTCTGGGTACGGCGATTGAAGTGATTGAATTTGCTCCGACAATCATTCCTACAATGGATGGGGCTCTGGGTAAAGAATTGACCAAAGTGTTGAAAAAGGAAGGTTTCAAATTTAATTTTGAGCACAGAGTCCAAAAAGTGGAAAACAAAGGGAAATCGGTTGTTCTTACCGCATTAAATAAGAAAAATGAAGAAGTGACTTTCGAAGCTGATTACTGTTTAGTAGCGGTGGGTAGAAAGCCGTATACAGACGGACTGAATTTAGAAGCAGCCGGTTTAACCGTAAATCAACGTGGACAAATTGATGTGAACGATCATTTACAAACAAGTATTCCTTCTATCTACGCAATTGGCGACGTGGTTAAAGGAGCTATGTTAGCCCATAAAGCTGAAGAAGAAGGTGTATATGTAGCTGAATTGATTGCTGGACAAAAGCCGCACATTAACTATGACTTAATACCGGGAGTTGTTTATACTTGGCCGGAAGTCGCTGCTGTTGGAAAAACGGAAGAAGAATTAAAAGCAGCCGGGACGAATTACAAAGTTGGCTCATTTCCAATAAAAGCGTTGGGTCGCGCAAGAGCAAGCATGGACACACAGGGCTTGATCAAAATTTTGGCTGATGCCGAAACGGATGAAGTGCTTGGAGTTCACATGATCGCGCCACGTGCTGCAGATTTGATTATGGAAGCAGTAGTAGCAATGGAATATAGAGCATCAGCAGAAGACATCGCTCGAATTTGTCATCCTCACCCAACCTATTCAGAAGGAGTGAAGGAAGCAGCATTAGATGCAACAGAAAAGCGTGCATTACACGTTTAAAACAAAATAATCATAAAAAAAGCGATCCCTAGGATCGCTTTTTTTATGATTTGAATTCGCCTAACGTTCACCCTGACCTGGTAGTTGATTCGTATTGTTCAAGTTCTTCTGAAACCAATAACCGGAATCTTTGATGTATCTCTTCTGATTGGAATAATCTACATAGACCAACCCGAATCGCGGTTTGTATCCTTCACTCCATTCAAAATTATCCGTTAAACTCCATACGAAATAGCCATTCACAGGAACTCCTTCATTCTTCGCTTTCAACACAAACTCCAAATAATCTCTAAAAAATTGAATGCGTTGTTCGTCTTGAACCCGATCATTCACCAATTCATCCTTATAACAAACCCCATTCTCAGTGATCAGGATCTCTTTCACACCTTTATAGGCGCTGAATTGCTTTAAAACAAGATAGATCCCCTCCGGATAGACTTCAAATCCCATTTCATTGACTGGCACTTTACGCTTGTCTGCACTAACCTGCTTTGCCCAGACAAATGGAATTAGGGGACTTCGTTTAACCACTACCCTGAAGTAATTCTGCAATCCAATAAAGTCAAACTCAAATTGCAATTTCTCTGCATCTCCTTCCATTGTATATTTCTTGATCCCCTTGAGCATCTTAAAATCCTTTTCAGGATATCCCAATCCCAGTGAAGGCTCAATAAACATTCTGTTCAGCATTGCATCTAATCGTTTCACCGCTCCAGCATGTTTTTCTTTTCCTTTAAACGCCTGAACAGACGAACAACTGAAGTTTGTTCCAATACGCGCATCCGGTACATGAACACGGATCGTTCGTCCACTTTCAGCCATGGCAAGATTAACATGGTGAGCAGCTCTGAGAAACTTGCCTACACCTTTCCTTCCAGGTGCATGATAACCTATCAAATAACCCAAGCCAACAAAAGCAGCCGGTTCATTAAACACCATCCAGTTTTTCACTTTTGTACCATATTCTTTAGCACAAACTTCTGTGTACCCTTTGAACCATTCAACAACCTCACGGTTTGTCCACCCTCCCTTATCTTCAAGAACTTGCGGAAGATCCCAATGATATAGTGTGATCCAAGGCTCAACACCCTGACGCAAACACTCATCAATAACATCATGATAGAATTGAATCCCTTTTTCGTTTACCTTACAGGTCCCATCAGGCAATATTCGCGACCAAGAAATCGAAAAGCGAAAAACTTTGAAATTTAACTCTTTGTGGAGGCGAATATCTTCCTTGTATCGGTGGTAAAAATCAACTGCGACATTGCCATTCTCGTTGTTGTACGTGTTTCCCTTTTTTTGTGAAAATGAATCCCAAACCGAAGGCGACCTGCCATCTTCATTCCATGCGCCCTCAATTTGATAGGCCGAACAGGAAGTTCCCCATAGAAAATCAGGTCCAAATGATCTGAAAAGCTCTAAATCCTCATGTCTACCAAGCTGTGCATTAGCAACACCTGAAGCCACAAAACATAAAACAACAACAATGCGAATCATGCTTACTACTTCACCAATACCATTTCGTCGACGAGATGACCTGCACCGGCATAAACATCCATTACCCACATAACGTAACGAATATCGACCACAATATTTCTACAACGTGAGGCATCAAACATATAGTCACTCATCGTACTTTCCCAGGTACGGTCGAAATTCAATCCCATCAAATTCCCATTTTCATCCAAAACCGGAGAGCCGGAATTACCACCCGTTGTATGGTTCGAGCCAGTAAAGCAAACCCACAATTCATCCCCTTGGGCATATTGACCATATTCTTTTTTCTTGTGTAATTCCAACATGCGAGGTAACAATTCAAAATCTGGATTACCTGTATTGTACTTGGCGATGATTCCATCGAGTGTTGTGTGCTCGGTATACAACATTCCATCGGCTGGCTTGGAACCTTCCAATTGACCGTAAGTTACGCGCAAGGTACTATTTGCATCTGCCCAGTGCTTTGCATCCGGAAACATCTCGTACTTTCCTGCTACATACGTTTTTAATAATTCTGTCATCAAATCACTCGCTCCATAATAGAAAGGGATTACAGTCTGACGGAAATAATTATTGACATTATCAAACAATTTATACCCCGGATCCTTATCAATCTTTTTCAAAGAAGATTTTTTAAACCCTTTTAAAAATGAAATATAACGGTCCTTGTTTGTTAAGACCGATTTTGAGTACACCAACTTACTGTATGTCAATAATTCTCCTTTTCCAATCATTGAAAAGGACATTTCCATTTGTTTAATGTATTCTTCCGTTAACAACTCAAAGATCCTCTGATCAACACTCGCATCATAGTTTTTGAAAAATCCTTCAGCTCCTTTGATGTATTTGTCAATTGTTGAATTTAATGTCCCCTTTTCCTGATAATCTGCATAATTCTTGACAAGATCTTCAATGTTTCGCGCCAACTTAAACAACTCAGGACCTATATATAAATATTCGATTCCCATCGCATATTGAAATTCCCAAATGGCATTTTTCTGAACGTGCTCATTCAACTGTTTAGACAAAGAACCATATTTATCATTCCATTCCGGTTTGGACGAAGCCATTTGATTGTAGCTTGCTTCGTACTCCTCTTTAATCCGCACAGCATCCAGTCTTTTCAATCCATCAATCTGTCCAATCCACTTCTTATACGCATTCGCAATACTCGCTTGTTTAGCTGAATACTTGATCCGAACCTCATCAGAAGAACGCATTGCTGCATCAATAACACTCAGCGACTTTTCACGCATACGAATTCGTGCTGGTCGCTCCTTTTCAATAATGAACTTAACATACGCCGAAGACATGTGCTGCTCTGTTGTTCCTGGAAAACCATAAACCATTGTAAAATCTCCCTGCTTACGATCCTTAAAGGAAATTTTCAAAAATTGAATTGGCTCATAGGGCTCATTTTCAGTGTTGTATTCGGCAGGTTTATTCCCCGCTCCGGCATATACGCGAAAAACAGAAAAATCGCCAGTGTGACGTGGCCAAACCCAGTTATCTGTATCTCCGCCAAATTTCCCAATGGCATTCGGAGGTGTTCCAACCAGCCGAACATCTTTAAAAGTTTCTTTTACAATGATATAATAGTCATTGCCATAATTAAATGGCTTCACCTCAGCCTCATAATGCGTCCCGGTTGTAGCATCCTTAATCAACTTCTGTACATTGGCTCTCAAGCCTTTCATACGTTCTTCTCCAGTTAACTTTTCCAAACCAAACAAGGCTGCTTGAGTTACATCATCGATTCTAACAATTCGTGTGGCTGTTAAACCGGCATTCGGTAATTCCTCTTTCAGGTTCTTCGCCCAGAAACCGTACTTCAAATAATCGTTCTCCAATGAAGAATGTGATTGAATCTGTGAATAACCACAATGATGATTAGTCAGGAGCAAACCTTTTGCCGAAACCAACTCTGCCGTACAGCCTCCTCCAAAATGCATAATAGCATCCTTCAAACTGGAATTGTTGACACTGTATATATCACTCGCGCTTAATTTCATTCCTTTCGCTTTCATATCGGACTCAAAAGCCGCAATCACTGAGGGAATCAACATTCCTTCTTCAGCCCAAATTCGAGTTAGTCCAGCAAGGACAAATACTACAGATAAAATATTTTTCTTCATGATTTTTTCGATGAGTTCCAAAAATAGTGATTTCCAAGCAAAGGGGACTTGTGGTGATTAAGGGAAAAATCGCCAATTTTGTCCTATGGAATTATTGAACTTCATTTTTCGATTGGGAGTCGTGTTTGCGATTTTCGGGTTTTTATTTGGCTTATTTGAGATAGGACTTGCGATCCTGACTGCCGGACGACAAAAAACACTCTTTGAATCGTATGCCATCAAGTTGATCAAATACATTTTTCTTGTGGACGTTACCTTCCTTTTTTGCCTGGATATTTCGGGTGAAACGATCACACAGTACAATTTAGTCTTAACTATTTTGGTACTTCTCGTTTATTTCATTGGCAAGTTACAAAACAAGCAACAGCAACAAGCGATGTTTCAAATGATGGGTAATGGCTTTATGAATTCCCAACAAAACTTCAATATCAAGGCTGAAATTGGTGTAATAATGGCCACCATATCGGTTTTTATCCTGTTTATCTTTTTGCCTCAATTTGCAGTCAATCCCGCGTCCGTTTGGTTCCATGAAAGCATCATCAATATTGAAGACACACCTGTTTTTGGATTTATTTTTAAAGTGATTGGTTTCTTCTTCCTCTTGAGTATTCTCATCAAAATGCTCAATGCTTTCCTTTACTTATTATCGGGAAAGGCTTTTATTGAAGTGAATAGTCATACTTCTTTCAAAAAGAAAAAAAAGGAAGACGAATTCGATGATTTTGAAGAATTGAATTAACATGAACTATCAAGAATTAAATAAGAAGGCCTGGGATCAAAAAACAGAGCAACACATCAATTCAGATTTCTATGAGTTAGAAGCCTTTTTGAACGGAAAAAATGTCTTACGGAATGTTGAATTGGAATTACTAGGAGATGTTAAGGGTAAAAAAGTCTTGCATTTACAATGTCACTTTGGTCTGGATAGTTTATCCTTAGCTCGAATGGGCGCGAAAGTAACTGGAGTTGACTTATCTGAGAAAGCGATTCAAAAAGCAAAAGAGATCAATGAACGAATTGGATCTGACGCCCAATTTATCAATTGTGATCTCTACGACTTACCGCAACATTTGGAAGGGCAATTTGATCTCATCTTTACATCTTATGGCACCATAGGGTGGTTGCCCGATCTGGAGAAATGGGCTTCGGTCATTCGTCACTTCCTGAAACCGGGTGGACGATTTGTAATGGTCGATTTTCATCCCTTCGTTTGGACCTTTGACGACGATATGAAACTGATCAGCTATGACTACTTTAAGGCGGAACCAATAATTGAAACAATCAAGGGAACCTATGCAGATCGAAATGCCCCTATTGAAACAACAACCGTTTCTTGGAATCATTCACTGAGTGATTTATTGACCTCTTTAATTCAAGCGGACTTGGTTTTACGTACGTTTAAGGAATTTGATTATTCGCCCTACAATTGTTTTCGAAATTTAAAGGAGCGTAGTAATAATGAATTTGTATTTGAACATCTGCAACACCGCATTCCAATGATGTATGCACTTGAAGCAGTTGCACCTTAAGAAGCGAATATTTTAACCAGAATATCTTCAACTTGAGCCAAGACAGGTTGTTGATCATCATTGTAAAGAACAAAATCAGCAAGAGGAATTTTTTCTTCATCCATAGCTTGTTTTGAAATTCGATCCAAAACGGCTTGTTCGTTTACTCCATCTCTTTGGATGGTTCGGGCTATTCTAAGCTGCAGAGGCGCAACAACAAGTATATTCAGATCCATTCGTTGATAAGCTCCGGTTTCGAATAAAATCGCCGCTTCATTAAACACCAGAGCTGCTTTTTGTTCATTTGCCCAATTGTCAAAATCAGAACGCACTTTCGGATGTAAGAACGCATTTACAGCTTCTCTTTTTGTTGAATCTGAAAAAATAATTTCGGCCATAACAGCTCGATCCAATTGCCCATTCGGAAACACATCTTCACCTAAAATCGTATTGATGTGTGACTGTACTTCGGGGTTATTCATCAGGGACTTTGCGTGTT
Source organism: Crocinitomicaceae bacterium (assembly GCA_036825545.1). Taxonomy (GTDB): domain Bacteria; phylum Bacteroidota; class Bacteroidia; order Flavobacteriales_D; family Crocinitomicaceae; genus M0103. The sequence goes on along the minus strand of DAISYB010000002.1, from coordinate 142,571 downwards.
CATCCGAATAAAAAACAGGGTAGCCCATTGCCTCGAAAATTCTGGCAATAGTTGTTTTTCCTGATCCAATACCTCCCGTTAGTCCTATACGCTTCACTTGATCAGATCTCTTCCACCTCGATCATCGTAAATGGAAGCTTGATGATTGCCTGGTAATCCTCTCCTGCTTCTTCCATATCCTCATCATCTTCTTCAAAATACCAGTTGATGTGTACAGAAGTCGAGTCACCATTCAATCGTTCCATCTTTTTAAAAAGATCAAGAATACATTTTGAAGACGACGTGTTGAAATATTCAAGCTTAATGTCAACCGTTGTCTCTTTTTGAGGCTGCTCACCGTACTGATCGATCCAATCATTCAAGGGCTTGTAGAACTCGATAGAATTCTCTGGGATCGATCGTCCACGTAATTCCAACTTTCCACTTGTTGGATCAAACTTCACTGAGGGCGTCTTTGGTGACGCTTCCATGATCAAAACTTCTACCATAATCTATCAATCTATTTTAACATTCAAGCAAAAAAAGCTTGTTTCATCGTTTACTTTCAAAAATTCAAAATCTAATTTATTGCCGGATTTCCTCGCAATATCAATCATTCCAAGTCCTGCCGTTCCTTTACTACTCATCATGGATGACTCCAGACTTTCCTGATAGAACTGACGCAATTCTTCCCTATCCATCTTATTGATCAATTGAAGCTTCGCTTTCAACTCTTCAGCTTTATCATTCTCGATGTAGTTGCCTGTCCGAATCATGAAAACCCCATTGTGCTTTGAGATCATCACCAACGCTGAACGTTTCTCCACGTCGTCCATTTGACTTTCATCAACATGGTGATACAAATTCTGAAGACATTCAACCAACACATTAAAAACCTTCTTGCGAAGTTTCGGTGGTTCATGCATAGATTCCATCTTTCCCTCCATGATCTGAAGTACCGAAGTCAAAAGTTCAGCGGTCACAATACCTTTGAATGAGAGGATAACATGTTCTTCCTCCATTGTACGATAAAGATTATATACGTTGACCAGTGACATAGACGTAAGTGGAACAAATATAGTAATTCGTTCGATGTGAATGCATTCTATACAACAATCCAATTCATTTTCTGTTTGAATTCAAACAAATACAGTTAAACTCTGTTTGCAGTACAGAAAGTATATCTTTGCACTATGGAAGAAAAAGAGTGGTTTGCTGAATGGTTTGATACAGAATACTACCACATTTTGTATAAAGATCGTGACCATTTGGAAGCGGAACGCTTCATTAAAAATCTGATTCAGTTTCTTGATTTACCCAAAGGTATTCAAGTTTTGGATCTTGCTTGCGGCAAAGGGAGACACGCTTATATCCTCAATCAATTAGGCTACTCCGTCACAGGCGCAGATCTCTCTTCAGCCAGCATACATGAGGCTTCTTCTTTAACCAATGAAGGGCTTCATTTCTTGGTTCATGACATGCGGAAAGTTATTCCAAACCACCATTTTTCAGCTGTATTCAATCTTTTCACCAGCTTCGGCTATTTTGATGATCAAAGCGATAATTTATCCGTGTTGAAATCGATTTATTCGATGTTAGATCCCAAAGGCCTTTTGGTGATTGACTTCATGAATGCTACTAAAGTTATTGATCAATTAGTTAAATATGAAGTCAAAACAGTTGATGGAATTGAGTTCAACATATCCAGACGTTATGATGGGGCTCACATCTTTAAATCCATTCAATTTGAGGATAGAGGAACGAGTTTTCAATTCACTGAACGTGTACAAGCATTGAGAAGGAATGATTTTGAATACCTGTTAAAACAATCCGGTTTCAATATTCTTCATACCTTTGGGAACTTTGATCTTGAACCTTTCAAGGAAGATCAATCCGATCGTTTGATCCTAATTGCAGAACGCGCCTAATGGAAATTTTTGTTGTCTTTTCAAGTTTGATCTTCTCAGTTGTACTGGGTGGATTTTTTGTTACCTATCTCCGACAAAACAACAAGGCACAGGTCATTAAATTACTATTGGCTTTTAGTGGAGGTTTTCTTCTCGCCATAGCATTCACCCATTTCATACCTGATTTGTATCACGAAGGATCAGGATCAATTGGTATTTACATTCTTTTGGGCTTCCTTATTCAGTTGTTGCTGGAATTTTTCTCAGGCGGAATCGAACACGGACATGTACATGTACACAAAGGACAATCAATGCCGTGGGGTTTATTTATATCCCTTTCTATTCACTCCATCATAGAAGGAATTCCTCTAGGGAACCAATTGGTTGGAATAGAGATTCTCGAAGCACATACTCATGCACATCACCACCACCACGATCAAGACAATTCACTGCTTCTAGGGATTCTTTTTCATCAACTTCCGGTTGCGATTGCCTTAATGACTTTATTAGTGAATACGAAACTAACCATGATCAGATCATGGATGGTGCTCATGCTATTTGGCATAATGACCCCACTGGGAGTAGCAATAGGACTCTTCACTCCGGCGTCTTATTTGGGACTTAATTATCATGTCGTACTTGCGGTAGTTGTGGGTATGTTCTTACACATTTCAACGACAATCATTTTTGAGACTTCAGAAAATCACAAGTTCAATCTGTTGAAGCTCGTTAGCATTTTCATTGGTTGTGGCTTGGCGTTCTTCATGAATTGATCTATGTCAGGATTGATTCGAAAATATTACTTGACAATCGTATTTTTCGGAATTATTAGCTTGATTCAAGCTCAAATCAACTCATGTGACTTAGCGGTCAAAGATGTGTCTTCAATTGATTCCAATCGCATTACATTCAAAGGGAAAACAGCTAACTTCAGCGATTCAGTTAAACTGGCCATCGAAATTAGTCTGAATTATTTCCCTGAGCTTATGAATTCGAAGATTACTTTCCGTTCCAAGAAAATTAAAACAACCATGAATGCACGTCCAACATTGGGATCTATGTTGTATCGCAAAACTTCTTACTACAGATACATTGTACGTATCAATTCATGCGAAATGGATAGTATCATTCAGATAAAGCACATTCCATTTGAGGCCTTGGTCGGCGTGTTTGGACACGAGTTTTGTCACTTTGTAGACTACGGTCAGCATAAGAAATCGCATTTACTCAAAAGAGCATTTGATTACGGCTCAAAAAAGCGAAAAGCAGAATTTGAAAAAGAAATAGATCGAATGGCTATTTCAAGAGGATTGGGATGTCATTTGTACAAATGGTCTTACTATGTCTTGTTTGAATCGAACGCGAAAGCGGCTTATAAATTATTCAAACGATCCACTTATTTACAACCGCACGAGATATTAGAGCTTATGCCCCAATGAGTTTCATAAAGGTTCGCCACATGATCTTGAGATCTTGAATTATTCCCGGATTTTCAATGTACTTCATGTTCAAGGTAATCTTCGCGGGCATCACTTCTTCGATGTAAGTTTTTTGAGGGTCAGTTGCTGAGCCAAGGATTTCATTTTCCTTGAAATATTCCAATGAGGCATAGTCAGTGATTCCCGGCCGAACTGATAATATTCTTTTCTGCTGTTCAGAGTAGAGATCTGTATATTCTTTCACTTCTGGTCGTGGTCCGACGATACTCATTTCACCTTTCAGTACATTGATGAATTGTGGAAACTCATCCAACTTGAATTTACGAATGAAATAGCCTGATCGAGTTATTCGTGGGTCGCGCATACCAACAGTAAGTTTCCCAAGTTTATCAGCATCCTTTCGCATGGATCGGAACTTGAGCATTTTAAATGGAACACCATACTTGCCAATTCTTTCTTGTCGGTAAAAAACTCCTCCCTTTGATTCCAGACTTATCCAGATTGCAATGAAAATACCGACTGGCAGGAATAGAACCAGAATAAACAGGCTAAATACTATGTCGAAAAGTCGTTTCAAGCTTTTTAAATGAAGGAGTTAAAGAATGAATGAATTAAGAAATTGAAAAAATGATTTTATGACAATTCGTATTATGCCTTGCTATTTGTTTGACTTGGATGTTTTCAAAATACAAGTCAAAATTAGTATTATCTCATCACAGTCCTTTCTAAAAAATGGCAAATTATCTCTTCAAGAGAATTAAATAACGTGAGTTCGAGACAAGAATTTGTCAGATTCCCATAAAATATTTAGTTGTTAAGCATGTATTTAGCGATAACGAGTTATCTCTCGAAAAAACAACGACACAGACGAATGTTTTATCTTTACGTAAGTAGATTTGAAAAGGCCTATGTTATGTCGATAATCAGGGATTAAATTTGAAAATAACAATGATTCAAAAACTTATACCAAATTTCACTGAAATCCGTTTCTTTGTTCATTGTATAATCACCTATGATCGGTGATATTTTCTCTCCTTACAAACGAAGTAAAAGGATATCGTGAGGGAAATTCATAACAGCAAACTGCGAATGCCTGCTGTGCCAAAATCTGAATTTGAAAACCGTTACTTTAATGGGAATTTTTCTAAACCTTATAAAGGTTGACTGTTTTTAGTTAATTTATTAGAAATCAACGAGTACCTTGATCTCAACTTCCAATGCTCTTGCAATAACAGCCAGCTTTGAAATGCTTACGCCTACTTTTCCATGTTCAATTTTGTTAAGATATTGCCTATCACTGTGCATCAAGTGTGACAACTGGGTTTGGGTAATTCCCTTTTCTTCCCTGATAGTTTTTATGCGTTGTCCAATCAAACGCCGTATTTCATCTGATAGTTGTATTATTTCTTCTTTGGTGAGTTCCGCCATAAAACAAATGTGGCAGCAACAAGTAAAAATATTGTAACCTTATATTACTACATGTAGTAATATTTAACTACATTTGTTTCATAAATACAATACTTGTAAATAAACAGGTTTTATTACTATTCATACGTTAAATAACAAACATGAAAATTAGAGTTGCCATAGCTGATGATCATCCTGAAATACGCAGCGCATTAAAACTTGTGCTAAATCAAGACAGATTAATTTCCTTTCAATTTGAAGCTATTAACGGCAAAGACCTTTTGCTTCAATTGACCAATACCCCCGTGGATTTAGTTTTACTTGATATTAGAATGCCTGAAATGGATGGTATGGAAACTCTAAAAATATTAAGAAGGGTTTTTCCTGAAGTTAAGGTGATAATGTTTAGTTCTTCGACAGAAGATAATATTGTTGAACAAGCAAAATCGCTTGGCGCAAGTTCTTTTCTCGCAAAATCAGAATCATTTAAACTAATTGAGACTATTCATGAAGTTTTCAATAATGAAGTATAATTCTTTACCGCTGAATGAAACAGTATCAAAATTTTAAGTTTTGTACATTCAATTGTTTCTAATACATTTTTAAATTACTTTGCTTTAAATTCTGCCTTAATCAAGAACAAGTTTAACGGCGTTTATCACCGATGAAATCACAGTTTCAACTTGATCACTTGATAAATCAAAATAAACCGGCAAGGAGATCTCATTACTGTACTTATTCCATGTTTCAGGGTAATCTTCGATCTTGTAACCGCGTTTTTTATATGCTGTCAGTGTTGGCAAGGGTAAAAAATGAACGTTTACCGAAACATCCTGATCAAAGATCGCTTGCATGATGGCATCACGCTGTGACTCACTTGCCCCGGCAATTCTCAACTGGTAAAGATGGTAACAACTCGTTTTTGTGTCGGTAGTGTGTAGTGGTGTTATTGCCCAGGATTCATTTTCAAAAGCTGCATCATACTGTCTGAAAATCTCCTTTCTGCGATCCAGATTTTCCTGATACCTTTCCAGTTCAACCAATCCAATTGCTGCCTGAAGATCGGTCATATTGCATTTGAATCCAGGCTCTTCCACATCATATCGCCAGTTTCCTTTTTGTGTTTTTGCAAGTGCATCTTTGTTTTGTCCGTGCAGGATTAAAGTGCAAAATTCTTTGTAGATCGCTTCGTGATCAAATTGTTCCGGCAGATTGAACGACAAGGCTCCACCTTCAGCCGTTGTCAAATTTTTAACGGCATGGAATGAAAAGGACGTGATATCCGTTAGTGCACCACTTCTCTTTCCGTTCATTTGTGCACCAAAACTGTGCGCGGCGTCGGAGATAACGAGTATGCGTCCCAACTTTTCCTGCTGTGTACTACCCGACTTGAATTGCGCTTTGACCGCTTCTTCGTTGACCAATGCATTGATCTGATCGTAATCACATGGGAAGCCTGCAAGGTCCACTGCAATAATCGCTTTGGTTCTAGGCGTGATCGCTTTTCGGATCGCCTCAACTGAAATATTGAAGTCCTTTTCATTGATATCCACCATTACCGGTGTTGCTCCTGCGTGGACAATGACATTGGCGCTTGCGCAATACGTATAAGCCGGTAAGATCACCTCATCACCTTCCCCAATTCCCCACCAATGTAAAAACACTTGCATTCCCATCGTCCAGGAATTTACAGCAACGGTTGTCTTACAGCCACAATATTCCGTGATCTGTTTTTCAAACAATTTCGTTCGCGGACCGGTTGTGATCCAACCGCTTTTCAAAGCAGCTGTTACTTCGTCAATAACCTTTTGGTCGATACGGGGAGGAGAAAATGGGATCATGGTAAACTGGGATTCTATATTTGACGATTTGGGATTCTAATTTCGAAAGTAAGGATTATCTTGACATGCGTTTCTGTTTGTCAGACGGTTTTTGATTGCGAATTATAAAATCTGTAATTCCTTTCAAATAACCCAAACCGTAAGAGAGATGCAACAAAGGAAAAACAGGTAATAAATCAAGGAAACTAATTTTTTCATAAGCATTCCGAATGGAAACAGATACTGCCAAAACAATATACATGAACATTGGAATGGAGGTAATCAAAGGGATTTCGAGGATGAAGCCGAGGATAAAAACACCAAGATAAATGACAAAAAGAGCTGGAATTAATTGTCTAATCGTAGTTATCGTCTTGTGCTTTTTATTGACATAAACCTTCCAATATCCATATTGAAAAAATTGACGCCAGAGTCCTTTGTAGTTACCACGCACATAGTATTTCAGTGAAATGTCATGTGCAAAGTAGATTTTCCCTCCGGCTTTCGTTACACGGAAATTAAAATCATCATCTTGATTCCGCACCAACTCTTCATCAAAAAAACCGATCTGTTCGAACACCTGATAAGGATACATAGGACTTGTTACCGTGTCGGTGAAACCGGATTCCGTTAAGGTTCTAAAATTGCCAATGCCCATTCCGAAACTTGTTGACATGGCAGTGGCTATGATCTCGCTAGTATGGCTGGTGTACTCATTGATGATGCGCCCACCTACACACCAGATCTCAGGATCATTTTCAAGGATCTCTAATGACCGTTCTAGGTAATTCTTGCTAATGATGTGTCTAGCACCGATAATTTGCACAAAATCGACTTTTCCACCTGCATAGATCCCCAAATTAAAGGCATAAGGAGTGAGTTGTTTGACATTATCGACCAAATGAAGATTGACAAATTCTTGACTAAGCTCAGTTACGACTTCCCTTGTTCCATCGTCGCTCATTCCGTCAACCACAAAAACTTGAGACTGGACATCACTCGGCAAATCTGCTTCGAAAATGGCACGGATACATTCTTCGATGAACGGCTTTTCATTTCTGCACGGTATAACGATAGATAATTTCCGCATAGGTCAGATCAGTTTATTATTTGAGCGCTGAGCGATGCCTAACAGCATGAAGAAAAATGGATAGAAGATAATACCCGCCTGCAACTGAAGCATAGACTCGAAAAGACAATTGAAGAATAGGCTTGCAGAAAGTATAATCAACATGAAATAATCTTCCTTGTAGCCCTTAAACATCCCCCCTAGACTTATTAAGACCAATAATATAAATGCAATCGGTCCAACCTCCAGGAATGTATGCAAGAACTGATTGTGCGGATTGTATTTTTTTGCTGCAAAAGCATCGTTGCCTTTGTTTCTCAAATTATTGCCAAGCACAATATCAAGATTTCCCGTGCCTATCCCCAATGGATGTTTTTTGATCTCCTCAACTGTAACAGACCACATAACTAATCTGGTTTGGGTACTGGAGGTGCTCTCAGGTAAACCTTGAACGTACCGCACCGGATCTTGTGTATATTCCTTCGTACTTTCAACTACTGCAGAAATTTCTTCTTTAATAAATGGAAGTTTGAGTGAAACAAAGATCGTAATGGCTAAAACGGAAAATATTAATTGAATTACTCTCAATTTTGACACTCTTGATCGAAGCCAAACCAAAAAGAACCAAAACACCAGAATTCCAAAAAAAAGAAGTCCGGCCAAAGACAATAAGAGAACATTGTAAATACTTAACACAATGATCAAGATCCAGCCTTTTGTTCGGGATAACTTTTCATGCTTCATCAGGCTAACAGTTGCTGCCAGAGAAATCATAACAAATACACTCATGTATGTCGGATGCATGAAAGGAGATAAATGACTTTTTAAGAAGCAATAAGGAAAAGACAGGTGTTTGAGGTAGCAGGGAATACCAATACTGATCCCGTAGAGAAAAGCCACCAGCACGGCGAAGATCAATCCTCCGTAGATCAATGAAATATTGAATCCATTCTTTTTACGAAAGGAAAAAAGAATGGGAAGCAAAACAAAAGAAAGTTTGTTCTCCAAGTAACGGGAGGCTTCCGACCAATCCTGAGTCCAAAATGTGCCTACCAAATAACACAGGTATAATCCTACAAACAGTAGGCTGAATCTATTGAGTGAAAATTGAATCTGTTTTTTGACATAGCCCCATACGATGAGCAAAGCCATTAAAGCAATATATATTGCAGCTAGCTTTGAAAAGAGTATCAATACCAGAAAGAAGCCTGAAAGTATAAGTTCCAATAGATTTCGTTGTATGTATTCTCCCTTACTCACTTTTTAAATACTTCTATAAAATTCGACCAACTTCTTTTCTTCAGCACTCCAATTGTATTTTTCAAAATAGGCTTTTCTTCCATTCTCCCCCATTTCACGAGCAAGTTCCGGATTGGAGATCAACGTATTGATCGCTTCGGCAATTTCTTTGTGGTTCAGAGGATCAACACAAATACCGCAAGCGCATTCATCAACAATTGCTCTCCACATTGGAAAATCCGAGGCGATCACAGGGATCCCAGCAGACATGTATTCAAACAACTTGATCGGCAAAGCTTCGACATAACTCCTCGTTGGATGCAAGGTGACAATTCCTGCAATTGAACTTTGTAATATAGTCATGATCTTCTGACGATCCACATGGCCTAAATAATTCACTTTTGACCAACCACTCAATCCCCTAACCTCCTGCTCGAATTCGGCTGGCGAAAAATTTCCTGCCAGCTCCAGTGTTGCATTTGTCAGCTCCATTGCTTCTACCAGTTCTTTAACACCACGAGTTGGAAACAAACCACCCACATAACAGATCTGATTCAACTTCTTGTCGATAATCGAAGTCTTCATTTGCTCTCCTTCCTGGATCAAGGGATAATTGGCAACCATCTGCACTTGCTTATTGACCTCCGAAAAACGCGCACAAATAATTGGCGTAACAGAGATAATACCACTCAAACGTTTCGCACAATACATCTCATACTTCTTGAATATCCAACTGATCAATCCTCTGAATAGAGATGGAATCCAGTGTTTGTCCATGATTTGTTTTGGCACATCTTCATGCACATCATAGATCACTTTTTTGCCTTTTCGCTGTAACCTCATTCCGTAAGGCAACAATTCAGGATCATGAAAATGGTAGATGTCTGCGTCAACTTCCAAAGCCTTCTGATAAACTGAACGGGTTGTCTTGAACATCCGTTTCAAACGCCCTCGAGTCGACCTTTCAACTGAAAGTACATTAACCCCATTTTCAATTCGTGATTTCTCATCGGCGACTACCAGGTACACTTCAAAGCCATTATTTGCTAGTGAAACACACTCTTTGTGAAAGATCCGAATATCATCCGATGGATGTGCAGAAGTCAAATGGCACACTTTCATTTGTTCATTGCTTTGAATAAAACTTCTCTGAAAAGTTCACGACTTCTTTTCTCAGTACCTTTCTGTAGAATGATCTCACGATTCATGTCTCCTGCTTTATGAATATCGACTTGCATCGCATCAATAATGAAATTGCTATCCAAATTCGACACAATGAATCCATTCTCCATATGTGTCACCCATTCTCTGTTTGCGGGCAGATCACTCAATATTGGGGTGCACTTATAATACATCGCTTCCAGTAATGACATAGCTGTAGCATCTGATTCAGGAATCGAAATAAAGAAACTGCTCTTGGCATAATTCTGTGCATTCGTAGCGGTGTCCACAAAGCCAATGAATTCTACTTTGTTCTGCAAATTCAATTCTTGAACAAGTTCAATCAAACCAGCCGTCATACTTCCTTTTCCTGCGAGTAATAGACGCCAGTCTTTATCCGATGTCATATCTAAAAAACGACGAAATGCTCTGATCACTTTATCTATTCTATATAATGGATTATGTGAACGGTTGGAATAGATAATCTTTTCCTTTTGTATAGGTAGACTGCTTTCGGGAACACCGAAATTGCAAATTGTAATTTCCAGTTTTTCGTTTGGAACTAAAGCTTTCATCTCATCAGCCATATAGGATGAATCAGAAGTACAGATCTTCGCTGATTTCAGTACTTTTCGAGTCATCCATCGATGGAACCAACTTAAAGTCGGATTGATCAGAATATCACTACCCCAAGCAGTTAAAACGAGCGGTATACCCGTTCGACTATTCGCAAGAACACTGTAAAATCCAACTGAATTTGCCTGATGCACATGGATGACATCCGGTTTGAAATGGCGAATCGCTTTTCTTATTTTCCATGGAGTAATCAACCAATTCCAGAACTTTGCTAACGAAAAGTTTACAATAGCAATAGTAGAAGAGGATTGTATGAAATCATTATTGTTCGTGATAACCCTTATTAAAAACTCTTCAGACAAAATACGATCCAAATGGTTTGCAATATGCGGACTCGAGGAGCCTATTAGAAGGATTCTATATTGTTTTCTTTTCGTCATTATAATAAATGATTCCCGAAGCCATCAGCAAAGATAAAACAATGAGCAGTTTTGCAGAATGAAATGGTGTATTTGTAATTGCCGTAAGAGAATAGATGATGAAAAGTGGAAGAAAGTACGAACGAAAGAGTGTTTTGTTATTCCAATAACCGAGATAGAACGAAAAATGTATCAATATAAAACTAAATAGACCTACCACTCCGTATCTAAACAGAATTAAAAAGTATTCACTTTCGGCATAAATTTCATTCATTTCGAAGTACTCTTTATCCGGACCATGACCAAAAATCCAGAAATCAGGCATTGATTCAATGATCCTCTGCCATTGTTCCATCCTTCCTATTCCAGCTTTTTGAACAAGAGTGAAATCTCCTAATGAACCTAAGTAACTATTTCCAAAAAAGTGAAGTATCGCGTACACTGTAACTGAGAAAATCAAAATATAGACGACCCAGTTCCTATGTGGCTTTGCATAAATAAAATAAGCCAACAACATGATAGCGTAAGCCACGAAAGCTGTCCGCGACTGACACATAAACATTCCTGTAATGGCGATCGAAATTGAAATAAAATCCATTATAGTCATTCGTGTTCTACTTCTCGGTAAGAAAAAAACAATAAAACCTAAAAACATGAATGCATTGTTATTTGGATTTCCCATTGTACCTATTGCTCTTTTAGTAGCAGGCTCTCCTATAGAGTTAAGTCCAAAAAAATCCAAATGATGTGGAGCTGTGTAGTACGGTTCAATTATTGAATTGAACCCCAACACATTGAAGTAATGCAAGAGATTAAAAACCAAAACCCCTACTAAAAGAATGTACATGAGTTTTTTAAGTTCATTGTACTTCAAAAAACAACCTATTGCTACTAAAAACACTAGGAATTTCAGATACTTTACAGGTTCAAACCAGTCTCTAAAGGATGAATAACGCCCATTTAAAACGACTGAAGCAACTACAACAATCAAGAAAACAAAGAACTTTAATGTTAACCTCTTATTCTGTCTGTAAAAATCTAACCATTTACTTCTGTGAAAAAAAAACAGAAAGAATACAAGTGGAGCAAACGCAAAATCGGAGAGTTCAAATGCCGGCCAATTCTTTACGATGGTAAATGACGGTAGCCAGTACGTTGAAAACAAACTTACATAAATCAATGCCTTGATGGTCGACACACTCTGATTCGAATCTACTTGCTCCATTCCTCGTAGTAAACTCTTAATTCTTCATTGGCTTCTAACCATGTCCTATCCAAGTCCCTCGTATCTCCAATTCGTGTTGCCGGATTACCCTGAATTATAGAGAAATCAGGAAAATCACCTTTCACATAACTAAAGGCACTGATCAACGATCCTTTGCCAATAGTAGTTCCTGGCATGATCACCGAATGAGGTCCAACAAACGTAAACTTTCCTATTGAAACCGGTGCTGATCCATAAGCTATCATCTTCTCGGTTTGGTTATATGCATGACCATACAACCGAATTGAGATATGAGAAGAATGTGTTAAGATACTTACGTAGTTTGTTATTTGACAGCCTTCTTCAATCTTAAGCCCATTACTGGCATCAATAAAATTGAAATGCCCAATAAAAACATTGTCTTCAATATCCAGATTCCTTTCACCTTGAATCGCAGTTGAATTACTAACTCTTGTTCGCAACAACTTCTCTCCATCATGTCGCTTGTATCGACCAACCATCACAGGTTTAAAAAATTTCAAGATATGAAACCTGATTCGATTAAAGAATCCCATATTATTTGAGAATTGATTCGTTAGCCATAAATGTATTAAATTGAGACAAGCTGACAATCATAAAAGTGGTTCAAGTCTAATTTTTATTCTTGAATTCCTTCGCAAATTTGAAAATCATGAAAATCACAAAAACCAAATAGATTGCCTGTATATAACTTGTAATGTATAGGGTTTGGTAAATACTTGCATCAAATAGCCATTTTGGGATCAATAAACATCCTAACATCAATATGGTTCCAAATGCTGCTAAAAGAAAGAATGAACGTTGCTTTGAAAGAATTAAAGGCAAGGATGAAATTGGAGATGTTATGAAATTCACCATAAGCCAAGGTGCCATAATCTGAGCATAAACTCCAGACTCGCGCCAATTCTCCCCGAAAACAAAGGCAAATAATTCTTCGCCAAAAATTAGAATGGTTGCGAATGGTACAATTGATAAAAGCAACAATGTTTTAACAGAACTTATGGCAACATTTACTACACTCTGACCTTTATTGATCATTTCAGCGCATTTTTGAAAAAAAACTTGCCCGATAGATGCCCCGACCAAAACCAAAGGTAAACGTAACATTTGATAGGTATGATTGAAAAGCCCATACTCCGTTTGTCCGAACATTTCCCAAATGATAAGAACGATCAGCAAATCTTTACTGAGATCCATCAATGTATGTGGTAGATTGATTTTGGGAAACTCCACATACTGTTTAGCTAATGCGAAGTTCCTCGCAGAGCGTGAATTAATCTTGTATGACTTGTTCGATATTCTAAAATCCTTAAAAAAGAAAACTACAGAAATGACTAATCCCACTAATGTTCCTAATACAAGTCCAATATATCCTGTTCCTAATGCACCAAAAATGACTTTAAACACATTCCCTACAATTGAATTCGTCAGTTTTGAATAAGATATTACATTAAAACGCTTCATTCGAATCGCCCAGTTCGTGCCCAGATTCATAAAAGCGGTAAGTAGAATCGCAATTGGAATTGAAATGTAGAATAGTTTTCTTGATGGTCCTTCGGCAATCAATAACGGTATAATCAACAGTAGTAAAGAAGCTAGAGATACAATAACAGTAGTTCTGATTGCAAATCGATAAAGTCGAAACGAATGGTGATCCAACTTAGTAACAGGCAAAGCCAATTCATATCTCGCAGTAGCAATTGCGGCTCCAACACCTATTATTCGCAGAAAAAGTCCAAGTTCAGCCGATTCATCCGGCGTATAAAGTCGTGTAATAATAGGCATCAGAACGTACGCCACAAGCTGTGCTAAAAACGTCCCCGATGTAAGAACTAAAATGTTCCTGAAAACTTCGGATTTTAGATTAAAGGATTTCAACATGATGAATTGCCAATGGCAAGATACGCTTTAATTCCTTCGTGAAAAAGCACGATATCTGAATAATCAAGATCTTTCACTGTCGCACTTATATCTGCAAGTGAATTGCGTATATCGCCTACTCGCTCAGGACCATGTTCGATTATCGTATCCGGATGAAAACGACCTTGTGCTTCAAGGATTTCCCGGATAGAAGCTACAACGGAATTGAGTGTAAAATATTCTCCACAAGCTACATTATACACTCTACCAAAGGAGGCATTATTCTCTGTGCTCAATGCTCTAATATTGACTTGAACAGCATTCTCAACAAAAGTAAAATCTCTTGTCTGCTTGCCATCACCATGAATTGTAATCTTTCCGCCATTGATCATTGCATCGATGAACTTTGGAATAGCAGCGGCGTAAACTCCTTTTGGATCTTGGTTTGGACCAAAAACATTGAAATAACGCAAACCGATTGTTTCCATGTTATGTAATCGATGGTAGACAGCAGCATAGTCTTCGTTCAACTTTTTAGTCACAGCATACGGACTGAGTAAATTTCCCTCAGAACCGATTGTTTTGGGACTGATTTGACTATCACCGTAAACTGAAGAAGAACTAGCATAAACAAAACGCTTCACACCGGCTTCTGTGGCAGCATGTAGCAGATTCAAAAATCCGCTGGCATTGATCTCATGGGTACGATTCGGAAAAGCGATTGAACGTGGTACTGATCCCAAAGCAGCTTGATGTGAAACAGCATCAACACCCGCAAGTGCTTTCTCACAATCTGAAAGTGAACAGATATCCCCTTGAATAAATTCAAAATCAGGATGATTCATGAAAGGTAAAAGATTCTCTTTCTTACCCGTTTCCAACGAGTCAAGAACACGAACCCTAGCACCAAGACCCAGAAGTACTTTAACAAGATTAGAGCCGATAAAACCGGCTCCACCTGTTACAAGTATTTGCTTTCCTCTGAGATCTTTCATGAGGTTTTATTTCGCGTAATTCACTGAACGCTTCTCACGGATCACGGTCACTTTCACCTGGCCAGGATACGTCATTTCAGTTTGAATGCGCTGAGATATCGCAAATGATAATTCATCAGCCTTCAAGTCAGTCACTTTCTCACTTTCTACCAATACTCTCAACTCACGTCCAGCTTGGATCGCATAAGCACTTGACACGCCATCGTATGACAGTGCCAATGATTCCAATTCCTTGATTCGCTTAATGTAGGCTTCAACAATCTCACGACGCGCTCCGGGACGTGCACCTGAAACGGCATCACACACTTGTACGATCGGAGAGATCAGTGTTGTCATTTCGATCTCATCATGGTGAGCTCCAATTGCATTACATACATCCGGCTTCTCTCCGTACTTTTCAGCGAGTTTCATTCCAAGGATCGCGTGTGGCAATTCCGGTTCTTCGTCAGGAACTTTACCAATATCGTGCAATAGCCCGGCGCGTTTCGCTAATTTCACATTCAATCCTAATTCAGCGGCCATGATCGCACACATATTGGCCACTTCTCTAGAGTGTTGCAATAAATTCTGTCCATAAGACGAACGGTACTTCATGCGTCCTACCATTCGTGTCAATTCAGGATGTAAGCCATGAATTCCAAGATCCATACAAGTTCTTCTTCCTGTTTCAGCAATTTCTTCTTCTAATTGTTTTCTCGTTTTCGCAACAACCTCTTCAATTCGAGCAGGGTGAATACGACCATCAGAAACCAATTGATGCAAAGCCAAACGTGCAATCTCTCTTCGAACCGGATCGAAACACGACAAGATGATCGCTTCAGGTGTATCATCAACTATGATCTCTACTCCTGTAGCAGCCTCCAAAGCACGAATATTTCGCCCCTCTCTTCCAATGATGCGTCCTTTTACTTCGTCTGAATCGATGTTGAATACAGAAACAGCATTCTCAACAGCCTGTTCTGTAGCAACACGCTGAATGGTCTGAATAACGATCTTCTTCGCCTCTCGATTGGCATTCAATTTTGCCTCTTCCGTAATTTCCTTGATGTGTGCCATCGCACCTGTACGCGCTTCATCTTTCAAGGCCTCCATCAATCCGTTCTTCGCATCTTCTACTGATAGCCCACTAATGCGCGACAATTCAGCAACTCGTTTCTCCTGAATTTTCTCCAACTCTTGATGCTTCAATTCAAACGCTTGAACCTTTGCCTCCAATTCCGTTTGATTCTTTTCCAACTGCTGCTCTTTTCTTGCAGTCTCTTCTAACTTCTGAGTAAGGGTCTTTTCCTTCGCACGAATACGATCCTCATTGGATTGCATTTTACGCTCGCGATCTTTCATGTTCGCTTCATGCTCTTCTTTGAGCTTTAAAAATCGTTCTTTCGCTTGAAGTATCTTATCTTTCTTGATATTTTCTCCTTCCAATTCAGCTTCGCGAATCAATTGATCTCGCTTGCTTTTCAGTATGACATTCTGCAAGATAAACACACCTGCTCCTCCTCCTGCCAGACCGATCAATAAACCTATAACCAGTTCCATTTACATAAATTATTAAGTTAACAACGTTCAGGTTGCAGGACGATAAAACGGAAAGAAGAGGAACCTATATTAATTTGTCCAGATCATCAGAAAGTGCTTGTAATTTGCTTTCCAATGCAGAAAAATCGGCTTTTTCCGTACTTGATGTCGACGGATTTTGAGTAGAACGTGTTGCTAACTGCAGTGCTGTCATCGCTAACAGATCCTGCATATCTTTCACGGCGTAATTGTCTTGAAGTGTTTTTATAGCTCGGTTAATGTCTTCCGCTGCTTTCGCAACTTTAGCTTCTTCACCCGGACTCACGGTAAGCGGGTAAGTTCTGCCTGCAACAACCACTTTCAATGACAATTTACTCATGCCTTATTCTTTAACTGACTTATACAGTATTCGATCTCCTTCACCAGTTCATCAATCTCTTCATCTCTGTTCCTTACAGAAAGATCAGAAGGATCCTTCACCTGAATTCTAATCGCTTCCAACTCCATTTTTAGTTTATCAATATCTGCAAAAAGAACAGATTCATGTTGTTCTTTCGCTGCAATTGTAGACTTTAATTCAGCAATTTCATTTTGCAAACGTGCAGTGTTTACACGCTCTTCTTGAAGTTGACGATGTAACGTTTCAGTCTTTCCACGTATATCATCAATGATCTGCTGAAGTTTTTCGGTCATTGGTTACGACTTTTCACAAAGTTACTATTGTATTGTTTATGCACAACTAATTCCGTTCGAACTTGTGTATTTTTTTTCGACAGGCTATTTTTGAAACATGCGAATTACACTTTTCATCCTCTTTTTTACACTTTTCAATCCAATCTTTGCGCAACAAGAAGTCAAGGAGACAACTGATTATCGATCGCCTTTGGATATTCCTTTGGTGTTAGCAGCTAATTTTGGTGAATTACGCCCAAATCACTTCCACATGGGGATCGATTTTAAAACAAATGGCAAAGAAGGATTGTCTATACGATCCGTCATGGATGGTTATGTCACCAGAATCAAGATTTCAGTTGGTGGGTATGGAAAAGCAATTTACATCGCTCATCCAAATGGTGTAACAAGCGTTTATGCCCACTGTTCGGCATTCCCGGTAAAAATCGACACCTTAATTTACGAGCAACAGCGGAAAGAACAACATTACGAGGTCGAAATCTTCTTTCCAATAGATAAGGTTAAGGTGAAAAAAGGAGAAATTATAGCCCTTTCAGGAAATACCGGTGGATCAACAGCTCCCCATTTGCATTTTGAACTTCGCGATACAGAAACAGGTGAAGCACTCAATCCCTTGACACATGGATTCTCAGTGGCGGATAGTAAAGCCCCTGTTATTCGCGGTTTAAAAATCTATGGCGTGGATGAAAATGGTTTTATGATTCCCGGTAAGTCAAAAAACGTCCCAGTTCAAAAAGTCAGTGATAAGAAATATACAACCAATGGCCCCGTGACAATACCAGCTCATTTTTGCTCTCATGAAGGTGGGATCGGCCTCTCATACGACGTTGTTGATTACTTTGACGGTGCACCAAATGTCTGTGGATTGTACGCCTCTGCTCAAGAAATGAATAGTAAAAAAGTATTCGGTCAACAGATCGATAGAATTTATTTTGAAGATTCCCGTTACATAAATGCTCACAAAGATCATGCTGCCTATCTGAAAGGCTTACATTATCACAAGAACTTCAGAAATATTCACAATCCACTGGGAATTTATACCACTGACGATGATGGAATTCTCAAATTAAATCCTGGGGAAAAACAGCAAATTCTGTTTACTGCATGGGACACAAAAAAGAACACGTCAACCTTGCAATTCGAATTAGTCGTCGAACAAGGAGAAAAAACGAAAGGTCCTTTATTCGACCCCCAATTATACTACATGCCCGATGAAGCAATCCAGCTTTCTTCAAAGGGATTTATCATTGAGATGCAAGCGTGCAGTTTATACGAACCACTGAAAAAAAGTGAGGTAGATCTGCAAAAAATGCGTTTTGGAAGTCCGGATACACCAGTAGAATTGGCTTTTTCCGTGCAGATTAGAAAATCAAACATGACACTACCGCAGGAAAAATACTATATACAGGTTATAACTGGAGCAGGAAAGCGAAAGGTATTAAAAACAAGATACAACAACGATCATTTCATTGCTGACAGTAAATTCATGGGAACATTTTCATTGCAAGTCGACACGGTTCCACCGATAATCAGTCCTTTAAATTTTGCTCCAACACAAACTCTAAATTCAAAACAGCAACTCACCTGGAAAATCCTGGAGAAAGAAACCGATCTGATGGAATATGACCTCTACATTGATGGAGAATGGCAACTACTCGAATACGAATACAAAGGTGACAAACTTATTTTCAAGCCAAGAATAAGTTTGTCAGGACAAAAAGAACTAGTTCTAATTGCTAAAGATAGTTGTGGTAACACTGTGAATTGGAAATCCACTCTCCAATTTCAATAGGAACCAATCTTAGCAATAGAAAGATAATTACGCCATTGTATTCGGTGTGCCAAAATTCATTGGTGGCATTTGTTGATGATCACTATCATCAATAACACCAAAGTTTTGCTCGTATTTCTGTACATTATCAATCAACGCGCGCATGAAGCGTTTTGCATTTTCCGGAGTCATCAAAACACGTGAACGCACTTTTGCTTTAGGCATTCCCGGCATCATTTGAATAAAGTCACATACAAACTCTGAATTGGAATGTGTAATCACTGCTAAATTGGAATAAACGCCCAATGCTGTTTCCTCATTCAATTCAATATTTACCTGATTGTCTTTCTGATCTTCCATCTTAATAATTTATGCCATGAAGTTACAAAATCTTTTGACTGGAAAAATGATCCTATAAAAAAAGGGGCTCGAAAGCCCCTTTTGTATAGTATGTGAGAGTTTATTTCTCCATCAATTCAGTATATACTTCCTGAGATGCTACAACACGCTTCTGGAAAGCACGCACACCTGTACCAGCCGGAATCAAGTGACCTACAATCACATTTTCCTTCAGACCTAACAAATGATCTTCTTTACCTGAAATAGCAGCCTCATTCAACACTTTCGTTGTTTCCTGGAAGGAAGCCGCCGAAATAAATGACTGCGTTTGTAGTGAAGCACGTGTAATACCTTGCAGCAACGGTGTTGATGTAGCTGGAACCGCGTCACGCGCATCGATCAATTTCTTATCAGCACGCTTCAACTGTGAATTTTCATCTCTCAAACGACGAGCAGAAACAATCTGACCGTTTTTCAATGTTGTAGAATCACCACAATCGATAACCACCTTCATTCCGTAGATTGCATCGTTCTCCTCCATGATATCTGCTTTGTGAACAGACTGACCTTCAAGGAAACGTGTATCTCCGGCGTCAATAATCTCTGCTTTCAACATCATTTGTCGTACGATCACCTCAAAATGCTTATCGTTGATTTTTACACCCTGAAGACGGTATACTTCCTGAATCTCATTCACGATGTACTCCTGCACCTTCGTTGGACCTTCAATGTTCAAGATATCGTTTGGAGTAATAGCTCCATCAGACAAAGGTTGTCCTGCACGGATGAAATCATTCTCTTGTACAAGGATATGCTTAGAAAGCGGCACCAAATACTTACGAACTTCACCAGTTTTAGACGTGATTTGGATTTCACGGTTACCACGCTTGATCTTACCAAACTCAGCAATACCATCAATTTCAGATACAACCGCCGGATTAGATGGGTTACGTGCTTCGAATAATTCCGTTACACGTGGTAGACCTCCTGTGATATCTCCTGTTTTACCAGCAACACGTGGAATCTTAACCAAAATGTCACCCGCTTCAAGTTTATCCCCTTCATTCACTGATATATGCGCATCTACTGGTAGTGAATACTCACGAAGAATTGCTTTTGTTTTTGGATCAATGATGTGGATCGCAGGGTTTTTCTTTTTATCTCTCGATTCGATGATCACTTTCTCTGTAAATCCAGTTTGCTCATCGACTTCCTCACGATAGGTAACACCGTCAACAATACTGTCGAAAACAACCTTACCTGCAACTTCTGAGATAATTACCGCGTTATACGGGTCCCACTTACAGATAACATCACCTTTCTTCACTTTCGTAGAGTTGCTAGCAACCATTTCAGAACCATAAGGGATGTTGGCGTTCATCACAACAACTCCCGTCTTCTCGTCTGTTATCTTCATTTCAGCTGAACGACCAACCACAACGATTCGTTTCGTTCCATCAGCAGCAACTTTCTCAATCGTACGTAATTCGTCGATCTCCAATTTACCATTTGCTTTCGCTTTCATATCTGATACATCTGCGATGTTAGAGGCTGTACCCCCTACGTGGAATGTACGAAGTGTTAACTGTGTACCCGGTTCACCAATTGATTGAGCGGCGATAACTCCAACTGAATCTCCAAGCTGTGCTTGGCGGTGAGTTGCAAGGTTACGTCCGTAACATTTCGAACAAACTCCTCTTCGCATTTCACATGTCAATACCGAACGGATCTCCACCTCCTCAATTCCAGCCTTCTCAATAGCAGTTGCTACTTCTTCTGAAATCAATTCTCCAGCTGCAACGATCAATGTATCCGTTTCTGGAAGGTAAACATCATGTACAGATGCGCGTCCAAGAATTCTATCATATAACGGTTCAACTACTTCATCATTCTTTTTCAATGACGTAGCAACGATTCCTCTCAGCGTACCACAATCTTCGGCGTTAATTACAACATCTTGAGCAACGTCCACCAAACGACGTGTCAAGTAACCTGCATCGGCCGTTTTCAAGGCTGTATCGGCAAGACCTTTACGTGCACCGTGCGTTGAGATGAAGTATTCAAGAATCGAAAGACCTTCCTTAAAGTTGGAAAGGATTGGGTTTTCGATAATCTCTTGTGCTGAAGCTCCTGATTTTTGCGGTTTCGCCATCAATCCACGCATTCCGGATAACTGACGAATCTGCTCTTTGGAACCACGGGCACCGGAATCAAACATCATATAGATGGAGTTGAATCCTTGGCGGTCAGATTTCAACTGCTCCATCAATGTGTGAGTCAAACGTGAATTCGTATGCGTCCAGATATCAATGATCTGATTATAGCGCTCGTTATTCGTGATAAGACCCATGTTATAGTTCATCATCACCTCATTCACTTCAGCTTCCGCCTTCTTCACTAATTCTTCTTTCTCTTTCGGAATGATGATGTCATCCAAGTTAAATGATAGACCACCTTTAAAGGCCATGTCATAACCCAATTCCTTGATATCATCCAAGAACTTAGCAGACTTTGATGTACCAGCAACTTTCAATACGTTACCGATAATGTCACGAAGTGCCTTCTTAGTCAAGACATCATTGATGAAACCTACCTCACGTGGCACACGCTCGTTGAAAAGCACTCGGCCACAAGTTGTTTCGATCATCATTAATTCCGGCTCTCCTTGCTCATTTAGGTCGTACGTACGCACTTTGATGTGCGCATGAAGATCCAATTTTCGTTCATTGTATGCAATAATTACCTCTTCCGGAGAATAGAAAACACTTCCTTCGCCTTTAACGACAACATCTTTAGTCGTTTTCTTACCTTTAGTTATATAGTACAAACCAAGAACCATGTCTTGAGATGGTACCGCAATAGGTGCTCCGTTAGCAGGATTCAAAATATTGTGTGAAGCAAGCATCAACAACTGAGCTTCAAGAATTGCAGCATTACCAAGAGGTAAATGCACCGCCATCTGGTCACCATCGAAATCGGCGTTGAATGCCGTTGTTACCAATGGGTGAAGACGAATTGCTTTTCCTTCGATCAATTTTGGCTGGAAAGCTTGAATACCCAAGCGGTGAAGCGTAGGGGCACGGTTAAGCAGAACTGGGTGTCCTTTCAATACGTTCTCAAGGATATCCCAAACCACAGGCTCTTTACGGTCAACAATTTTCTTAGCAGACTTCACTGTTTTCACAATACCTCTTTCAATCATTTTACGAATGATGAACGGCTTGTAAAGTTCCGCAGCCATATCTTTTGGGAGACCACATTCATGCAATTTCAGATCCGGTCCAACGACAATCACCGAACGTGCAGAATAGTCAACACGTTTTCCTAATAAGTTCTGACGGAAACGCCCTTGCTTACCTTTCAATGAATCAGAAAGTGATTTCAAAGGACGATTAGATTCCGTTTTAACCGCACTTGATTTTCTCGAATTATCGAACAATGAATCCACCGCTTCCTGAAGCATACGCTTCTCGTTACGAAGAATTACCTCCGGAGCTTTGATCTCGATCAAACGCTTCAAACGGTTGTTACGGATAATTACACGACGATAAAGGTCGTTCAAATCTGAAGTTGCGAAGCGACCACCATCAAGTGGAACCAATGGACGCAATTCAGGTGGAATTACCGGAACAACACGAACGATCATCCATTCAGGACGATTCTCGATACGTGTTTGAGAGTCACGCATTGCTTCAACCACTTGCAAACGCTTCAACGCTTCATTCTTACGTTGCACAGAAGTCTCTGTATTTGCTTGGTGACGCAAATCGTAAGACGTTTGCTCAAGGTTCAACGTTCGCAATAGGTCATAAAGCGCCTCTGCTCCCATTTTAGCGATAAACTTGTTAGGATCTGTATCCTCCAAGTATTGGTTCTCTTTCGGTAAAGTATCCAAGATATCAAGGTACTCTTCTTCTGTCAAGAAATCCAAACGACTCAAACTAGATCCATCCAGGTTGGTAGCAACACCAGCCTGAATAACTACGTAACGCTCGTAGTAAATGATCTGATCCAATTTCTTGGTAGCAAGACCTAACAAATAACCAATTTTATTTGGAAGTGAACGGAAGTACCAAATGTGCGCAACAGGAACTACCAAAGAGATATGTCCCATTCTTTCACGACGCACTTTCTTCTCCGTAACCTCCACTCCACAACGGTCACATACAATCCCTTTGTATCGGATACGCTTGTATTTACCACAGTGGCACTCATAATCTTTAACCGGTCCGAAGATGCGTTCGCAGAACAATCCATCTCTTTCCGGCTTGTATGTACGATAGTTAATCGTTTCTGGCTTAAGTACTTCTCCACTTGATTGCTCAAGGATTACTTCCGGCGACGCCAAGGAAATAGTAATCTTGTTGAAGCTACTTTGTTTTTTTGGTGTTTCTTTTCTGTAAGCCATTTTATTTGCTTCTTTTCTGATTCAACAACTGTCCGATCTGTATCGGAAATTAATCCAATGAAATGTTCAAACACAAACCTCTCAATTCGTGTAACAAGACATTGAAGGACTCAGGAATACCCGGTTCTGGAATATTGTCTCCTTTAACAATCGCCTCGTACGCTTTGGCTCTACCCATAACGTCATCTGATTTAACTGTAAGGATCTCTTGTAGAATATTCGCAGCTCCGAATGCTTCGATTGCCCAAACCTCCATCTCTCCAAAACGCTGACCTCCAAACTGAGCCTTACCTCCAAGTGGCTGTTGCGTAATAAGTGAGTATGGTCCGATTGAACGAGCGTGCATCTTGTCATCTACCATGTGAGATAATTTCAACATGTAGATTACACCAACTGTTGCCGGTTGATGGAATCGCTCTCCAGTTCCTCCGTCATACAAGTAGGTTTTACCTGAACGTGGAACACCAGCTTTCTCAGTCCATTCGTTGATTTCTTCCGGATGCGCACCATCAAAAATCGGTGTAGCGAACTTAACGCCTAATTTTTCACCTGCCCATCCAAGTACAGTTTCGTAGATCTGTCCAAGGTTCATACGTGAAGGTACACCAAGTGGGTTCAACACGATATCAACCGGAGTTCCGTCTTCAAGGAATGGCATATCTTCAGCACGAACGATATTTGCAACAATACCTTTGTTACCGTGACGTCCTGCCATTTTATCCCCTACTTTCAACTTACGTTTTTGAGCAACATAAACTTTAGCAAGTTTGATAATTCCAGCTGGAAGCTCATCACCGACAGAAATATGGAATTTCTTACGCTTGTAGATTCCTAAAAGGTCATTCGCCTTAATGTTGAAATTGTGAATAACACGTCCAACCAAAGCATTTACATTTGCTTCCGAAGTCCAGTTTGTAGGATTCACAATCGTAAAGTCAATCGCAAGGATATTCTTTTGCGTGAATTTCGTTCCTTTCTTGATGATCTCCTCCTTGAAGTTATTGAATACTCCAGCAGATTTGTGATCACCAATGATCTCCATTAACTTATCAGCCAAACGCTCCTTCAATAATGCATAATCCTTTTCGTATTCAGCATCTAACGTTTCAAGAACTGGTTTGTCTTGAGATTTCGCTTTGCGGTCTTTGATCGCTCTTGAGAATAATTTCTTATCTACAACAACACCACGCAATGATGGTCCAGCTTTCAAAGAAGCATCTTTCACATCACCAGCTTTGTCACCAAAGATCGCACGGAGAAGTTTTTCTTCCGGAGATGGATCCGTTTCTCCTTTAGGAGTGATCTTACCAATAAGGATATCTCCTTCCTTGATTTCTGCACCGATACGGATCAATCCATTCTCATCCAAATCTTTCGTTGCTTCTTCACTAACGTTAGGAATATCCGAAGTCAATTCTTCCATTCCGCGCTTTGTGTCACGAACTTCAA
Organism: Crocinitomicaceae bacterium; assembly: GCA_036825545.1. Taxonomy (GTDB): domain Bacteria; phylum Bacteroidota; class Bacteroidia; order Flavobacteriales_D; family Crocinitomicaceae; genus M0103. The sequence goes on along the minus strand of DAISYB010000002.1, from coordinate 117,279 downwards.
GAGAATACTCATCAATGTGAATAGAAGTGAAAATATCATCACGTACAACACGCTCAGAGATCACAATCGCATCCTCAAAGTTGTATCCTTTCCATGGCATGAATGCCACTTTCAAGTTTTGTCCCAAAGCAAGCTCACCTTGCTGAGTAGCATATCCTTCACAAAGAACTTGACCTTTCTCAACACGATCTCCTTTCTTAACGATAGGCTTCAAGTTGATACACGTACTTTGGTTAGTTTTCGCAAATTTTGTCAATGAATAATTGGTCACTTCAGAATCGAAGCTTACCATTTTATCTTCATTGGTCCAATCGTAACGAATTACGATTTCGTTTGCATCAACGTATTCAACCACACCTGAACCTTCAGCGTTGATCAATACACGCGAGTCACGTGCAACCAATTGCTCAATTCCGGTACCAACGATAGGCGAGCTTGGCTTCAAAAGCGGCACAGCCTGACGTTGCATGTTTGATCCCATCAAGGCGCGGTTGGCATCATCGTGCTCCAAGAATGGGATTGACGATGCTGCAATCGATGCGATCTGGTTGGTTCCTACGTCCATCAAATTGATGTCATTTGGCGCAACAACTGGGAAGTCCCCTTCATAACGTGCCTTCACAACATCAGAAAGGAAATTACCTTTATCATCGATTTTGGCGTTTGCCTGAGCGATCATTTTCGCATCTTCTTCCTCAGCTGACAAGTAAATTGGCTCACTATCAATTACCACTTTACCTTTTTCAACGTTGCGGTAAGGTGTTTCAATAAATCCAAGTTTGTTCACTTTGGCGAAAACGCACAACGAAGAGATCAAACCAATGTTTGGTCCTTCCGGCGTTTCGATTGTACACAAACGACCGTAGTGCGTATAGTGAACGTCACGTACCTCGAACCCTGCTCTTTCTCTCGAAAGTCCACCTGGTCCTAGTGCTGACAAACGACGCTTGTGAGTTACCTCTGACAGCGGGTTTGTCTGGTCCATGAATTGCGAAAGCTGGTTTGTTCCGAAGAACGAGTTGATTACAGATGATAGTGTTTTCGCATTAATAAGGTCAATTGGAGTAAATACCTCATTGTCACGTACATTCATACGCTCACGGATCGTTCTTGCCATACGAGCAAGTCCAACACCGAACTGAGCATACAACTGCTCACCAACAGTTCTAACACGTCGATTTGACAAGTGGTCAATATCATCCACATCAGCTTTCGAGTTGATCAATTCGATCAAATACTTGATGATTTTGATCATGTCTGTTTTAGTAAGGACGCGAGATTCCTCTGAATCATCCAAACCAAGTTTCTTATTCAACCGGAAACGACCTACTTCACCAAGATCATAACGCGTATCAGAGAAGAATAATTTCTCAAAAACACCTTTTGCTGTTTCATAATCTGGTGGTTCAGCGTTACGCAACTGACGGTAAACGTGCTCAACAGCTTCTTTTTCAGAGTTTGAAGTATCTTTCTGAAGGGTGTTATAAATAATCGAATAATCAGCAGAATTAATATCTTCTTTATGAAGAATCACATTCTTCACACCCGAATCAACGATCAAATCAATATGCGCATCCTCTAGAATAGTTTCACGATCTAGAAGAACTTCATTGCGCTCGATTGATACAACCTCTCCAGTGTCCTCATCCACGAAATCTTCGATCCACGATTTCAAAACACGTGCAGCCAAACGACGTCCGGTTGCTTTCTTAAGATTTGCTTTAGTTGCTTTTACTTCATCAGCAAGACCAAAGATCTCAAGGATATCTTTATCACTCTCATATCCGATAGCACGGAATAGAGTTGTTACAGGCAATTTTTTCTTACGGTCGATGTACGCATACATGACATTATTAATGTCTGTTGCGAACTCAATCCAAGATCCTTTGAAAGGGATAACACGCGCCGAGTACAATTTTGTACCGTTAGCATGTCGACTCTGTCCAAAGAACACCCCTGGAGAACGGTGCAACTGAGAAACGATTACTCGCTCAGCGCCATTTACCACGAATGATCCCTTTGGAGTCATGTATGGGATTGTACCTAAATATACGTCCTGTACGATTGTTTCAAAATCTTCGTGCTCAGGATCTGTACAGTACAACTTTAGTTTTGCCTTAAGGGGCACACTGTAAGTTAGACCTCTTTCAATACATTCTTCTATGGTGTATCGAGGTGGATCAATGAAGTAATCGAGGAACTCCAACACGAACTGATTTCTCGTATCCGTAATAGGGAAGTTTTCTGCGAACACCTTATATAATCCCTCACTTTCCCTGTTTTCTGGGGTTGTTTCCAACTGGAAAAACTCTTGGAAAGATTTCAACTGAATATCAAGAAAATCAGGATATTCAAAATTACTTTTGCTTGAGGCAAAGTTTATTCTTTTCGAAGTATTGTTTGATGTTGCCAAGGCCAAACGTTTTTGTATTAATGAAAATGAAGTGATAATACACTAAAATAGGAATAGGCATCCCGACATTTCGTCGGGACACCTTTCCTTATAATGAAGAAGATAATTACTTAATCTCAACTTCAGCTCCAGCCTCTTCAAGGGCCTTCTTAAGTCCTTCAGCTTCGTCTTTAGAAACTGCTTCTTTCAATGTAGAAGGAGCACCGTCAACTAGATCTTTAGACTCTTTCAAACCGTTTCCTGTAAGTTCTTTTACAAGTTTAACTACAGCAAGTTTGTTAGCACCACCTGCTTTAAGGATTACGTCGAACTCAGTTTTTTCAGCAGCAGCTTCACCACCACCAGCAGCAGCACCAGCTACCATTACTGGAGCAGCAGCAGCAGGCTCAATTCCATACTCATCCTTAAGAATTGTTGCCAATTCATTTACTTCCTTAACTGTAAGGTTTACTAGCGTTTCCGCAATTTGCTTTAAATCAGCCATTTTTATTTGTTTTAAAAAGGGTTCAAAAATAATTAATTCTTATGCTCTTTCTTCGAGCGTTTTCAAGATACCGGCAATCTTGCTGCCAGCACCTGTAAGTCCAGATACAACGTTCTTAGCAGGACTCTGAAGTAGACCAATGATTTCACCGATCAATTCCTCACGGCTCTTCAATGTCGCCAGCGTTTCTAATTGGTTATCACCAACGTAGATTGCTGAATCGATGAATGCACCCTTAAGGATCGGTTTGTCATTCTTCTTACGGAAATCCTGAATCAATTTTCCAGGGACGTTTGCAACTTCACAGAACATGATTGATGTAGCACCCGCAAGCGTATCGCCCAGGTTGCCAAAATCTTTTCCTTCAACACGATCCATAGCTTTCTGTAGCAAGGTATTCTTTACTACACGCATACGAATGTTTGATTGGAAACATCTTCTACGAAGGTTGTTTACCACCTCCACTGTCAATTCCGATGTGTCTGTCAGATAGAAAACATTAGCTGCTGAAATTTCAGCTGCCAGGTCGTCTATGTACTTTGCTTTTTCTTCTCTTGTCATTTTCGTAAGTTTTAAGCAGTAACAGACTTAGTGTCTACCTGAACACCAGGGCTCATTGTAGAACTCAAGTAAATACTCTTGATGTATGTTCCTTTTGCAGCGGAAGGCTTCATTTTGACAAGAGTTTGGATCAATTCAGAAGCATTTTCACGAATTTTACCTCCCTCAAAACTCACTTTTCCAACAGATGTGTGTACGATACCGTACTTATCTACTTTGAAGTCAATTTTACCAGCTTTCACCTCTTCAACTGCTTTAGCGACATCCATTGTTACAGTACCTGTTTTTGGGTTAGGCATCAAACCACGTGGACCCAAAATACGCCCTAGTGCTCCAACCTTACCCATAACTGCAGGCATAGTAATAATAACATCAATGTCAGTCCAACCACCTTTGATCTTATCGATGTAGTCATCCAAACCTACGTGGTCTGCTCCTGCCGCTTTTGCTTCAGCCTCCTTATCAGGAGTACAAAGCACAAGTACACGAACATCCTTACCGGTCCCATGAGGAAGTGCCACAGTGCCACGAACCATTTGATTCGCTTTACGTGGATCTACCCCAAGACGTACACTGATATCAACAGATGCATCGAACTTAGTAGTCGTGATAGCCTTAACCAAATCACACGCTTCAGTTAAGGAGTAAGGTTTTGCAAGATCAAACTTGGCAAGCACCTCTTTTCTCTTTTTGGATACTCTTCCCATAACTTAACGATTATTTGGTTTTCGGTGCCTCACCACCTTTAACTGTAACTCCCATGCTTCGTGCAGTACCAGCAACCATAGTCATTGCTGCATCAACAGTAAAGCAATTTAAATCAGGCAACTTATCTTCAGCGATAAAACGAATTTGATCCCAAGAGATCGAACCAACCTTAGAACGGTTAGGCTCAGCTGATCCTTTTTTGATCTTCGTTTGCTCGATGATTTGTACCGCTGCCGGCGGAGTTTTTAATACAAAATCAAATGATTTGTCACCATAAACTGTGATGACAACCGGCACAACTTTTCCAGCCTTATCCTGCGTTCTAGCATTGAACTGCTTACAGAACTCCATGATGTTTACCCCTTTGGCACCTAACGCAGGTCCAACTGGTGGCGATGGATTGGCTGCACCACCTTTGATCTGTAGTTTGATCAACGCTGCTACTTCTTTAGCCATTTGTATTCAAATTATGTAGTCAAACGTAAGTAATCACGGGAAGCTTTAATCGTTTTCCTTACTCCTACGGTTAATAAACATGTTAAATTTCCTTCTCGACCTGCATGTAACTCAGCTCGAGCAGGTTTTTACGTCCGAAGATTTTTACCATCACTTTCAACTTCTTCTTCTCTTCGTTGATCTCATCGATCACACCGCTGAAATTGTTGAAAGGTCCATCGATTACTTTCACCGACTCACCAACAACAAATGGAATCTTCATTTCCTCTTCAGTTTCTGAAAGTTCATCCACTTTACCAAGGATACGATTCACTTCACTTAAACGCATCGGAACCGGATCGCCACCTTTTTCAGTACCCAAAAATCCAATTACATTCGGAATGGATTTGATAACGTGAGTCACCTCACCAACCAAAGCAGCTTCAATAAGAACATAACCAGGCAGGTATGCTCTTTCTTTGCTCACTTTTTTTCCGTTACGAATTTGGAATACTTTTTCGGTAGGGATCAGCACCTGATCAACGAAATCATTCAGTTTCAAGCGCGAGATTTCAAGGTCAAGATATTCCTTCACCTTCTTTTCTTTACCGCTAACGGCTCTGACAACGTACCAACGTTTTTTGATATCTCCCATTGCCTTAACTTAAAACATTCCGTAAATAAAGCCAAGTGCACCTTGCCAGAAAGATTTCGTGTCTCCGGAAATTCCAAAGGCAAAATCCATCACAAAGATGATCATGGCGATGATAACTGAAGCTACAACAACGATAATGGTGTTACTCTGGAGTTCTTTCCAGGTAGGCCATGTAACATTGTGAACCATCTCGTTCACTGTTTCAGTGAAATATTCTTTAACTTTTGACACTGCTTCTGTTTTTATGCACGGGCGGTAGGATTCGAACCCACGACCAATGGTTTTGGAGACCACTACTCTACCAGCTGAGCTACGCCCGTATAAAAAGGGGAGCGAACTCCCCTTAAAATTCTGATATCTAATTCAGATTAAGATACGATCTCAGTAACCTGACCAGCACCTACAGTTCTACCACCCTCACGGATAGCGAAACGAAGTCCTTTGTCCATAGCTACAGGTACGATCAACTTAACTGTAATAGTTACGTTATCACCTGGCATAACCATTTCACGTCCGTCTGTAAGGTGGATTTCTCCAGTTACATCAGTTGTACGGAAGTAGAACTGAGGACGGTATCTGTTATGGAATGGTGTGTGACGACCACCTTCTTCTTTCTTAAGAACGTAGATCTCAGCCTTAAACTCAACGTGAGGAGTAGTTGAACCTGGCTTACAGATTACCATTCCACGCTTAATTTGCGACTTTTCAATACCACGAAGAAGAAGACCAACGTTATCACCAGCTTCACCTCTATCCAAGATTTTGCGGAACATCTCAACCCCTGTTACAGTTGAAGTTAATTTCTCTTCACCCATACCTAGGATCTCAACTGGCTCACCAGAGTTGATTACACCTGTTTCGATACGTCCTGTTGCTACAGTACCACGACCTGTGATCGTAAATACGTCTTCAACCGGCATAAGGAATGGCTTATCAACATCACGTGGAGGAAGTTCGATGTACGTATCAACTGCATCCATCAATTCTTCAACAGTAGCAACCCACTTCGGCTCACCGTTCAATGCACCAAGTGCAGAACCTTTGATTACCGGTGCATTATCACCATCGTAGCTGTAGAATGAAAGCAATTCACGGATTTCCATCTCAACAAGCTCTAATAGCTCCTCATCATCAACCATATCCACTTTGTTCATGAATACAACGATTCTTGGAACCCCTACCTGACGTCCAAGAAGGATGTGCTCACGAGTTTGTGGCATTGGTCCATCTGTTGCAGCAACCACAAGGATAGCTCCATCCATCTGAGCAGCTCCAGTTACCATGTTCTTTACGTAATCCGCGTGACCTGGACAGTCAACGTGTGCGTAGTGACGGTTTACTGTTTCGTACTCGATGTGAGACGTGTTAATAGTGATACCACGTTCTTTTTCTTCCGGCGCATTATCGATAGAAGAGAAATCACGCACAGCAGCCAATCCTTTACTAGCCAAAACGCTAGAGATTGCTGCAGTCAAAGTTGTTTTACCGTGGTCAACGTGACCAATAGTCCCGATGTTCACGTGTGGTTTGGAACGATCAAAATTTTCCTTAGCCATTGTTCTATTTGTTACAAGTTAATAAAAATACAAACCTTTAGATATACCAAATTTCACCCATTTTTGTGAGTGAAACATTTTCAATCTTTCTTTCGCCTGCGAGCCAATGACGAGATTTGAACTCGTGACCTCTTCCTTACCAAGGAAGCGCTCTACCCCTGAGCTACACCGGCCTGTTCTTTCTAAAAAAAATGAGCGGGAGACGAGACTCGAACTCGCGACCCTCAGCTTGGAAGGCTGACGCTCTACCAACTGAGCTACTCCCGCTTATTAATTTTTTAAATACACTGTGGGGAGAGCAGGATTCGAACCTGCGAAGACATAGTCAGCAGATTTACAGTCTGCCCTCGTTGGCCGCTTGAGTATCTCCCCAACACATTGAGCCGGTGGAGGGATTCGAACCCCCGACCAGCTGATTACAAATCAGCTGCTCTGGCCAACTGAGCTACACCGGCGGTGTTGGTAAATTAATTCAATATTGAAAGAACTTTAAAAGTGTTTCCCCCGTTTTGGGATTGCAAATGTACTAAAGAAATCTATTAATGCAATAGATAGTGTGATTTTTTTTGAAAAAAAAATGGGAGGCAGTTTCACGCTACCTCCCAAACCTTTTGTGAATGAAAATGTTAAGACACTTTCTCTTTTTGTTTAATCACTTGCTTACGCAAAGCTTCAACAGAAAGATCAACCGCTTCTTCAAAAGTATCACACTGTTTAGTTGCAAATAATTCCTTTCCTGGAATCAATATCTTTACGTCACTAATCTTGTTTGAATGCGCATGTTCTTTATCCAACTTCAAGTACACTTGTACCGAAATAATGCCGTCATAGAACAATCCCAACTTACTCACTTTCTCATTTATAAAATCGATTAGTTTCTGATCTGCTGTAAAGTGAACTGAATGAACTTGAATTTCCATAATGTTATTTTTTGTGCCCCCTTGGATGGGCTTGTGAATAAATACGAGTTAGTTGCGCAAACGAATTATGTGTATAAACCTGAGTTGCCGACAAAGACGCGTGCCCCAAAAGATCTTTCAAAGTCTCCAACCCGGCCCCATTGTTCAACATGTGTGTTGCGAATGTATGCCTAAGTATATGCGGACTGGTTTTATCAAGATTCGTCACACCACCAAGATAATAATTTATTTTTCTGTAGACAAACTTGGCGTAAAGATTATTTCCATTTTCCAGTACAAAAAAGATAATCGAACTAATTCCCAGGCCCTTCTTGAGCTTTCTATATTGGTCTATCTGCTTCGATAACTCGTTACTAATCGGCAACAACCGCTCCTTGTTTCTTTTTCCTAAAACACGAATTGTTGTGTCAGTAACATCCGACTCTTTCAGTCCTATCAATTCCGATAAACGCATTCCTGTTTGATAAAAGAACTCAAACATCAAGCGGTCGCGTACCCCGTCAAAATCGTCGTTAAAAACGTGCTCCAGCTTTTCTTTTTTCAACTCGCTCTCCTTGGCAAACTGTGGAAGACGTTTTTCATTTTTAGGTCCATTAATTTTTGTTAATGGATTCAGCTCAACAATCCCTTCTTTTTTCAGCCATTTAAAATATGTTCGTAATGATGATAATTTTCGATTGATCGTCTTTCGAGTGGCACCTTCATCAAATAACGCAACTACCCAAGATCGAACATCTGAGGATCTTACAAGTTTAGGGTCGATAACCTCGTCTTTATGTAAGAACCGCATAAATTGTTGAACATCTACTAGATAAGCCTTTAAGGTGTGGTCAGAATACCTTTTCTCGGTTAACAGATATTGTTCAAATTCAAGCAGCATAAAATAAAAAAAAGGAGCCCTAAGGCTCCTTAACGTTCTTGTAACAATTTTGTTTCAATTACATTTCAGCTTGCTGCATTGCCTGCTTGTAAACTGCACGTAATTTTTGCTGACGTTTCGTAATTGACGGCTTTTCGAACTCCTTACGGCCACGAAGTTGCTTCATTACATTCGTCTTGTCGTACTTCTTCTTGTACTTCTTAAGGGCTCTTTCAATGTTTTCGCCTTCTTTTACTGGAATAATCAACATATCTTGTGTTCTTTTATTTTATTGTAATGGGCTGCAAATATAAAACAATATTTTTTACCTCCAATACCTACTTTAAAATTTCTCTGGAAATCACCACCTTTTGAATCTCTGAAGTACCTTCTCCAACAGTCATCAGACGTGCATCTCTCAAAAATTTCTCAGCTGGATATTCACGTGTATAACCATATCCACCCATAATTTGCATTGCCTCGTTACCGCAATGAACAGCAACCTCACTTGCGTAATACTTCGCAAAAGCACCTTGCTTCGTTAGTGGCATTTTGTTGTTCTTTAAATAGGCAGCTTGAAAAGTTAACAACTCTGCCGCTTCAACTTGTGTCGCCATATCGGCCAACTTGAAACCGATTGCTTGAAAGTTGGCAATAGGTTGACCAAACTGTTCTCTTTCTTTTGCGTATTTCACAGCTGATTCATAGGCACCCCTTGCTACTCCACACGACAATGCTGCAATAGAAATCCTTCCACCATCCAAAATTTGCATAGCTTGCTTAAAGCCCATTCCAACTTGTCCGATTACTTGCGACTCATGCACGCGCACATTATCAAAAATCAATTCAGCAGTTTCACTTGCTCGAACGCCAAACTTATCTTTGATCTTAACTGCCGAAAATCCAGGAATACCTTTCTCGATTATGAATGCCGTGATTCCATTGCTATCTAACAATTCTCCTGTACGAACAAGAACAACAGCAACGTCTCCAGATAATCCATGAGTAATCCAGTTCTTCGCTCCGTTAATCACCCAATGGTCCCCATCTTTTACAGCTGTCGTTTTCATGCGCATTGCGTCTGATCCTGTATTCGGTTCAGTCAGGCCCCAAGCTCCAATCCACTCACCGCTTGCTAATTTAGGCAAGTACTTCATTTTTTGATCCTCACTTCCGTGATAATAAATATGCCCGGTGCACAATGAGTTATGCGCTGCAACACTCAATCCAACTCCACCGCACACACGCCCCAATTCCATCAACGCAGTGGCATACTCAAAATATCCCATTCCAGAACCACCATAAACTTCCGGGATATACATACCCAGCAATCCAAGTTCACCCATTTTTTTCATTGTCTCCACAGGAAAGATCTCTCCTTCATCCCACTTCATCATATTTGGGCGAATCTCTTTCTCCGCAAAATCACGCACCATCTGCGCAATCATCTCTTGGTTTTCGTTACGTTCGAAGTTCATAGTTTACTAATCGTATATTTTTTAAAAGCGCACTAATTTAGTAATATTGTCTGAATAGGATTTCAATTTTTCATCACCATTTAAAAAATCTAAGGAAACAAGAAAGTCAAATCCGGCAATCTCCCCCCCACATTTCTGAATTAACTCAGCTGCTGCTGCTGCAGAACCTCCTGTTGCTAACAAATCATCATGGATCAAAACGCGACTTCCGGTATGAATAGCATCTGTATGCATTTCAATAACAGCACTACCATACTCTAAATCATAGGCATGGCTGATTTTTTCATACGGTAATTTTCCTTGTTTTCGAATCATGACAAATGGAATTCCTAAGCGCATGGCGAGTGGAAAACCAAACAAGAAACCTCTACTTTCAATTCCTGCTATGGCATCGAGTGATTTGTCTTTATACGCATGAACCAATTCATCCAACACGTTGTTTGATAAAACCGGATCCAACATGATTGTCGAAATATCCTTAAACACAATGCCTTCCTTCGGGAAATCGACTACATCGCGAATAGCCACTTTAAGTTTTTCTGAAATATTCATGCTACAAAGATAGATATGGTTTTATTTTCTCATATAACTCGCGATCGATTAATACCGATTCAAGCAATTCTTCCATTTTGGCAAACCCTCCTTTCTGAGTCCTCATCTTAACTATTGAGTTCGCCACATTCCATGAAATGTATGGATGATTTTTCAATTCTTCTAATTCGGTACTATTTATATTCATTTTTCGGACGAAAGCAGGATCTACAGTCAATTGATCTTCTATTCTAGTGAAAAATTCTAAATCGATTTTTCTAACTTCCATCAATTGTTCTTTCATTACAAATCCACCCAACCTTTCCCTATAGAGTATTATTCGCTCTGAAACATAATCACCAATACCTGAGATAACCATTAACTGATCCTTATCAGCCAAATTCAATTCTACTTTGACTTTTTTCTTTTCCGGAAAGCTTCGAGAGTACAGATTCTCTGTTGTTGGCATATTAAAAACCAAAGAGTCTTTGATCAACACAAAAAGCTCATCTGATATCACAAAGATTCTTTTCAAATCTTCATGCGAACGGATACCTCTTTTAGCAAACTTAAGAATTACACCTGCCTGTTTCTCGCTCAATCCTAAGTTCATCCAATCGGATAATTCATAAGTGTTCGGATCAAACTTGGAAGGTGGAGTTTTAAATTTTGAACGTTTCTTTCTGCTGTAATTCGCTCTATTTCTTCTTTCTTCAGACTTTTGCTCACTAAGGTCAATAATCTCTTGGGTCACAACAATTGACTTCGGTCCTTTGATAAGGAAATAAACGCGAGGAACAAACGCGATCACCAAAACAACGAGGAGAAGTAACAATACTCCACGCCGGTTACTTTTGGAAACATAAAAGCCATTCCCAGACTTCATTTTCTAACGAAACTCTTCATCGTTCTCAAGAAAAGAATCCGGTTCATTTTTCGGTTTGATCGTTAACACTTTATAGAAAAAATATCCGGTAACGATAATAAACACAGATTGTGTTGTTATCATCATGATTATTGCTCCGTTACTCATACCGATAATTTTGACTGGTTAATACGCCTTCTGTAAGCCACATAAACAAAGTAAGCAATTGTCAACCAAACAAGCAACAAAAGTCCACGACTTAGGTTCTTAAACAATTTCGTTTTCTTCTCTTCCTTTACTTTCGATTCTCTATAAACAGGGTCTTCCAAAAGCTTTAAGGTTGTCCGCTGTTTCTTGATCAAGAAATAGGTTGAAACAGACAATTCTTTGTTGGCATCAATCTCTGCATCACTAAATTGATCACTTAGTAATTCAGACCTGAAATCATCTTTCAACTGAAGCAGAGAATCTTGCTCGTGATAACGTTGCCCAATAGCTTCCACATTGTTGTAGTAAGCAATTTTTCCATTTGAATCTTTGTGCTGGATAGTATCCCAAATTCCAGGGATGCTGTTATACAATACCCATCCAAGCAAAATAGGCGTTACATACTTAATTACATACTTAAAGATTACCGGAACCTTTATATCCGCTCCGTAATTGATTTCATTCCATCCTCTCTCGATTCCAAAGATCCATGCAAAGAGTATGATTTCAACAAAAGCAAAAATCACTAAGGAAACTGTTCCTGCCCAATAATCGTATTCATCGAAGACGCCATTCCCAAAAAAGAGAACTGTTGGCAAACCCAACAAAAACACAACTGCCCCAAATGCCCAAGCCGATGATTTTTGTTTCCAGCCAAATTCATCTTGCAAAAAGCCCATTACGGGTGTTCCCATTGCCAATGATGATGTCACCCCAGCAAAGAAAAGCAAGCCAAACCATGCGACGCCAGCAGCGACTCCTAAGAATCCACCCCATTGTTCAAACAAGTAAGGAAGGGTTTTAAATCCAAGACCTAAGCCTCCTCCTTCACTCAATAATTCTTTCAATCCATCAATACCAAAATAACCAATTGCGATCGGAATGATAACAGATGAACCCAATACAACTTCAACGAAACCATTCATCCAACCTGCTGACATGGCATTCAAAGCAACATCATCCTTCTTTTTAACATAAGAAGAGTAGCACTGAATTGATCCCATTCCTATTGAAAGTGTAAAGAAGATTTGTCCGGCAGCAGCGAGCCATACTTTAGGTTCCCAGATCGAGTCGAACTTTGGAGTCCACAAGAAATCCAATCCAGCTAATCCATCGAGAATTGCTCCCTTTTCTCCAGCTTCAATTGTTATCGCTTTATAGGCCAAAAAGGCGCCAAAGATCAACAACAATGGCATACCTATTTTTGCGGCCTTCTCTACTCCACCACTCAATCCTCGTGAAAGAATCCATGTGTTCAACAGTAAACAGAGTATCCAAAAAACAATAGGCTCCATGGAATTCAATGAAACATAGCCATTGAAATGTCCGGCAACCTCACCTTGAGTTAAACCTCCAAAAGTATCTGCAACGGAATGGTAAACATAAGAGAGGGTCCATGATTCCAAGTAGCAATAATACGCTGCAACGGCAATATTTGTAAAGATCCCGAAAACACCTATGTATTTCCAGAATTTACGTTTATCCATTGAATCCAAAATAAAAGGAGTGGAGTGATTTCCGGATCTTCCACCAAATCGTCCAACCGACCATTCAACGAATAGTAAGGGAATTCCCATCAACAAGAAACACACAAGGTAAGGAATGATGAATGCTCCTCCTCCATTTTCAACTGCTTGAACCGGGAAACGAAGGAAGTTTCCTAATCCAACAGCATTTCCGGCCATAGCAAGGATTAATCCCACACGAGATCCCCAACCTGCCGCTTCAGTTTTTGCCATAGTAGATAATTGTTTTGGGCGAATATACAGTTTTTATTAAAAAAATGAGGGAATGCTGCTAGAGCATCGCTAAAGTCTGCTCAAGTGTTTTTGGCTTAAAACCCAATAAATTCATCGCTTTGGTTAAATCAAATCCTGTCTTAGGCGGGCGCTTAGCCGCTTGATTAAGCATTGAACTTGAAATCGGAGTTATCAAAGATCTATCACATTCAAAATAATCCGCTATTCTGCAAACCAGTTCATAAACGGATATTGTTTCAGGACCGGAAATATGGAAAATACCTTTTTGATTCACCTCACAGATTCGAATGCATGCCCAAGCTAAATCATCCGCCCATGTAGGCGCTCTGAATTGATCATGAACAATTGTCATTGCTGTTCCTGAAAGCAGAGATTCCTTGGCCCATACCACAATATTTCCACGCGATAAATTTTCGCCTTTTCCATAGACAATAATAGTTCGAACAATGGACCAATTCGCGGTTTTGCTATTCTTCAAAATGTTTTCGGCAGCTACTTTTGATTTCGCGTACACCGAAAGCGGATGAACAGGATCATTCTCATTGTAATTCCCTTTCTCTCCGTCAAAAACAAAATCAGTCGAGAGCAATTGAAAATGAGCTTGAATAGCTATTGACTCTTCAAATAAGTATTCCACAGCCTTCACATTCACCTCGTCGCACAATTCTGGTTCTTTTTCACACTGGTCAACATTCGTAATGGCAGCTGTGTGAATTACATGGGTAGGTATCTCTTTTGAAAATAGATTTTTAATGGCATTCAGATCTGTAATGTCCAGTTCACGGTAATTATACTCAGGGCAAAGTGAGTTTCTGTTTTCTCCTTTGGAAGTTGCAATAAATGGAATTTCTTTTTCCAGGCATTGTTTTACCAACTTTTGACCAAGCAAACCATTTGAACCAGTAATCACTATTTTCATGAGACATCAAATGATGTGAAAGTACTCTTTTAACTTCCCAATCTGCACAATTGTTCCTAGAACAAACAAATGTGAACCTTTCACCAGTTCAATTTCATCTTCAGGATTAATAATGTAACTTCCATTCGGTAATTTAATACCGACAATGTTCACACCTGTTTTATTTTTTGCATCAATGGTACCAATTCTTCTATTTCTAAACTCAATTGGTATATCCTCAAATGAGATGCTTTCAATATTCACTTCACTATCACCCGTTGCACTTATTAAATCAAGAAAATCAGCAACATGGGGCGATGATATCAATGAAGCCATATGTGCTCCTCCAATAGAATCTGGCATTACCACGTGGTCAGATCCCGCCATTTTTAACTTATTAATCGCATCATGTTTTGACGCGCGGGAAATTATCGTTAAATTCTTGTTGAATTCATTTGCCGCAAGCACGACATAAATATTATCAGAATCATTTGGTAGACAAGTAACTAATGCCTCCGCCTTATCAATTCCCGCCCGTTGAAGAACCTCATCCTTTGTCGCATTTCCAGCGACAAACTGAAATCGAATCTTATCCTCTAGATCTTCGATAAGAGCCATATTCGATTCGACAACCACCACTTTCTTGCCTAATTCCAATAAATCAGAAACAACCTGCTTCCCAACTCTTCCATAACCGGCAACAATCACATGTTTCTCCATTCTTGATAAATTTCTTTTCACTTTCAACTCTCTTAAATCACGTTTATACTCACCTTCAACAACATACCTCGTTAATGAGGTTATTGCAAAAGCAAAGTTTCCGAAACTAATAATTATCAGAAAAATTGTAAATATCTTCCCTTCTAACGATAATCCATTCACCTCAGAATAGCCTACAGTCGAGATTGTTATTGTTGTCATGAAAAGAGAGTCAGTAAACGACCAACCTTCTATCAACTTGTATCCTATAACTCCGACTAAAACAGTCCCAGTAATTATCAGTATAAATAATAAAATATTTTGCCGAAGCCTACCTGCTGTCAACATATCACAATTCCCAAATTGATTTTCGTTTCTTCGCTTGAAATTTGAAATAATGCTTGTGCTCTAAGATCCAAGCCATGATCAGGTAAATGATCAGCGGTGATCCAAGTGTCAAAAATGAAGCATAGATAAACCCCAATCTCACTTTTTCAAGACGAATCCCTAGTTTTTGTGCCCACCACTTGCAGACACCAAATGAACGCATCTCAAAGAAGAAAATTATTTTCTGGATTAGCTTCACCTGCTTAACACTTTATTTCCAACGCTGCAAGATAAGCATTTTTTGCGCAAACAATAAGAGTTAAGTAACTCTATCAATGCTTGCGAGTCTCGTGCGTTTACGATTAGTAATCCTCTTTTTCGCCAATCACGCACTAAGCGATTATCTTCAGCCGGAATAAAATCCAATAGTTCTAACGCAGAAGATTGTAAGTTTTCGTTCGAATTCACTTTTCCCCACCAAAAAAGAAAAGGGGATACAGCATTGATCAACATTTGATTCTTCAGATCTTGGGAGATTTTGAGTTGCTTTTGTTCCTCTTTACTGTTCACTGATCGTACGAGCTCATCAAAATAATGAAGAATAGCTTCCACTGGTGTATTCAAGAAAAACAAATCCAGATCTAGAGCATCAATAATCGATACGAATTGTTCAATTCTCAAATGTGGATGAGAAGATGGCCGTATGCCTCCATAATTCCAAGAAGAAGGATTCATTTGATTAACCGTATTCTTTAGAATTGCATCATTCATGTCACTCAATTTCCAACTGGCCTGAACAATCTCTCTATTGGATAAACCACTTGTCTCCAAATAATGTTTTCGTTTTTGAGTTCTTCTTAAGTGCTTAACTGACTTCAATGGAATACGCATCGCCAACTCCTCAAATGGAGCTGCATTGTGTTTCGTCCCAAAAGATCGTGCAAGTAAGCGATAAAATGTCTCTGCCGGATCTAAAGGATCTGCATATTGAACCAGTTCATTGTACTTTCTTTCCATTCGCTCAACACTACAACGGTCGATCATCTCACGAATAAAGAGTGATTCAATTGTTGGTAATAAGGTTTCACAAGGGATTTGCCTTTCCATTTTATCTAGAAATCGTAAAAATTGACGGTAGTGCTCCATATCTATCACAGAACACAACTCCAGAACTGGAATTAAAACACCCTCTTGCAACACCGGTTTATCATCTTCTAAGACAACATGCAGAATGACGTTATCGTAGGCTCGATCATTATGATGATTGTGTCTTAACCAGTCTGAAGCTCTAACATGAATCTCAACCGGACCAACCCAAACAATTCCGTCTATTTCTATCCTTGCATCTGAAAAGTCTGGTCCGGCATTGTGCGCATTGTAAAATCCCGGCGAATGAATCTTAAAACTTCGACCATCTTTTAATCGCAACAAATGAAAAGGCAGACGTTTCTGTCGCCACAAATAATGTAGGTAGGTTTCTTTCATGAAAAGTGGTTTTCACATGAAGATACAAAAAAAAGGGTGTTGTTTCCAACACCCCTTTCAAATTATATGGATCCAATTAAGGATACTTTACGTATTGCAAATGCTTCGGATCGGCTGCAGGAGCAGTTGCCGGATCAAAGTCCATCGTCATTACACGACCTTCTGTACGACGGTTGTACTGGTGAAGACGATCAAACAAGCGTTTGTTGGTCTTAGCGAACTGATTAATGTACGCTTCTGTCAACTTAACTTCTGTTACACCTTCCATATCTGAAGGTTGTGATGCATAATACTCACCATCTTTCATATAGATAGTACGCGGTTCTGCTTCTCCTTTACCAACAGGAACAATTCTACGTGGATCAACACCCATCTGCTCAACTAAGTACTTATAACATGCTTTAGCACGATTTTCTGAAAGCTTCTGGTTACGCGCATCACTACCACGTGAATCCGTATGTGAGCTCAACTCCAATACCATTCCCGGATATTCTTTCAATAACTCGAAAACGAAGATCAAGGAGTCAGGTGAATTGATCGTTGAATCAACTAAGAGATCCCACTTGTCCAAAGGATAGCGTACTTCCGGAAGACGAATAGGTTTTTTCGGAAGAAGGGCCATTTCAATCACAAAGTTCTGATCATAATTCAATCCCAAAGTAGTGAACTGAGCTCCTTTTTTATCTTCATGGTATCCTTCTTTGGAGATCGCAACTGAATACGATGTTTCTTCATTTACCCAACGCGTTCCATCTGTTTTCTTGTCCCAGAATACAGTTCCTTGCTTGTTCGTGTATCCTTCCCATGAAGAACCATCTGTACCATTCAATAAAACGCGTACATCAGCAATCTTCACATTCTTATCACCCAATTCTGAAACAATAACTTTTACGTCAAAAATATTTGGTGGAAGTCTGTAGCTATAAATGTCAGCACCATATTCTCCGTTAGGCCCCTTTCTTTCTGAAGTAAAGTAACCTTTCTTATCATCAATTTGAATCAATGCATAATCGTTATTCTCAGAGTTAATCGGGTAACCCATATTCTTTGGATTCTCCCATTTATTCTGATCATCTACTTTCTTAGCCATAAAAATATCCAATCCTCCAAGTCCTTGAAAACCATTTGAGGCGAAGAATAAATCTCCATTTTTGCCGAAAGTTGGGAACAATTCATCTCCCTTTGTGTTTACTTCTGGTCCCATGTTCTTTGGGGCAGACCAGCCATTTTTGCGATCGTATGTAACATACCAAAGGTCTTTTCCTCCAAATCCACCCGGCATATCTGAAGCAAAAACCAAGAAGTTTCCATCATCACTTACACACGGGTGTCCAACTGAAATCGTATCATTTGTTTTTAATTCCAATTTCACAGGATTATCCCATCCTTTTCCTTTAGCCTCAGCCATCCAGATATCACACCCAAGATTTTGTTTCTTTACATGTGGACAACGTGTAAAGAACATTTTCTTCATTCTTCCATCGAAGCAAACCGTTCCTTCATTGTCTTCCGTATTGATGATACCATCCTTATCCACTAATGCGGGCTCCGACCAATTTCCTTTTTTATCCATTTCTGAATACCAGATATCCATATAGCTTTCGCATGAACGCGGATCTTTGTCAGGTCCTGTGCTACCAACACGACTTGATGCAAAATACAATTTCGACTCTTTACGATCTCCAAACATTGGAGCCATATCAATCTCTTTTTTATTTAAAGCCGTTTGATTTTCAACAATATGACGCGTTTTGTTTGCCACAAAATCCTTGCTGTCTTTACATGAACGAATTGCCACTTCTGCGCGTGAATCACCAGGAACTAACTTTTGAAACTCCTGATAGCTTTTTACAGCTTTATCAAATTCCCCCATCATACGAAGCATTTCACCATTGTAATAGTGAACTTCAGGTACTATTTCTTGATAATCCAAAAGCAATGCTCTGTCATACCACTCATTTGCCTCACGATAACGTTCAGTCATCCTGTAACACTCAGCAGTTTTAAAGGCCATGTCACCTTTTTGTCTTTTCGCTGTCTTGCCTTTACGGGTCATTTTAGAATAGGCCAAGCTACATTTTTCGGCAGCTTCACAATATTTCTCACTTTGGAAAAACATTTCGGCTTCCAGAATCACCTTACTTTGGGCGCCCACAAACAGGTAAAACCCAGTAAATACAAGGGTTAAGAGCAGATTCTTATTCATAGAATTCTTTTTCATTAGGAAAATCAGAAGCGAAGAAACTAATTATTTCTTAATATTCCAATTCACTTTGTTAAAACTATAGTAAAAGTTGTTGTCAAAAGTAATCAATTTCGAGAATGACAATCAAAATTGAAAATACTATTTCGTTATATTTTTAACCAACTTCATCTTGTGATGTAGCAACCGTATAATTGCTCCACTTTTTTAGTAACTCTTGAAAACTTTCGGGAAGCTCAGAATTGAATTGCAACCACTCATTTTTGGTGGGATGCTGAAAACCAAGAGTTTTGGCATGAAGAGCCTGCCCTGGCAATAATGAAAAACAATTTTCAATAAATTTCTTGTAATTGGTACTGGTTGTTCCCTTCAAAATAGCATCACCTCCATATTCAATATCATTAAAAAGAGGATGGCCGATGTGCTTCATGTGCACTCTGATCTGGTGGGTTCGACCAGTTTCAAGCTTGCACTCCACTAAAGTTACTAATCCAAAGCGTTTAAGTACGGTATAATGGGTGACTGCATGTTTTCCATGCTCACCGTCTGGAAATACAGTCATCATTTTACGATTCTTCAATGATCTTCCAATATTTCCTTGAATAGTTCCATCTTCAGTAACATCACCCCAAACGAGGGCTTGATATCGTCGCTCTGTCGTTCTGTCGTAAAACTGTTTTGCTAAATGGGTTAAGGCATGTTCCGTTTTGGCAATAACCATTAAACCCGTTGTGTGTTTGTCCAGACGATGAACGAGACCCGGACGACCGTAGTAATCCTGACTTCTGTGTGGCAAATTATCAAAATGATAAACTAAAGCATTTACAAGAGTACCCGTATAATTGCCATATCCCGGATGCACAACCATGTTTGCCGGTTTGTTGACAACCACGAGATCATCGTCTTCGTAGTGAATGTCGAGTGGGATATTCTGAGGTATTAACTCAATCTCACGTACAGGATAAGGCATAACAATCGACACCTCGTCACCTGGTTTGATTTTGTAATTTTGTTTAACAACTTGACCACCTACAAGTATATTTCCACTTTTTGCTGCTACTTGAATCTTGTTCCTGGATGTATTGGGCATCCGGTCGAGCAAATACTTATCAATTCGGATTACTTCTTGTCCGGGATCTGCCTTAAAACGATGATGCTCAAATAATTCTTCTTCTTCTACCTCGTTCGGCTCTATTTGATCATTCATTTGCTTACGACGACTTTAAACGTTTTCTGGGTGAGTTCTGGTAGCTTAACAAAATAAACCCCTGAAGACAAATGAGATAGGTCCAATTGCTCGTTTCTCTCCGAAATCAATTGTTTACCATCCATGCCATATAACTCTACCAAACAATCCGTAAATCCATCCACCTTCACATTTAAGATGGATGATACTGGATTTGGGAATATTTTTACTTCTGGTTCAAGAGCTAAAGTCTCTGTCACCCCTAATTCAGCATCCATTTCAGTGGAGAAAATCGGATGAATCATTACAGAACCATCAAAGCTAGACGTGGACCAATTGAATCCTCCGTTCAAACTGTAAAAAGTCTTGTCTTTATTATCGATGTTGCGATCCAATCCAATATTCAGACGATCCGCATCAAACTGTCTCCACCCGACATAAAACGTTTGACCAACTGCCAGCTTCATCGTATCCTTCAAATAGTAGGTAATAAATGAATTCCTGCCACTACCGTATTGCGGTTGGCGGGGGAAAAAGGCCTCATCTTCATATAACACAGCTCCTGGTTGCCCTCCGTTATCTGCCCAAACACGGAGCAAAAACAACTTATTTGACACATTATTGACAGAAGGCACAAAGTGCATGCGCACACCAATAAGTGAATCCGCCTCGTAAGCAGTATACTTGATGGCTAACAACGCTTGATTTCCCGTAGGACCGTAAGCTGCTTCAGCCGTTCCATCGTCGTAACTATAATAGTTTGCGAAATACTGGTTACCGGTAGTTGAATCATTACCCGCAAAATTTGGGAACTGCGCAGATGCCTTTGCTACTAAATCAAATGTAACATGAGTGCCCGGAACAGATGTATTGTAAATGTACCCCCCTGATAAATCGTGATAAGAATAATACGTAGTTCGGGGTCCATAATTGATCTCTCCTCCAGATAAATTTTGCGCTGGAATTCCAAATGAGCCTTCTAATAGACCATCATAATAGACTTCTATTGATCCATTTTGATTGTTTTCCGCTAAATTACTTCCATTGTGTACCACTAATTCTGCTGCATTACTCATTCTTCCTGTAGGAGAATTTTTAAAATGATCCCAAGGGACAGAAGTGTAATCATTTAATATACTTCCTATTGGATAAACAAAAGCAAAATCTTTGAATAGCGTATCTTGATAACCCGACAAGGCTCTCAAATGAACGTAATCGATATGAAAATGATCCAAAGAACCTGCAAGTGAACCGTAATTTCTAAATCTGAACTGGAATCCTTTTTTGAAATACTTTTCTTCAGTTAATCTGAAATGAGCAACTTGAAACGGACCAACTGGACCTCCATTCGTACTCCAAACCCTAAACCATTGATCAAGATCTTTAGCATAAAAATCAACCACAAGTGAATCCCCTTCTTCGGGAACATCGCCAAACCCTTGCTTCTGATATAAAAAACTAAAATAGACTGAGTCGCCCGCATCAAAGGAAGAAAGATCGAGAGGTTTTGCTGTAAGACGATCTGCATAATTGGTGATTGCAGAACCAATCGCATAAGGATAACCGTTTTCATCCAAGCCATCAAATGTTACTACCCCTAAGGATCTTGGCTCATAAGCAAATCGGTAATTGTGATATGCCTGCCGATCTAGCCACAGCATATTCGGATCTGACACTAACGCAAAAAACTGTGTTGCTGAATCTTGAAAAAATTCAGGGTTTTGAATCCAAACTGTATCTGACAGGTCAGGTCCACCATTAATCGTATCATAAATATAAAAAGGGGGATACAAATTTGTTGTAGTATAAACTACCGGATAATTTGCCAGATTCCCAACTTTGACCGGTGTAGTTTCAAAGAATTGATCTACAAAAGTTGCTGTTGCCAGATCATACGTCCTTCTAAATGTAGGTTGAAGAGTAAAAAACTGATCATTTGACAAAGGGTCTGAAGTTACATTATCCAACAATCGGTATTTTTTATCAAATGTCACTCCCGGATCCGAGTAATCAGCATCATATTCTTGAAACTTATCCGAACTGAATTCATCAAAAAATGGTAACGATAAGGTGTCCGGAATATAGATAAAAGTACTATCAAATGTGTTTCCACTTTTCAACAAACTTGCTTTTTTAACTACTATATCCGGATTACCTATAATAGGCCCCATTTCTTCTCCCTGAGCAAAAAGACAGGAAACCGATAAACTAAAAATCAATAACGAGATAATCTTCTTCATCCGTCTGTACTATTATTGAGGATTCTTAGAAGCATAAACTGTAATCGTTGTACCGCCCGGAATCTTTATACCTTCAATAAACTCAGGTGTTTGACTCTGAATTCTAGCATAAAGTGAATCTTCTTTACTCGCGCAATCCGGACAAACCGGAAACAAGCTAACACTTCCAAAAAGAACTAAACGTTCTCTCGCTTCAGATATTGTCAAACCGACCAAATTCGGAATATCAATTGGTTCGCCTTCTGACTTTCGTCCAACCACAAGCGTTATCGTTGACCCTATTGGTATTCGCGTTCCATCTTTGATGAACACCCCCTTGTACATCTGATTCATTACCGCTCCATTCGCCTCGTTTGTGGGCTTATATTCGATTCGGTATTTTAAACCCCTGTTTTTTAATATGCTTTCAGCAAATCGCTGCGATTTATCGATTAAACTTGGCATCTCAATCAAACGTGTCTTCTTCGAAACGCGCAACTTTATGATCCTGCCTTCCTTCACATAAACACTTGAAAAGGAGGTTGGGTCTGGGTCTTGGTCGAGAATTGTACCTTCAGGTTTGCTTGGATCATAAATCGAGTCGAGTACTTCGTAAGTCAAATCCAAAGCTTCGAGCTCTGGGGCTGCAGTCCGAACGTGTTTACCAATCAGATTGGGCACCTCAATCATTTGACCGTTATTAGTGTAGGAATCAAGGTAAAATACCGTGATCATAATTACTAGTAAGTAAAAAAGCACTACAATACCCAAACGCTTCGCAAATGTGCGATTCCAGGTATATGATTTCAGTTTTTGAAAAACACTCATGGATTTAAAGATTAACGCAAATATACACAATCGTGCGTTTGGTATACAAGCATCAGAAGTTTGGCGACAAGGCGTGAGACTTGTAGAAGTCATCAATGCAATCAAATGCCTCCTGAGCAGTATCTACCAATTTAAAAAGATTCATATCTGCCGGAGAAATATTTGATTCAGCTTCTAACATACTTGAACGCACCCAATCAATTAATCCTTTCCAATAATCAACACCAATTAGAATTACCGGTCGTTCGTTAATCTTGTGTGTTTGTATTAGCGTCAAAGCTTCAAACAATTCATCCAATGTTCCAAAACCACCCGGTAGAATAACAAAACCTTGAGCATATTTTACGAAAATCACTTTTCGCACAAAGAAATAATCAAACTCAAGATTGTGTTCCTGATCAATATATGGATTGTGGTTTTGTTCAAAAGGTAGATCTATGTTTAAGCCAACTGATTTACCTCCGCCTTGCTGAGCTCCTTTATTTCCAGCCTCCATAATACCCGGGCCACCACCTGTAATCACACCATAACCAGCCTTTGCCAATAATTCAGAAATTTCAACCCCCATTTGATAATACTTGTTATCCGGCGTTGTTCGCGCAGACCCAAAAACGGAAATACAAGGACCGATCTTCGCCATTTTCTCATACCCCTCCACAAATTCAGACATGATCTTAAAAATAGCCCAGCTATCATTGATCTTTATCTCATTCCAATCCTTTCTTAACTTATTCATAGTTCATTCTTTAATTTCGCTTTTCTGAAGTCTTAAAATTAGCCCTAAACCTCCTAAACGATGGAAAATAAGTTTTATTTTTTCAACAGTTTTGTTCACACCGAGCACATTTCGCTATAACTTCGCCCTCCAATGCGAGCATTAATCGGTATACTTTTTTTTTGGTCAATTTTTGGTTTGACAGCACAAGATGAACCCGCAAAAATTGACTCTATCCATCAAAAGAAAACGATCTACACAAGCATTTCTATTGGAACCGTTTGGTCAGGTTCGATGGTTGGTTTGTATCAACTTTGGTATAAAGACGAAGCGAAAAGCGCCTTCACATTTGAAGACGATTCTCATCTCTGGTTGCAAATGGATAAAGCAGGGCACGTCTACACGGCTTGGATGATTGGACAATTTACCGGAAAACTGTATCAATCATGTGGACTTGGCAACAAAAGATCAGCTTGGCTGGGAGGAACAATCGGACTTGGCTTCCAAACAACTCTAGAGATTTTTGATGGATTCAGTCAAGGCTATGGATTCTCTTGGTCTGACATGGCTTCAAATGCTGCCGGATCAATCCTTTATACAGGACAACAACTTGTCTTTGAAGATCAACCGATTAAATTAAAATTTTCCTACTCGCCAAGTCCTTACGCTGCTTACCGACCTGAAGTATTAGGCAGCTCTCACTTGGAGCGTTTATTCAAAGATTATAACGGACAAACTTACTGGCTATCCTTTAGTCCCTCCTCCTTCGCACCGGATCTCAAATTTCCCAAGTGGCTTTGTTTTTCGCTTGGCTATAGCGCCGATAAAAAAATTAAAGGAGATCAATCACTCTATACTTATGTGAATTCGACTGGTGAAACCACTGTATTCGACGCAAGAAGAGAGTTTTTAGTGTCTTTAGATCTGGATCTCTCCAAACTTCCAGTTCGAAAAGTTTGGCTCAAAAAGACTCTGGAACAGGTCAACCTGATTAAAATTCCATTCCCAACCCTGCGATTCAATAATGGCGTGACCTATGGTCACCTACTTTATTTCTAGCCGCGTTTTATTTTTTAATTAGAGAAATCTCAAATTCAAAATCTACGATGTTTCCTTCTTTTGGATCAGAACGCATCCCGAAATCACGTCGATCAACGCCCCCCCGACCAACAAACACTGGCTTACCGTCTTTGATGCCAAGGAATTTAATTTGAACAACTTGCTCTTTCACAACTCCCAGCATATTGAACTTACCTTTCAATTCATACCCGCCTTCAATTTCATCCATCCCCAAAGATTCAAAAGAAAGCTGACTGTATTTTTCCGCATTGAAATATTCATCAGACATGAGCGATTCATCCCTGAACTTATTGAATGTCGTCAGTGATTTAATTGGCAGAACCACTGAAAATTTCGTATTCTCGAGATCATTACTCAGTTCAATCGTAGCGTTCACCTCTTTAAACGCACCTTTTGTTCGCCCACCTTTTGGACCCAACTCAAAATCAAGGCGAAAAGTACTTGGATCAATAGTGTACTTTCCATTCAAATCACTTAATTCAACATTTGCTACTGAATCAAATGCACTTAATTTAACTTCAGTTTTTGCCGATTTATTCGAATCGCCCATATTGTTTTCTAACAAAGTAAGTGGGATGGCTAAAAGTCCTCCCAAAAGCATTGAAACAACTACCAAATCTCTACCTGTATTTTCTTTCAGCATCATAAGAGCAAGCACCAAACCCATCAATGCGCCAATAAATGCATCCGTACCACCCAAATCAGCTTTTTGTGTACCGAGAAAAACCAACAAAAAAGTTAAACCAATCGTGAGGATAGAGGATAAAAGTAGCATCCACCACAATGGCTTTTCACTATTGCTGTAGGCGTGCGTAAATAAAGTCAGGAACGCGCCAAAGAAAACACCTAGAACAACTTTACCCATTGATAAATCCACCTCAATCAATTGTGTATGATCCATTGTTGCTACAAGAAGCGGCATAAGTAAAAGTCCCGTGGACAAGTTCCTCCATGTTGTTCCTGTCAAAAACGCACTAGTTGTAAACCCCACAGCGACAAGAATTACACCCGGTAAAGCAAAAAGAAAACTTCCAAGAAAAAACAAGAATCCAACTATAAACAACTGCAATGAAGCTCTGAGCAAATTTGAATCACCACCAAAAAAACGTTCAAAAACAAATAGCTTAGTTGACATTATATACGGCGCAGCCATTGAAAAAGCCAACAAGACAATAGCTGTCGTGTTATCAAATGAAAGCAAGTACTCCCCAAACTTCAAGTCGCTAGCGAACAAAAATAGCGAAGCAAATCCAACGCTAATTGCAAGCGCCTTTACCCACCACTTTCTTACGAACTGAAACTGAGAGAGAATGAAAAATGCCGAAAATAAAGCAGCGGATAGATAGATGAAGTTCCCATGATCAAATGAAACGACCAACTCACTTATTAACATTAACAGGGAAAGTGAAACCAAAAGAAACACAATCCCTCCTATTTGCTCATTCTTGCGGATTGTAGCAACCAAAGAAAGAAGTGCCAAAACACCCAAAGCGCTATACATGATTGTTTCCATACAACTTATTTTGAACAAATATACGATTTATTTATTTACCATGGTATATTTTACGTGTTAACAAAAAATCCCCGCCGAAGCAGGGATTCAAACTATAGATTTCTATTAATTCAATGTAAAGTTGATCGGTAAACGGCAACGCGTACGTACTTTCTTACCTTTAGCCTCACCAGGAACCCATTTAGGCATCTGACGAACAACACGTTTTGCTTCACGATCCAAATCTGCACTCACCCCACGCTCTACAGCGATATTTGTAATTGAACCATCCGGCTCAACGACAAATGACAAGTACACACGACCTTGTTCGTTCATTTCAATTGACGTCTGCGGGTACTGAATATTTGAATTGATGAATTTGATCATTTCAGCTGGCCCCCCAGGGAAACCAGCTTCCACATCAGGGAAGTCGATAATTTCTTCCTCGAAAGAAACGATTGTGGTTTCAGCAACTGGCACAGGCGGAGGAGTTTCTACAACTGGCACAGGAATCGTCTCCTTATTATCTTCCTCCTTAATATCATCAGTTACAGGCATAGGAGCGTCCACTTGTGGTGGCGGTGGCGGTGGCGGAGTATCATCCTCCTTCTTCACCTCTTGCTCATATTTTACCGCACCGGTACGTTGACCACCATCATTTTTCAATCCATCATCAATAGCAGTCGTGTAGGAAAACGCTGCTAACACCATACTACCAACGAACAACAATCCAATCAAAATGATTGGTTTTCTCATTTGTTCGATATCTGCATCATTGCTTTTCTTTGCTTCCATAAAGCTTCAAATTGGTTTGTAAATATACAATTTTTTGAATTGCAAATAGTATTCCAAAAAATCAATAAAATCACCTATACACTAAACGAAACACACCTAAACCAACGAAAACGCCAACTATATTCATTCCGGCATTCACAAAGTTAAACTGCTCACCTAATCCTAGTCTCCAACGGAGCAATTCAATTATTAGAGAAAGAAGTATACCGGCAACAATTACCAATACATCTGATCTTTCTTTCAATTCGCGGTATTTCAGTTGTTTCATCAACACACCCTTCCAAATGTGCGCAAAGCCAATGAAAAGGGCCATCTGAAAAATTGTACTCTGAGAGAAACCGAATAAAGTTGCAGCACTCTGCTCTTCATACGCTCTAAATACAATCAGAAACATAAGTACAATCCAGACAACTGCCGGAACGAGTAACCTAAAGTGCACTACCTTAATTAACCGATCAAAGCAGAATAAGCTGCAGCATCCAATAAACCATCCAACTCCGAAGGATCAGAAACTTTCACTTTGATCATCCATCCGTCACCGTAAGGATCGGAATTCACCAATTCTGGCTCTCCATCTAACTTCTCGTTAAATTCAAGAATTTCTCCAGAAACAGGCATGAACAAATCAGAAACTGTCTTCACTGCCTCAACAGATCCGAAAACTTCATCCTTATCGATAGATTCACCAACCGTTTCGATTTCAACGTAAACGATATCACCCAATTCACCTTGTGCGAAAGCTGTAATTCCTACAGTAGCAACATCACCTTCTACCAAAACCCATTCGTGTTCTTTGGTATACTTTAAATTCTGAGGTACACTCATGATTGAAAATTAATTTGATGCGCAAATGTAGAATTTTTTCAGTGCCCAACTCAACTGGAAGCAGAAATTGTTTCAACAGAACCGAAACTTATTTAACATTATTCACCACACACTATCCTTACTCTATCTGCTGATATTCATTCTCTATTATTTTCTTAAATTTTCTACTTTTGTGCCACTATGGTGAATCAGGATCAAATCAAGCTGTTACAGCAACGAATACAAGCTATACACGATTATTTGAAGATCGACGAAAAGCGTTTTCAGCTCAAAGAAGAAGAGTTAAAAGCGCAAGACCCCAATTTTTGGGACGATCCAAAGAAAGCTGAGGCTAAAATGAAAGAGATCCGAGGATTGAAATACTGGATTGAATCACACGATAAGCTTAAAAACAGTCTGGATGATCTCGAAGTGTTGATTGACTTTGTTAAAGAGGATGCAGCTGAAGAAAGTGAAGTGGATGAACATTATGCCACGCTGATCTCAGAAATTGAAGAAGTAGAATTAAAAAACATGCTCTCCGGCGAAGAAGACCCATTAAGCGCTGTAATCCAGATTACAGCCGGAGCAGGTGGAACAGAAGCTTGTGATTGGGCAGGAATGCTCATGCGTATGTACCTGATGTGGGCGGAGAAAAACGGTTACAAGGTAAAGGAATTGAACTTTCAGGAAGGTGATGTTGCTGGTGTGAAATCAGTGACATTGGAAATTGAAGGCGAATGGGCTTTTGGTTATTTGAAAGGCGAAAACGGAATTCACCGGCTAGTGCGTGTAAGTCCGTACAACGCTCAAGGGAAACGAATGACTTCTTTTGCTTCTGTTTACGTGTATCCATCTGTTGATGACACGATTGAGATCTACATCAACCCGGCAGATATTAGTTGGGATACTTTCCGTTCGGGAGGGGCAGGTGGACAGAACGTGAACAAGGTTGAAACTGGTGTTCGTTTGAAGCACGCACCAACGGGTATTGTCATTGAGAACACGGAAACCCGTTCGCAATTAGGCAACCGTGAAAAAGCCATGCAATTGCTTCGTTCCCAATTGTACGAATTGGAATTGCGCAAGCGCCGCGAATCAAGAGAACAGATCGAAGCAGGGAAGAAAAAAATAGAATGGGGATCACAAATTCGTAGTTACGTATTGGATGATCGCCGCGTAAAAGATCACCGAACGGATTACACCGTAAATGATCCTGACAAGGTGTTGGATGGAGAACTCACTCCATTCTTAAAAGCTTTCCTAATGATGTACGGTGGTTAATTAGCGAATTGATGTCTATAACAGTTTATCACAATCCAAGGTGCTCAAAAAGTCGTTGTGCACTCGATTTTTTAAAAGAGAAAGGCGAATCATTTGAAGTGATTGAATACTTGAATTCTCCTTTAAATGCAGTGGAATTAAAAGAAATCATTCAGTTACTCGGCATCCCACCTCTTGATTTGATCCGTAAAGGAGAAGAAGATTTCAAGCTTCATTTTAAAGGAAAGAATCTTAGCAACGACGAATGGATCGAAGCAATGGTTCGTTTTCCGAAACTAATTGAGCGTCCTATCGTAGTAAAGGGTTCACGGGCCGTTGTGGCTCGTCCAACCGAAAGAATTAACGAACTTTTGGACTAAAAGTAAACAACATCGCAAAAAATAGAGGAACTTTGCATTCCGATAGAATAAAATGAGAACGAAGTATATTGACCTGATTGACCAAACTTTTGATTTTCCGCAGAATGAATTCAACCTGCACGAGGATCGTCTTTTCTTTCATGGAATTGACTTAATGCGCCTGATCAACGAGTATGGCACCCCTTTGAAATTCAACTATCTTCCACAGATCAGCAACAATATACAGCGTGCCAAGCATTGGTTTCGAGAAGCCATGAACAATCTTGGTTACTCTAGCAACTATTATTATTCTTATTGCACAAAGAGTAATCATTTTTCATTTGTGTTGGATGAAGTATTGAAAAACGATGTACACATCGAAACATCTTCTGCCTTTGACATTGATATCGTTCAAAACTTGCACAAACTTGGAAAACTTCAGGACGGTCGCTATGTCATCTGTAACGGATTTAAACCACCACAATACATCGATAATATATGTGCGCTGATCAACGAGCAAAAATTGAATGTAATTCCTGTTGTTGATAACACACAGGAACTTCAGGACATTTTAGCGAAAACCGAAGTACCGATTAACATTGGTATTCGTATTGCATCGGAGGAAGAACCAAAATTCGAGTTTTACACCTCACGGCTGGGCATTCGTTACCGCGAGATCGTTCCATTCTACAAAGCAATCGTTAAAGAAAATCCGCGTGTACAAGTGAAGATGTTGCATTTTTTCATCAACACTGGAATCAACGATACGGCTTACTATTGGAATGAATTAACCAAATGTTTACGCGTTTACAGCGATTTAAAAAAGATCTGTCCCGAGTTGGATTCACTAAATATTGGAGGAGGATTTCCAATCAAAAAATCGCTTGCATTTGATTTCGATTACGCCTATATGGTACGTGAGATTCTAACGCAAATCAAACGTGTTTGTGCGGAGAATGAAATTCCGGAACCAAATATTTTCACAGAATTTGGATCGTTTACCGTTGGGGAAAGTGGTGGCGCTATCTTTAGTGTACTGCACCAGAAGCAACAGAATGACCGTGAGAAGTGGAATATGATCGACTCTTCTTTCATGACCAACCTTCCTGATACTTGGGCGATCAATCAGCGATTCATATTATTACCAATCAACCGATGGAATGAAGATTACGAGCGTGTGCTGTTGGGCGGACTGACTTGTGACAGTGATGATTATTACAATTCAGAGCAGCATTCAAACGCCATTTATTTACCAAAATTCGATCGAAACAATCCGCTCTACATTGGATTTTTCAATACCGGAGCCTATCAGGAAACCATTGGGGGCTTTGGAGGATTGAAACATTGTTTGATTCCTGAACCGAAGCACATTTTGATTTTTAGAGATGAAAATGGCAAATTACAAACAGAAATTTTCAGCCAAGAACAAACTGCCTCAGATTTCATGAAAATTTTAGGTTATTAATTCAGAAAAGAAATTATTTTCGGAGGACGTAACCAAAACGAAACAATTAATTATTTTTGCACGCACATTTTACAGGTCTACAACAAACCATGAAGGTCGAAACAATTTTAATTAAACCTAACTCACCATTTGCTAGTGCGATAGCTGAATGGTCAACTCAAAGACAATTTGAGTCGGTTGTTTTTAGCAAGACCGATGATCCCGAAGAGGGTATTGATGGATTGGTCATTTTTAGCGAAAATCAGGAATTAGACAAAGAAGCGGAAGATATTCGTGCATCATTTGATCGCAAACAGAAACCGGTTCATAAAATCGATATCAATGGAACATTGATGGTTGCGGTATCGAATTTAGATCTATGGTTTGAGCGCAATGGCTGTAAGAAAGTTCTAATGATCGGCAATGACAATTTGGTGAAAAATCCAAATTTGGAACGCGTATTAAATTCTCTCTAACTACTTACTTATTTTTTGAATTTTGTGTATTCGAGGTAGCGAAAACCTTATACACGAACAATCTAAAGGAATTATGACTTATAATTCTGCGGCTAAATAACGAGCTGTATGAGAACGATCCACAAACTTTTTAATAAGTTGTTCAGGCGTTCCTTCAGCAATGATTTGTCCCCCACCTTTTCCTCCTTCCGGACCAATATCCACAATATGATCAGCCACTTTGACGATATCCAGGTTATGTTCTATCACCAATACCGAATTTCCTTCGTCCACCAAACGCTGCAAGACTTCCAGCAAGTGTCGAATATCTTCAAAATGCAGTCCAGTTGAAGGCTCATCGAGAATATAGAATGTGTTTCCGGTACTCTTCTTTGACAATTCAGCTGCCAATTTAATGCGCTGGGCTTCTCCACCCGACAAGGTTGTTGATGGTTGACCAAGTTTTATATATCCTAATCCAACCGACAACAAGGTTGAAAGCGGACGATAGATTTTTGGAATGGATTCAAAAAACGGCACTGCATTCTCAATGGTCATATCCAGAACATCAGAGATCGATTTACCCTTGTACCTTACCTCCAACGTTTCGCGATTATATCTTCGCCCATTGCACGTTTCACATTCCACGTACACATCCGGCAAGAAATTCATTTCAATCGCTTTCATTCCACCTCCACTGCATGTTTCACAGCGTCCACCCGCCACATTGAATGAAAATCGTCCCGGCTTATACCCCCTGATCTGTGCTTCCGGCAACGCGGCATACAGTGAACGGATCTCATCAAATACTTTCGTGTATGTCGCAGGATTCGAACGCGGAGTTCTTCCAATCGGACTTTGATCGATTTCAATCACCTTATCTAAATGCTCCAAACCCTCAATACTCTTGTAAGGAAGCGGTTTTTTCACTCCGTTGTAAATGTGTTGCAAAAGGATCGGATAGAGCGTATGGTTGATCAAGGATGATTTTCCGCTACCTGAAACACCCGTAATGCACGTAAATGTTCCTAATGGAATCTTGAGATTTACATTTTTCAAGTTGTGACCTTCAGCGCCTTTCAAGGTGAGAAATTTTCCATTACCTTTGCGACGCGTCTTCGGTACTTCAATTTTCAATTCACCGGTTAAGTACTTCGTCGTTAATGAATCGACTGCGGTAAGATCTTTAATTGGACAAGCGTTAATAATTCTTCCGCCGTGATAACCTGCTCCAGGACCAATATCAACCACAAAGTCGGCTGCTTCGATCATTTCCTTGTCGTGCTCTACAACAATCACACTGTTTCCCGCATCGCGAAGTCGTTTCAACGATTGAATCAAACGGGTATTATCTCTTTGGTGCAAGCCGATTGACGGTTCATCCAGCACATATAGAACATTCATCAGCTCAGATCCGATTTGAGTAGCCAGTCGAATGCGCTGAGCCTCTCCCCCTGAAAGCGTTTTTGCCGAACGATGCAAGGTCAGGTAATCCAATCCGACTTCAAGAATAAAACTAAGCCTAGCATTAATTTCCTTGAGGATTTCAGTTCCTATCAAGCGTTGATCCTTTGTCAATTTCTCCTGCAATTGATCAAACCAAAGGCCCAACTCAGACAAATCCATCATGGCCAATTCACCAATGTGTTTACCGTCGATCCGAAAGTAATGCGCTTCCTTTTTCAAACGCGTTCCATCGCAGCTAGGACATGTTTTCTTATTCATAAAACTTTGAGCCCACCGTTGTATAGCCGCTGTACTTTCTTCCGAATGGCGCGAAACAAAGTTGATGATTCCTTCAAAAATTACCGCATTGCTTTTACGCGAACGTTCCATGTCTTCGTTTCCGTAGAGCAATACATTCATTACATCTTCAGGAATCTCTTCCAATGGAGTGGTCAAGGCATAATCTTCTTGTCCTAGGTAACTCTCTATTTTATCAAAGATCCAAGTTCGTTTGTATTCACCGATTGGCGCTAAACCACCTTTCTTTATTGAAAGTGTTGGGTCCGGAATGATCTTATCAATATCCGCTTCGGAAACTTCACCTAAACCACTGCAAGTTGGACAAGCACCATAAGGTGAATTGAACGAAAATAAATTCGGTTCTGGTTCAGGGTAAGAGATTCCGCTTGTTGGGCACATCAGTAAGCGACTAAAATGCCTTACTTCACCCGTTTCATGATCCATAACCATCATAGCTTTGTTACCATGTCGCATAGCAGTTACCACTGAATCATAAATCCGTTTGCGATCAGTTCCGGCAATTTGCAAACGATCAATCACAATATCAATGTCGTGAATTTTATACCGATCGAGCCGCATTCCCTTTTCGATCTCCTTCACTTCACCATCAATTCTCACCTTCGTAAATCCCATTTTTAGGATCTGCTCGAACAATTCGCGATAATGCCCTTTTCTTCCTTTAATCTTCGGCGCCAATAAGACCACTTTCTTTCCTTCGAATCGCGAAATGATCAAGTCTACGATTTGGTCATCAGAATACTTCACCATTTGCTCGTTGGTCTCGTAGGAATAGGCTGTACTCACACGCGCATATAAAAGACGCATAAAGTCATACAATTCAGTTATTGTACCGACTGTTGATCTTGGTGAACGCGATACCGTTTTTTGTTCAATCGAGATTACCGGACTCAACCCATCTATCTTGTCTACATCCGGTCGTTCCAATCCACCAAGGAATTGTCGCGCATACGCAGAAAATGTTTCGATGTAGCGTCGTTGTCCCTCCGCAAAGATCGTATCGAAGGCCAATGATGATTTTCCGCTTCCACTCAGTCCGGTGAAAACAACCAATTGATTGCGTGGAATCTTGAGATCAATATCCTTTAGGTTGTGTTCTCGCGCACCGTAAATCTCAATATAAGCTTCTTCGGAATTCATCATCATCAATTGGAAGACAAATGTACGGATCAAATGTTCTCATTCGATCAAAAGTGTTTCAGCAAATCAGCACTTATCTCATTTGCCTTTTGTTCCTGCATACACTTAAAATGTTGTTTCGGACAGGCTTGAAAACCAATCTTCGAACAAGGTCTGCAGGACAGATCTTTCACTTCATGAATGGAGTACAGTTCTTTGTTATCCGGATAGTACGGATACATTCCCAGTTCAGGAACCGTATTTCCCCATACACTCACGATCGGTACTTTAAAACACGTCGCGATGTGCATGAGTCCCGTATCATTACTCAAGAGCACTTTAGCTTGTCGAACGATATCAGCCGACTGCAACAAAGAAAAGGTCCCAACGGCTGAAATGATCTTCTTTTCCGGAAAAGCTTGCAGGAGTGCATCTGCCAATTCTTTGTCTGTGGGTCCGCCCGACAAGACAATCGGAAGATCGATGGTCTCAATTATTTCCTTCAGCTTATTCAGGGGCATTCTTTTCGTTGCAAATTGAGCCCCTATTGCCATACAGATGTATGAATGAGGACTTACTCCAAATAATTGTTCTGTATCCACTTTGTGTTCTTGTGGAATGTGCAGCTCACACAACTTATTGTTGTTCACGACACCCAGCGGTTTCACAGCTAGAAAATACCGATCAATGATATGTATATTCGGCATTTTCCTTCTTTTGAAACGAACCAGAAGCCATTTTTCAATATTGAGTTTCGGGAAACTATAGGATTTAACTTTCAATTTTAGTTTAAGTTGAAGACTTCGAAGATTGTGATGTAGGTCAATCATCACATCAAATCTCTCCTTCTTCAACTCCTCAACCACTTCATTTATTGAACGATCAAAAGTGTGCACACGATCCAAAGCCGGATTGTTATCCAACAGCTGAAGAAAAGGCTTTTTTGTGAGATAATGAATCTCAACGTCCTTTAGCTGGTCTTTTAAAGCTCGTATTACAGGAGTGGTCAGTACAACGTCTCCAATTGAGCTAAAACGAACTATTAAGATCTTCATGAATCAAAATTACTATAATAACGTGAGTTCTATCCACTAATTATCAGTGAGCATTGGTTCTCCAGACTTCAATGTATTCATTGGCATTGCGTGGATTCAGTTGTCTCAATTTCACATCAGCAAAACCCGGATAGCATTTTTTCACCAATTCCATTTCAGGATAGATCGCCTTGTATGCACTTATCCTGTTTGAAAGATCCTGCTCATCGAAGAAGAAAACAAAATCGTAATCATGTTGAGGATTCACTTTTAAATGTGTTGTGTCGTGAATCCGGTCTACAAATTCAAAGTCCCATTTTCCAGAGTAATATTTCGGAAGCATCGAAACGCGATTAGCCGAAGTTCCTTCTAAAAGAATTCTTTTGTGTACCAAACTATCGTTGTAAATACTGTACATGGATTCAACCCTTGATTTTTTTGAAAACATAAATGTGGCTATGAGGAGCATTGGAATATTTAAGATCCAAAAAACGATCATTGATACATTCCACCACTTTTCGGAACGTCTCGTATGAAACAAAGCAAAACCCATCGTGCCTAAAATAATGAAATAAGGAAGCACAGTAAGGATGAATCGCTCTTGTCTGTTTGGATAGAAACTATGGAACAAGAGGAATAAAAGCGTTGGGATGAAGAGAATTGCGTACTTTTTATAGGACTTAAAAAATCCAATCATCATTAACATTCCAAGAGGAACAAAGAGTACACCTGACAAGACCAGAAAATACATGAAGTAATTTTTATTGGTCATATAGGCTGCCCCGGCGTCCATATTGTAAGTAACATATCCAAAAAATTCTGCGAAAGGATAACCCCAGATAAAATAGTCTACAACACCTTGTGTTGCGCTAAAGCAAATTAGAATCCCCAAGCAATAATTTACCAAGGGGACAAATTGTTTTGTGAAGAAATAATACAGTGCCACTCCCACTGCAAAGACACCAATCTGGTATCGAAATGAAATCGCCAAACCGGTCAAAATTCCAACAAGGATAAAGGTTCGTTTTTTTGGCTCATCCAAACTTAGCCAAGTTGCATACATGAGAAAAGGTAAAGGAGCTACTTCCACCAAATTGCGCACCGAAAGGAAGGGTAAAACCCACAACAAAGCCAAAATCCAACCTGTTTTATAAGCCGTGCATCGATCGGATAATTTTTCAGTGATTTTCATTCCATACCATACCACAACTAAAGAGGCTAATGCATGGATCAAGCGATTCAAGAACATTTGAATCATTGGGTCAACAATTCCAATGAATTTCAGGAATTTAAAAAACAAAAAGTTCAAGCCCACATAGGTGAAACTATGTCCGTCGGGACGATGTTCATTTCCTGGAGTCCACGGTAACCAACGATTGTAATCGAATCCATCCACCCACGAAGCTGAGGCCTCAATTACCAGAAAATGATCATCATGCATGCCATATCCGGCAGAAAAAACAACTGCAACCAATCGAACAATCAGTGCAACTACAAGAATCAACTTAAATGATTGAAAATAGGACTTGAGCTGCATTAGAGTTCTTGAAATTCTTTGTAAATCAATGACATGAAGGAATGACAACGTTTTCTTTCAGCTTTCAGAACAGCCTCCGTCATCGTTTGTTCCAGGAATCCATATCCATCCATGTTGTAACTAAAATTTCCTTGAGGAGTAATCCAACCATATCCGCGTGACAATGCATAAAGCGCAAATTGCGGTACATGAGGATTGAGTAAATCCTTACTCCAACGGTAACGACTAGCATCACCTTTCATTTGATGGATCAATGTTGCAGCAATATCCGCTTGAGATCCAAGAACGTCAATTCGTTTTCCACGGAATTCTTCCTTGAGCGGTTCTCCGAAGATCAGTAAAGGAATGTGATTGTAGCCTGCTAAACTTGGATTTGGTACGGCAGGTGAAGCATGTCCATGATCCGCTACCAAAACGAACAAGGTGTTTTTGTACCATTTTTCTCTCTTACAACTTTCAATAAAATTCTTCAGACAGGCATCTGCATAGAACATAGAGTTCATGAATTTCTTTTCTTTTCCCTTCCAACGTGGTGTTCCCCGATCCGGGAAGTCATAAGGAGAATGTGTACTTCCGGTAAATGCACAATGAAGAAAAGGTTCTATGGTTTTGTTGATCCGACGCTTGAACTCTTTATAGAGATCTTCGTCAAAATAATTTAGTTTACCCCTTTGCAATTCGGAAGGAAACGAAGCCTCATCATCAACGACATCAAAACCATGATCTGTAAAGTAGCCACCAATGTTGCCGTACTTGAGATCACCACTGAACAAATAATGCGAAGAATACCCCCACTCCTTCATATCTTGATTGATCGAAGGAATTTTACGGTGTTTATCCGCCTGCATAGAAATGAAGATTTCAGGTAAGGCCGGATAGCCACTAAATATGCTCGTGTTTCCTACCTCGGAAGTTCCGCCCGTTGCATACAAGTTGGTAAACAACAACCCTTCCTCACTCAAACGATCAAATTCGGGTGTTGCGCCTGCTTTACCTGTAATTGTTCCAACAGCATTTGCGGTCCAACTTTCAAGGATCACAAATACCACATTCGGACGTGGATTTTTGAGAATCTCTACTCCATGCTGACGTTCGTAAGTAAACAAATCCTCCATTTCTTTGCGTGCTTCCTCTTCCGGAATAATGGGGAATTTAGCGCCATCTGAGGAACGGCTATACAGAAGAAAACTTTTGGTAAAAAAGTAAAAGGAATTGACAGAAAGATCGTTTGCAACGTAATTGGTCGTATAATACGCCGCATCTGTATTGATCGGGATTTGTTGAAATCCACCGCGACCGAACACCAAGAGCACTGCTCCAAATAGGGCAATTTGTACGATGGCTATTGGGAGTCGCAAGAACCAATTCAGTTTATTCTTAAAATCGAGTGTTTTAAAGAACCAGCGATACAACAAGTAGGCGGCTCCCAATTCCAATATGGAATAGAGAATAAAGAAAACCGTCATTCCACCATCTGCAGTTCGAACTACCTCATCAGGATTCATGAGATGTGTAAAGACCCGCGATGTTAATTTGTGGTTCCATTCCGGATATGCGTTGATTTCACCGCTGTGTACAAAAACAACGAGTAAGACTTCTAAGAACAGGATAATTTTAAAAAAAAGCAGGGCCCATCGCGATTGCACCAGGTGATAGATAATCAAGGTAATTAACAATGGTAAGCTCAACAATGCTGCAGTGGAAAGATCCAAACGCAGGGAAAAGACAAATGCAAGGAGCCATTCACCCATGGAAACATCCGAAAATTTATCCCAATTGTGAATCGAGAAAAGAATGCGCTGCACATCAAAGAGTATGATCCAGAAAAGGAGCAACTTCAACACATGTACAGCAAGGATTTTAAAACTTTGCATTTTGCGAAGATAAGGCAAGAATTTCTATTCAGGGAATGGTTGATGGAAGCTGCCGCGTAAGTTCTATAGCCTCCAGAATAATCGCGGCTGCTTTCCGGACTTCCGATTCAGTGATATTCAAAGGTGGAGAGAGGCGAAAACTATAGGGATGACTTAAAAACCAAAAGCTGATCAAGCCCATTTCCATGCATTTAAGCACCACTTTTTCGACGCGTTCGGCAGATACCATATCAAAAGCAAACATCATCCCGATGCGACGCACTTCTTTTATTTCTTCTGAATGAGCGAGTAAGGATTCCAGTAAGGCTCCCAGACGCTCCACTTCATTGAAATCGATCTCCGATTCAAACACTTCTAAGCAAGCATTTGCTGCCGCACAAATTACCGGGTGTCCACCGAAAGTCGTTATGTGACCCAACATCGGGTCGTAGGTGAATTCTTTCAAGTTTTCATGCGAGGAAACTAAGACACCAATCGGCATTCCACCTCCAATAGCTTTTCCAAGCGTTAATACGTCCGGTACTACATCGAAATGTTCGAACGCAAATAATTTACCTGTACGACCCATTCCGCACTGGATCTCATCGAAGATCAACAAAGCTCCCACCTCATCACAACGCTGACGCAAGGCTCGCAAAAATTCAAGATTAGGCACACGCACCCCAGCATCGCCCTGAACTGTTTCTATGATCACTCCAGCCGTGTGCTCTGTAATCTGCTGCAAATCTTCCAATCGGTTATGAATCAGAAATCGAACATCCGGCAATAAGGGGCGAAAGGCTTGTTTCTTC
The DNA here is from genome assembly GCA_036825545.1 of Crocinitomicaceae bacterium. Classification (GTDB taxonomy): domain Bacteria; phylum Bacteroidota; class Bacteroidia; order Flavobacteriales_D; family Crocinitomicaceae; genus M0103. The sequence goes on along the minus strand of DAISYB010000002.1, from coordinate 77,476 downwards.
ACTTCATTCCCAGAAACACTCATTGATCCGTGTGTACTTCCATGGTACGAACCTCTAAATGAAACCAACTCGGTTCTACCGGTGACCCTTTTTGCCAATTTCAAAGCAGCTTCATTGGCTTCCGTACCGGAATTCACCGTGTACACGCAATTCAATTTCTCAGGTAAAAAAGAAGTCAGTTTACGTGCAAAATTCAATTGAGCGTCCTGCACAAATTCACCGTAAACCATAACATGCAAGTGACGATCAATTTGTTCTTTGAGCGCTTTTACGACATGAGGATGCTTGTGCCCAATATTGTTCACAGCCACACCGGAAATCATGTCCATATAGGGTTTTCCAGACTTGTCAAAAACAAAAATCCCTTCCGCACGATCTACCTCGAGCAGGAAGGGAAATGGACTGGTTTGTCCCTGGAATTTGAGGAAATCACTCTTCTCCATGACAAACAATATTATTTATTTTCTTGAAATCACTTTTTTAGCGGCTGCAACGACATCCGGCGTATCAATATGGTACTTTACCATCAGTTCATCCGGAGTTCCACTTTCACCAAAGGTATCATTTACCCCAACATATTCCTGAGGAAATGGCGTGTTGCGTGCCAGAACTTGAGCAACTGAATCACCCAAGCCACCGTTCAACATGTGCTCTTCCGCAGTTACAATACATTTCGTTTTCGAAACAGAATTCAGAATTGCCTGAACATCCAAAGGTTTAATTGTGTGCATGTTGATCACTTCAGCAGAGATACCTTCAGCTGCCAATTGTTGAGCTGCCTCAATTGATTTCCATACCAAATGTCCACAAGCAATGATGGTCACATCTGTACCTTCGATTAATAAATCAGCTTTACCAATTTCAAATTTCGCATCCGGTTTAACGAAAATCGGAACTGCAGGACGACCAAAACGCAAATAAACCGGTCCTTCGTAATCAGCAATAGCGATTGTCGCTTGTTTAGTTTGATTGAAATCAGCAGGAACAATTACAGTCATGTTAGGTAGCATCTTCATCATTCCAATATCTTCAAGGATCTGATGAGTCGCACCGTCCTCTCCCAATGTCAACCCGGCATGAGAAGCACAGATCTTCACATTCTTTTTGGAATAGGCGATAGATTGACGAATCTGATCGTAAACACGGCCGGTTGAGAAATTGGCAAAAGTCCCGGTGAAAGGAATCTTTCCACCTGTTGCCATACCGGCAGCAAGTCCCATCATATTCGCTTCAGCGATTCCAACCTGGAAAAAACGATCCGGATTTTCTTTCAAAAATGCATCCATTTTCAATGAACCCGTTAAATCGGCACACAAGGCTACCACATTTTTGTTGGATCTTCCCAATTCTGCAAGTCCTTCCCCAAAACCAGAGCGTGTGTCTTTCTTACCAAGTACTTCAAATTCAGCCATTCTATTTATAAATTAAGTAATGTTGTTTTATTCGAGTTAATTCTAAAATCTTTTTCAATCGTATAGGTCGATGATCTCAGGGTCTTTTGACGGTAGACCAATCGGTATGAACCAGGTTGTAATTGCCAAGTTCCTGACAGCGTGTTTGCATCGATATTACACACCCATTCAAAAGTGCCATCGTCTTTCTTAACGAAAATTTGTCCGTTGATGTGATTCCCCACCTTGTAACTTAAGAATCCAGGCGCTTGAACGTCAACATTTGTTGTGCTGCTTTGGTTCACATCAATTGTGACATACGTTCTAGGCAATGTCAAGATCTCCACTTCGTACTTTCCAACTATGTACTTATCCGTAGCATTCATTTTTTGGGTGTTGATCGTTTGTGGGTTTCCGGCTTGCATCACCCGTGATTCGATCTGATACGGTTTAGCGGCATTGACTAGTCGCACTTTGATGAACCCTTGCGGAGCGTCTACCACAATTGTATTGTGCACATTACGCTGAATCGTAATGTTCTTTTTCTCAATTTTTGGCAAGGTGTTCACAACGAGATCGTACTTGTATTTCGGATCGATGATCAGTGTATCAGGATTGCCGTAGCGGTTGATCGTATGCACAAACGTGTAAAGCAAATTCTTTGTACCCGCCTCATACAAGAACATTGTCACATCCGTTTCTTTTGGATTCTTGCTGATGTCATTCAAGTTGATTTGAACCGTCGTATTCACCAAGGCTTTCGTTATCACGGTATTCAGTACTTTCTTGAAGGAATCTTTCGTTTCAGCATCAAAATAAGGTCCGATGCAATTGAATTTCTCCAAATAAGAAAGATCCATTCCCAAGCCTATGACGAATGGAGTAACCTTTACACCTTTGTCCTTCAATTTTTTCGCAATTACACAAGGATCATTGTCGCAGGCTTCTAATCCGTCAGTTATCAAAATGATAATATTTCGCGCATTTTGATCCGGGAAATCATCGGCTGCAGCCTCGAGTGAACGTGCAATAGGTGTTGTTCCTTTTGCCTGAATTGTTTTAATCCTGTTTTTTACCTTTTCGTAATTGTTAGATCCAAAAGGAACTTCCAGTTTAGTGTCGTTGCAATCCTGAAAAGTAGCTGTTACGGGAGATTGATGACCGTAGACTCTCAGTGCGATCTCCAGATTGGGTGTACCAACAAGACTATCCACCGATTTCGCAAGTAATTCTTTTGCCGCTTCGATTCGTGTTTGTTCGCCCCATTTGGCATTCATACTATTCGACGCATCGAGAATAAACAAAATGCGCGTTAACTGCTCCTGGCCATTTGCCAAGGGAGCAAGGAAAAGTACTATGACAAACAAGAATCTATGCATCAATAATCTCCAAGAGTTTCTTCCAGCTGATCCAATGCAGCTTGCAATTGTTCAGCATTTGGTGCCACACCATGCCATTTGTGAGAACCCATCATGTAGTCAACACCCTGACCCATTTCAGTTCGCATTAAAATCACTATAGGTTTTCCATTTCCGGTCAGCGACTTTGCCTTATTCAAAGTTGATCTCAATTCTTGCATGTTATGTCCATCCATTTCAAGAACTTCCCATCCAAAAGCCTGCCATTTACCTTTGAGATCTCCAAGCGACAAAACATTGTCCACATCACCGTCGATTTGACGTCCGTTAAAATCAACTGTTGCAATAATATTATCCACTTTATTTGCTGCGGCATACATTGCTGCTTCCCAGATCTGTCCTTCTTGCAATTCTCCATCGCCGTGCAACACGTAAACAAGTGACTTATCACCGTTTAACTTCTTTGTTTGCGCATGCCCAAGAGCACATGAAAGTCCCTGACCAAGTGATCCAGAAGCCATGCGAATACCAGGCAATTTTTTATCCGTAGATGGGTGACCTTGCAAACGGCTTGATAACTTTCTAAAAGTAGCCAATTCACTTACCGGAAAATACCCTGAACGCGCCAGCACACTGTACCAAACCGGTGAGATATGTCCATTTGACAAATAAAACACATCCTGATCTTTTGCCTCCATTGAAAAATGAGCAGGATCATGCTTCATGACATCAAAATAAAGAGTCGTAAAAAAATCGGTGCAACCCAATGAACCTCCGGGATGACCTGAGTTCACCGCTGACACCATTCGTACGATATCTCTTCTCACTTGTGAAGCAATTTTCTCCAGTTCGATAATTTCCATAATCAGTCTAAAATTTTACCCTGCAAAACTAAATCTTATAATTCATTTTATCGCACTTATTAGATCAAGTTTATCCCCAAATAAACGGAGTTATACACATTCACTCTAACGTCAATTTAGTGATCCGATACACCACAAATAGGTCAAACAATCAAAAAGCAAGGTTCAGATAGTGAACGAATTTAACGGGTATTTGTCGCTCGAATCGGGACGAATTCGTGTACATTTCACATTAGTTCACAAAATACTTTAATAACTTTGGAGTATGAAAATAGTTGGAGTAAACGGTTTTGGAAGAATTGGAAGATATTTCACGCGACTTACCTTGGATAATCCAGAAGTAAATGTGGCAGTTGTCAATGATTTAGCCGACATCAAGACCTTGGCACATTTGTTCAAGTACGACTCAATTCACGGTCGTTTGAACCATTCGTTCGAAATCATTGGAAACACATTGGTTTTTTCAAACGGAAAAAAAATCGTTTTTACTCAAGAACGGGATCCTTCTCAGATCAAATGGGGTGCATATGCTGTTGAAATCGTTGTGGAGTCAACAGGATTGTTTTTAACCAAAGAAGCTGCATTGAAGCACTTGGATGGTGGCGCAAAAAAAGTTGTCATTTCAGCCCCTGCAAACGATGAGGACATAAAAACAGTTGTAGTTGGGGTAAACGATTCTATTCTGGAAAAAGAAGATGTATTGATCTCCAATGCTTCATGTACGACAAACAATGCTGCGCCTATGGTTATGGTATTACGCGAAATGTGTGAGATTGAAAGCGCATACATCACGACCATTCACAGTTATACATCGGACCAACGTTTACATGACGCGCCACATAAAGATTTGCGTAGGGCTCGAGCAGCCGCACAATCCATTGTCCCAACTTCCACAGGGGCAGCAAAAGCGATTACGCGGATTTTTCCTGAATTGGAAGGTAAAATTGGTGGATGTGGAGTACGTGTACCGGTTGCCGATGGTTCATTTACTGATCTTACCTTGGTGGTAAAAAAACCGCCAACGGTTGAACAGATCAATGCGGCAATGAAAAAAGCATCAGAAACTTATTTGAAAGGTATTCTGAATTACACAGAAGATCCAATCGTTTCTGTGGATATCATAGGTCAACCTGAGAGCTGCCTTTTTGATGCCGACCTTACGAGTGTGGTCAATAACATGATCAAAGTTGTTGGATGGTACGACAATGAAGCCGGGTATTCCAACCGACTAGTAGATCTTATTCAAAAAATGTGATCAATCAGGGCTTGTTTAAAATCCAAGCCTTTGGCAAATTAGCTGCATTTTCATTCAGTACACGTTCTGCCTCTTGTTGGGAAGTAAAAGATCCTGCACTTACGGTGTGTAATCCATTTCGTTGACCCAACACTTGAGCATTAAACCCGAGAACTTTTAGTTTAGTCACTAAGCGTTCTGCGTTGGCAGGATCTCCAAAGGCTCCTGCTACAATATGATAATTCCCACTAGACGACGACTGAACAGGAGCTGGTTTCTTTACCTCAACAGGCGCAGTTTTCTTCTCCTCCACTAACTGTTTCTTTTCTTGAACTTCCACTACACCCACTTCAACATCATCTTCTTCACTATTTTCCATTTCATCGGCATCGTACCATTCGTCGATCTTGTCTTCGTTTACTTCTTCTTCAATCGGTTCTTTTATTTCCTCTTTGGCCGTAAAAATTCCAAGGTTCTCTCTAAATAGTACTACTGTTGTCGCTCCACCCAGTACAACTACAGCCGCAATAATTAATATCAGTAGCATAGGTGAGCGACGCTTTTTATCCGCTTTTGCTTTTTCCAGAATAGGCTTCTTCGGCCGCTCAATAGTTGCGTTTACCGGCGGAAGATCCAAATCGTCACTCCATTGCTGCTCTTCAGTATAGACATTTTTTTCTTCGATTGGTGCTTGAACGGATTCCTCGATTCTTGATTCCTCAACAATTGACTCTGCTTGAATTTCAGGTTCCACAACTGTTTCCTGCATTGGGGTCTCCTCAATTATTACAGCCTCTTCCTCAACTGGAATCTCTTCTACAACATTCTCCAGAACTACCACCTCATCAACAGGCGCTTCTTCTACTTCTTTTTCTTCATAAACAGGTTCAGCACTTACAACAGGCTCATCCTGAACTGGTTCAACCTCATCAACCTCTTCTGTAACACTTTTGTCTTTAGTCACAACTTCTGTTGCTAACACTTCTTCTTGTTTCGACTGATCGAATGTGATATCTCCTGAATTATCCTTTCTAAATGATCCAAACGCAGGCATATCGTAACTTTCTCCAGCGCTGAGTTTGGCTTCGATCTCCCGAACGTAGTTTGCAACCTGGCCTTTCGCCTCATCTAATCCCAACCCTTCTTTCTCCGCAATGAACTTTGCTAAAGCTCCATCATCGTGTTTCAAAAAAGACATAAACATTACCTCGCCACTCGTACGATCTGTCATCGTTAAGGCACCAATACCCGGGATAATGATTGTGTTGGTTTCTTTGAGGATATCGCTTAAATAATTTTTCATAGTAGTGATTGAATGAAAGAATTAAAGAATGAAGGAATTATGGATTTATGGAATTTGAGGTTTAAGATAGGGATTATTTTCCAAAGAATTCATTGAAGCTGAACGTGTCTTTCACTCGAACTCCTTTATCAGTCATTTGGAGTGTACAGCATTCGTTTACACTATCATGTTCCAAAAAGAGTACAAATTCTTCTTCGACTGCTCTTTTCAAAAACTTCTCTTTCTCGGTCAATGTCAATAAAGGTCGCGTATCGTAACCCATCACATAAGCCAATGGAATGTGTCCAACACTTGGCAGGAGATCAGCCATAAAAGCAATGGTTTTTCCTTTGTAACGAATATGGGGGATCATCATGCTATCAGTATGACCATCAACAAACAAGACATCCATATTGACAAACACATTTTCAGTCAGGTCCGCTTTTCGCTCGATCATTTTCAATTGACCACTTTCATGGATTGGAAGAATATTCTCCGAAAGAAATGAAGCTTTTTCGCGTGGATTAGGTTCAGTTGCCCAAGTCCAATGGCGATCGTTACTCCAAAACTGCGCATTCTTAAAAACTGGCTCAAAGCGCTCTCCGTCCTTAGTACGCTGAATGGCTCCTCCGCAATGGTCAAAATGCAAATGCGTCAAAAAAACATCTGTAATATCATCCACCGAAAAACCAAGCTTTTTCAAATTACCGTGCAATGAGTCATCACCATGTATGTAATAATGTGAAAAGAATTTTTCGGATTGCTTATCACCGATTCCCGCATCAATAATCGTCAAGCGATCGCCATCTTCGATTAACATACTGCGCATAGCCCATGAACACATATTGTTTTCATCAGCCGGATTGGTTTTCTGCCAAATGGATTTCGGAACTACACCAAACATGGCTCCTCCGTCAAGTTTAAAGTTTCCTGTATTTAGTGGATGGATTTTCATAGGTGAATGATTTGATGCAAAAATAGCTTAAAAGTAGAATGAAGGAATGAAAGAATGAAGGAATGAATTAAGGAATGGAGAAATGGAGGAATGAAAGTTAATTACTTAAAAAGAGGATCGCGATGAGGGCGAGGATGAGTCCGATGAGTTTGCGGCGATCGTACCCTTCTTGGAAAATGATAAATCCAACGAGGGCTGAGAGGACTACGATCGAAACGTTGGTGATGGCGAGTACGGCTGAATCATTCCAACCCGTATCACGATAGGCCATGATCAGTAAATAGATGGAAAAATAATTCGGTATTCCCAGAAGAATTCCCGCTACTACATTTCTAATGTGAAACACACGTTTTTTTCGAATGAGATCAATACTTAACAAGAGAATTCCAATTGTTCCGGCGACACCAAATCCAAAAGCAGAGAACAAAGAAGGAGTCAAAACGTCCATTTCAAATTTCTGAACGTAGTTGAGCACAAAATCCAACATGCCGCTCCCCGTAAACAATACAAGCAACATCCATTGGCCTCCTTTCCCACTCTGCTGATCTTTTCCAATGGATACGAGATACACCCCTACAAAGGCCATAACTATTCCTCCGATTTTGAGCCAACCAACCTGTTCATTGTAGGCAACGATCATGATCAACATGGAAACGGCCATGCTCATTTTGACAGCTGTCGAAGTCAAAGCCACTCCATTGCGCTGCGAACTGATTCCCATCAATAGAAAAAGTGAGATGAATAGAATTCCACACAATACTGCGAAGTAAGGCCAGGATCCTTGAACTAGTGCTTGTCTATCCCATTCATGCCCGTACAAGATCAAACCACAACTCAGTGCTGTGATGTAATTGAAAACGATTGCTTGGAATGTATCGACTTTAAATCGCGGGAACAATTTAAAGATCACAAAGATCAAACTCGAACTAATGATCGCAAGTAGTAAACTGATCATTTCCTGAAATAATGATAGATTGTGTCCGTAGCAAAATTGTAGTTGTAACTCGGCGCACGGTGAATGGCAGGCGCTTTACGTCCTTCATGCAGCAACACGTCCCCTACAATTACACGCGCCTCGTCCCAAACATTGTCAAAAATGAAGTAATGCAAGGTTCTACTTCCTCCTTCCACGAAAACGGAGAGAATATTTCTTTTATACAATTCTTCTAATATGTACTTGGTATTGACTTCCGGAATCTTAATCCATTCAATGTTGTCTTTGACTTCATTTCTTGAACGGTTGAATATAATTGTTGGTGCTTCATCCGACAAAATCTGCAGATCACCGCTGATTTGCAATTGACTATCAATTATCAATCGAACAGGATTTTTTCCAAAATAATCACGCACTGTCAGCGATGGATTGTCTGTTTGAACTGTTTTACGTCCCACCAAAATGCTGGTTTCTTCCGAACGCCACTTGTGCACTAACGCGCGTGTTTCCGGTGCGGAAATCCAAATGACCCCTTTCTCATCATTGTGGCGAGGACCATCCAGGAATCCGTCTTTTGACTGCGCCCATTTTAGAATAACATAGGGACGTTGTTTTTCATGGAAGACAAAGAATCGACGATTCAGATCTCTGCATTCTGCTTCGAGCACGCCAGATTCCACTTCAATACCCGCATTTTTGAGTCGTTCCATTCCCTTACCGGCCACTTTTACATGAGGATCCAAGACACCAACAACTACTCGTTTCACTCCACTGGAGATGAGTAAATCGGCACAAGGGGGTGTTTTTCCATGATGCGAACACGGTTCCAATGAAACATAGACAGTACTTTCTTTGAGCAGATCCTTATTTTCAACCGATTCGATGGCATTGACTTCTGCGTGCGCTTCTCCGAATTTCTTATGATAACCTTCTCCGATGATTCGATCATTGTGTACAATAACACACCCCACCATCGGGTTTGGCGACACCGCGTCTCTACCCATTGCTGCTAATTCTAAACAGCGCTGCATGTACATTTCATCTGTGGTGTGCGATCGAGCCATGGCGTAAAGATACAAAGCTACCGAACATCACATGGCATAACAAAATTATGTGTAGAAAATTTTATAGACGCTATTTGATTTTTGCAAATAGACTAGATAAAAAAGGAGTTGACGCAAGGAAAACGGGAACATAAGTGCGTAATGCTAAAGAGTCGTCGAGACGACTTAGAACGTCTTTTGTACCAGCTGACTCAAACAATTAGATGAAAAAGAAAGAAATTAAATAGACATTACTATCAAGCTTAGCGCCTTTGAATACTCTGCGTTCTTTGCGACAAAAAAGAAAATAAGAGTTGACGCCAGGTACACAAAGCAGCGCAAGGTCCGCAACGAAAATTAGAGGATTAGTACGCAAGGGTACGGAGTCGTCGAGACGACTTAGAGAGTCTTTTGTGCCAGTTGACTCAAACAATAAGATGAAAAAGAAAGAAAATAAAAATAAATAGAGTACTACCATCAAGCTTAGCTCCTTAGAATACTGCGGATGTTAAGCTTGTCCTGCGCGGTAGTCGAAGGGCGACAGAAATCAAAACGACCTTACATAAAGAATAGAATAGTAACTCATGTCACCTTAAATGAATCGTTTCCACCTTATCTTTGCAAAAATTCGAAAGATCATGGGAAAGTTCAATGAAATAATCAAATCCGACATACCAACTTTGGTTGATTTCTATGCCACCTGGTGTGGTCCTTGTCAAATGATGCACCCTATTTTGGATAAACTCAAGACAGAAATGGGTACTGCAATTCGTATCCTAAAAATCGACGTTGACAAAAATCAGGATGTAGCCGAGAAATTCAAAGTGCGCGGCGTACCAACCTTTGTATTGTTTAAGCGTGGTGAGGTTTTATGGCGCCAAAGTGGCGCGATGGATGTGAATACGCTGAAGCGACGCGTGAAAGATGCGCTGTAGGGAATGGTAATTACGAATCACCGATTTCACCTGAGCGAAGCAGCTCGGCTTCGAAGGTTGCTAATTGGGGATTGCTATTCTTTGCGAAGGTTTGAAAACGGGAATTAAGTGATAACTAGGCGAGATAGGATTTTAAATAACCTGAGTTCGATATAAGAATTTTGTCAGATCGCTTTTGAATGGTGAGATGTGAAGCTGGAATTTGCTGGAATAACGGGTTATTTCAAAAATTCAAGATGAAGTAGATTGCCGTTCAAAAGCGATTAAACATAAAAGCTATGTTAAAAATACTCGTTTTCTGCGTTGAATTTTTTCAAGATAGCCTGCTATCTCTCAAAAATTCGCCTTGTAAACAAGCATTTTTAATCATTCTGACTACATTCTTATATCGAACTCAGGTTAAATAATTAAATCGAAACCACAAAAAACCGCCGCCCCTTGAAATGCTCGGGGAACGGCGGTTTTAGTTCTAATATGTTCTTCCGTTACCTCAATAACAACTTCTGTGTTTCAACATACACCCCATCAATACTGATGCGCACCATGTACATTCCTTTCTTGACAGCGGAAAGATCAACTCGCTCGCCATTGCTTTCGGATTGTGAATCGTATGTATAAACTAATTTCCCACTTAAATCCAACAATTGAATGGAGAGGATCCCTTCCTGATGTTGCGGATAATCAAAAAATACTTGTCCTGTTGAAGGGTTAGGATAGATGCTTACCACTTGAAGCGTTTCATATATAAGCTGAGTTTCTTCTTGTTGTTGGATCATCATTCCACTGCTCTGCACAGGTGGTAATTCATCGATGTCTTTTGGGCCGATCTTCGATTCCAAGAAAGCAATCGACTTTCCTTTGATGTATACGTCTGTTGAGTTTTGAGCTAGGGCTTCTATGGGGTTAGAGATTGCCGTTTCCTCCATAGCATCTTCAATACTTGCATATTGGCGAACCTGCTCTTTCAGATCTTGTAAAAGGAAATAGTCCAATTCAAGATCCTCGTCTGTTGCCAAAGAAGCTTTTACCAATTCCATTTCTGCCAGATCACCCTTCGATAGGTGAATATCCACCAATATCTTCTTCGAATTGCGATCGTTACTCTGATTCAAGAATGCAATTACCTCTGAATAATTCATTGACTGTGCAGTATCAAGTAACAGGCGACTTAAAGCCTCATTGAAATTGCGATCCATTTCAAAGTGGTGATAATTGTACAACTCAATTGTTTCTTCTTTCTGATTGGTTGTGTTTTGTGCTGTGATGATCTGATTTTTTGTTCCTAGAGGCAGATTGGAATTCACTACAGCTTGCATGACATCCTCTGAAAGAGAAGTGTTTGCTGTTAATACATCCTTCTTCATTCCTGCACTCGCACTTGAATTTAAGTAACTGATTAATACTTCATCTGTGAGGAAAGGCGAATATTGGATCAACAAGTTTCGAGTAGTATTTGAAGACGGGTTCAGCTGGATAGCCGACAACTGGGCTGCGGCATCCCCACCCTTCATTTTATCTTTAAATGAATTGGTCAAAGCCAACGAATTTTGATAATCTCCGATTACAACATTAAGCGGTTTTCCTAGCAAACTTGCACATGTTTTATTGGTATTGTACATACTATTTACGCCTAACAAATGAACATGATAATTTGGATTTGTATAGAAAACAGGGGTATGCGAAACCGGACCATTCTGAATGAAATAACGGATACCTTGAGAAGACAAATCCATCGTAATGTCATGTTCCGGCATTCCGTAGTTTGGTGTTTCAAACGAATTGGCTGCGGCAATAGCTTGTTGAGGATTTCCCTGACTGTAATTGATTATACCGTTGACTGCAAGATCAGAAAGGTATATATCACGAATGAACTGATTACAACGGTATTGAAGTCCGGTTGAAGTTGAGGGCATTCCATTTTGCCAAACAGATGCAGGCACCGAACTCCCGTTTAGTTTGATGGCATAAGTGCCAATATATAATTTGCTTGGTGAGTTTTCAACCATCAATCCAATCCGGTTTTTGTAGATCAAGTTATTCTGAATTCCTGAATTGTCCGCAACAATTCCATAAGATCGTACATCACTCAACGCTAACGTTGTGGCTTTTCCTCCCAAATCATTCTCTTGTACAGTGTATCCGGTTGAACGTTCCAAATAGATGCCGAAGGTTTGGTATGTCGCTTGGCGGATCTTAAATAGATTTCTGGTAATCCGTTCATTTCTTGTTGAAACTGCATAAATACCTCTTGAGCAATCATCAAACACACTGTTATTAACTGAAAAAGTATAATTATCAAGAGGATTTGAGGCATGAATTCCAAAACTCAAATTCGTAAATGTGGTCTTGATTGGATTTTGACATGGAGCAAAAGGTGGTATAAAAGAATTGCAATAATCTGTAACCGTAAACTGTGAAGCCCTTGACAAAATTCCGATACCGTTAATCACAGGTAGGGAAACATCAGAGGATGTATTGTCAAATCGACAACCACGAATAGTAATCCCTTTTACTCCCTCGAGCTGGACGTGAGCCACTACATTATAGGTTGCTGCAACTGTATTACCATCCCAATGAAATAAAGCATCATTGATTACACTGACGTTGTTAAGTCCATTATTTTGATAGGGTCTGAAACGCAAACCACGTTGGTTGTTGACCAAACTCGATCCCGGCAAAATCCGCACAATACCTCCGGTTCTTGAATCATCGAATGAGAAAGCATCAATATCTTCATTGAAAACATCCGGGCATTCTTCTATTAATTCACTGGTTCGCTTACCCACCAAAACACCCATCCAGGCATTATCGATTTGCGAGTTATTACGCATTTCCATTCGACCTTGGTTGGAAGTGATGAAAGTGCCTTGTGCTTGGTTGGCATTACCCCAAACTTCAACTCCGTACCACAACAATTTTCCCGGATCGCAGCGATCGTCAACTGTCAAAGTGGTTTGATTCAGTATCAACTTTCCTCCTTGAAGTGTTCCGTCACCATTTTCAACAACCAGTCGCGCTTCAGGTGAAAACTTTAAGATCATATTGTTGAGAGTTAATGTTGTTCCGGCTTTGACACGAAGTTCGTCTCTAATGAACACTGTCTGAGGCAAATTATTCGAAAATTGTGTAGATGCACCCGGCTGCCACAGTTGAGTTGATTCAATTTCAAGATAATTAAAGTCATAGCTACGATTGTTAACACAGCACGACAAATCATTCAGAAATAGATTTTGATAACTCATCCCATCAATCTGATCTTGCAACATAAAGAACCGGGCAGAGCTCAAATTGGGATCTTGCCCTTGATAATTGGGTTGATAGGCATAAGCTGAAAGCACATTTATAGCCGCTTGAGGTATAGCAGCGTCTTTCGATAATAAGGCATTCTCACCTGCTATTAAGAGCATGTTATTGAAACCCATTTCTAATCCGGAATGTTGCAAATTGTAAGCACCTGTTCCATTAACCGGTAATAAACCATTTGAAGGGTTATTGAAATCAAAGAACTCCATTTGTGCCGGTTGCAAAGGATTTGTTGTATGGGTCACATATAAATAACGTCCATCATTCGAAAATTCGACTCCACGCAATCGAGCAGACAAATCAAAACCTCCCGGTGAATTGTACTCATAAAATGGTATGTAATTCACTGTATTTGAAACAGGCATCCCTGATAAGTCCAATGTCGCTGTGTACAAAAAAGTATTAACCGGAACTCCTGAAACACTTGCTGTTGTCATGTATGGTGCAGCTATTCGGTATTCAGTATCTGAAATAGCCACGACTTCCATTTCACTTCTTAAAAGAAACTGATTGAATTCAGGGGCAAGAAAAGGCGTGAAACCAACATCCGAAATTCCATTTGAGGAAACCAATAAAGTGAAAAAACCTCTTCCATTTGAAACAAAAGCCAGTCGTGTGCCATCTTGTCGCTCATCAGTTGCCGCGAAAAACACACTTGATGATTTTCCGGGTGATGGATCATCAACGATAAAAGGAACTTCTGAGTGCGCCAAGAAATGATCTATGGAATAACCATTCCCGAACGGTTGATCATACGAATTTTCGATAATATTACCCGATAAATCGACCAAATTTCCACTCACACTGCATTCGTCGTTGAGCATGTTATTCACGCTCGGCTGGGTCATGTCCAAAATAAAAACATAAGGATAGATCCAGAAATTACCCGATTCTACAATCGATGAAAAAATGTAGTATTTGTTGCATTGGCCAGGCACAGGTATGACCATGACTTCTGATGAACCGCTTGCAACAATGGTGTTCCCATTCAATCCTTGACCTAGTAATCGTGTTATGAAATATCCCTTATCATTGTAGATATATCCATCCTGAATGAAAAACTCAATTTGACCATCGGGTTTTGTAATGATATTCGAAGCATAATTAAAAGGCTGTCCATCATAAGCATCCATCAGGTCATTCGGATCATTGGCATAGCCGTTGGGACCGTTAATGGGTTGGGGAAGAGGAATAATACCAAGTTGATTGTAAATCGATCCAGGTATGATAAACTGATCTGATTGTGATCTGACGAACTGTGTCCCCAATAAGAAGACGAATAGTAGTAATTTTGTTTTCATAAGTTAAATGGTTAGATTTGACTAAAGTCATAAAAAAAAAACCATTCTGCAAAATGTTTTTAAGATTTTTTTTAATACTTACTATTCTTGTTCACTTTACTGAAACGAGTTCAGCCCAACAGCTGTTTTATCAGGAGACTTGTTATTGTGGCGTTACAGGTGCAGGTTTCTCCACTGCCATGGGCGCAGGATCAGGATCTTTTGACATTTATATTGAACCCGGAAGCATCATTAAAAAAGCTTATTTATTTGGTGTTTATTTTGGAAATGATACTGGACTGAAACCACCTACCAACATTCAAATAAACGCTAACACATACAGTTTCGACAATTCAAATTTTACAGGTATAGAATTTGAAGCTTACGGAAATTATTTAGAAAAACACTTATCCATTCATACAATAGATGTTACATCTGTTATTAGTCCGTCTGTTTTAAATTATTCAATTACAATTCCAGTTCAAAACTATCAATGCTCACCTTGTAAATTTGACTGTGTTTATTTGTTTGTAGTGTACGAAAACCCAATCTTTACTTCTCCTACAACCTCCTATGTCTTACTTAACAACATTAATGAAAGCTACGAAGTAAACTACTTCATCAATAACCTTAATCCTTCTACACCAAATACACCTATTGGCTTCGCAACTTATCTTGATAGATTGGGCGGTTTTATTGCTAGCGATGGATCAAACCTCTATTTCAATGATGGTTCTTGGCAAAATGTTGGTTTATTAAAAGGTGCTGACAATGTAAATTCAACATGGGATGGTGCTGGCGTGAAAGGGCATTTTTATTATCAGGATGAAACCTTGTTTGGTTTAGATGATGATACCCCTGACAATATAGTAGGAGGCTCAGATGGACTAATTAATGTAAAGGATTATGTCATAAACAACTCTCTTCAATGGAGATTACAATGGGAGCAACCTTCCACAACAGGGAGGTATAATATTTACAACGGTTTCTTCTTGAGCTATTCCACCCCTTGCGACACCTTCTCGGTTTCCGTATCTAACGACACCACCATTTGTGCAGGAGAAAATTTACAACTCATTGCCTCTGGCGGTACTTCGACAGGCTCAGCAACCGCCTACGAATGGTCTGCTTCTACTCCTGCCGCATTGAATGATCTAAGCTGTACCAATTGTCCCAATCCCATTTTCTCAGGAGAAACTTCACGCTTTTACACTGTCCGAATCTGGAACAATGATTCTTGCTCGGTAGTGCGTCCTGTCAAAATAAACGTGCGCCCAAGACCACTTTTTGGCGCTATTACAACAACGCCATCCGAGTGTGGCGCAAGTACAGGTTCAATTTCGGTGAGTGTTGCAGCAGGAACGGTAAGTCCGGTGAGTTTTACACTCAATGATACCCTTACGCAAAGTAGTGGTTTGTTTTCCAATCTTGCTGCAGGAAATTATTCACTCTCATTTACGGATGGAAACGGTTGTGTGAGTCGCGATACGCTCATTACAGTTGAAGAAGTGAATAACACAGTCGCGCAGTTTACGGTGAGTCCAAGTTATGGAACGGTGCCTTTGCAAGTAAACCTGAACAACACCTCACAAAACGCTACCGATTTTCTGTGGTCGGTGAATGGCACAAGCATGGGTGCAATACTGGAAAGTTATATTTGTGATCCGTCGGGAGTTTACACCATCGAACTCATTGCCTGGCAATACGATCCAAGTTGTGCAGATACCTTTTCGCTTTCGGTTACGGCGGTAGATCGCTTGATTATTCCCACAGCTTTTACACCTGATGGTGATGGTGTAAATGATTTTTGGGAATTGCCCAATATTGATGTGATCTATCCGGAAAATTCAGTTGTCGTTTTCAATCGCTGGGGCTCCGTGGTATATGAATCTGAACAAGGGAAGTATGCGCTTAATCCTTGGAGAGGTGATTACAAAGGTGAGCCGCTTCCTGTAGGATCTTATTATTTTATCATCAAAGTCGATGAGAATGAGAAGCATGATTTGAAGGGGAGTGTGACGGTAGTGAGGTAGTAATCCTTTGCTGACTGTCCTTGTGTTAAAATTCTGAGCGGGCATCATGTGAGTAATGAAAGCGAGTGGAAAGAGATTCAACTTGTGTCATTCTATGATTTTTCCATTTTCAGAATCCGTGTTCATTTCAACACTAAAACCTTTTACCTTCAATCATTTACTCCCTTTGTAACCCTGAATCTTTTTCTTCCGTAGGACTTAGTCATTATTAATTTGTTGTGTACTTGCAGGTTTGTATTAGAAAGCCTACTTTTGCGCCCGACTAAAAATTAAACAAAACTTAACTTTTATGGAGTCAATTATGATTTACGTGCCAATAATCATGGCAATTATTGGACTACTATTCATGTGGATGAAAAGATCTTGGGTATTAAAACAAGATGCAGGCGATGGTAAGATGAAAGAGATTTCAGACTACATCTACGAAGGAGCGCTTGCTTTCTTAAAAGCTGAATACCGTCTTCTTGCGATTTTTGTTTTAGGAGCAAGTATTGTTTTGGCTGCTATCTCATTCATAGTACCTACAACGCACATCATGATTGTTGTTGCTTTTATTTTCGGAGCTATATTTTCAGCTTTGGCAGGTAACATGGGAATGAAAATCGCTACCAAAACGAATGTTCGCACAACACAAGCAGCTCGTACGAGCCTACCACAAGCCTTGAAAGTTTCTTTCGGTGGTGGAACGGTAATGGGTCTTGGCGTTGCCGGATTAGCTGTTTTGGGTCTAACCGGATTCTTCATTATCTTCTTCCAGGTCTTTATGAAAGGAACTTGGACATCTACTGAAGACATGACACTTGTATTAGAGACATTGGCTGGATTCTCTCTAGGAGCTGAGTCAATTGCTTTATTTGCTCGTGTTGGTGGTGGAATTTATACAAAAGCAGCTGACGTAGGTGCTGACCTTGTTGGTAAAGTTGAAGCTGGGATTCCGGAAGATGATCCACGTAACCCTGCTACAATCGCAGATAACGTAGGTGATAACGTAGGTGACGTTGCAGGTATGGGTGCTGACTTGTTCGGTTCTTATGTTGCGACTGTATTAGCGGCAATGGTTCTTGGAAACTATGTGATCAAGGATATGGGCGGAGATATCGTTAACCAAGGATTTGGTGGTATCGGTCCGATCTTATTGCCAATGGCTATTGCAGGATTTGGAATTTTGTTTTCGATCATTGGAACGATGTTGGTGAAAATCAGCTCGAACGATGCGAAAGAAAAGCAAGTTCAAACAGCATTGAACATCGGTAACTGGGTTTCTATTGCACTAACGGCGGTTGCTTGTTTCGTATTGGTAAAATACATGTTGCCTGAAACAATGACGATGGATTTCTTTGGTGAAAGAGCTAAAGAAATTTCATCATTGCGTGTATTTTACGCTACTATCATTGGTTTGATCGTTGGAGGAGCAATTTCATCTGTAACAGAATACTATACAGGATTGGGTACGAAACCAGTTTTGAAAATCGTTCAGAAATCATCTACCGGAGCAGGAACAAACGTTATTGCAGGTTTGGCAACAGGAATGATCTCTACTTTCCCAACAGTACTTTTGTTTGCAGGTGCTATCTGGGGATCGTACGCATTAGCAGGATTCTACGGTGTGGCTTTAGCAGCATCAGCAATGATGGCTACTACAGCTATGCAGTTGGCAATCGATGCATTCGGACCAATTTCTGATAACGCGGGTGGTATCGCTGAAATGAGTGAATTGCCAAAAGAAGTGCGTACACGTACCGATATTTTGGATTCAGTTGGTAACACAACAGCCGCAACAGGTAAAGGATTTGCGATTGCTTCTGCAGCCTTGACATCTTTGGCTTTGTTTGCAGCATACGTAACTTTCACAGGAATTGACGGGATCAACATCTTTAAAGCTCCTGTACTTGCGATGTTGTTTGTTGGGGGTATGATTCCGGTTGTATTCTCTGCCCTAGCGATGAATTCAGTAGGTAAAGCTGCTATGGACATGGTTTACGAAGTACGTCGCCAGTTCAAGGAGATTCCGGGAATCATGGAAGGAACAGGTAAACCAGAGTACGGAAAATGTGTTGAGATTTCTACTCGTGCTGCATTGCGCGAAATGATGTTGCCGGGAATCATGACAATTGGTTTCCCTATCGCAATCGTTCTTATTGGAAAACTTGTTTACGGTTCAGACAACCAATTGATCGCTGAAATGCTTGGTGGTTATATGGCTGGTGTTACTGTTTCAGGTGTGCTTTGGGCTGTGTTCCAGAACAACGCCGGTGGAGCATGGGACAACGCTAAGAAATCATTTGAGGCTGGAGTTGAGATCAACGGTGAAATGACGTACAAAGGTTCTGATGCACACAAAGCAGCCGTAACCGGAGATACTGTTGGAGATCCATTCAAAGATACTTCAGGTCCATCCATGAATATCTTGATCAAGTTGACTTGTTTGATTGGTTTGGTTATCGCTCCGATCCTTGGAAGCGGACATCATGGTGATGCAGCCAATGCAGAATGTTGCGCTGATAAAACAGAATGTGCAGCGAAAGACAAAAAAGCGTGTTGTGCAGAAAAAGGTGCTGAGCATGCAACGTGCGACATGAGCCTTTGTGCTAAAATGACTAAAGAAGAATGTGCTGCTCATTGTGAAAAAATGGGATGCAGTGCTGAACAAAAAGAAATGTGCATGAAGATGTATGATGATAATGGAAAGTTCATCGGACACGATAAAGCACACAAAGAATAAGCAATTTCACTTTGCTGGAAAGGGACATCGAAAGGTGTCCCTTTTTTCATTCGTAACTATTCCCACAACGGCGCGTTTCTTGTTATATTTGGATTATGCGTTTTCTTATCGTATTCTTCGTTCTGATTTCATCTACTGTTTCTGCTCAGGTTCAGTTTGATAAAACACGTCACGATTTCGGTGATCTGGAATCCTATGATGAGCGCTTTGTCGATATTGTACTGACCAATAAAGGGACGAAAAAAGAGTATGTCCTGAGTGTCAAAAAACCGTACGACGTAACGTATATCGTGAACGGTAAATTCATGGATAAAGACAGTTCTGTGATCGTCCGCTTGCAAGTCAACCCAAAAACCAAAGGAAAATTCAGTTATGATGTCGAGATCTTCACCAGTGACCGAACTGAAGCCGTAAAGGTTAAATTAACCGGAAACCTGAAGGATATCCCACAAAATGATTTGAGTGGATTTACAGCTTGCCCTGATTTCTCTTCCAGACCTGGCGGGCCAAAAAAGAACGATTTCAAACTCACCGTAGTGACTATTGATAAGGACACTAAGCAAGAGATCGCTGATTCCCGTGTGACAATGATACAGAACGGTCAACCCATTTGGACCCATTCCACCGATAAAAATGGAAAGATCAAAGAGGATGCTACACTTGGATTTAGCTATTTCTACGCCAAAAAAGAGGCTTACAAACCGGCTGAACTTGGCGCTTATGTTAACTTCCAACGCAATATGATCGTCATCGAAATGGAAATGGATCCGAGTTATTGTCCACCACCACCACGAGACACGCCACCCATACAACCTTTGATCACACAAGAAGAGCCAAAGCGACCGGAACTCACTCTGGAACAAACGTTGGCCAATGAGAATCCAACCCCATTCCTAGATGAAGCACCACGTGAACTCAGTCAACTGGATCCGAATGATTTCTCGGAAGCGCACTTTGCACCTGTTAATATGGTGTTCGTATTGGACATTTCATCTTCAATGGCTCAAGGCGATCGCTTGGAATTGATGAAATATTCACTCTACCAATTGGTTGACATGTTGCGTCCTGAGGACAAAGTGGGGCTAGTCACCTATGCCACAGATACGCGTGTTATTCTGGCGCCTACTTCTGCCGGTGATAAAGAAAAGATCAAAGCGGAAGTTTCAAAACTTCGAGCTTCTGGACTTACAGCCGGTGGTGCCGGAATCAAATTGGGCTACAAACAAGCTCTAAAAGGATATTTGCCTGATGGCGTGAACCAAGTGATCGTAATTACCGATGGTGCATTCAATCGCAACTCAGACGATTACGAGAAACATGTGAAAAAATACAAGAAGAAAGGCGTGAATCTTTCGGTAGTTGGAATTCAAATAAAGGAACCGGATCGCATCAAACTTACCGAATCGGCTGAGCTCGGAGGAGGCAGACTTGTTCCCGTGATGAAGCTAGTGGATGCACAAAACAACTTGAGACAAGAGATTCGTTTTTTAGCGTTCAGGAAATAGAAAACTAGATAATTCATTATTTTCGCAAAAAAAATCGACCTCTACATACATGTTACGTTTCCTGACTTTTGCTTTTATTTTGCTGTGTAAAGTACCAACAATTTATGGTCAAGATACACGATACAGTTCACTCATTACCTTTGAATCCCGTTTAGATAGTTTACTCTTTACAGGACACTCACTGAGTCTTACCGAACAATTCATGGCCATAAAACCAGGTATTACTGAGGATCGAATTGGAACAATCAATACTCAGATCTCCGCATTTTGTGATCAATTTCGCAAGCTGAACTGGAGTAAAAACAGGGTGAAGCAGCTGCAATCCCTATTTGAAAAAACCCATGAAGTATTTCTCAAGCGTTACCGTGAGCAAATATTTTTTCCCTCCATATTTGAGAATGGAGAATTCAACTGTGTTACAGCGAGTATGCTCTACGTATTAATACTCGAGGAACTCCAATTGCCTTATGCTATTATTGAAGAACCCAATCATGTCTTTGTCATCGTATATCCCAACGAAGATTACGTCATTTTTGAAACAACTTCGCCAATTTTCAAGGAACAACAGATTCCATTGAAACGCAGGCAATCTGTTGTTGAAAGTGGGTTGAAATACAAGATCATTACATCCGAAGAACGAGATTCATTGGGACTGAACGGCGCATATGAACAACTTACGAAGCGTTACAAACGTGTTTCACTAAAGCAACTGGTAGGATTCCAGTATTCGAACCGTATGGCCTATTTGAAATGCGAGAGCGATATAAACCGCTGTATTCAAAACGGACTGCGCAGCCTGAGCTTTACCGAAAACGAAGAATTAAAGGAAGCCATACATCAGTTGGTTGTTAACCAATTCGTCGCTAAGAAATTCAAAGATCAGAATCTGTACAAAGCTTTCCTTTTACTGGCTTCAGAGCGTGAGCTGGACCCAGAGGTTCTAATTGGACTATACGAGGAATTACTGGAGATCTATTATGATGACAACCGTATCGAGTGGATTTTGAATTCAGAGCGCTATATAGAAGAATTAATATTCAATGAATCAGCGAAAGCCATTTTTCTAGAAGTGCTCTATGGCTTCATTATTTTGAATTTTGAAGACGAAGAGATTTCTGAAGAAGAATTTGACGCATACTATTCGAAACTGGAAGCAATTAATCCAGATTCAGAGTACCTGGAGAATGAAGAGGAACCTGTACAAGTATTCTATTCCATAAACATTGCTACTCAGGAATTACTGACCATGTTCAAAGAATTTAAGTTTGCAGAAATTCGCGAAAAGCTGGAGGATTTAGAGGAGCAAGAAAAATTAAAGACAATCAATTTCAAACAGTTGGAGTCAGGAATGTCCTCAAAAGTGGACGACCTAATCTATACTCGTGATGTCAATAACGCCCACAAATGCATTGCTTTTATGTTCGAACTGGAGAAAGAATATGAAGCTTTCAAGATCGAAGCGTATAAGATGGGATACAATTACCTCTACCTTGGAGATTATTACCTTGACAAGGGAAATAAGACAATGGCAAAAAAGATTTTAAAAGAAGGATTTGACCATTTCCCTGATCATGCGCCCCTTAAAGCACGTTACCTGCATATAACGAAATAACTTACTTTTTTCTGCTGAAGAACACCTTGTCGCGGTCCACTTTGGATTCGAGTACCGCAAAAAATGTTTCACGTTGCAATGGATCAATACTGTCAACTGGAATCATCAGCTGCAAGCCTTTGATGTAGTCAAAATAGATTGTTTGTTGATGTACACTCACTTTTCTCAATCCCGAGAAATAAACCAGCTGCACATCGCGATCGGCCAGGATCACTGCTTTTGAGCTAATACCTGCTCTATATTTGCCTCCACTTAGTCCAACCAGTGAGAAAATCACATTATCGAATGCTCCAAACCAAAAGGCAACTGCAGGAAACCAAGCTTCTTTTGTGACCACAAACAAGGCTGTTCCCACAGCCGTCATGACCAATGCTTCAAGACCGTTGTACACGTAAACTCTAGTTCTTCGCTCCTTACTCACCTCTTCGTTCCAACTAAAGCGTTTGGTCTTGTTCACCAAACTCATCCCCATCCAACGGCGAATGCTTCTGCGTAAATTGATCAAAAGGAGAATTAATCCCAATACCAAAAAAGCTTCTTTGCGATAGGGAATATTACTTCCCGACACACGTAAAAAATCAACCGGCAAATCGAATCCAACAAAAATGGTCAGTGCCATCGTTGGAAACAAGAAAAAAAGCAATAAGGCGTTGAAGAACCTATTCATTCGGGATTTGCTTAAGTTTCAGTTTCAATCCTTCAATTCGATCTTGTGCCGCTTTGATCTTGCCTTCGACCTCCTTGCGGAGTACATCTGCTCCCTTCGAGCGCGCAAAAAATCCTAAGTTATTATCCAATTGTAAGATCTCAGCCTTGAGTTTTTCGATCTGCTGACGGATATCTGAACGTTCTTTAGATAATAATCTTCCTGCTTCAGGACTACCCTGAATCGTTTCCAATCTCGCCTGGAACATCACCTTATCCTTTTCAGCAGCATCCAGCTTCAACTTGCTATAATGCTTATCTATAGCCGATTTGTAGCTGTTATAAATCGTATCTTTTTGCTTCATCGGCACCTTTCCAATCGCATTGAAAGTCGAAGTAAACTCCTTCAAGTCTTTCAATGCTGTTTGTTTGTCTTCCGGCAATTCATACGATTCGATTTTCGCAATCAAATCCTGTTTGGCAATTAAATTCGTTTCTAATGCTTTGTCTTGCTCTTCAAAATGCTTCTGACGTGCATTGAAAAAAGCATCACAAGCTCCCCTGAATTCTTGCCATAATTTCTGCTCCAACTTTTGCCCTGCATGTCCGGCACTTTTCCATGCTCTCTGCAACTTGATCAACTTGTCAGCTGTATCTTTCCACTCCTGCGAATCGCGCAAGGACTTCGCTTCTTCGATCAATTTGCGTTTCGCATCAGCAATTTCGTTGAACTTCCCTTGAATCGAAGTATAAAACTCCTTTTTGCGGGCAAAGAATTGATCACACTGTGCACGGAACTCCTGCCAAATCTCTTCATTTTCTTTTTTAGGTCCAAACCCGACCGACTTCCATTTCTCCTGAATAGCGAGGATCTTTTCAGTTGCCTTGTCCCATTCTTTTATAGCAGCATTTGCCATAGATACCTCAACTAAAGCAATCGTTTCCTCTAACAATTCTCTTTTCTTAGTCAAGTTTTCCTGAAGTGACTGGCGACGCTCATCGTAATATTGGTGAATGCGATCATACAAAGCACGAACGATTTCCCAATAACGATCCTTCAGCTTCTCCCATTCTTCATTTTGAACCGGACCAACTTCATCCCATTCATTTTGCAAACGTTTCAAAGAAGTTTCCAATTCTTTGATAGATGATTGATTCTTCAGCTCTTCCAAATGCGCAATGATGTCTTCTTTCAATTGCTTGTTTCGCTTCAAGTCATGGTCCTTCAGTTCACGATAGATTTTAATGTTGTAGAAGAACAATTCCAACAATCGAGAGTATTCTTTTTGGATTTCATCGCGTTTTTCACGTGGGATATCACCAATCTTTTTCCACTCTTCATGAATTTCATTATAGGTACCAAATGCTGCGCCGATATTCTCTTCCGTTTGGATCATCTCCTGCATTTTGCTCAAGAGAAACTTCTTCCGACGTAAATTTTCGCCCTCTTCTTGATTTCGTGCATCCTGCAGTTGCTTGCGCTTTTCTTTGTAGGCGTTGTACGTTTCATAAAAGGTCTCTTTCAGCGGACGAAGATCAATCGGTTCATACTCCTCTCCTTTCTCCTGTGCTTCCAATTGTGCCACTTGATCCTTTCGCTCTTCCTCCAGAATGTAATCCTCGAAACGCGTTTTCAATTCATTCACATCCCGACTTACACTCAAAACATCTTCCTGTGATGTAAGCGCTTCAAGTTCTTCTATAAATACGTTCTTTTCCATGGTATTTTCTTAATTGTCCGATCGTTTCTCGGACAGGTATTTTAAACAGATTGCGTCATTTCAAATGTAGAAAGAGAGACAAATTGATCAATTCGTTGCTCCAATTCTCTTTTTGTCACTTCAGTCAATCGCTCAGTTCCAAATTTCTCTACACAAAATGAAGCCAGAGCCGATCCTGCGATTATTGCACGTTTCATGTTGTCAAACGAAACATCATCCGTAGCTGCCAAAAAGCCCATGAATCCACCTGCAAACGTATCGCCTGCTCCAGTTGGATCAAAGACATCTTCCAAGGGCAATGCCGGAGCGAAAAAGATTCGGTCACCGTGGAATAAAAGCGCTCCGTGCTCACCTTTCTTGATGATCAGGTATTTCGGTCCCATGGCACGAATTACTTTGGCTGCTTTTACCAACGAATATTCACCCGAAAGCTGACGCGCTTCTTCATCATTGATGATCAGTACATCAACCATCGCCATCGTCTTTTTCAATTCATCCATCGCAATATCCATCCAGAAATTCATGGTATCCATTGCAATTAATTTTGGACGCGTTTTCAAGCGTTCGATCACGCTGCGTTGTACTTGCGGACTTAAATTCCCCAACATCAAGTACTCCACTCCTTGGTATGAAGCCGGAATAATTGGATCAAAATGCTCCAATACATTCAATTCAGTAACAAGCGTATCACGTGAGTTCATGTCATTGTGGTAGCGACCTGACCAAAAGAAAGTCTTCTCACCTTTCTTGATCTGCAAGCCTTCGAGATCTACTCCTCTTTCCGAAAGATTGTCCAACATATCCTGCGGAAAATCTTCACCAACCACTGCAACGATCTTTTGATCCTGCACAAAGAAAGAAGAAGAAAGTGCGATATATGTACCGGCACCACCGATGATCTTATCTGTTTTCCCGAATGGGGTTTCAATTGCGTCGAAGGCTACACTGCCCACTGTAAGTAAACTCATTGATTCTATTTTATTAATGAATGCAAAGATAATACAAAGAACAAGGAACAAGGAATTATGAATTATAATTAATCCCCTATCCAGAAACATACCCCACTTGCTCCTTCCGGTCAATTTTCGCACATTTGCATTCTGATAGAACTAAGATCATGAAAATAGCATACAACTGGCTGAAACAATATGTGCACACAACGTTAAGTCCTGAAGAGATTGGCGCAATTCTTACCGAGACTGGATTAGAAGTTGAGGGGATCGAAAAGATTGAAGCTGTGAAAGGAGGCTTAGCCGGAGTCATTGTGGGTGAGGTCTTGAGTTGTGAGAAACATCCGGATGCCGATAAACTGAAAGTAACTACAGTCACGATCGGGGGCGAACCTTTGCAAATAGTTTGTGGAGCACCGAATGTGGCCATTGGACAAAAAGTTGCCGTTGCTACAGTTGGTTGTACTTTGTATCCTGCACCGGATGAACCTTTAAAAATGAAGGTTTCAAAAATCAGGGGAGTTGAATCGTACGGGATGTTGTGTGCCGAAGATGAATTAGGTCTTGGTACTTCCCACGCTGGAATCATGATTCTTGATCCTGCAACGCCAGTTGGCAAACCAATGGCTGAAGTGTTAGAACTTGAGGATGATTACCAAATAGAAATTGGATTAACCCCAAATCGAGCGGATGCAATGGGACACATTGGCGTAGCCCGTGATCTTGTTGCTTACTTGCGCTACCACAAAAAAGAAACGATTGAACTCCAATTGCCAACACCACGCGAACATGCAGTGGAAGCCAATCTCCCAATCGAAGTAAGCGTTGAAGACAGTGCAAAATGTCCACGTTACATGGGACAAACCATTACAGGTGTACAGATTAAAGCTTCTCCGGCATGGTTACAAAAACGATTGCGTTCCGTAGGACTATCACCAATCAACAATGTGGTGGACGTAACAAATTACGTGATGCGTGAATTAGGCACACCCTTGCACGCATTTGATACGCGTTCGTTGAAGGGTAAGATTGTCGTTCGTACTGCCACAGCAGGTGAAAAAATCACGACTCTTGACGAAACCGAACGCAACTTGAGCACTGAAGATCTTCTGATCACCAATGGAAATGACCCCTTGTGCATTGCCGGTGTTTTCGGTGGCTTACACTCCGGAGTAAAAGATGATACAACTGCTGTTTTCATCGAATCCGCCTATTTCGATCCGGTTTCAGTACGAAAAACAGCAAAATACCACGGTCTGAATACAGATGCTAGTTTCCGCTTCGAAAGAGGTGTTGATCCTGCCCTGACTCAGTTAGCACTAAAACGGGCAGTAGATCTGATCATTGAAGTTGCCGGAGGAAAAGTTGCTATGCCGATGGTAGATCTATACCCTGCTAAACTTCAGGACCACTTGGTCGATTTTAGCTTTTCACGCTGTAATCAGTTGATTGGTTGTGAAATTTCAAAAGAAGATGTTCGCACCATTTTAAGTGCATTGGATATTCAAATTCTAACCGAAGATGGCGATAAAGCACAATTGCGTATTCCGGCATATCGCGTTGATGTTACACGAGAAGCGGATGTCATCGAAGAAGTATTGCGCATATATGGATTCAACAATGTTCCTCTTCCGGAGAAACTGAATACATCAATCGCTGTATTCCCCAAGCCGGATATCGAGCGTGTTCAGGAGATTATTTCCGAAATGCTGGTTGGAAAAGGCTTGATTGAAACCATGAACAATTCCCTGACCCGTTCGGCTTATATCGACAAGTTAGGAGGTGAGGTTTTGAAATCGGAGCAAAATGTTCCCATGCTCAACCCTTTGAGTCAGGAATTAGATGTTATGCGTCAAACATTACTCTTCAATGCATTGGAAGTTGTGGCTCACAACCAAAACCGTCAACATCCCGATCTTCGATTATTTGAATTCGGAAAGATCTATCGTCGTTTTGAAAGTGGCTACAATGAAAATAAACGTTTACTTCTGGTTCTTACCGGTAGAAAAGAGAAAGAATCATGGAACGCTAGTACTGACCAATTCACATATTATTCGATCAAGGGATTGGTGAATTCAGTTTTCAGCCGATTAGGCTTGGATGGATTCCTGAAAGAAAGTGCTTTGAAAAAGTCCATTTTGCAAGACGGAGTTCAACTTCAAGTCATCAAAACGAAAGTCGGTGAAATGGGATGGGTATCAGCCAAGATGCGTAAAGAATTTGGAATCAAAAACGAGGTTTTCGTAGCTGATCTGGATTGGGAAGCGATTCTTTCCTGCTTGCAATTTGCAAAAATTAAATATACCGAATTGCCAAAGACATTTGCAGTGCGACGCGATTTCTCTTTATTGCTCAACAGGCAAGTCCAGTTTAGCGAAATCGAAGAGCTTGCGAAGGCATGTGACAAAAACATCTTGAAAGAAGTTGGATTGTTCGATGTTTACGAAGGTAAAAATCTGGAAGAAGGCAAAAAATCATACGCTGTTTCTTTCCGATTCCAAGATCCCGAGCAAACGCTGAAAGATGAGCAGATTGACAAAGTGATGGAGAAGATTCGCGTTGAGTTGGAGAATAAGTTAGGGGCGGTTTTGAGGTGAGGAAAGAGCAAGGAGCAAGGAGCAAAGAACAAGGACTTTGATCTTACTTGAAACAACGATTCTCCGTCAGACTTCGATACGTTCTTCGCGAAGCTACGAACACTCAGTCTGATGAAACCAAGATACAAGACTTTGATCTTAACTGAAATGAAACAATTCATTATTTCCGGTATAGGTACCGACGTTGGAAAAACAGTTGCAAGTGCGATAATTGCTGAGGCATTAGAAGCAGTTTATTGGAAGCCTGTTCAGGCAGGTGATCTGGAATGGAGCGACACTAAAAAAGTGGAAAAATGGACTTCCAAAGCCAACGTAATTGAAGAACGTTATCGATTGACTACTCCGGCTTCGCCCCATTATGCAGCCGAATTGAATGGCATCACCATCGAGGCGACAGATTTTGAGCTCCCGCTTACCGAACGGAATTTGGTTATTGAAGGAGCAGGAGGACTCATGGTTCCTTTAAACAACGAAGGCTTGCTGTACATTGATCTTTTTGAACAGTGGAAAATCCCGATTATACTCGTTTCTCGCCACTATTTAGGAAGTATTAATCATACCTTATTGTCGATCGATGCGTTACAAAAAAGGTCAATTCCAATTGCCGGAATCGTATTCGTTGGTGATGAAAACAAAGCCACAGAAAGCATAATTATCTCTTCGACGAAAATCAGGGTATTGGGAAGAATTCCATTGGCCGAGGAAGTTAACGAACAATTCATACACGATCAAGCCAAGTTTTTCAAGGACTTAAGTGATTTTGTTAAAGAGGATTAATGAATTACCGAAAGTGAACATATAAAGAATCAGTGTTGTCTGATAAAAATCGGACTTTATTGTCTTTGTCCTTTTGTCTTGATACAAAAGAACGAAAAAATCAAGTCTCGATTGAAGCCGTTCGGCGAAAATTTCTTAGCGACCGATACTCGAAAAGAGTGTACGCTCTTGCGTACAAACGTCAAGCGCTTTTCGGAATCGGTAACGCTTCTAAATTTTCTTCTCCCTCACTTCGCCAATCGAGACCTAGATTCTCCGAACCATTTCAGTACTTTTTGACAATTTTTCAATCTTAAGACCAAGATTGAATCATCAAAATTATCAAGTCATCTTTCCTAATATTTAGCAATGAACCGAGAAGTATTAAAGATTTCAAGAAAATTATAAAGTAATTATATGACAATAGTGATTGAGAATATCACAACAGAACACATTTAAGAGCAAATAAATTTAGCTATATTTGACCAAACTAAAAAGAACGCCATATGTCTGATAATTTTTTCGAAAGCTCAACAGCCGCAGTAGGAACGATCTTCACGATCATCGCTCTTTCGATCATTGTTTCAATCCTGATCTGGGGTTAATTCGGATTTCACGAAATGATGCAGCTATTCAGACATAATGAATAGCTTTTTTTATGCCTTTTTTTTCATAACTTCGGGGGTATGCCATTTAACTCCATATTTGCTTGGATCATTAACAAACGGATGCATCAGATCGATCTGTTTCGCAAGTACCCCCATGAAGTACAAAACGAACTGTTCGAGCACCTGATCTTAATGGCGCGCTACACCGAATACGGTCTAAAACACAATTTTGAAGACATTGCAGTATATGCTGATTTTAAAAAACAGGTTCCGCTGCAAGATTATGAAGACATTCAACCATGGGTGGATCGCTTGATCAATAATGAGCAAAATTTGCTATGGCCAACAGAAACGAAATGGTTTGCAAAGTCGTCAGGCACCACCTCATCGCGTTCCAAACTTATTCCGGTAACGCGAGAATCACTGGAAGAATGTCACTATAAAGGAGGAAAAGATCTGTTAGCCATTTACTACGATTCTATTCCCAACAGAAAACTGTACAATGGCAAACACCTTATTGTAGGCGGAAGTGCACAGATCAATCATTTGAGCGAGGACTCCTATTATGGTGATCTTTCAGCTATAATCGTAAAAAACTTACCTTGGTGGGCAGAATTGCGCCGCACACCATCGAAGGAAATTGCACTCATGAGCGAGTGGGAAAGCAAGATCGAAAAAATGGCCTTGAGCACAATCGAAGAAGACGTCTACATCCTTGCAGGCGTTCCGAGTTGGACTATGGTTTTAGCCAACAAAATACTCGAAATCACAGGGAAGAATAACCTTAAAGAAGTGTGGCCCAATCTGGAATTATTCATGCACGGTGGCGTGAATTTCGAGCCCTATCGTGAGCAATTTAAGCGTTTGATCCCTGATCCGGAAATGCACTATGTCGAAACCTACAATGCGTCCGAAGGATTCTTTGGGATTCAGGATATCGTTGATACCGGTGACCTCTTACTCATGCTGGATTACGGAATTTTCTATGAATTCATTCCAATGGAAAGTTTTAATGGCGTCAATTCTACAACTGTGGTTGATCTTAGTCAAGTCGAGCCAGGAGTGAATTACGCCATGGTCATTTCAACAAATGCCGGAATCTGGCGCTACATCATCGGAGACACTGTGATGTTCACTTCTACCCTTCCCTATCGTTTCAAAATAACAGGAAGGACAAAAAGTTTCATCAATACATTTGGAGAAGAAGTGATCGTCGACAATGCAGATCAGGCCATCGCTTATGCGAGCAAAAAAACAGGTGCACAAATTCGCGATTATACAGCATCACCCATTTATATGAAGGATTTGGAGCGTGGAGGGCATGAATGGTTAGTCGAATTTATCACTCCTCCTGATGATTTGGATCGATTTAAATACCTGTTGGACGAGCGACTTCGGGAACTGAATTCAGACTACGATGCCAAGCGCTACAACAATATGATTCTTGCCGAACCGTTGATTCGTTGTGTTGCAGAAGGAACATTTGACAATTGGTTAAAATCAAAAGGAAAACTGGGGGGACAGCATAAAGTTCCACGTTTAGCAAACAACCGTGAGATCATGGAACAAATCTTGCAATTCGAGGAATCTTTAAAATTCAATTCATGAGACTGCTTGTTGTAATTTTAGTAATGATTGTAACCCCTGTTGTCGGACAGGAAAAATCAATCGTATGGACAAAAGGCATATCTGTTGAATTGGGAGAAAATGAGGTCTGGAATGTCGACCTTCTAAAAAACATCATCCTGACCCGTCGCAATGTAATCGAAAAATACGATTCCAGCGGCGTTTTAAAGTTTTCGCAAAGCATTCGATCAATTGGTAAATTGGCAGAATTGGAACCACTTAATTTCATGAAGATCTATGCGTTTTCAGAGGAGCAACAAGTGCTTTGTGTATTTGATAACACCTTAACCTTAAGTGAAAAATGTCTGGATCTCTCTGAATTTGGTATTGGGATGGCAATTCATATTGCCAGTTCCATTCAACCTGATCGTGTTTGGGTACTTGACCAATTGAATTCGAGATTACTTTCCGTTAAAACAGGTCGTACTGCCAACTCACAGGAAGTGAAAAATCTTGGCGGAATTCTCAATATTCAATCCATTTCAGGAATTACCGAATTCAACAATGAACTCTATTTGACCGATTACGAAAAAGGCGTATATCGTTTTGACCTTTACGGCTCGCTCATTGATTTTTATCCGGTTGAATCCTGTGATCAACTTTTAGTGATCGATGGAAACATGTTAACTCTGTGCTCTGGTAAACTAACCATGCTCGAATTGAACAGTGGAAAATCTACTGAAATCGAGCTACCATTGAGCAACATCAAGTCCTTTAGAGCCCTTGGAAACAACTTCTGGTTCCACAGTGAAAATAAAGTTATCAACTATCGCCTATCTTTAGTCGAATAGCACTTGCCCGTTAGTACAAATATTGTAATTTAGTCAGTCCAAAACTGAAGGAACATGCACATTGCCGTCGCTGGAAATATAGGATCAGGAAAGACAACACTGACAAAATTATTGGCAAAACATTACGGATGGGAAACCCATTTCGAAGATGTTGAACAAAACCCTTATCTGAATGACTTTTATGAAGATATGCAACGTTGGTCATTCAACTTGCAGATTTATTATTTGAATAGTCGCTTTACTCAGATCCAGGAGATCAAAGAAACGGAACATACCGTAATTCAGGACCGAACGATTTATGAGGACGCGTTTATATTTGCGCCGAATCTTCACTCAATGGGTTTGATGACAACACGTGACTTTGAGAATTATTTCTCCTTGTTCAACCTCATGGATTCTTTCGTTTCAGCACCGGATTTGTTGATCTATTTGCGTGCAAGTGTCCCAACTTTGGTGAATCAAATTCAGCAAAGGGGACGTCAATACGAAGAGAGTATCCGCCTGGATTACTTGAAGCGTTTAAATGAGCGCTATGAGGCTTGGATCTCAACGTATGACAAAGGGAAATTATTGGTAATTGATGTGGACAACAATCGTTTTCCGGAAAGCCAGGAAGACCTTGGTAAGATCATCAATTCGATCGACGCAGAAATTAACGGACTTTTTTAATCAACAGTGAATGAATTGGATTGGCATGCTCAACGTGTCAATTATCAATTGTTCATTGTCCATTTACCCAGTGGATGATAGTAGTAACAGGAGCAGCAGGATTTATTGGAAGCTGTTTAGTAAGCAGACTAAACAAAGCAGGATACACCGATATCGTAGTCGTAGACGATTTCTCGAAAAAAGAAAAAGCACATAACCTTGAAGGAAAAATGATCCTGGCAAAGGTGGGGCGTAAAGACTTTATCAAATGGTTAGGCGATTTTGGAAAGGAAGTAGAATTTATTTTTCACATTGGAGCCAGAACCGATACAACCGAGTTTGATAAGTCCATATTTGATGAACTAAACTTGAATTATTCCATTGATGTATGGAATGCGTGCATTGAGTTCAATATTCCAATGGTTTATGCTTCTTCGGCGGCCACTTATGGTTTGGGAGAATACGGTTACAAAGACGATCACGACATTGTTTCGCGTTTGAAACCATTGAATCCTTACGGAGATTCGAAAAATGATTTTGACAAGTGGGTCTTACAACAAAATGTTCAACCACCATTTTGGGCAGGATTGAAATTTTTCAATGTTTATGGTCCGAATGAGTACCACAAAGGTCGCATGGCCAGTGTGATCTTCCATGCTTATCACCAGATCAACAAGACGGGTGAAATGAAGTTGTTCCGCTCACATAATCCTGACTATGCCGATGGTTGTCAATTACGCGACTTTGTCTATGTGAAAGATGTTGTCGATGTGTGTCTTTTTCTGATGGAGAAGCGCCCAATGTCCGGGATATACAATCTTGGTTCTGGAAAAGCACGGACTTTTCTTGACCTCACTAAAAACACGTTCCAAAGCATGGGTAAAACAGAAAGTATATCGTTTATTGACACGCCCGAGGACATTCGCGATAAGTATCAGTATTTCACTGAGGCCGATATGTCGAAATTGAAAAAAGCAGGTTTTACGCAGCAATTTCATACACTGGAAGAAGGAGTTAAGGATTACGTCAGCAACTATCTTATCGGCGAGAATTACTATTGATCATGTCGGATCTGCTTCGGAAAGACAAGCAATATGTGTGGCATCCCTTCACACAAATGAAAACGGCGGATGCTCCCTTGGTAATTATTTCAGCAAAAGGAGCCCGTTTATTCGCTGCTGATGGGAAGAGCTACATCGATGCCAATTCATCCTGGTGGGTGAATGTGCATGGTCATGGAAATCCTGTAATTGGTGAAGCGATCGCAAAACAATTCCAGCAACTGGATCATGTCATCTTTGCCGGAGTCACACATCCTAGCGCAGTTGAATTAGCCGAACAAGTCGTTCATTTATTAGGCGATCCGTTTCAAAAAGTATTCTTTTCGGACGATGGGTCAACCGCTGTTGAGGTGGCTCTAAAAATGGCTTTTCAGTACTGGCACAACTCAGGTCAGCCCAAACAACGAATATTGGCCATGGAAGGCGCATACCATGGCGACACTTTTGGCGCAATGGCTATTGGTCAACGTGGATATTTCAATGAACCCTTTGAACACTTCTTTTTCGATGTAGATTTCCTGGCTTTTCCGAATGAACAAAATAGTTTAGACGAATTACAAAAAGCTGACACTTTATTTGCAAGTGGTGAATTCGCCGCATTGATTTTAGAACCGTTGGTACAAGGATCATCCGGAATGCGCATGTACTCCGTTGATTTTCTGGAACAACTCGTTCAAATGGCGAAAAGACATAATGTGCTCGTGATCTTCGACGAAGTGATGACTGCTTGGGGAAGAACCGGTCAATTATTTGCGATGAATCATGGTTCCGTTCGCCCTGACATCATTTGCCTCTCCAAAGGATTAACTGGAGGTGTTTTACCTTTGGGACTAACGGTAAGTACTGATAAGATTTACAATGCCTTTTTGGCGGATGAAAAAACAAAAGCGCTATTGCATGGCCATTCGTTTACCGGAAATGCACTTTCTTGTGCGGCTGCATTAGCGAGTATCCAACTTTTTCGTCAAAATGAAACGAAAGCGAATATTGAACGAATCAGTACGTCCCATCAATCGTTCATCAGCAAACTACAAAGACATTCCTCTATTGCTTCCATTCGTGCATTAGGCACTATCCTCGCAGTGGATCTGAAAGTCAAGGATGAGGCCGGCTACTTTTCT
The DNA here is from genome assembly GCA_036825545.1 of Crocinitomicaceae bacterium. Lineage (GTDB taxonomy): Bacteria > Bacteroidota > Bacteroidia > Flavobacteriales_D > Crocinitomicaceae > M0103. Next base: position 42,502 of record DAISYB010000002.1, on the reverse strand, counting down.
TCTATTCGCGATGAAGCTTATTCGTTTATGCTATCACAAGGTATCTTAATGCGCCCGCTTGGAAATTGCCTTTTTATCAATCCACCATATTGTATTGAACAAGCCGAACTGGAATGTATTTATGAGGCTTTGGAAAAATTCATTGTTCAACATCCCGTTTAGGTTTAAACAAAATACCTCTCACAAGCGTTATATGCTAAATGAACGTCATGAAATGGGTCTTTAACATACTTGTGATCTTTCCACTCCTTGGATCTTGTCAGGAAAACATTAACGAAAATGAAACAAAAATGAATGCTGAATACAACAAACTTAGCCCTGAAGAGGCAAGGGTGATTTTACACAAAGGAACTGATCTTCCGTTCAGAGGAGAATACACCGATAAATTTGACGCTGGAATGTATATCTGTCGACAATGCGATGCTCCTCTGTATCGATCAGAAGATAAATTTCATTCAAATTGTGGCTGGCCAAGTTTTGACGATGAGATCGCAGGAGCTGTTAAGCGTGTTCCGGATGCCGATGGGCAAAGGGTTGAGATTATTTGCAACAATTGTCAAGGACATTTAGGCCATGTGTTTTTGGGTGAAGGATTTACGGAGAAAAATACCCGTCATTGTGTGAATACGACTTCGTTGAAATTTGTTGCGAAGGAGTAGTTAATTTTGAATTAGGAATTTTGAATTAGGAATTAAAAACCCCCAATCGATCTCGATGGGGGTTTTGTTTTATTTATCGATTGAGCCGGTGACCCGTTTCATGAAGGCATTGAGGGCATCTTTTTGAGACAAGCCCTGTTCGCGCATCATCTGCTTTACCTCTAAGGCTCCAGAGAAATTGGACAGTAATTCTCCGATCACATCCAATTCCTCGTCTTTCAAGGAAGGGACTTCGATCAGCGACTCCAGAACTTCCATTGCTTCTGTAACATAATCCTCATCGTTCTCTTCGATGAAATTTGTCAGATGTTTAATGATTGGTAACTTCATGGAGTACTTCTTCGATTACTTCAACTTTATTTCCCTGTGACTGTTTTACCAGCTGACCGTTCACGAATCCGGCAAAAGTTGGAAGGTTATTTACCTCGGCCAGCTTTCTGGAATTCGGCAACTTCTCAGCATCAACATAAACGAAAACAACTTCTTCATTTTCCAAAGCCATACGCTTGAACTTAGGCTTGGTCAGCTTGCAGTTTCCACACCATGTAGCACCGTACTGCACCATCACTTTTGAATTCCCTGAAACGATCTGATCCAGGATGTCTGCTTCCAATTCTTGCATCTTAGTGAGCTTTTAGGTATTCAGCAACTCCTTTCGAGGTTGCATTCATTGCGTCTTTTCCTTCTTCCCAGTTAGCAGGACAGACTTCACCATGAGATTGAACATGTGCGAATGCATCGATCAATCGAAGGAATTCATTTACATTTCGTCCAATTGGCATGTGGTTCACTGACTCGTGGAAAACATTCCCGTCCTCTCCAATCAAATAGGTTGCACGGTATGTCACATTATCTTCTGCGTCAAGAATTCCCAATTCATTTGCCAATGCACGTGTTGAATCTGCCAATAATGGATATTTCACTCCTTCAATTCCACCATTGTCTTTTGCTGTAGTCAACCATGCGAAATGCACTTCTGCAGTATCGCAAGATGCTCCGATTATCATAGTGTTGCGCTTTTTGAATTCGTCAGCTGCCGCTTGAAATGCGTGTAATTCAGTTGGACAAACGAAAGTAAAATCCTTCGGGTACCAGAACAAAATCACTTTTTGTTTCTTTGATTTTGCTTCATCCAACACATTCAATTTAAAAGTATCCCCCATTTCATCCATTGCCTTTACTGAAATGTCCGGAAATTGTTTGCCTACTAGACTCATAATTGTTTGATTTATTTGTTGTTAAAAATTAATTCTTTCATTTTCCGCTTGGCTTCGATACGTTCTGACGTTTCGCTGCGCTTCAGTCAGAAGACTCAGCCTGACGCGGATTTTTTAATACTTCAAATTTAGCATTTAATGTCCTAACCAAGATGCAAACATCCAGTTCGTTTTTTCCTTTTCACGCACCAAATCACTCATAAGCGCATTGGTTCCTTCATCATCGTTCTCTGCTGATAAATTCAATAGTTCCTTTTCCAATTTCAAAAGTTCTTGTTGCGCCGTCAAAACGTACTTCATTCCCTCTTCACCATTCGAAATTATTGAATTCTCTTTGATAATCGAATACTTCAAATACTCTGAAAAAGTAGAATACGGAGTGGTCTGAAGAGTTAAAATACGCTCAGCAACATCATCGATGATCACTTGCGTTCGTGTGTACAATTCTTCGTATTTCAAATGCAGTTCAAAAAAGTTCTTTCCTTTGATATTCCAATGGAGCGAACACAAATTCTGATAATGCAACTGATAAGAAGCTAACAATTGATTTAAGGTCGAGGTGTATGCGGTTTTATTTTTCATCCTGATTGATTTTATTGTACAAAGTTATTGTGATGGTGTTATAATGATTATTGATTAATTTTATAATTCAATAATTAATATCTATATGCTAAGCCTCCAACAAATGCAGTACATATTGAGCCTGCACAAACACCGCCATTTTCAAAGGGCGAGTGAGGATTGTTTTGTGACTCAGCCTACCCTATCGATGCAGATAAAGAAAGCCGAAGATGACTTGGGTTATTTGATCTTTGATCGTTCTCGTCAGCCCTTGGAACTCACTCCATTTGGTGAGCGTTTGATTCCTGTGCTCACGGAAATCATGAATGAAGCTGAAAAAATCCCCGTTCTCACAGAACAAATGAAAGGCACTTATAAAGAACGGATTCGGCTCGGAATCATTCCAACAATCGCTTCGTACATGGTTCCCGATTTATTTTCAAAATGGTTGGAGCGTATTGATAACATCCAATTGAATATTATTGAGATGAAAACCGATGAATTGCTTTTAGCATTGGAGAAAAAAGAATTGGATGCCATTATAATTGCCGGACCACAGAACGACTATCGTTATCGAAACATACCCTTGTTTACGGAGGAAATTTACGCCTACATTCCAAAGATCAAACAAAAACAAGTAGACACAGACAAATTGAAAGAAATGCGACCGTGGCTCTTGAGCAGTGGAAATTGTTTACGCAGTCAAATGATTCGATTCTGTCAACTGAAGGATGACAATGAACGGCAAGAATGGAATTATGAAGGGGGCAATCTGGATCTTTTACTTTCAATGGTGGATCAATATGGCGGATACACACTCGTTCCTGAATACCATCACCTTGATCCAAACAAACAAAAAGATATCAAACGTATCTTTGATCCGCAGCACAAACATTATCCTGCACGTGAGATCATTGCATTGAGTCCAACAAGAAGTTTGAAGTGGCCTGTGATTGAGCGCATCATTCGTGAGGTCCAATTACATTACAATTCGAAGTCTCATGAGGAATATGAAGTATTGAATTGGAAGTAATTCTTAATCTACGTGGATAAGACTTGGCTTATGACACCAGCTCCGCCAATTCCACTTCATTTCTATAGATGTCCTCTAGGTTTTCACGCTTGCGAATCAACTGAGGCTTTCCTTTGTAAATAAGCACTTCTGCCGGTCGCAAGCGCGCATTGTATTGGTTAGCCATGGAAAAACCATAAGCACCGGCGTTTGATATTGAAAGCACATCTCCTACGCGAACTTCATTCAACATTCGATCAAACCCAAGTGTATCACTTTCGCAGATGTATCCAACAACCGAATACAGTTTATGTTCACCGGTCGGATTACTGATGTTATCGATTTGATGATAGGCGTTATAGAACATTGGACGGATCAAATGATTTTGACCACTGTTCACTCCGGCAAAAACGGTTGAAGTCGTTTGTTTAACAACATTGACTTCCACCAATAATTTTCCGGACTCACTCACGATAAATTTTCCGGGTTCGAACCACAATTCCAACTCGCGGCCATATCGTTTACAAAAGGATTCAAAAGAAGAAGCGATTTTTTCTCCGATTTTCTCTATTTCAGTTACGATATCGCCTTCCTTGTAACCCACTTTAAATCCACTTCCAAAATCCATGAACTCCAAATCAGGAAACAGTTCGGCGGCATCATACAATAGCTCAGCTCCGCGTAAAAAGACATCCGGATCAATGATATCGCTACCCGTGTGCATGTGCAAACCGTTCACACGAATGTCGTAATGGTTTATGATGCGTTGAATGTGACGCAATTGATGAATCGAAATACCAAATTTAGAGTCGATGTGTCCAACCGAAATGTTGGAATTACCTCCAGCCATAATGTGTGGATTCAAACGCAGGCAACACGGTACAGCACTTCCATAGGACTGTCCGAATTTCTCCAGCATAAAAAGGTTGTCAATGTTGATGTAAACGCCCAATTCAATTCCGGCAACGATCTCATCAAAGGAAACACAATTTGGTGTAAACATGATCTCCTCCGGCTCGAATCCAGCTCTCAGTCCCAAATGAATCTCTTCAATAGAAACACAATCCAAACCGGCTCCCTCGCGCTTCAATAAGCGCAAAATATTCACATTGTTCAAGGCCTTCATTGCATAATGCAACTTTACTGTGCGACCATTAAATGCATTCTTTAAACGGTGATACTGCGCTACTATTTTGTCAGCATCGTACACATAAACAGGTGTACCAAAAGTGTTCGCGATTTCAATTAATTGTGTTTCCATTATTTAGAATTGGGATGCAAATATACTGTTTTTTAACATTTTGTTATATTTTTTTATCTATTGACTGATAAAAAAACCTATTAGCTGTTTTTTGTCCACAGCTAGTCGATGTATTATCAGATTTATGATGATCTGCGCCCGTAAAGGATTATTCGAATCGCTAGCGTATCTGTAAGAATTTACTCGGATCAGAGCAAATAAAATCCGATTAATCAACTGTGAATAAACTCAATAACGAAATTATCCTTCCTTATATTTCGGTTAATTAATCCGATAATACATCGACTAGCTCTGTACAAGTTTGTGGACAAAACATTACCCGGTGTATCCTTCAAAAAGTAAGTACTCCTTATTAATAAGAGCATTATTATCAATTAAAATCGATCATACCAAACTTAAAAAATAAATTCATCGGACAACAATGATATTTTTTTATCATGTAACTTATTCATGAACCATATTGTTACACTACTGTATCACAAACAAAAAACTATGAAAGCACTTACTTTGACCCTTATTCTTTTCCTCACGAATCAACTGTTTGCACAAACCATTCAGACCCAATTCATAAAATCTGAAATTAAAAAAGTAAAGCTTTTCCTTACATCAGGAGAAATGTACCATGATCAAACAGTAAAACTTCAAAAGGGTCGAAACAAGTTGATTTTCACCGGAATTTCGGCCTTTGCAGATCCAAAATCAATTCAATTCACCGGAGAAGGTGCATTTAAACTTGTCTCCGTCTCTACTGAAATGGATTTTCTCGCAGCGGAAGGATTTAATCCAAGAATTAAATTGTTGCAAGATTCATTAGAAGACTTGAAGGATAAATATCAATTTAATCAGGATAATCTTGCTTCACTTCAAATGGAACTTGATCTATTGAATGCCAACAAAAAAATTGGAGGAGCGAATCAGAACTTAACTGCTGCACAAATTAAAGAAGCCGCTGATTTCTATAGGACTCGTAGTCTGGAGATCAATACTAAATTGTCCAAGTTTCGCAAAGAACAAAACAAACTCAATATCCTCATTGATAACACCCGCTTTCAATTGGTGGAATTGAACTACAATGAAAACCAACGCAGCAACCAGGTTGTTGTTCTATTAGATGTGTCAGAGTCAATTAGTTTAAAAACCCATCTCAAATACCTTGTATCAGATTGTGGATGGGCAGCGAACTATGACCTTTCGGCAAATGATTTGAACCAAAAAATCAACCTTAAATACATGGCGCAAGTTTACAACAATACCGGTAACAATTGGAATGAGGTAGAGTTGATTTTATCTACAGCAGACCCGCGCCTTTCCGCTTCTTTTCCAGAGCTCAACCCGTGGTACTTATCCTATTCCGAAGTGAGTAAAATGAGTTCTAAAAAATCCTATTATGCTCCACAAGTCACTCAAAGTGATTACAGACAGATTGCTCAATCCAATATAGACAGAGCCAATGAGCGTGCATTTGACAATTATATACTTGAAAAAAATGAAGTTATGTCACAAGACAAGAACTTGCAATTCTTCACAACATCTAAAGGCGTTGTCATGAATAATAAACAACAGGTAAACATGAAGCAAATTCAGATTTCTGAATTAATGGCCGAATTTCCAATTCAGGATAAATTCTCTTGCCCTTCAGACGCACGTCCCTACAAAGTGGATATCAAGGAAATGAATTTAGAAGCTTCTTTTACCCATATAACTGTCCCTAAATTAGACAATGCCGCTTTTCTCATGGCGCATATTGTAGGTTGGCAGGAATTGGAACTTATGCCTGGTCCAACAAATGTTTACTTTGGGGGAGCTTATGTTGGAGTTTCTGAAATTGACACTCGAACGATTTCTGATACCTTATCACTGTCTTTCGGACGAGACAACAAGGTTGTGGTTATGCGTAAATTAAAGAAGGAAATGAGTACTAAAAAAATTATTGGAAACAACAAGCGCGAGTCTTTCCTGTATGAAATAGCCATTCGGAACAACCGCAACACACCAATAGTTATAGATGTATTCGATCAAATTCCAATTTCAAGGAACAGTGAAATTTCTGTAACTGTTGATCAACTTTCAGGCTCTACACAACATCCTGAAACAGGAGAAGTGAAATGGAAAGTACAAGCTCAACCCAATGAAATTAAGAATATTGAGATCGGTTATTCGGTGAAATATCCTAAAGACGCCAAAATTTCATTAGTATCTTTCAGAACAGTATCCTGCCCAAGTTTTTAATTTTTCGCCGATTCGACAAAATTAATTCCGTAACTTGGCGTTCTCTATGTGTATGCGTTTATTGATCTTTGGACTATTCGGAATTCTATTGGGACAATCTGTACTTGCTCAATATCCAACAACACGCTCACGTTCTGAGTTAGGTGTGCTATTGGGTGGTAGTTATTACATCGGAGACCTTAATCAGTTTCGGCATTTCTATAAAACGCAGCCTGCTGTTGGGATCTTGTACCGTTACACATACCATACACGATTAGCGTTAAGGGCAAATTTCACCTATGGAAAAGTAATGGCCTCAGATGCCGATGCTTCGTTGGAAATTAATCGAAACCGCAACCTCAGTTTTGAATCGAACCTATTTGAGTTAGCCGGAGGAGTAGAATTCAACTACATGCCTTTTTTTCTTGGTAGTCAAAAATACAAGGGAACAGCGTATTTACTTGCACAAATTGGCTTGTTTCGGATGAATCCAAAGACAGAGTACAATGGAGATCTAATTGAACTTCAACCGCTAGGAACAGAGGGACAAGGCTCCGATTTGAGCAATCGAAAGAATTACAGCCTGACACAACTTTGCATCCCACTCGGTGTTGGAGTAAAGTTTGCTTTGGGTAAAAAAGTTGCTTTAAACTTTGAATACGGTATCCGCAAAACATTCACCGATTACCTCGATGATGTTGGTAGCAACAGTTATATGGATTATACTGAATTAGCAGCTGCTAATGGTCCAATTGCAGCCGATCTGGCTAATCGCAGTTTGGATGGCTCACGCTTCGGAAAAAGAGGAAATGAATCCACATCGGATTGGTACAGTTTCTTTGGTGCAATGATCACTTTCCGTTTGGGGCAACCGAATAAGTGTAATAATTGATGAGGGAAGTCGTCAGGCTTCGATACAATTTTAGATTCGTCTTGTTGAGATTTCAAGATTTGAAAATACGTGATGAAGAGGACGAATCTAAAATCACTCAGCCTGACTAACACGGCAATCAAATTCATTTCTCTCATTTTGATGAATTTCAAGATTTGAAATGACGTGATGAAGAGGACGAATCTAAAATCACTCAGCCTGACTTGTTATTCTCAATCAAAATTATTGAATTAAGCACAACTTCTTAGCTCAAAATCATAAAAAAAGCAGGAATAAAATCCTGCTTTTTCTATTGAATATGTTTCGTTTAATGATCATGGTTGTGATCGTGATCATGGTCGTGATCGTGGTCGTGGTCATGACCTTTTGTAATTTTCATGATCTCAATATCAAAGATCAAATCAGAATAAGGAGGAATGGTTCCGGGACGACCGTTTTTTCCATAAGCTTGAAAATATGGAATGATCAATTTTGCCTTTCCGGCTGAACCTAACATTCCCAGACCCTCTTCAAAACCGGGAATCATTCTGTTCACTTTGTAGCTAAAATCCATTGGCATACCGCGGTCGTAGGAAGCATCGAACTGCTTGCCATCAAAACGCAAAGTTCCTCTGTAATGCACCGACATCATATCACCAGCTTCAGCTTTAGGACCTTTCCCTTCGTGCTCAATGATGTACACAAGTCCGGACGGTGAAAGTTGTGCATTAGGATATTGTTGTTTCACTTCAGCGTACATGAACTCTACGAACTCTTGTTCTGACATTTGTGAAACCTTATCAACATACTCTTTATGTTTCTTATCACGTTCTGCAATTATAGCATCCAATTCCGCAATACGATTTTTCGCGTTTTCATTCGCAGCATCCAAAGACAACACTTTCTGATACGCCATTTTCGCCTTGTCTATTTCTTTTTTAGCAAATAACTGATCTGCTTCTTTGTTCATTTTTTCCAGTTCTCGTTGACCAAACGTAGCGTAGTTCGATTTAAAAACTTCAGTTGCATTCCACTTCTTCACAGCTTTTCCAACGCGAATGATCTTCACCGTTTTCATTTCATCACCTTGCTCAATTGAATTCACGACTTCTTGACCACTAATAACATGTCCAAAAACAGTGTGCTTACCATCCAACCATGGTGTTTCTTTGTGTGTAATAAAAAATTGACTTCCGTTTGTTGCTGGACCTGAATTGGCCATTGACAATATTCCCGGACCAGAATGTTTCAATTCAGGATCAATCTCATCGTAGAATTTGTAACCCGGTCCACCCGACCCATTTCCTTGTGGATCCCCACCTTGGATCATAAAATCCTTGATCACGCGGTGAAATTTCAATCCATCGTAATAGGGCTTATCGATGCTTACGTCACCCATTTTGAATTTCCCCTCGGCTAAACCAACAAAATTGGCTACAGTCATCGGTGTTTTTTCATGCTCCAAAACACACAGGATCACCCCTTTTGTAGTTGTAAACTCCACATAGATCCCCGGTTCCAATTTCGGTTTCTTCGGCTTTCCGGCCATCCCTACTATTGCAATGCTCAACACTGCCAATAAAACACTAATTCTTCTCATTTCTATTTGATTTAAATGCTTGTTAATTTCGCTTGTCAATTCCCCACATCATTTTGTTTCGGATCGTATCCAAGAAGTTATTGTCCTCAAATTTAATCACATTGATCATAAATTCCGCTTTTTCGATCATGACCTCAGTACCTTGTTTGATACTTTTTGACTTTCCATCGATACTGATCAATTGTTTTCGCTCTCTACCCTCTACTTTTATCTTGATGGGCATGTGATCGGGAACAACCATCGGTCGCACGTTCAAATTGTGTGGCGCAATAGGAGTTAAGATGTGTACTTTACATCCCGGAGTAACGATCGGACCACCACAACTCAAACTGTACGCCGTTGATCCTGTTGGTGTAGCAATGATTAATCCATCCGACCAATATGAATTGAGGTATTTTTCTTCCAAAGTCGCATGAACCGTGATCATCGAACTTGTATCCTTTTTGTGAAAAGTCACTTCATTTAGCGCAAAATTTTCTTCACCAAACAGATCTTCTTCGGTGTGAATTCGCAAAAGAGAACGCAGTTGGTATTCGAACTGTTTTTCCTTCACTAAGAACAGTGCTGCTTCAATCTGATCAGATGAAATATTGGCAAGGAAACCTAGGCGACCGGTATTGATACCCAGAATAGGTACGTTTGAATCGCGTATAAAGCCAACTGACTCAATAAAAGTCCCGTCGCCTCCCATACTTATCATCAAATCAATTCCATCGTGAAAATCTTCGTGTTTTTTGAATACACCTGTATTCGCCGGTAAAACAGTCTTATTATCCAGTTGTTTCTTTAACTCAGCTTCTACAATCAATCTCCAGCCGTACTCTTGAAGTACCTTAAACAAACGCTCAAAACAACTGATTGTTTGCTTGTTCACCTTTCTACCGTAAACTGCTACATTCATGGTTAGAGTTTGAGAAAGTTCATTAAAGCGTCAAAACGTTGTTGCATATCATCATCTACATCGCTTTTTTGGAACGATGCTTTCACCACAAAGTCATAGCGTTCAAATGTTCGGATGATCGAAGAAAGTTCAATCTGATTGATCTTTAAAGTTACCTCGATTTTAGTGGAATCAGCGCTCGACATGATATAAGAGCTCAAGATCTTCGCATTGTTGCTTTCAACGATCTGTCCAATCTTCGCCATTGAGTAATCCACTGCATTCATCTCTACAACCAAAATACCTCCTGATTCACGGATGCTACCTGTATTTGCTATCACTGTCAATAAATGATAAACACTTGTGCACCCGATATATTTTTCACTGCTATCCAAAATTGGAAGTACGCTGATATGATGTTCAGCTATTTTAGACAGTACCTCGTAGATGTGTACATTGTCAAAAACATAAGGACGAGGAAGATGATCAAATAGTTTATCTAAAGTTTCATCCAAGTCCATTTTATCCAAAACGTCACTTTCTGACAGTACGCCGACAAAATTTCCGTTTTTGAGCACAGGCAAGTGAGACACCTTCAATTCATCCATCCAGCGCAGGGCTTTTTCACCTGTGTCTGTGTGTGTAAGTGGAGGAATTTCTTCTGTTATAAGTTCTATTGCTCTCATTGTTGCAGCCAAAGTAGTAAAAATACTCGTTAAGTTCTTACTTTTGAAGCGCCAAAAATTGTACCGCGAAATGACCAAGCTTAGTGTAAACATTAATAAAATTGCCACTATCAGAAATGCGCGTGGAGGAAACATCCCGAATGTCGTACAGTTTGCCATTGACTGCGAGCGTTTTGGAGCGGAAGGAATCACGGTTCATCCGCGACCGGATGAACGTCACATTACGACCAAAGATGTTTATGAATTGAAGGATGTGGTCAAGACAGAGTTTAACATTGAAGGTTATCCGGATGATCGTTACATTCGCATGATCGAAGAAATTCGTCCGGCACAAGCAACGTTGGTTCCCGATCCACCGAACGTGTTGACCTCTAACGCTGGTTGGGACACCAAGAAGCATTTGGATCTACTGCGTGAGCTGGTAGAGCATTTCCGTTCATTTGGTGTGCGCAGTTCAATCTTTGTTGACACCGATCTGACCAACATTGAATACGCAGCAAAAAGCGGAGTGGATCGCATCGAATTATACACGGGGCCTTATGCGGAGGACTACGCAATCAATCCAGAGAAAGCCGTTCTTCCTTACAAAGAAGCTGCTTTTGCGGCAGACGACATGAGTTTAGGCATCAATGCAGGTCACGATTTAAGCTTAGACAATCTAAAATTCTTCAAACAAAACATTCCAAATCTTGCGGAAGTTTCCATAGGTCATGCATTGATCTCAGATGCGTTATATCTGGGGATCGAAAATACGATTCAACGGTATAGGCTGTTGTTGAAGTGAGAAGTGGGACAAGGAGCAAAGAACAAAGAACAAGGAATGACATCTTCGTGGGAATAAGGCATATCATCCATTCTGGATTCATGAAAATGATGGTTGAATTGGTTTGAGAATAATTAACAAAAAACCGCCGTACCCAATTTTTTTTTCGTGGGACGACGGTTTTTAGGATAAAAAAATACTATCTCGATAGAATAAATGATGGTTATTTTACTCTTTAATCACCTTTTGTACGAAGCTCCCTTTTTCCGTTTTAAAGGTTAAGAGATAGATACCTGAAGGTCCATCGAAATTTAATTTTACAAAACTCGTATTCTGGTGTTTTTCGGTAAGCATATTCTGACCGGACAAGGTGTGAATTTCAAGGGTTAATTCCTGTTGTATCTTGTCAAATTGTACATAAAAATCATTCGTGTGCGGATTTGGATAAACATTGAACTTGTCATTCTCCTTTTCGCTAAGTCCAGCTATTGCACCCAAGCAGGAATAATTCAACTCATCGTTATAAAACTGTTGCACAATTGTGGCCATATCAATTATGTCACTGGCATTACTCTCTGTAGAATTTCCACTCTGTTGAAAGAGAATGGCGTAACTCAATTCAAGCGTGTCACCTGCCCCAAATGTGCCCAAATTTGAAGTAATTATACCTCTCCGATCCCCAGGAGGATTCATCGCTTCTACCTCACTGTCACCCGTTAGCGTGAATGGATTTCCCGAATACAGAAACTTTGTAGACTGACCGCTCATGTTCATCATCGGAGAACCATCCGGCAAATTCCCGCTCATTTGATTGTACTTTTGAAATGGACTTGCCGAAACTGGGTCATAAGAAGAAAAGCTTGTCATTTCTTGATTTAAGGATACAATGCCAAAGGCAGGAGGATTGGCTCCATATCCTGGTGAGCCATTTGCCATTTCATCAAAATCATCTCCATTGTAGAAATAAGCTACATTTTTTGTTGAATCACAACCAAAATAATCATCCTCATAATTTCCAAGGTCGCCGTCTACAAAGAATGATGTTTTGAAATCATTTAAATCCATTGACCCTCTGTTAAAAACAGTGAGATCGACAAAGGTCGTATTGTTCAAATAATCATTACTTACGAACTGATAAAACATGTAATGAAGCTCAAGCCCCATAGCATCTGCATTTACTTGTGAACCTGATTTATCGTTAATAATCATGTAGATTGCCTGATCGCCTTTTATGCAAGGATGATCGCCTACTTCAGGCTCATAGATTCCATTGTTATTTACATCATTGAACGGTGCCAGATGGTAACTAAATCCTTCTGCAACATTTCCATGTGCGGGCCAATTGGCAATACCCATAGGCATCTCATACTCTTCATTTTGATAATTAGCAAGATGATTCAAAATATCTGCCCGATAAACTGAAAACATCCATAAACCGGGAGAAGTCATAGGTTGAGCTGTACCTACTGTCAAAGGACCGGCTCCGTATGCTGTACCATAATAATCATCTCCCGAAAATCTAATTTGATCCAATTGATCTACTCCTCCGAACCAAAACTGTCCTGAGTACATGATGTGTTTGTTGCTGTTTTTAGGAACTTCGTACCTACCGACACCTGCTTGAAGGTTATTGAAAAATATTCCATTATCCATAAAACGCGTTCTAACATTGTTAAATTCCATATTAAAAGCATAATTGAACTGCGCATGAGATTCCCAACTCAGTGCTAACATAATAAATAGTGGTATAAATAATCGCATAAGTAAAAGTTTAATGTTTAGTCAAAAATATCCCTTTAATCTAACTAAAAAATTCTTTCACGACTAAAATTAAGACAATGTATACATGTCTTTTTGAGGACTTTTAACAAAATTAAAGCGTCAATTACTCAGACAATTATGGACACGATCAAAGGAGGTCATTTAAACTCAGCCTTTATTTCATTTGAACAATCTGTCAATGGTTCAACGAAGGTTCAAGTTGTGCCCGGCATCTTTGTTCCACTGATTCCACTGAAAACTGTGTACTGATCGAATGACACTCAACACGGAAGTTGAAGCAATAAACAATAAACCTTTATTGAAAACCGGTTGAGAATCAATTTCCTTCCCATGATTCACGATTTCTTTTGAATTTCCAGTTGGAATATCAAATGAATGCACCTTTCCGTCGGTTGAAGCAACGATTATATTGTCATTGGCAACAATAGGAACCTGACTGGAAACGGCCGAAACAGGTTTTTCCCAAAGTAATTTTTCAGACAAGGCATCAAAAACATACAACTTGGTTTCATCCAATAGAACGACATATTTGTTCTTATAAACAATCGGGTGGGAACCATTAAAGTTCATCTGGTCCATACAGTCCCTTTCATTCTTAATTTTTGCTGGTTGAATAGGAGTTTTGTAACTCTTCTTGAGTTTATAGGTTTTCCGATCCAGTTCAACCAGTTGATCTTTTCCTCCAATATTGGCAGTAATAAAAATACTCTCTTGTGTGATAGTTGGTGAGGAAACAGCAACGATAGACGTTACAACATCAATTGGTTTACCGCTTGTTTTATCAAAAATGTAATAGAAACCACTTTGAGAAGCTACATGTACTTCATTGCCTTCAATGACCGGACATGCAATGGTTTCAGAATCTAATCTGTTGATCCATTTAAAATCGCCTGTTCTTAAATCGAAACAGCTTAAAACATAGGCTCCTCCATATTTGTAGACGACATACACTTTTTCTCCATCCGCTGAAGGAGTGGAATACACCGTTCCTGCCAACCACTTACTCCAGAGCAACTTACCACTTGTAGCATCCAAGGCATAAAGTGTACATGAATAGGTATTGATCAACAAGACACCATTGTGATAAACCGCCGGTGATGCCCCGGATTCTCCCAATTGAACTCCCCAAAGGAACTGGCCGTTACTCGCCTTCAAACAATAGAAGGATGGCGAGTAAAATCCGGCTGGAATAAACATTTTATCATCAATAACAGTAGGTGTTCCAATTGGACCTGAAGACTTAAATGAAACATCAAAGCCATCCTTTTGAGGTGTCAAATAATCTACGGGCAAAGGTGCTTTTTCGACAGGAGTAGTTGAGAATGAGGGAACCATTTTCTTAACATAAAAATTTTCGACTAACTGTTTTTCATCCAGTTTCTTTTTTTCAAAATATAGTCTTTCTGCTTTTTCTCGTTCGGCCTGCTGGAGTTTTTGAATTCTCGCTTCTTCCTCTCTTCTTGCTTTTAAAATCTTTTCTTCCTCTTCCAGTCGTTTCATTTCTGCAATTTGTTCAGCAATCATTCGTTCAATTTCTGCCGAACCCCGGTACCTTCTTGTGATACTTTCTTGTCCAAAACCAACAACCTTCTTAGCTTCTACTAAATGTAAACCCTGTTCGTACTTTAAGTTGACGATGTAATTTTCATTCTTTGAAACCATAAACTTACATTCTCCATTTTCATCTGTAATACCTTCATAAACCTGCTTTTTTCCTTCAGCTTGCAAATAAACCGGTTCGCCTTTTAACGGCCTTCCTTCCAGATTTCTCAATTTCATAGTGAAAAGAACGTGGGTATTCGTGCCATTACTTTGCGTTATATTCTTCTGAATGATCGTGTCTCCCTTTGTGATTTCAGCTGTCGCATTCCTTTCGTAAAACACGACATACATGGACTCTAGTCTGGGATCGGCTGGCAAATCAAGCACTTTTAGTGCTTCATTGCCTTCTACATCAATTTCATAGGTTTTCCCTGCGGGCAAATAAAAAACCGCCTCACCTTTGGCATTGCTTCTTGCTTCAAATTTTAATTTATCGGCAATAGAAACAACTTTTAGTTCTGCATTTGTAACCGGAGCCTCATTGGTTTGTTTGATTAGCAAGGTACATTTAGCCACCCCTGGTTTATCTTTCAATTGTTGTGGCCCCATGATGGCAAATACAATTCCTTTTCGAATTCCCTTTTCTTTAGGTACGAAGATTTTGTTTGGATCATAGGTTACAGTGCTTGAGCCGTTCCCCCTCATACCTTCCATCACTTCATATTGCTCAACGTTTTTTACCTCCAAATAACTGAACTTATATACTCCAACTCTTGTCAAAACAAAAGCAACTTGCCCATTTGCATCTGTTCGTTTTGAAATCCTATCGTTCGCAAGTTCATTCACAGCAATGACTTCGATATTTCTCATTGGTTGACCTTGTGTATCTTTGATTTTCAAGGTGAAATTGTCCTGAGCGAACAACTGTAGGCAATAAAAATTTAGTGCCAGAAGTAGCGTAACTGTTTTCATAGTATATAAATAAGGATTTATGCACACATAACGAAGTGAACATTAATCGTTACGTAAATTGAAAACAGGGAATTACTAGTTATGCATGTTTCTAGAAGGGTATCAAACAAGGAATGCATCCAACATTGTGAATGTTTTCATGAGATACAAGGACAAAGTTTAACGCTGGTTACTTTTGAAGAAAAAGTATTACAGGAGCGGATTTTTCAGATTCAAATCCATTAATTTATGCATGTAAGGCATAGTGAGGTGATCCTCCAGCGTCAATAAATGTTGAATGCGGTGACAATCGGAACCAACGAAATCGACGAGTTGTTCATCGATCAATTTTTCGGCTTGTTTTTTCACTTCCGGACCGTAGTGTCCGGTGAGAGAATTGAGATTCATTTGAATAGCCACACCCCGATCGCGGTATTCCTGAGCCTTTGCCCAATGTCCATGGAAAGCCGTATAGCGTTCAAAATGGGCTAAAACAGGTTTGTAGCCCGCATTCAGAAGCTCGAAGAACATTTCGTTCTCATACATTGGTTTACCCTGGAAGGCAAATTCGACAAGGACGTAATTATCTCCAAAGGTGAGCAGGTCTTTTTTAGCTATCAAGTCGAGGAAATACTCATCGAAGTAATATTCTGCAGCAGCTTCAATTTCAATGTCCAACCCCAATTTTGAGGCTGTTTCCCTCACCTGTTCAAGTCCTGACAAGATGATTTCCGGAGTATTTCGGTAATAATCGTACATCACATGAGGTGTCGTGATGACCTTTTTATATCCAAGGTATTGAAACTTCGCCAGCATCACGATGGACTCATCCATGCTTTTGGATCCATCGTCAATTCCCGGTATCAAATGACTGTGCATATCTACCGCGATCTTCGACAGATCAATCGGTTCAAGTGGATTCTTTTTTTTGAAAAGTCTGGAAAGCATTAGTCTTTTCGTTTGACGTACATTTGTTCATAATACTGCTGGTAATCACCACTTGTGATCTTATTCACCCATTCCTGGTTGTTCAGGTACCAGTCAACTGTCAGTTCCAATCCTTCTTCAAACGTGATAGAGGGTTTCCAACCCAATTCGGTTTCCAGTTTCTCCGCATCAATCGCATAGCGCAAGTCGTGTCCTTTACGGTCGCTTACAAATGTGATCAACTCTTCGGATTCACCTTCCTGTCTTCCCAATTTACGGTCCATCATTTTGCACAGAAAACGCACCAGATCGATGTTTTTCCATTCGTTGAGCCCACCGACATTGTAGGATTCACCCAATCTACCTTTATGAAAAATAGTATCGATCGCATTGGCATGATCAACCACCCACAGCCAATCGCGGATGTTTTCCCCTTTGCCATAAACCGGCAATGGTTTTTTGTTGATGATGTTGTGAATCATAAGTGGGATCAGCTTCTCCGGAAAGTGATGACTTCCATAATTATTGGAGCAATTGGACATTTTCACCGGCAATTGATAAGTATGCCAATAAGCACTTACGAAATGATCCGAAGACGCTTTTGATGCTGAATAAGGCGATCTCGGATCGTAAGCAGTTTCTTCGGTAAAGAATCCTTCTTCACCTAAACTTCCGTAGACCTCGTCCGTTGAAACATGGTGAAAAACGTGCTCACCCACTTTCCAAAAGTCGCGCGCAGCTTGTAATAAATTAACTGTTCCAACCACATTCGTCATCACGAAATCCATCGGACCTTCGATCGAACGATCCACGTGGGACTCAGCCGCTAAATGAATCACATCGCTGATTTCGTAATTCTCAAATACCTCACGTATATCTTCTACCGAAACGATATCACCTTTGAAGAATTGGTAATTCGAAGCCTTCTCGACATCTGTCAAGTTTTCGAGATTACCTGCATAGGTCAACTTGTCGAAATTGATGATCCTATACTCCGGATATTTATTGACGAACAAGCGCACGAGATGTGAACCGATAAATCCGGCACCACCTGTGATGAGTATGTGTTTTTTGTATTCCATAGATGAACAAGATAATATTCGCTGTCCTCGATACATTCCTTTGTTGATCGAGTGGACAGCCTTATTCTCGATCCAAGCATTGCTCTACTCGAACTGACGGCTGTATGTATCGAGACAACAAAGGAACACTCGGTCAGCTGAAATATTGTCCATTATAAAGACCAATACTCTAAATCCTTGATTTTTCCTTTAAAAATTCCTTTCACGTCAACAAAGACTCCTTTTCCATCCTTCAACAAGGCCTTGAATTGATCCTCTGTCATGTTTTTATATTCCTTATGATTTACAGCAACGATGATCGCGTCGTAATCGTTGGTCGCTTTATCAACCAATCCAACGCCATATTCGTGCATCATTTCTTCCGAAGAAGCATGTGGATCGATCAAATCGACTTTCACCTGGAAAGATTTCAATTCATTTACCACATCGATCACCTTTGAGTTACGGATGTCGCTTACATCTTCCTTAAATGTTGCCCCCATTACTAAAACTTTTGCCTCCTGAATGATCTTTCCTTGAGCGATAATGCGTTTAACGGTTTGTTTACCAATGTAAAAACCCATAGAATCATTCACGTAGCGCCCACTGGTAATCACTTTAGAATGGTATCCGGCTTGTTGCGCTTTATGTGTCAGGTAATAGGGATCTACACCGATACAGTGTCCACCTACCAATCCCGGGGAGAATTTTAAGAAATTCCATTTCGTTCCGGCTGCTTCAAGTACATCGAAGGTGTTAATACCCAATTTATTGAAGATGATCGACAGCTCATTGATAAGTGCAATGTTCACGTCGCGCTGCGTATTCTCGATAATTTTCGCTGCTTCAGCCACTTTAATCGAAGCGGCGCGATGCACTCCGGCATGCACAACCAATTCGTAGATCTTAGCTATTTCATCCAGTGATTCAGCACAGCAACCAGAAACCACTTTGATCACATTTTGCAGTGTATGTTCTTTATCTCCCGGATTAATACGTTCAGGAGAATAACCAACTTTGAAATCTTCTCTGAACTTCAAGCCTGATTGTGCTTCCAATACAGGAATACAATCTTCTTCGGTGCATCCGGGATAAACCGTAGATTCAAATACCACGTAATCACCTTTTTTCAATACTTTACCCACTGTTGAAGAAGCACCTAGAAGTGGTTTCAGGTTCGGCAAGTTCGAATCATCGATTGGTGTTGGCACTGCCACAATGAAGAACTGTACATCACTTAAATCGTGAATATCAGCAGTGAAATGGATATCACATCCTTCAAAGTCAGTAGCCTCCAATTCGTTACTCGGATCGATCTTGTTCTTCATCAAGTCCACACGTTCTTGATTGATATCAAAACCAACCACTTTGATTTTTCTTGCAAATTCCAATGCAATTGGTAAACCAACGTAACCCAATCCGATTACCGCTAGTTTCGCTTCTTTATTCAGTAGCTTGTCATATATCGAGTTGCTCATTTCTCACTTTATAAATTCGTTCAATAATCTCTACTACTTTAAGTCCTTCAAGGGCATTCGTTGTAGCAGATGTTCTTCCTTTTAGTGTATCGATCACATTTTTGATCACGTAATTATGGTTTGCTGCGGAACCTTTGTACGCTCCATAATCATTTCCAGGGTTTGTCGGTGCCAATTCAGGCATTTCGTAATCCTGAATGTTGCAGACCTCCACCTCATTCATGTACTGTCCTCCTATCTTCACACTTCCTTTCTCACCGATGATTGTTATGGAACTTTCCAGATTTTGAATAGCTACCGATGTCGAGTAATTGATACAACCCATTCCGCCATTCACAAAATCAAAGCTTACAAAACCGGAATCTTCAAAATCTGTTGAATCCTTGTGTGTAAAATCCGCGAATTTACCTTGAATATTATCGATGTCGCCGAAAAGCCAGTACATGATATCGATGAAATGCGAGAATTGTGTGAACAAAGTCCCACCATCCAAATCAGCAGTGCCTTTCCAACCACCTTTCTTATAATAGCGATCATCTCTGTTCCAGTAGCAATTCAGCTGAACCATGTAGATCTTACCTAATCTTCCGCTCGCCACTACCTCTTTTATCCATTGAGACGGTGGAGAATAGCGGTTCTGCATGACACAAAACACTTGACGCGAGACTTGGAGCGCCTTGAAGATCATCTTCTCGCAACTATCCTTGGTCAAACCCATTGGCTTCTCACACACGACGTGCTTTTTTGCTTCCAAAGCCGCTAAACTTTGTTCAGCGTGAAATCCATTTGGTGTACACACGTTAACGACGTCAAACTCCAATCCGGAGTTCATCAGTTCTTCAACGGTGTGAAAAAATGGAACACCAAAATCCTGTGCAGCACACTCTTCCACCGATCTAACATCCACTAACGCTACCAATTCAGCTTCTTCGTCCCTGCGGATCATTTCAGCGTGACGCTTTCCGATGTGACCGGCGCCAATAACGGCGAATTTTACTTTTTGATCTTCTTTGATCATTTTATTCTGTTTTGGGGCGGATTGCATCCGCCCTTATTATTTTTTTGTTTGGGCGGATTGCATCCGCCTACAGCTTGTTGGACGAATTCAATTCGCCCTTACATATCTACCATTTCGGGCGGATTGCATCCGCGTTAACCGTATTGGGCGGATGCAATCCGCCCCTATCCGTCCCTGCGGACGTTACCGTTTTCCAAACTATATCTTTGACCTGATTCCGGGCAAACGGCAATGCCGTCGGCGTCGAAATTCAAACGGTGACCGTACTCTCCCACCCAACCGATCTGGCGGGCCGGATTTCCAACTACTAATGCGTATGGCGGAACATCTTTTGTCACCACTGCACCCGCACCGATGAAGGCAAATTCACCTATGTCATGTCCGCACACAATCGTTGCATTTGCTCCGACACTTGCTCCGCGTTTCACGGTTGTTTTTGCATACTGATCGCGGCGATTAACGGCGCTTCTCGGGTTGATCACGTTTGTAAAAACCATTGATGGCCCCAAAAAGACATCCTCTTCGCAGATCACTCCTGTATAGATCGAAACGTTATTTTGAACCTTCACGTTGTTACCTAGGATGACACCCGGAGAAACGACAACATTTTGTCCGATGTTGCACCGTTCGCCGATAACACAATCAGGCATGATGTGCGAAAAGTGCCAGATCTTGCTCCCTTCACCTATCGTACAACCTGCATCGACAACTGCTGTTTCATGTGCAAAATACCCCATTAGCGCATAATATATTTGTCAAAGTTATAATGATCTGTTTGCATAAGCTCATCTTGAGATAAACTTTTGAAATATTCATAGGTGATCTTCAAACCTTCAGCTCGATCCACCTTAGGTTCCCAGCCGAGGATCGAGCTTGCTCTGGTGATATCCGGTTGACGTTGTTTAGGGTCATCCACCGGCAATTCCTTGTAAATTACTTTTTGAGTGGTGCCCGTCAATTTTATGATCTCCTCAGCGAATTCACCGATCGTAATCTCTGAAGGATTTCCAACATTTACAGGATAAGCGTAATCGCTGTGCAATAAACGAACGATCCCTTCAACAAGGTCATCGACATAACAAAAAGAACGCGTTTGTGAACCATCTCCAAATACGGTGAGGTCTTCACCGCGAAGTGCTTGTCCGATGAACGCAGGTAATACACGACCATCATTCAGTCGCATACGCGGTCCGTAGGTGTTGAAAATACGAACGATGCGCGTTTCAAGTCCGTGAAAATTGTGATAAGCCATTGTGATCGCTTCCTGAAAGCGCTTTGCTTCATCATATACACCTCGAGGTCCAACAGGATTTACATTGCCCCAATAATCTTCATTTTGAGGATGAACCAATGGATCACCATATACTTCTGAGGTTGATGCGATCAGAATTCGAGCATTTTTCGCTTTTGCCAATCCCAAGCAATTGTGAACACCAAGTGATCCAACTTTCAAGGTTTGGATAGGAATCTTCAAATAATCAATCGGACTGGCAGGAGAGGCAAAATGCAGGATGTAGTCAAGTTTTCCGGGTACATGAATAAATTTGGAAACGTCGTGATTGTAAAATTCAAAATTCTCCAGTTTGAAAAGGTGTTCGATGTTCTTTAATCGACCGGTGATCAAGTTATCCATGGCAATTACGTGATAACCATCGCGTATGAAGCGATCGCATAGATGGGAGCCTAAAAACCCCGCAGCGCCAGTAATCAAAACTCGTTTTCTCTCCGTCATCACGATTGTATTATTCGTTTGTGCTTATCAGATTTCGACCGATACTACTGTAGTAGAATCCTCGCTCTGTCATTTCGTCCAATTCGAACAAGTTACGCCCGTCGAAGATCACTGCGTCCTTCATAAGTGTTTTCATTCGGTCAAAATCAGGATTTCTAAAAATACCCCATTCTGTACAGATGAGCAAGGCGTCTACATCTTGCAGAACTGAATATTCATCATCTCCATAAGAGATTTTCTCGCCTAAAAGTGATCTTACATTATTCACGGCTTCCGGATCATAGGCTACAACTTCAGCTCCTTCTTTGATCAAAGCATCGATCATATACAAAGCTGGTGCTTCGCGGATATCATCCGTATCCGGTTTGAAAGCAAGTCCCCAAACGGCGATTTTCTTATCTTTCAGGTCACCGCGAAAAAAGCTTCGCATTTTTGGGAAAAGCACCGTCTTTTGATCTTCATTTACGCGCATTACTGCATCCAGGATCTGAAATTTAAAATTATGTTCAATTCCACTTTTGGCAAGAGCTTTCACATCTTTAGGGAAGCATGAACCTCCGTATCCAATGCCAGGAAACAAGAAACGTTTTCCAATACGATCATCAGAACCAATTCCGATACGTACCTTATCCACATTTGCCCCGACAAGTTCACAGAAATTCGCGATCTCATTCATGAACGTGATTTTTGTCGCTAAAAAAGCGTTTGCAGCATATTTTGTCAACTCGGCAGATCGTTCATCCATAAAAATGATCGGATTGCCTTGACGCACGAACGGTTTGTACAAAGACTCCATGATCTTGCGAGCCTTTTCATCAGAAGTACCAATTACCACACGGTCCGGTTTCATGAAATCGTCCACGGCAAATCCTTCACGCAAAAACTCAGGGTTGGACACAACTGAAAATTGTACGCGTGCATTTTTCGCAATTGCCTCCTTCACTTTGTCTGCCGTACCGACAGGAACTGTACTCTTGTCGACAATCACTTTGTAATCATCCATCAGATGACCCAATTGATCTGCAACACCTAAAATGTAGGACAGATCAGCTGAACCGTCTTCTCCCGGAGGAGTTGGCAAAGCGAGAAAAATGATCTCTGCATCTTTGATTCCTTCTTCAAGTGAAGTTGTGAAGGACAATCTACCGGCAGCGATATTTCTTTCAAACAAAAAATCAAGATGCGGTTCGTAGATGGGGATCTCACCATTGCGCATACGCTCCACCTTCTTTGCATCAATATCGATACAAATCACCTGGTTTCCTGTTTCAGAGAAGCATGTCCCTGTTACGAGTCCTACGTATCCTGTTCCTACTACGGCTATTTTTTTCATTTTTTTCTTGTAATAGCGGGTTGTAGTTATCAACCCTTGATGTACGCTGCAACTGAGTTACAGATATGATCAAGTTGATCTTGTTCCATTTCTGTATGAATGGGAAGTGAGATCACGCGCTCAGTTAGCCAATCCGTTACAGGCAATTGTGTTGCGTCACTTCCGAAAGTTGCAAACATTTTCTGACGGTGCGCCGGAACCGGATAATAGATCATGGAAGGCACCTCCTTCGTTACAAGGAAGTCATGCAATCCATCACGATCGATCCCATTCAACAACATCGTATACTGGTGAAAGACATGATTGGAATATTTATCGCGAACAGGTGTTACAACACCTTCGAATTGTGCAAAGAAACGATCATAATGATCTGCCACCTTTCTTCTCGCAGCGATGTAAGTATCCAACTCACGTAGTTTAATGCGCAACACAGCTGCTTGTATACTATCCAAACGGGAATTACATCCTACCACATCGTGATAGTAGCGTTTGCTTTGACCGTGATTAGCGATCATACGCATTTTCGCTGCCAACTCATCATCATTAGTGAAGATCGCACCACCATCTCCGTAGCATCCCAGATTCTTAGAAGGAAAAAACGACGTGCAACCGATATGTCCTATCGTTCCGGTCTTTGAAACACTACCGTTCATATGCTTGTAATCACTGCCTATTGCCTGCGCATTGTCTTCGATCACCAACAAGTCGTGCTTCTTAGCCACTTCCATAATAGCGTCCATGTTTGCCGCTTGTCCGTATAGATGCACAGGAACAATCGCCTTTGTACGACTCGTGATCGCTGCTTCGATTGTTGAAGGATCGATACAAAATGTATCCTTCTCCACCTCAACAAAAACCGGTTTCAATCCCAATAAAGCAATAACCTCAGTGGTGGCAATGTATGTAAATGATGGTGTAATCACCTCATCACCCGGCTTTAAATCCAGTGCCATCAATGCAATTTGCAGCGCATCCGTTCCATTCGCGCAGGGAATTACATGTTTCACTCCCAGATAATCCTCCATTTCCTTTTGAAAAGCTTGAACTTCAGGACCATTGATGAATTGTGCTTTTTCAATGACATCAAGTATAGCTGCATCAACTGCTGGTTTGATCTTCTGATACTGCGAAATCAGGTCGACCATCTGGATTTTTTTCATGGGTTTATTTCTTAACTGTATAAGGCGGTAAATATAGCTAAATCGCATGAAACACTCGACTTAAAAAAGTGTAAAAATCTCCGAAAAAATGTTACATTATTTTTACTTGGGGCGCACAAAACATACTGATCGCAATTGTCACCTTTTGCTCCACACGTCAGTCAATTGAGTCAAAAAACCCTACATTTCATCCCTTTTGTAGGTAAAAAACGAAAAATGACCTTATTTTTGAAGCATGATCAAACGTTTGGCACTCTTATCGCTTTTGATGACACCATTGTTTGTCCTAGCACAACGAAATGTTAAGGATTCGATTATTGGAACACCATGGATTTCTTTTCAGTATGGAGCGAACTGGACCGGTGGAGATCTTTCTTCGCGGTATGGCTTCTTCAATCACGTCGGTTTCATGGCCGGATATAAGACCAAGAGAAATTGGTTCATCGGCATGGAATCTATGTTTATGTTTGGAAAACCGCTTGGAGCAGGTTCTGAATTTGAAGGGATTTTCGACCATCTAACTGACCAACAAGGCAATATCAATGATGTGAATGGCGATATAGGACTGGTTGTGTTGTATTCTCGCGGTCTTTTCGCAAATGCGATTATCGGTAAAGTATTTCCAGTATTATCACCCAATGAAAATTCCGGAATTTTTGTTCACGCCGGTGGAGGTTACTTAATGCATAAATTACGCGTCGAAACCCAAGACCAAGTAATTCCTCAATTGGAATTGGATTACCGAAAAGGATATGACCGCTTAACAATTGGAGGAAATTTTCATCAATTTGTTGGCTATGCGTACATGGCGAATAGTGGGTTCCTAAACTTTTATGCAGGATTTTATGTTCAAGAAGGATTGACGAGAAACGTTCGCACCATCAACTTTGACCGTCCAGACACGCCTGTCTCGAAGGATTTGCGGCTTGACCTGCAATATGGAGTAAAAGCCGGGTGGTTCATTCCTTTTTACAAACGCCAACCCAAAGAATTTTACTACAACTAATGCGTTTTCTCTACACCATCGGAGTTTTGTTATACGCCTTTGCAGTGCGCCTGGCCTCACTAACAAATCCTAAGGCGAAACGTTGGATTCAAGGACGGAAGAATTGGAAATCAACCTTGCCAGGTGTATCCAAAAATGTTATTTGGTTTCATTGTGCCTCCTTGGGTGAATTTGATCAAGGCTTACCGGTGATGAACTTGATTCGCGAAAAAGATCCGACTGCCTACATTCTTGTCACGTTCTTTTCACCTTCCGGAATGGATCACTTTCACAAGCGCAAACACCCTGCCGATCATGTAATGTATTTGCCCATTGATACCATTTCCAATGCACGATATTTCTTAGATCATTTTCAACCGAAAGCTGCTTACTTCATAAAGTATGAATTCTGGTGCAATTACATCTTCGAAGCCGCAGAAAAGGATATCCCGGTATACTCGATCTGTACCTTGTTACGTGAAGACCAGTATTTTTTCAAGTGGTATGGTACAATTTTCAGGGAAACACTGAAGGTAATCCGTCATTTTTTCGTTCAGAATGAAGAAACAGGTCAGTTGTTGGAAAAGCTTGGAATCACTTTTTATACCGTCGTTGGTGATACGCGATTTGACCGGGTAATCGAAAACAGTAAGAATGTCAAACCCAATCCACAACTAGAACAATTTCTTCAAGGAAAACAGGCCATCATTATTGGAAGTTCTTGGCCGGAAGATGAAACGATACTTTATCCTTTCCTTAAAAATCATCCGGACGAAAAGATCATCATAGCGCCACATGACATTCGGGAGAAGCATGTTCAACAGATTGAAAAAGAACTGGGGTCAATCGCCTGTCGCTATACTTCTTTAAATGAATCATTTACCGGAAACATTGTCATTCTCAACACGATCGGACAATTAGCCAATGCTTATTCTTATGGAAAAATCGCCTACATCGGCGGTGGATTCTCCGGCAATCTGCACAACATTTTAGAACCTGCAGTTTTTGGTTTACCTGTATTGTTTGGTCCGTATTTCGGCAAATTCCCCGAAGCTGGTCTCTTTATCCGAGAAGGCATCGGCTTCCCGATTTCCACTCCTGAAGAATTCGAAAACAAACTCCACAGTATCGATCACGATCTCAATGAACTGAAAGCAAAAACGGTAAAGCTGATCAGTGAACAGAAGGGGGCGGCGGAGAAAATCGTTTTTTCAATTGAAAATGAACAATTGACATTGCACAATTGACAAACGCAAGTTCGGCGAAGCCAATTATTGTTTGGTTTTTTTGAGGAGCATTAGAAATTCTTCGTTACCATCACCACCTAAAATGGGAGATGGGATGTGACTTACATATTCCAGATTATTGAGTTTCGCACTGGCGCGAACTTGTTCAATGACTTGCGGATAAAGACTTTTGTTTTTCACAATTCCACCTTTTGCAATGTATTCTCGTCCGACTTCAAATTGGGGCTTTACCAAAGCAATAACATGCGCTCCTTCATTCAAAAACGCATGAATAAACGGAAAAACTTTCTCGAGGGAGATGAAGGATACGTCAATCACACATAAATCTGCTAATTCAGGAATGAGTCGTGGTGTGAGCTCGCGGACATGCGTCTTTTCCAAATTCACCACGCGTTTATCTTCCTGCAATTTTTGATGGAGTTGATCTTTCCCTACATCAACACAATAGACTTTACTTACGCCACGATCCAACAACACTTCTGTAAATCCACCTGTGGAAGCACCAATATCTAACCCTACTTTACCGCTCAATTCAGGCTTCCAATGCTCCAATGCTTCAATCAACTTTAAAGCACCTCTGGATACCCAAGGCAACTCTTCTGCCATCATCTCAATATTCGCATCAATAGGAATTTTTTTTCCTGTCTTGGTGATCAGCTTTCCATTCACTTTAACGCCAATCTCTCTTATTATTTGCTCAGCCCTAACACGAGAACTCACTAGTCCACGTTGAAGGAGCACTTTGTCTAAACGTTCTTCCACGGTGTAAAATTAGGTTTTTGAAATTAGGAATTAGGAATTATGGATTATGAAATTAAAGAATGAAGGAATTAAGAAATGAGGGAATTAAGATTCCAAAGGGCAGTTAAGGTTCCTTTCCATTCAACAAAAAATAACACCATTTAAACTTTTTAATGATGTGAATCGTTGATAGTTTTAGCATTTTTGCATGGAACAATATCACTATGAGACAATTTCTTGTATTTATTACATTTTTAGTTGCGATTAATGCATTGTCGCAAGAAAAATTCACTTTAAGTGGATACATCAATGATGGTCAAAGTGGTGAATCTCTCATAGGCGCCAAAGTCGTTATTCCGAGCATCAATCAAGGAGCAATTACCAATAATTATGGTTTCTATTCACTCACTATTCCTGCAGGAACCTATGCTGTTGAATACAGAGCATTGGGACATGACACCAAAATTGTTACAATTGATTTATCACGAGATGTACGCATGGACATCGAACTTGGGACGGACATGCTCGAGCTTCAGGAAGTTCAAGTTAGTGCAAAAAAAGGTGAGAATGTGAATTCAACCAAAATCGGTCAGATAGAATTAGACATAGAACAGATAAAAGTTCTGCCGGCATTTATGGGTGAGGTGGATGTTATAAAAACAATTCAGCTACTTCCCGGTGTTTCATCAGTTTCTGAAGGAGGTCAAGGATTTTACGTTAGAGGTGGTGGTCCTGATCAAAATCTCGTACTACTTGATGAAGGAGTTGTTTACAATGCTGCCCACTTATTTGGATTCTTTTCTGTGTTCAATTCGGATGCTGTAAAAAGCGTGAACATCATCAAAGGTGGAATGCCGGCTAATTTCGGTGGTCGAATGTCATCCGTACTTGAAGTCAACATGAACGAAGGAAACATGAAGAAATTCAAAGTTAAAGGAGGATTGGGTGTCATCTCCTCACGTTTAACTGTAGAGGGTCCTTTAAAAAAAGACCGTGGCTCCTTCATTATTTCGGGAAGAAGGACATACATTGACTTGTTAATGAAAGCAGCAATTCCTGATTCATCTCCTTTTTCAGGTTCAGGATATTATTTCTATGACATGAATTTGAAGCTCAATTACAAGATCACCAGCAAAGATCGGATTTACTTGAGCGGGTATTATGGCAAGGATGTCTTTTCGTTTGCTTCGCGCGAAAATGATTTCAAAGTGACCATGCCATGGGGAAATGGAATCGCTGCTTTAAGATGGAACCACTTGTTTACCAATAAACTTTTCATGAATGTCACCACAACATTCTCAGATTATCAGTTTTCGTTTGGTTCCAAACAGGACCAATTCAACTTTCAGATTAATTCCGGAATTAGAGATGTTGGTGCAAAAGTTGATTTTTCTTATTTCCCAAATACACGACACAAGATTAAGTGGGGGGCGGACTATATTTACCATACATTCACACCAACCAGTGTGTCTGCCGAATCAGATTCAGTTGTTTTTGATACCGGTTCAGCCCAACAACTTTTCAGCCATGAAACAGCCCTTTACATCATGGATGAATTCGATGTCAATGAAAAATTCAGAATTAATGCCGGATTACGTTACAGTACATATTCATTCGTAGGACCATTTACACGTTATCAGAAGGGAGATATATCAAAACCCGACACGTCAATTCAATATAGCAGAGGGGACCTGATAAAGTTTTATCATGGACTTGAACCACGAATTTCTGCTCGCTACCTGCTGCCCGACAAAAGCTCCATTAAAGCAGGTTATTCCTACAATTATCAATACGTCCATTTAACTTCATTAAGCGCAGTATCTTTGCCAACAGATATATGGTATCCATCGACTGATATAGCTAAACCACAAATTGGCTGGCAAGCAAGTCTTGGATATTTCAGGAATTTCCTGAATGATAAATATGAAGCGTCAGTGGAAGTGTATTACAAAGGAATGAAAAATCTAATTGAATTCTCGGAAGGTGCATTACCAAGTGACAACGTGAATGACAATACAGATAATCTTTTGGTTTTCGGTGTTGGGTGGAGTTATGGCGCTGAATTCTTTTTCAAGAAAACCTTTGGCAAACTAACAGGCTGGATTGGATATACCTGGTCAAAAACGGAGCGTAAATTTCCTGACATTAATGAAGGGAAGGTTTTTCCTGCAAAATACGACCGCAGACATGATCTGAGTATTGTTGCCGCTTATAAGTTGAATGAACGATGGACCTTTGGATCAGCTTTCATCTATGCTACAGGTAACACACTTACACTACCAGCTGCATGGTATGTACAAGAACAAAACTTATTGTTCCAATACGGTGATCGTAATTCAACGCGAATGGCTCCTTACCATCGATTAGACTTGTCAGCAACGTGGTACAGCAAAGCCTATAAAACGAAAACAGATAATATTACCGGAGAGACTTTTCAAGTCAAAAAGAAATTTAAGAGCAATTGGTCATTTTCTGTGTACAATGTGTACAACCGAGCTAACCCATTCTTCTTGTATGTTGACAATGATGGAAATTTCCTGAATGGTGATTTTAAGATCTCAGTGAAACAAGTGACACTTTTCCCGATCATCCCTAGTGTAACATGGAATTTTGAATTATAAGAATATGAAAAATTTAAGTCTGATACCGTTAATTCTACTACTTCTGATGTCATGCACAAAAGAAGTGACAATTGATATCCCCGGATACAAAGAAATGTTGGTTGTAGATGGTAGTATTGAAACCAATCAACCACCTATCGTTTTGTTGTCTCGGACCAACGATATTTATTCACCAACAAATTTAGATGCTTATCTCAATGGGTTTATCTCTGATGCCGTTGTTACAGTTTCCGATGGCACAACAACTGTTGTTCTTGATCTCATATGTTCCAACGACCTCCCACCAGGCACAGAAGAAATTGCTGCCCAAATGTTTGGAATCCCTGTTGAACAGTTAGCGCTTGTCAATATTTGCGCATATACGAGCTTCAATACTGCGATTTGGGGACAAGTAGGAAAAACCTATTCATTGACCATTGAACATGAAGGAAAGGTGTACACCTCTTCCACTCAAATACTACCACCGACACCACTCATAAGTACGTACTGGAAGCCTGAGCCCGGATTTACTGATCGAGGGTTCTCATGGGCAAAATTATCTGATCCACCCGGACAATACGATGCTTACAGATGGGAAGTTAAATACCTAAGTTCAGGACTTTTTATGAAACCATTTAGTCCCTTTACCGATGATGAATTTTTTGACGGTAAAACTTTTGATTTTTCTTATGAAAATCCCATGACTTGCAATCAAGAAAGTGAAGCTGCATATCGATGTTATTTCAAGCTAAACGACACAATTGTCATAAAATTATCGAAACTGGACAAGGGAGTTTACGAATTCATGGAGCGTAAATACTT
Source organism: Crocinitomicaceae bacterium (assembly GCA_036825545.1). Taxonomy (GTDB): domain Bacteria; phylum Bacteroidota; class Bacteroidia; order Flavobacteriales_D; family Crocinitomicaceae; genus M0103. The sequence continues at coordinate 11,405 of DAISYB010000002.1, read as the reverse complement.
ACAGATGTATTCAGCTGGAAATCCATTTGCTTCGCCGACCAACATTACCAGCAACATAACTGGTGGAGCATTGGGGGTTTGGGCTGGGTATTCTCCTTGGTATGATACCTTGATTTGTGTACCCTGACCTCGGTACAATCCTAACGATTCGCTCTGCTTCTATCAGGACCACGTGACATCAAGCTGAGTGTTCAGCTTTTGCTGAACGTATCGAAGCTGACTGCACGATCTCATGATTTGAAAAATGATTCAAAAAAGTGTGTTCGTTTTGAGTAAATTCGCACAAAACAATTAAAATGCCACTTTTCTTAGTGCGATTCTTGAAAAGTTATGGTTTAGCCTGCTTATTGATCATTGGATCAGGTCTTGCGCATGACCACCACCATTCCATGTATAGAGCGCCTATCAGCAAACATTCATGGCGACAAGCTGATGCCTATTCGATGGCATTGAATTATTACCAAGAAGGACATAATTTATTCCAACCTGCGATGCACTTTCAGGATTCTCATCAGGGAAAATCTGCAGGAGAATTTCCATTGATGTACTACCTTAACGCTAAAATCTGGTTGATTACCGGGGAAGCTTACTGGGTACCCCGTTTGCTGAATTACTCGATATTATTAATAGGTCTTCTGCTACTCTTTCATTTAACTCGCGAATTGACAAATAACCAATTATTCAGTTTTGGTCTGTTGTGTACACTTCTATTAAGTCCACTTGTCGGTTATTATAGCAACTCATTTCTAGTCAACCTAAATTCACTTTCTTTCTTATTTATGGGATGGTACTGCTATGTCAAATCCGGAGTACATAAACTACCAGGTATCTTTAACAACAAAGAAGAATCAAACATCAAGCTACTTTATTTTTTTGGTGGACTTTTCTTTGTTTCATTGAGTGGACTTTTGAGATCGACTATGTTGATTGGGTTTCTGCCTATACTTGCCTATCACTTTTTTGGACTTTTTACAAAAACAGGACATGCAAAAAAATACAGCCTTTTCTTGTTGCTTCTTTTGCCAATAGTCATTTCAGGAGCTTGGGTACTGTATATCAAGCATTATAATGAACTAAACAACTCATCCTACTTTCTCACCAAATCAATGCCTATTTGGGGCGATTTTGACTTAGCCAAGGTATGGGCTGATTTTGTCAAACACACCATCACAGAATTCTATCCTCTTCCAATAACTATTCTTCTTTTGTTACTTTTGATTCTGTGTATCTATTTTGCTTTTCGAATTCACTGGAAGATCGGTATGTCATTTTTAGCCATGGTTCTGGGTGGATTAAGTTACTTCCTCTTATGGTTCAGAAACTTTGATTACCACGATTATTACTTGATCGAGTTTTTGCTCTTTATCCCTCCAATCTTTTGGATTCTTTATACGGTCTACCCCAGAAATGCGGGTACATTTGTCCGTCGCTCGACTATAGTAGTGATGATTCTACTTTTAACATTATATCTTCTTCCTTTTTCTTTAACGAAGACCAGAATGAAATACCGAACCGGAGATGCAGGTCTTTGGCCGATTTACATCCCTGCAGAAGAATATAAACTGTGGGAATTCTACGAATGGAAATACAAAACATTTCATGAAGCATATCTCAACCTTCGCCCCAAGATTAGACAATATGGTTTCAAACGTACAGATCTTGTTCTTTCAATGGGCGATCCAACACCAAACTTCACTTTGTCATTAATCGACTGTAAAGGGTATACCGATCTTAGTTTGGAGAATACTCCTATCGATGAGAAGCTAGACAGGGTCATTGAAAAAGGAGTGAAATTAGTTTTGACTAACAGTGACGACCATCGTCAGGCAATCGCTCATCGCAAAGATCTGAAACTCATTTTTGAGCACAAAAACATTGCGGGTCACAAGGTGATGAGATGATCAATTGACTAATAACTTTGAGCATGGAACATAGACTTTGTTCATGGGAAATATCCAGTTCGATTGAAAAGTTCATAGTGTTGAGTGCACTCATTACTCAACTACCTCTGTGATCAACGAAAATCCCGAAGCAAGATCCAATCCATGTTCTATGCTCCTTGCTGCATTTTAAACAACCACATATACTAAGGCAAATCCCGTCAGGAAGATAATCCCTGCCCAACTTAATATCCGCATGAATGTACCCGGTTGAGCCTCTTTCGGGACATGTTTAGCGGTGACTAAACGGAAATTGACGAATGCAATGACCGGTGCGATCAGGAAGCTGATAGTTGTTGCAAGATCCACTAGTTTAGTCATGTGCTTTCCAAAAAAGGCAATAATACAAAATGCTCCAATCACCACTACTGCCAAGGCAGCTTTGTAAACAAATGAACGTTCTGTAGATCGTTCTTTTAGAAATAACAATTCCACGCTACGTTCCAAACTTCTGCCGTAGCCATCAAAAACAGCTATGCAGGTACCAAACATAATGGAAAAAGCGGATGCCGCGATGATCAAATAACTCCAATCGCCTATGAATCCGGTAAACAATCCAACCACTTCATGCGCAAAAGATCCTGCTCCTGCGGGTAAGTCCTTTCCGCTTCCATACAGCATATACGCACCCAAAACAACAAAGAAAAGGGCCAAAACCGATGAAATGATATAACCCAAGTTGAATTCAGCAATGGACTGTTTTAAAGTTGGTTTATAGCCGGTTTGACGAATACGCTCTTCTGTCCATAAGCTGATCCACGTACTGAGATCCACAGCGGTAGGCATCCACCCCATTAAAGCGATGACAAATAACAAGGAATTTCCGTAAATCAATTCTTTGAAAGGAACAGGTGTTATTTCATTTGCAGGACCTTGAACCAAGGCCAATACAAAAGCGAGCACCGTTGAGAGTAACAAGACAATTCCAACGATCTTAATAAGTGAATCCAAGGCCTTGTAGCTACCTATAAGTAGGAGCAATAAACAGAAAGAGAACAATCCTGCAGTAGCCCACAAACCCCAATCGCCTATTCCAAACAAGTTTTGTAAGAATCCGGAAGTTACGGCTCCAACAGCTGCGCTCACAAAGAACATACTACCGATTGTGATCAGAAAATACAACCAAAGCATTGGTCGTCCGATTCGGGAATAACCATCGATCAAACTTTCGTTCGTCGCATTGGCGTAACGGCTACCGTACTCGAAAAAAGGATACTTAAAGACATTAGCGGCGATAACGAAGATGATCAGTGAAAAACCAAATTCAGCACCGGCTCGTGTACTTTGAACCAAATGCGAAACACCTATCGCTGTGCTGGCGAAAAGAATTCCCGGCCCCATGGTTTTAAAAAACTGTTGTACGCGTGTTCTGTCCATGATTAAAAAATGAAAAGTACCGCTAAATAGATCACCATTCCAACAAGCATCAAGGCAAATGAATACGGTAAAATGGCTGTCGCTCGCAATCCTGTTATTCCCAACAGAGGTAGCGCCCAAAATGGTTGTAGCATATTGGTCAACTGATCGCCGTACGCCAGCGCCATGATCGCTTTTGGAAGGGAAACGCCTAGTTCTTGTGCTGCCTGAATGATGATTGGTCCCTGGACCCCCCATTGTCCTCCACCGCTTGGGACAAAAATATTCACAAATCCGGCGCTAACGAACGTAAAGATTGGGAAAGTGGTGGTAGTTGAAATCGAGACAAAAAAATCTGAAAAATGCTGTACCAATCCTGAATGATTCATGATCCCCATGATACCGAAGTACAATGGAAACTGAATCAAAATTCCAGACGCACCACCAATGGCTTGATCTATTGCCTTCAGAAAAGTCGCAATGCTTTGATGCAACAAAAGGCAGAGCGCCAACAAAAGCAAATTGATAAAATTCGGTGTAATAAATCCCAATCCTTTCACAGCGAAATCAATCAGCGCAAAACGAAACAAGTAGATCAGTATGAAACTTCCGATCAACAAAGAAGTCAAGCGCCAGTGGTCAATTTGTTCGGCACCTTTTATCAATCGGGTTTCATCATTCGTTGTGGCAAAGTCACGAAAATTCTTGCGTACTTGCTGATCGCTACGTTGTATTTTCTTACCGAGCAGAAACATGAATGCAGGAAGAATCAAAAGCACAAGGAGAGTAGCGGTAAGATTCATCGAACCAAAAACGGTGGTGGAGAAACTAATTGCATCAGGCAAGGCATCCGTACTTCCTGAGCTTGCTTCCATCAAACTTTTCAAATGACCAGATTCGGCAGCTTTGATCGGTGCAGATCCTGAAATACCACCATGCCAAACCATCAGACCACTGTATCCTGCCGCACCAATCAGTGCGTAATTAATTCCTAGGTTATTGCGCTGACTGTGTTCGCCTACCTTTCGGGCCAAAATAGCACCAAAGATCAAACCGAGTCCCCAATTGAACAACGCAACCATAGTGGTGAGTAAAGTAACGATTGCAGCTGCACGCGCTGTTGTTGTGCAATACTGTGTAGCAAATCCAATCAGTCGATCGACGGGCTTGGTCAAGGCGAGTGCATGCCCCAAGACCAACATTAACATCATTTGAACGGCAAAAACTAGAAGTGGCGCATTCCAAAGTCCTTGCTCCCAAAAACCGGCCAACTCCCAAAAACGATCCACTCCGGTTTGCTCTGAACTCGTCAGCAACCCTGCAAGAACAAAGGTAAGCACTGTGAGAAGTACCGCAATCGTAAAAGGACTGGGTAAGAGTGCTTTGAATGCTTTTTCGATGAGTTGGATGATTGGCATGAGCGAATTTAGTAAAATTAGATGTTAGAATGGGAGGAATTAAAGAATGAAGGAATGATTGCCCTGAGCCAAGTCGAAGGAAAGGAATTATGGGAATAAGATGTTGATAAAATCGGGGGGACTCATTTTCAGACCATGATGAAAGCATCGTAAATTTGTCAAAAACTTAGCCATGCGGATTATCCTTTGTCTTTCATTGCTTTTCATTTCTTATACCTCACTGGCTCAACAGAAGGTGCGTTTTTTCCTTCGAAATGGAGACTTGATGGAAAACATAGAAGGCTATGCCATGACCTTTCATTCGTCGTTAAAAGGTAAGGTCTTGGGATTCACGGAAGGAAATTTTCAGAATGAAACAGTACTTTTCTACTGGACTGCTGCGCAAGACGCTTATAAGTGCACACTTGATCCGGCGGGAGGCTCAAAAACCAGAAAACCCTTTACTTGTGCGTGTCAATCTGAGGAAGAGGAAGGGATCAATAAAATGACAATGAAAAATGACAACTTGCTTCTTGTCAATTGCAAGAGTGGTAACACCTATATGATCACTCCAGAGGGCGAATCGTTATATGTGAAGTAGTCCAGATCATACAAAAAATGCATTCTTGCCACAAACAAATCCTTTCGTATTCAGAATCTCAAGTAATCGCATGCGTTCTGCGTCCTCAGGATAGACGGCAATCAACAAGATCGAATTTTCTATAGGTAGTTCAAGTAATTCAGGCTGACTGAATGCTTCTTTATTTTCCAGAGCGGTGAATTGCCGTTCGGATCGTGTGAGTAGATCTTTGCACAACCTGGCTTTTTGTCCGACTCCCAGCACGATGATTTGCTCCGTTGGAAATTCCTGAAGCATATAAGGTATTTTCAATTGAAAGAAGGACTCCTGATCATAAACAGGAGAATTTCGCGAGGTACGTTCAGTATGCTCGCGCCAAAGATGGGTCATTTCATTGGTAGAGACCACTTGATAATTGTTTTGGTACCACTTCAGGACCAGGTCATAATCTTCGGGGTAACTTAAGTTTGAAAATCCTCCCAATTCGATCAGGTCTTTACGTCGGCACAGCCAATTGGGAGAAGCGATCACACATTCGCGATAGACCCAATCCCAATGATCGTTCTTTTCGCAGTGTTCATTCATCCATTGTTCGTAGCGTCGATAACCTTCACTCACTTCTGTTTCGCCAAAGTAACGCACTTTACCTGTCGCGATCGTACGAGGTGGAGCATGTTCAAGCAACTCATGTAACTTCTCCAATTTATAAGAAGGCATGAGATCGTCTCCGTCCATTCGGGTAACGAAATCACCTGAAGACAATTCAAAGGCTTGTTGAAGAGCGGGTAGAATTCCCTTTCCTTTGTTGGGATACCATTTGATGCGCACATCGAGCTCCGCATATTCTTCCAAGATCACTGCGGTCTTGTCCTCTGAATGATCATCGATCACAATGAGTTCCCAATCACGGTACGATTGATCGCGAATGGAATCGAGGCAAGCATTGAGGTACTTGGCTTCGTTTCGGACGGGGGACAGTATGGATACGATCTTATTGATGAGGGCGAAGATAGGGAGAATTGACATTGAACAATTGAGAATGCACAATTGACAATGGATAATTAGGAATTGCTAGTCATACTGAGTGTTCAGCTTTTTTTGATGAACGTACCGGAGTATGAGTGAGCAAAAAAAAAACATCCGACACCTTAATTTGCAAAGATGTCGGATGCATAGTTCTCAACATATGAGAACTATTGCTTGATAAATCGTTGGTGTCGTACAATTTGTTCATCTTGAACAAAATGAACAATGTACATACCTTTCTGCCAATCATCGATGGAAATGAGCTGCAAATTTGATGCTGTGCTTCGCCAAATTTCTTTTCCGCTTAAATCAGTGATTAAAATTGCATCATGTTCATTGAATGACTGGCTATCGATAAATACTTGAATGGATGAAGTTGCAGGATTTGGCTGTATACGCATACCCTCCGATGAACTGAAGCAATTGGATGAAATTGGGCCAAACACTTCAAAATCACCATTAAAATCATACTGAACTAACCTATAATAGGCCACTTCATTTCTTTCCGGATTATTATCGATCATTTCATATTGCAACAATTGATTCGATTCGCCAGCAGCCTGCACTGAACCAACAACAGTCCATAAATCATTTCCAGTTGATCGTTGAATTGTAAAATGGGAAGACAAATGCTCAGAATCAGTTGTCCATTTCAAAGTGACTTTCTGTTGCTCCTGATTACATTCTGCATTGAATGAACTCAAAGTGATTGGTAATATCGTATTTGGCACTAGGATGACAGCTCCTGAACCACCAGAGAAACCATTAATCCCAGCCCACTGCGTATAATTCACACCATTTGGTGTAGTACCTGGCGTTCCTCCGTAATGTGTTCCGTCGTAATCTGGAGCCGTGTAATTGGATCCTGAATTCTTAAACCAGTAGAAACCATCCGGATAAGCATATTTATAAGTGTAATCACATGCCGGGTGTGCAGCTATCCATGCATTTGCAGCATTAATGATTGCAGTGCGCTCCATAGGTTGGAAATAGAATCGTATAGAATAGATTCCACTTGGTGCTGCTCCTCCCATATTAAGATTCCAGCTTCTTTCCATTTCAAAACGCTCTTCTCCGGGCGTACCGCCATTGATACAGTCAGCGGAAGTTCCAGGACCTTGTGATTCCTGATAATAGGACCCGTTGTCGAATATCGTAACTAAAGGAAAACCTACAGGAACCATGCTGAAATCACCCATTGCTGAGAAAATAATCTCATCACCTACATAGAAATGTTTCCATCCTGAGTTATCGGTACAATAATTCGAACTTGTAGTGGCATTGGATGCATAAACATAAGTCTTTACATAAACTGTTGTCACATCATCACCAGTTGTGTTACACGTGCCTTGTCGACGTGCATAATACGTAGTTGTAGTACTTGGAGCAATATTAAGCATAGTTCCAACACCTAGCAAGGTCCCCGTTCCGTTTGGACCGCTGTACCAATAAACATTCGATCCTGTACCGGCAACACCTCCTGAGGTTGTAAGGGGAACAGTCGTATTTGGACAAATAGAACCGGGCAGATCTACAATATTTGGTGCCGTAGAATTGGTATTCACAGTAACGGTAATAGGTGTACGACTTGTACTCACACACCCTGATTGAGTAACCGTTTGTGCGTAATAAGTTGTGGTTGTTCCCGGTGTAACCGGAAAATTCTCTTGATTAGCAGATGTTCCAATACTTGCCCCACCTGTTGGAACAGTAAACCACTGAACCGTATTGGGTTGAGGTAGCGGGCCAACAAAATTAGAAACTGTAAGGTGAGCCGATCCCATAATATCATCTATTGCACTCATAACGAGCGAAAAAGTTTGACCTTCTAGAACCGGTATCGTGCATGTACCACTTTGTGATACTGGTCCACCGGAAACAAAAGAACAGATATTACCTTGAATAACACCATTTATGGCATATTGTGGTAAATCGTAGGCCGAACCATCTATATCATACGTGATGTAACTCCAGTTGAAAGTTATGTCACCATTGGCTTGAATTGGAATAGTAAAAAATACGGAATGCACCCCATAGTTTCCACCGTTACTGGAAATCAGTGTAACTGAAGTTGGCGCATTTGATGTATTTACTGTCCCCTGGTCCGCAGCCGGAGCGTGAGTTACTGTCCAATTCGCTGGTGCATAATAATTAGCAAATCCGCTTTGTGTTGAACCTGTACTACCAACCGTTGCATTTAAGTTGGATAGTTCATCCGGACATATCGTCATTGGTGATGCCGTTACAGGGTTAGGAGCTGTGGGACTCTCGATCTCCACAGTTACAGGTGTTCTTGTTGCACTACTGCATGTCCCGTTACTTGCCGCTGCATAATAAGTTGTGGTGGTGGTAGGAGCGACGCTGAAATTTGCACCACTTGAACTGGATCCAATACTTGTTCCACCAGTAGAAACAGTCCACCATGTGATGGAATTTGAACCCATTCCCGGTGCTGTGAAATTCGAGAATACTGTAGTTGCACTACCTCCGAAATTATCCCCACTTGTCATGACAAAAGAAAAGGTCTGTCCTGCAGTTACCGCAATAGTTGTTCCTGTTCCACTTTGGACATATCCTCCCGCTCCACTGTATCCTGGAATCAAACCAATAATTACTCCATTTATGGCGTACTGAGGATAATCATAAATAGGTGCATCAATAGTGGAATAATTCCAGTTAAACACAATATTACCAGATGCCGGAACTGTTATCGTGTAGAACACTGATGAAGCACCGCCAGAAAAATTATTGGAAGAAGTCATTGAAATAGATGTAGGTGCTGAAGAAGCATTAACTGAGCCACCATCTCCTGATGGATTGGTTTGTGTCCAGTTTGCCGGTGCATAGCTTCCCGTGAAACCCGTTGTACTCGACATCGCATTCAATTGACTTGTTGCCCCACTGCACATAACTGAGGGGTTAGCCGTAACCGGACTTGGTGCAGATGGTGTTGACAATACATTGACAGTAACAGATACACGTGAGCTTCCACATGAACCATTATAAGCTTCTGCCCAATAGGTAGTTGTAACAGAAGGAGTCACATTAAAGCCTGCACCACTCGCACTAGAGCCAAGCAAAGTTCCACCGGAAGAAGCGGTGTACCAACGTATTGTATTTCCGGCTGAAACAGCGCTTAAACTCGAATTTGTTCCACCGCAAATTGTAGACGGACTAGCCGCAACTGAAGTTGGAGCAGCAGGCGGAGTACACGCCGATCTGGAAACAGAGATTGATCTACATGAAGACTGTGTACCGCACGAAGAATTGGTGTTGGTGTGGATGTAATAGGTTCCGGCTACTGTTGCTGTCCAATTGAGGGGTTGAGTACCAAAAGCGATTACAGTACCTCCGGGTGTTCCTTGTCTGACAGTTATGAAATCAGAAGTGGTCGAACTTGTTACAGTGTAAGTTGCTCCTGCTACAACGGATGAAAGCGTGCTGTATTCACCGGCATACACACATATACTGATCGTAACAGAACTTCCAGGGCCTGGTGCAGTGGCTGAACCAAAAGCTGATGCATTATTACATTGTCCTATCGACAAGTGTATGGATAAGAAAGTAAAAATAAGTAGTGATAAGTAGTAGCGTATCATAATCTAAAGTCTTATTCGGTGATCAGTTGGAAGCTCTGCGGATTACTCAGAATATAATTCTGTCTTTCTACTGGTAAATTATTGAACTGTTCCTGAGTGAAAGTTATCATTCCGGAAGGTTGGTCACCAATAAATCCAGTGTCCGGAACAATCTTATAGCGATCAAGGTTAATTAAGACATGAACTCGTTCTTCATGAGTCATTCTATTCAGATCCTGTTCCGATACGGAAATTGTCGGCTCTGTGTCTACTAGCTCATATTTATCCGGTTGAGAAGTAATATCATTCTGTCTGGACTCAGGTAATGAATTCAAATGGTGACTCGTGATTACCTGTTTACTGATACCTTCTATAAAATAATAGTCGGGACGCGATTGAAGAGCTTGTTTCTGTTCCTCCGGAAGTTCCTCAAAAAAAGTACTGCTAATAAAATGACGCCCTGTAAAACCTGACCCTCTAGTTTGAACATCAAATTGCTGATTTTCAGAAAATTGCTGTGTAAAGGAAAAAGAAGTTGAAAAAAGTAGCAATAACAGTAACAGCGGGGCTTTCACCCTAATTCGTGGCTTCATATCTCGTTAGTTTTCAAGCAATTTAGTGTTTTATGGCTAAGAAAAAAAATGAGATTTCCGCTTTGTTGAAATTTCAACAGATTAACACCCTTTGTGAATTATACGTCTTCATTTTCAGATATTTAACCGGTGTTTGTTTGAGAATTGGGAGTTAGGTATTTCCCCACGTCATAGTGAGCATGCACTGACACGGGCGTCAGTGTGATCCTGACGATCCGCTCTGCTTCTGTCAGGATTGAACCGGAGTATGACAGGGGCAAAAAAAAGAGTCGTCCTTTTGGGACGACTCCTTTTTTGTTAAAAGAATACTATCAATGTCTGTTGATAACAATTTGATTGATGTAAACACCAACAGTACCAATTAAACGAACAGTGTAGGTTCCTGTTGCCAAGTGCTGTACATCAATTTGATTTACACCTTGTTCAACAGTAGCTATTTTCACTAGTTTACCACTAAAATCAATGATTTCGATCGTACCATTCGTAGCTGCATCGATCATGATGTGATCATTCGCCGGGTTTGGATAGATCATCATGTTTTCTGCTTGAAGGTAATTCAATCCAGAAACTTCAATGAATTCACAGTTACTCATTTCACTACAAGAACCATAGCTAACGATAACCGCATAAGTGCCAGTCACAGTTGCTGTGAAACTTTGATTGGTTTCACCATCGATATCTTGGAAAGAGTTATCACAGTCCACCCACTGATAAGTTACACCAGCATCGCCGTTGTTAGCAGTAATGGTATTGTCAATCACAGTAACAGTAGCATCTACATCTGAAATGATCACTTCTTGAGTCTGTGTAGACGTATTCCCATTTCCATCATCATACGACCATGTAACTGTTGTAGAAGAAGTAATTGGCAAAGTAGCATCATGTGTTCCTGTAATAGAACCTGCACAGTTATCTGTTGCAGTTGGTGCAGTCAA
>DAISYB010000001.1:0-213885 GCA_036825545.1 Crocinitomicaceae bacterium | reverse complement strand
AATAAATACATAAGAAAATTAGGTATAAAGTTATAAATACCTAAAAAACAACAAGATATAGTTGAAATTATTTTTCAATTTCATTATCCCTGAACGCAGAAGGCATCAAATCCGGGATGATTTTAAGGATAACGGGTAATAAAACAGTTCCCCCGGGCAACATGAAAATAGCCAAAGAAGGCATTGATTTTACAATGTCGAGGAACTGAGATTTGACAGCTTCTTTCTCCTCTTTGGTCAATTCGGTGGTGGTGGATTTACGTATGAGTGCAACCAATTCACGACTTTGCTGGATCTCAGTAACCAGCTTATCCTTATTTCGGCCAAGAATCTTGATCCAACGCTTGGATAAGCTCCCATAGACTTTTTCAATTGAATTACTATTCGACAAAAAAGGAATCATCTTTTGATTTTGGATAACAAATTGAGCTGTAATTGCCTCTGCTTCGTTGAGATCTATTTCTGATAATCCAAGAAAAATACTTAAATCCTCAAGGAATAATTTCTCTTCCGGTAAGGCCTCGTGGTTGGAGAAGATGACAAAAACAGACAAGTCCAATAAGAAACGCTTGTACAACCAGTTGAAATGTGCACGATCAGTAAAGTCCTCGAAATCTGCACCTTTCTCAAAGCGTTCTTCCGCTAGTTCACGGTGGAGATCGGATAAATTCGCTGAAGCCAAAAATATTGAGAAGAGTTCTTTTTCCTTTTTCTCGATCTGTCCATCCGAATAGGTAGCCAATGTGATAGCCACCAAGGCATTCATGGCCAGCTCATCATAATTGTAGAAGGTGCTTTTTTTGGGTTGCTGCAAGTATTCGTTGTAGAGAATTACATCAAGGTATATGAACACGTTGTTCAAGTAATTGACCCAAAATGAATTTTCCAGATAGTTCACTTTTATATCAACTCGCCTTGAAAGAATAGATTCAACTTTTTCTTCCAACGTTTCCTTCATAAACAAGTTGTACAATTTCGTAATCGCATTGGAGCTGTATTGCCCGTAAAAATCAACTAATGTTTGAATGAACTCTTCCCGATGGAATGGTTGATCTATTAAATGAAGTTTGTATGTGAACAAGTGTGATTCGAAGAGTAAAACTTTGAGTTTTTCTTCTGTGGTCCATGTATTCTGATCCAGATCCTTTGCGAAGATCAAGCGACTTGGAAAACCAAAAATGATCCCTGTGCGACCTAAAGCAGCATGAATAAACTTATCCTTCTCTATTTTTACAGGAAGATCGGTAGTTTTGAGAAAAAACTCACCCTTATCGATCAGGTCGAAGTATTTATTGATCCAGCCTTTTGAACCCGGTGACAGCATGAACGAATAGTTTGTTCTGAATCAAATGTAAGTCTTTCGTTGAAAAGTAGCGGAACTACTTTTCAACGAAAGACTGTTTTCTAGCTATGACTAGGTTCTTAGAAAGTATATCGAGCAGATAATGCAGCTCCTCCACCGAATCCCCTATAATAACCCATCAAATCCCACATTGGTCGTGCATCAATTCCAACAAGGATTGGAACACCAAGATGATTGAAATCATACTCAAATCCGATTTGACCTCCAACACCTATTCCGATTCCTGAATTATATCCGTAATAATCATCGTAAAAACCAACTTGCGCGCCCGGTCCAACAAACCAATTCAATCCATGAGTAATATTCCAAACCCAATGATAAATACCACTTACAGCGAGATGGTTATAGTACCAATTTTTTCCAGGGCCACCGATGTAACGTCTACTTCTAAATCCAAAATCAAGTTCAAGTCTATTGGATTCACCAAATCCTTTTTGATACGAAACTTCAAGGCCATTACCCCCAAATCCACCACCACCACGTACTCCTATTGCGTTTGGATTAACCTGTGAATAAGTGGACAAGTATGCGCAAACAAGTGCGCTAATTAATAAAAGTGTTTTTCTCATAACGTTAAAGTTTATAACAAAATTAAGAAATCATAGTTTACCAGCAACTGTGAAAGCCTTACGTTTAGTGAACATTAAGCCACCATTGACACCAAATGCCTCAAAAACAGCTACGTATGTGCCAATGGAAACCTTTGTTCCATTATCTGTAAAACCATCCCATTTGTAAGTCCCTTCGATACCGAGTAATTCGTTTTTGAATAGTACGGCAATCTGTCTTCCACGATCATCATAAAAAGTGAGGGTTCCAAGTAAACCCGGTTCTAACATTTCATAATAGATCTGTAAAATATCTTCATATCCATCGTTATCCGGTGAGAAGGTGGAACTGGTAAAGCCAAAGTCACCTCCCTCCAATGCAGGGAAGTACTGTGAGTTTTGTCCACCCGGAGTTCCAAATCCAATGGATTGAGCGGCGGAATGCCAATTGTTTCCATTGTTGGAAGGGCCGTTCTGATCAATCCGCTCCAAAGAGACCCCTTTTACATTGTCTAAAAGACGGAAATGCCACTTTGCAGAATAGGATACTTTATCAAATGGCTGAGTGTTAAAAACAAGCACAACCGAACCAGAATCATTGTTGTAGGATGGAAGTTCACAATAGACAAAACGACCTGATACTGCAAATGGATAATTCTGTTTCACATGAATCGAGTCTTTTGTGGCAACGGCATATTCTCCTGGTTTGATCAAAAAATTATCAGTTATCGATTTGAAGTTGGAGATGATCCCACCACTCATATTCGCAAATTGCCAGTTCTTTAGGTTGATTACTTTGTTTGAACGATTGTATAACTCTACCCAATCAGATCCTCCGGTGTAGGGATTGAATAAAATTTCATTGACAATTATGTCACCCTCTACTGCCTGTTCAGGCAATATGAAATTCCCATTAAGTGAGGTCGTATTTAACCAACAATCAGCCACGTTTTCGATGAGAATTGAATAGGTTTGGCTTGGAACAATGTTTTGAGTAAATTCCAAAGTCATTTTGTTGGGGAATGGCCCAAATACATAGATACTAGAAACAGATAAGCTCGGTGATGTTACAGAAAAACTGTTAGCCAAAGAAATTGAGTCCATGCCTTTATTGAAATAAACTTCCAAGTAATTAGGCTCAAGTGCGACGAGTTGTGTAAGCTGAGGCAAGGAACTATCCGGCGTATCGTCGTTCACTGAATTCAATGCTGCAGGTGTTCCGCCTATTACGGCATTACTCGCAATCCAATTACCTTCCCCGGAACATGGGTGATTTAAATTTATGCGTTCTAAGGTATAGCCACCTGCTTTTTTTATCGGATCTTGATACCAACTGTCACTGTATGTCAATTCATCCAGAATTATCCCCGAAGCCTTAATACGCACATCATCTCCTGCGTTATTGAGACTTGGCCAGCTTGTAACACCAACAGCATTCGGAAAGGAATCAACCCAAGAGGAAGGACACAGAACTTTATATTCACCGGGTGACAACCAAGTCGATTGAATAGTTCCTTCAGTAGCATTATCCCCAAGTTTCCAACCATTTAGATTAAAATACTTATTGCTTTTATTGTAGATTTCTACAAATTCCTGTTCAGGTAAACCAACAACAGGTGAGGGATCAGCCATGAATTCTGTAATAATTACATCACCTGGACTTGGGGTCTCAGCCACAAAATAAGAAAATTGAACTGATTGACTTCCCGAAACATTGTTGGCTAAATCTTCGACGCCTGAGATAAACAAGGTATAAGTATTTCCATTTTGAAGCGGGAAAGGAGTCGTTATGTGCACTAGTGCAGGATTGACGGCGTCTAAAATGGCTGTTTGCGCAGACTGGAAGGGTTGTATATCGTAGTTGTTCGTATTCTCAGCAGAAGTCTGATCCAATGCTTCATTGAATAAAACATCAATTTCCGTAGCACTTATTGCGCTTGCCGACAAAAGAACTGGTGGAGTTACATCGTAAATGATTGGCCCAACATAGAAATCATCAAAAAAGTGCTTCTGAAAGAAAGAAGAAGTTGATTGCGTAATGGCTAGACCGAAATAAGCCCCGTTGACTACTGTGACATCATTAATAACTCCCTCTGTCAGGTAATTATTCCCACTTCCTGTAATATCACGATCCAATTTCCATTCACCACCTGCTGTTCGAACAACTTTAATTTTCACATTGTTGTTGGAGGTATTTAATATTCCGTTCACACCGTCAATTATTTTTGTCGCAGTGCCTGATGAACGCTTGAAAAGAGAAATTTCATCATCAGTCCCGCCAAGTCGCACGAAATAACCGCTCAAAGTCGGGCTCAATAGGTTTGTTTGATCTGCAGTAAGATACACATCAACATAGTTCGCACTTGAAGTATTGAATTGAAGGTTGGTAAACCATTCCCACTGACAATCCAAAGCCAAAGTGGAGTTGGTTGTTAAATAGAATGAAGCACTTGCAAGAGTTTTATTGGATCGCAATTGATTATTTCCATTAACGTTCACAACTACAAAAACAGAATCATCACCAAACCAACCGGGGTTGCTTGTGAAATCGCCATCATCAAATCCGTCAGAAAACTGAGCAAATAATGCTGGAAAAGTGAAGAACGTAACAAGTAGTAAAAAGTATTTCATTCCTTCCTTTAGTGTGCTATCAAATATACTAATTTTGATGCTTCGAAAGTTATACAATGTTTAATTGGGTCGGAAGACGTTTTGTTTCTGAAGATTAAAAAGTTGAAAAATGAAAGTTGCAGTTGTTGGGGCTACCGGAATGGTAGGAAATGTAATGTTGGAAGTTTTACGCGAGTTTAATTTCCCGGTAACAGAATTAATTCCCGTTGCTTCAGAGAAGTCCGTTGGTAAAATGGTGGGATTTGGTTCATTGGAATTTCCTGTTGTGGGATTGGAAACAGCTGTAAGTATGAAGCCTGATGTGGCCATTTTTTCGGCAGGTGGACAGACTTCATTGGATTGGGCGCCTCGTTTTGCAGAAGTGGGTACTGTGGTTATCGATAATTCTTCCGCTTGGAGGATGGATCCTAGTAAGAAACTGGTAATTCCTGAGATTAATGGGAATGAATTAACAAAGGAAGATTTGATCATTGCAAATCCAAATTGTAGTACCATTCAATTGTTGTTAGCGTTGGCACCACTGCACAAGGCGTATTCCATTAAAAGAGTTGTGGTATCTACTTACCAGTCAATCACTGGTACGGGCGTGAAAGCAGTGGAGCAAATGGAGAATGAGCGAAAAGGCATCAGTGGTGAGATGGCCTATCATTATCCAATTGATAAGAATTGTATACCACAATGTGATGTTTTCACGGAAAATGGATATACCAAGGAAGAAATGAAATTGACCAACGAAACGAAAAAAATCCTTGATCCAAGAATTAATGTTACAGCTACTGCTGTTAGAGTCCCTGTCGTTGGGGGGCACTCAGAATCGGTGAATATTGAGTTTGAAAATGATTTTGACCTAAGTGATGTTAGACGTCTGTTACACGAACAAGATGGAATCACATTGAAAGATGATCCAACAACATATACCTATCCAATGCCGAAATATGCTGAAGGAAAGAATGATGTTTTTGTTGGTAGAATACGTCGAGATGAATCTCAACCAAATACGCTTAACATGTGGATCGTGGCGGATAATTTGAGAAAAGGTGCTGCGACTAATGCTGTTCAAATTGCCAACTTGTTGATTAAAAAGGGAATATTGAAGGTATAAATTAAGGGATCAATAAATTGATCTTTTGCGGAACCAATTCGACTTCAAACGCTATTTCACAAATGGGTTCTCCATCTGCTTCAGTAGAAGAGACACCTTTTTGTATGCTCACGGCAATTTTGTTTGATCGAAGGTACTTGACTTCTTTGTGTTCAATTCGCTGACCTTTTTTAAGTCGCGGAAGATACCGGATGTAATCGAAAAGAGAAACATTTCCGATTAAGGTGATTTCTAGTTGACCATCGTGAGGATCTGCTTCAGGATGTATAGTAAGTCCACTTCCAAATATCCCACCGTTGCAGAAAGCGCATAGTAGAACTTCACCTTCATGTCGCCATTCCTTGCTTTCAATTTTGAGTACGGGTTTTCGAAATATAATAAATGTTCGCAAAATGGCCAATGAGTAGCTAAGTTTGCCTCCTAGCCAGTTCCGCTGTTTGTTCAAGGTGTGAACGGTCGCCCCACCAAAGCCGGTATCGGCAATGTTTAAAAAGTAAGTTTTTTTGCCTTGATGAGTTATTTGCCCAAGATCTGTAGGTATTATTTTGTTTTTTTCAATACTTTCAAATAGTTGGTTCACTGTGCTAAAATGGGGCTTTCCTCGCATAAAATCGTTTCCGGTTCCAACTGGAATTATACTGAAATTCGGCGGTATATGATCACTCGAAAGCAGCCCGTTGATGACTTCATGAGCAGTTCCATCACCTCCTGCGGCAATGACTAAGGAGCTATTTTTATGGCAAATTTCTTCAGCTATTTTTCGTGCATGTCCTTGATAGAGTGTGTAATGAATGTTTACATCAATAGTAGTTGATTTCACATTTTGGATTTCACGAAGGAATGAGGTGTTACCATGAACACTGTTTACTACAATATCAATTCGCTTCATGGTATAAAGAAAGCAATTTTGCCGAAATTAACTTGTTTTGTATTTTTAGCACATGACACGTTTTGCTATTGCTACTTTTTTGGTTTCATTTTCCTACTTCTTAAAAGCACAAGGTCAAGATGCGGCTCTTTGGGCAGGAATGGAATTTGACAAAACAATTGTAAAGAAAGTAACAGCTCATGTGAAGTTACAAGGTCGTTTGAATGATAATTTCAGTCATGCAGATTATGGATTTATAGATATTGGTTTAAGTTATAAGTTGAACGACTATGTGCGCTTTACAAGTGCGTATGTTATGAATACGAAGAATTCCACTTTGGGTAATAATTGGCGCTTACGACAACAGTGGTATGGAAATGTGCGTTTCGGTTATAAATGGGATAATTTTTCGATTTCAAATCGAAATCAATTGCAGACCGATTTGGAAGATTCAAGAAGCAGTGCTGGTTCATGGTTTTATCGAAATAAAACTGTTGTAAAGTACAAGTTGAGTGAAAGTTGGCAGCCTTATGTTTCCTATGAAATGTATTTTAGATTGGGTTTTCGCCCAATGCATGAAGGTCTTATTTATCGAAGCAGGTATTCATTGGGTGTAGAGTATTCATTTTCTAAGAACACCTCACTTCAAATGGGTTATTTGCTCCAAACTCAATTAAAGCGTAAACAACCTGATGAAATTTATGCCTTGACTTTAGGTTTTAATCATTCGTTTCCGGGTAAACTTATTGACCCGAAACGGAAGAAAAAAGTGAAGTACAGGAAATATTAATTGTGATAGTGAATGTTTTTGTACATAAAAACGGCGTTCTCAAGTGAAAACGCCGTCTTTTTTACGATATGCAGTTATTCTTGAATGACTGGTTTTCCAGCCACTTGCGCTTCAAGAATGCTTTTGATCTTAGCTTCTAGTTCTTCCATAAGTTCCGGATTGTCTAAGATGATTTGTTTTACTGAATCGCGCCCTTGGCCTAAACGTGTTTCACCATAGGAGAACCAAGAACCACTTTTCTTAAGGATATTTAAGTCTACTCCAAGATCTATGATCTCACCAACTTTTGAGATTCCTTCTCCATACATGATGTCAAATTCTGCTTTGCGGAATGGTGGAGCTACTTTGTTTTTTACCACTTTAACTTTAACGCGGTTACCTATAACATCCTCACCTTCTTTTATCTGGCTTGCGCGACGGATATCGACTCGAATGGAGGAATAGAATTTCAAGGCGTTACCACCTGTTGTCGTTTCAGGATTACCAAACATTACTCCAATCTTATCACGAAGCTGGTTGATGAATATACAACAACATCCTGCTTTGTTGATTGAACCCGTTAATTTTCTCAAGGCTTTTGACATAAGGCGTGCTTGTAGTCCCATCTGAGAATCCCCCATTTCACCTTCGATCTCTGCTTTAGGCGTCAAAGCAGCAACAGAGTCAACGATGATGAGGTCAATAGCTCCCGAACGGATCAAGTTGTCCGCGATCTCTAGGGCTTGCTCACCGTTGTCCGGTTGAGAAATAATTAAATTCCCAACGTCTACACCAAGTTTCTGTGCGTAGAACTGATCAAAGGCATGTTCTGCATCAATGAAAGCAGCAATACCGCCTTGTTTTTGAACCTCAGCAATTGCATGAATAGCCAATGTTGTTTTACCCGATGATTCAGGCCCGTAAATTTCAACTACACGACCCTTTGGATACCCATTGACCCCTAATGCCAAATCAAGTGTAATGGATCCTGTTGGAATAACGTCAACTTTTTCAACCGGAGCATCCCCCAGCTTCATCACCGATCCTTTTCCATAGGTCTTGTCTAATTTCTCCATTGTAAGTTGGAGCGCTTTTAATTTTTCTGCATTTACTTCTTTTGCTGCCATATCGTAAAAATTTGTTGTCGCCTAACCTGCGACATAGGTTAACTATTTAATTTGTGATGCAAAGATTAAAGCAGAAGAACGTAATCTATTTACGTTCTTCTAAATTTATTTCAAAAAATCTAAAATTTCTTTTGCGTGTTCTTTAGTATTTACTTTTTCCCAGATCTGCTCGATCTTACCATTTTCATCAATCAAAAATGTCATGCGGTGAATGCCGTCATAGGTACGACCCATGAATTTTTTAGGTCCCCAGACTCCGTATTGTTCGATTACTTTTCGTTCTGTATCTGCAAGGAGTGGAAAAGGCAAAGCTTGTTTCTCTGCAAATTTCTGATGTGAAGCGACGCTATCAGCACTAACTCCGACTACTTCAATTCCACGTGATTGAAGTGTACTGTAGTCATCTCTCAAACTACAAGCTTGTGCTGTGCATCCTGGTGTGCTATCCTTTGGATAAAAGTAAAGTGCGACTTTTTTCCCACTGAAATCTTTTAATGTAATGTGTTTGTTAGCTTGATCAATACCTTCAAATACCGGTGCGTGATCTCCTATTTTCAAATGCTTCATGATGAATAAATAAACAATTGTGTGACGAATAACTAATCAAATATAGAATGAAAAATTATACGAAACAAACAATTGATCAAAAAATCGTCAGAAAAAGTGGAAAATGTTCAAACGATTTTCCGGAGCACCCTTCTATTGGCTAAACGTCATATTGCGTATTCTTACAAACAAAGTGAAGAGTAGGATGCTTTGAAACATGAAAGCAACGTTGAACATTAGAACGGCGCAGCTATTTCAAACCTACAAAATGTACTCTCAAAGTTTTAATACTTATTCAACCATTAAAGGACTGAATTTGGCAATCAAATTTTCATAAGCCTTTTTTAGTTTTCTTGCTTGGTCGGCATAGACAGCATCTTTATTTTTCTCATGAGCTTCTATCTGAGCATTCAATTCGGCGATTTTTTCTTCACACGCTTCGATCAAGTAGGAAATGTTTTGAGGAAGAAACATTTGAGTATAGTAACCACCATTTGATTTCAAGTATTCATACAACACGAAAGAACGATCAAATAATTCTACATCATGTCTCGTAACGAAATAAGACAACGAATTCATCACGTTTAGTTGGTCAAAGCCTTGAAGAATATTTCCTTTTAAACTGTTCTCAAAGAAAGAGTAAGTCTCTTTTCCTGCGTATAAACCATATATTTGACCAATTCCACAGAGCATTCTAGATGACTTTTCATTTTCCAAACTTTTCGATAATTCAATGGCTTTATCTGGATTGGATTTCCCCAGATTTCGAAGCGAATTGGTAACCACCAAATAAGACTGGTCGTTTTTGATTCGGTCAACTAAGACACTTTCCAGCTCAGTCGCAGGAATATTGGCAGCAAGAAAGGTCAATGCAGAAGAACGGACTCTTGATACACTATCGCGCTCAGCCATTCCCTTAATTATTGCCATTCCTCTTGTTTTGTTTTCTCCTTCCAATTTGATCGCTTTCTCGATCGCCAATTGGCGAATATGCCAAAATGGATCATTTAATGCATCGAGAATCAATTGTTGAACTGGCTGCCCCTTTCCTTTTGTACCGTTCATCAAAGCATCACGTCGTGCTCGGTATCGAACTCCATTGTAGAATTGGAAAATGTATTGCTCTTGTGTTTTCTCTTCGCGTACTTTTGCTAAAAGCATTTGCTGATGGTCGAAGATTACACATTTCAAGGTGCCCGTGTAAGGAAGTTCGAAAGATTGTTCCAATTGGTCAACAACGATCTTGTGGGTGTGTTTTCCATTCGAATCGTACACTACCACTTCCATAGGAAGTTTGTAGATCGGAGACAATTCAAGGTTTTGTTTTTGTTTTATGGTGAGCGTTACGGTATTTTTCTCCGCATCGACTTTCTGTGAAAAATCAAGGATTGGGTGTCCGGACCCCAGAAACCACTGATCAAAGAACCAATTGAGATCCTCACCGCTAACCTCTTCAAATGAAAGGCGTAACTGGTGGAATTCAGCAGGTTTAAATTGGTTGATGTGCAGGTAATGCTTGATTCCTTCAAAGAAGGCTTCGTCGCCCAAGTAATTGCGAAGCATGTGTAAAATACGTCCACCCTTGTTATAGGAATGACCGTCAAACATCTGCTCCTTGTCCATGTAATCAAACCAAATGAGATCATGGTAGCCCGACATTTGTGCTGATTGATAATAACCGTCTGCTTCAATTTCTGCTTGGTAGTCAGCTTCATCCAATCCGAAGCGATGTTCATCCCATAAATATTGAGAATAATTGGCAAAGGACTCATTTAACGGCAAATTTGACCATGATTCACAAGTAACTAAATCGCCGAACCAATGGTGGAATAATTCATGAGCGATTGTTGATTGATCGTTATCATCCAACAACTCTCTGTCCGTTTTGTAGGCATAGTCACCAAAGATCACTGCACCTGTGTTTTCCATTGCTCCAGAAACATAGTCGCGCACCACAATCTGATGGTACTTGTCCCACGGGTATTCGTAACCCAATAGTTGAGAGAAGTATCGGATCATTTCGGGGGTTTCACCAAAAATAGATTTCGCGTAGGGCGCCCATTCTTTTTCTACGTAATAGTTCACCGCCATTTTGGTCCCATTTGGACGTGTGTAGGAGTCTTCAACCACAACAAATTCTCCCACTCCCATCATAAAAAGGTAGGGTGCATGAGGTAGATCTTGTTTCCAGTGATCAGTTCGTGTTCCATCCTGGTTTTTCTTCGAGCTGATTAGCTTTCCATTCGATAGTGTTGCGTATTTATTGTCGACAGTGATGAAGATCTCTTGGGTTGTTTTTGAATTTGGTGAATCGATAGTCGGGAACCATACAGAACTTGCTTCTGTTTCGCCTTGTGTCCAAATTTGCGGCATTTTGTTGGGGTCGTCACCTTTTGGATTGATAAAGTACAATCCTTTGTCGGATGTGATCGCCGCACTACCACCTGCTTCACGTTCATCAGGTTTTGCTACATAGGCTATTGTAACTGTGTAGCGTTCGTGACGCGTATATTTCTTATCCAGTTGAATGCGAAGGAAATCACTATCATAAGTATACTTTAGGATTTTATCTCCGAGCTTCACAGATAGGATGTCCATACCTTTTGCATCAAGAACCAAACTATCACTCGCATAGAAATGGGGTTTTGCTGTTATTGTTGCAATTCCGTTCATACGCGATTTGCTCCAATCAAAATTCACTTCCAACTTTGTGTGAATCAGATCGGTTAAAATAGTTTCGGATCCGTGATAAACAGGCCTTTGTTTGGGTAGTTCCTGTTCTGTACTTTGTTCATTAGAAGGAATACTAGAGCTAACTGTATTATCAGTTGGACTTTTCTTAACACCACAAGCAGTTGCGAGCGCAACGATTAAGGCAAAAACAATTCTTTTCATTGATCAAATCTTATAGATTGCAAATCTGATGATTTATTCCCTTAAAGCAGTAAAAAAATACAGAAAGGGAAATTGTTTCTGTTATTTTTGTACGAAACAAAGGATAAATGGCAAACCGCAGTTGGAATTTTGATGGTAAGGAGATCACCGGAACGGATGGTGCTGTAGTGCAATGGGAAGATCACAAATTCTTTAAATTGACCTACAATGGAGAAGTATTCAATGGAGAGTTATTGGAGGATGGATCTGAGTCCAATGAACTTTTCTTAAAGATCAATCACCGGGAATTCCGCATCAAGAAAAAAGGCGAATTGGATGATCTCATTGCAGCGATGGGCTTGGATAAACCAAAAGTTCGTCGTTTGAAAGAATTGCAGGCTCCAATGCCGGGACGAATTGTCAACATTGCTGTTTCTGTCGGAGAAGAGTTGAATCCAGGGGATGAGATCTTATCACTTGAGGCCATGAAAATGGAGAACGTTCTAAAAGCTGAAGGTGTGGGAATTGTTAAGGCAATTCTTATTAAGAACGATCAGGTAGTCGAAAAGGGCTCAGTTATGATCGAATTTGAATAATCAAAAGTGTTGTTCTTTTAGCCGACTAAATGCCTTGCGTTCTGCACGTGCTTTCAGAGTTCGCCTTAAACGATTGTTCAAGATAAGCAGCTGAGACAAGTCGTAAGCGATAATGAAAAGCATCGCGATTGAAATGTAGAAGAAAACTTTAAACTGGAAGTAGTGTGTGATCATTCCGGCTGTTATACCACCAATCAAATAGCACAACGCAATGATCGACATCAACTTTACCTTATCCTTTACTACAGGATTTTTTCTATGATGTCGATGGGTCAACATGGAAAGATGAATCGCTAAATCAGTTGTAAGTCCTGTTAAGTGTGTTGTTTTTACTGTGAAATTGGAAATGCTGGCTGTTAAACCATTTTGAAGTCCCATTCCAAATAAGAGTAACGCAACAAGAGCCTCCGTTTCTATTAAGGTTTCCGAGTAATAAAAATGACCGTAAAATCCTACAACAAGGAAGCATATAATTTCCAAGAGAAGCGGTACGGAATGCGTTAACAAGGAACTGTTCTTTTGCGAATGAATAATCAAGAAGTTAGATAGGAAACTACCGGAGAAAAAGAGGAAGATCCAACCGAAAACCACAAACACTTGAAACCATTTACCGTTCGAAATTTCTTCAGCCAAAATAGCATAATGACCAGTGATATTTGAGGTGAAGGCAAAGAAAAGTATGAGCGAGGAAACGTTGACCATCCCAGCTGTAAACGCTGTTAGTCCACCGAGTTTAATATTATCCTCCAAACTTCTACTATTGCTATATTTTCTTAACATATCTAACTTTTTATTTTTTCAAAAACGATCTTAACAATTCCACGGGTGTGCATATCATTTTCAAAATACAACACCATACGGTCATCTGAAAGTTCTTTTAATTGATAGTATTCTTTAGTTGAGTCATTGTAGTCCAACTTAAGTATGTGTCCTCGTCCTTTGAGTCTCCATCTCAGTTTTACCGGATCTTCTCCGTTTTTCTTAAGATAAAGAGACGAGTTGGAATCAAAAGTCCATGTTTCTGATCTATGAATGACTAAGTCTTGAGCAATATTGTCAATGACTTCGTCATCAAGATGAAGTTTCACGATACTTGAATCGGTATTTGCAGCGCCATCTGCTTTCTCATATGTCCACGAAACCTCACGCCATGTTCCGACAAGTTTATTCTCCGGATGCTCGAGAGAATACAACACCAAACCAATGGTGACCATTGTTCCAATGATCAGAAGTGGAGGGATGATATGTCGTTTAAAACTGAACATAACTTTAGGTGTTAAAGGCGGAACAATTGCGTAGATGGACTGGCTCGAAAAGGAATGTTTATTTCGGGTAGTTCGATGTATATTAAATCTACTTTACTTCTTTTAGCGAATTTCAGGATCAATCGATCCATCTTAATACTCTTGTTCTCCGGTAAGTATATTGCACTGACTTTATTGGATTCAAGATAACGATTGAACGCTTGCTGTGTGAACCCCATGAAAAGATCTGTTCTGATTGAATTTAATGTGCCCTCAAATTTGTTTTTCAGGATGGAACATGCTTCATCGAAATCGGGATTTGATAATGCACGTAAAGTTCGCGTCTTAGAAAAGAACAGAAGATCGGTAATGGAATCTGTCAGTTGATGTGCATAAAGTAAGAGAACGTCAGTTTGTTCCTCCTTTCGGTTCTCTAATGCTTGATTTACCAAACGTAAAGAGTTGACTGAAAAATCTGTGGGTATGAGTATTGTGTTCATCACGATATGTTTTGACTACAAAGCTAGTACCGCGACATGGGGAAGTCTTAAGACTGGTATTAAGACAGAATTAGAATCTGCGACAAGAAATTAGAATAAGATTAGAAAGAGTATTGACATGTGAGAAACCGAAAATACCGAACGATATCGAGAGTGTATTCGAATTATTACTTTAGTTTTTCGATCACAAGGTATATCCACCTAGTGGTAAACGCACCTCTACCCAAGTACCTTGTTCGTTTTCGGAGGTGACAAGAAGTTCCCCACCGTGGATTTTGATGATGTTGCGGGTTAATGGCAAACCAATTCCATATCCTTCATAGTTCGAAGTGTTGGATGCTCTGAAGAATGGATCGTAAATGAAGGGTAATTCACTACCTGGGATTCCAATTCCTTGGTCTTTAATTACGATGATAATATGCGTATCAGAAACACCAATAGAAACAAAAACATCCTTGTTGTTCGAATATTTGCAAGCATTGATCAATAAATTAGACAGGGCCAAATGCAAAAGGTGTTCATTACCTTTGACTTTGAGTTTTTCCGGACTTTCCGGGAGCATTTGAAGATCAATTTGAATTTTGTTTCCGGGGATAATTCGGTTAATCGTTTCTTTAACGTCAAAGAGCAATTGATCCATTCGCACTTTATCAAAAGTTAATTGCTTGTTGCTATAACCTGTTCGAGCCAAGTAAAGTAGTGCTTTGGTTTTCTGATCTAGTTTTTCGGCTTCTTCAAGAATATTGGCAATTGCTTCCTTGTATTCTTCTGTAGATCGTTCTCTGGCCAATGCAATATCGGCCTCTCCAATAATTGATGTGAGAGGAGTATTTAACTCATGAGACGCATTGCTTACGAAGTTCTTTTGTGTTTCAAAACTGGTTTCTAATCGATCCAATAGTGAATTGAATGTTTGGGTTAACTCCCCTAATTCGTCATCACTGTCATTGCCTTCCAAACGAATATATAAGTTATCTGTACCTATACTATTCATTTTTGTAGCAATCTGTTTCACTGGATCGATGAGGCGTTTGGAAACCCACAAAGAAATAACCACTACGATGACAATTGCAATAAGTATGGCTGAGATCAATAATTTACGGAAGTAATCCATGTGATGACTATAATAATAGTTCACCGCAGAGGTTATTACAATGTATTTTTGATTGCCGGATTTGTACGTGATTCCACTAAAAAACAAACTTCCTTTACGGTAAGAACTTGCTCCATGAATGTATATATCTCGAAGAAACTGATTGTTTAATTTGTTGTCTTCAGCCAATTGGTCGAAATCAGTTGCATTATCAATTTCAAGAATGTAATGTTTTTCTTCAATTAGTGGTTCAAGATATTCACCTTTGAAGCTTTTGATCAATTCACTTTCACTTTCTTGTTCGAACTCGATTTTTGCAGTGGTATAACTCCGAATTTCCAATCGCTTGAAGAAATCAGTGAAGGAATAGCGGGAGACAAAGAAGTAGATAAAAAAACTGAATGCGAGAATAAGAGCAACAAATACACTTATGAGAATGACAATTATGCGGGTCCGAATCCTCATTCTTCGTCTTTTAACACATAACCCATTCCAATCACAGTATGTATCACTCTTGGACTTCCATTTTTTTCTAATTTCTTTCGCAAGTAATTGATATACACATCGACCACATTTGTCCCCATGTCAAAATTAACTCCCCAAACTTCTTCGAGAATTTCCATGCGTGAAAGTACGCGTCGTGGATTGAGCAAGAACATGCGAATAAGTCGGTATTCTGTTGAAGTCAAAGAAATCAGTTCGCCACTTTGGGTCAAAGTCTTTGAGTCGTCGTTCATTTCTAGTTCATTGAAATGAAGCATTTGCTCTGTAGGAGCCTGGTAACTGTTTTCAACTCTCCGAAGTAATGATCTGATTCTGGCCAAAAGTTCGATCAATTTAAACGGTTTGACCAAATAATCATCTGCACCGGTGTTCAATCCCAATGCTACGTTTTCTGGTGTCCCTAAAGCTGTAAGCATCAAAATTGGAACGCTACTTTTTTCCCGAATCTTTGAACAGACTTCTAAGCCACTTATAGTGGGTAGCATGATGTCAAGAATGACAAGGTCATAACGCTGTTTAAAGAATGCCGCTATGCCATCGTTCCCTTCCATGAAGATATCAATACTAAAACCCTCCTCTTCCAAACCTTTTCGGAGAACAGAACACACACGTTGATCATCTTCTATGATGAGGATTTTTTTCACTGTTCCCAAAAGTAAGGATTTCAATTGAGAAAGAAAAAGGACCCCCGTTTGGGAGTCCCTGTTCTTTAGTTTACACTTGCTCCTGCAAATGCTTTCTTAATGATTATCGGGTATTTACTCCCGAATTCTTTAATGCACCATTCCTGAAATTTTTGAATCTCCTCCGCATCGGTAATCCAATTTAACGCTTTGTTAAGTTCCTTCTGAAACAACTGCGCGTCAAAACTCACTTTTGTAAGAATCTTCTTAGTTAATTCAAGCATAGCAACCATGTTTTAGACATCCAATTTAACGAAATGAAATGAGAATTCTTATGTCGAATGTGTTAAAAAATGAAAAAGGGTAGCTCGCTGAAAAAAAATGTTCATCCCTTCGAATTTGCAGAACACTAGGTAAATTGCAAAAGTTCATCGTGTAGGCCCTGAAGCGTCATGTAGAATGTCCTGAACAAAACAGAGTAAAGTTAAGGACTTATCGAAACATGAATGCTGCACGTATTTTTCACTTTTACTGAATTTTTTGCTTGATCACCTGTAGGATTTCCAATGTCAATTTGTCGTAGACATAGATTAGAAGATGCATGTTACCGGGATTGTGTGTCCCATTTAATTGATTAGGAACCACAAAACTATAATCCAAATATGCTTTATTTGAGCTGAAATGTTCAGGCTTCAAAGTTCTACCGAAAGCTCTACCATCAATACAGCCTCGCATAATATCCCGATGAATATAATTTGCATTGTGTGAGTTATCACTCATTTTTTGATCGCCTACTAAAGAGTCCTCTATGAGATAGACAACAACTCCAAGATCACCAAGTGTAGTTAGTTTTTCAACTTCCGTATGGAGATAGGCACCTTTAGTACTTGGGTAATAGTTGAGCTTAGATTGAATGTTGACACGAAGGTTGTTACCTGATAACTGCGAATTAGTCATACTAGTCCAACTTGCAGGAGATTGAAAAATAGATCCACCTTGAGTCACTCGATTTACAGGGCCTCTTGGATTTCCCGGGAATCCCTCGTCGTTTATTCCAAACCAAATTCCTATTTCAACTCCTTGTGGGTTAGTGAAATCAGTTGGATAGGTTGGAGGATATAGCGCTTGAAAGTCTCCAATGCCATCAGGACCAGCGTGAATTGAAGCGGTAAAAACTCTGCTAGGATTCGCTTCGTGAAGTGAATGGGCAAGATCAGCTGCAGCAGGACAAAATACACATGTATGTCCTGTAAAGTCTTCAATTAATACGTTGCGATTTGTGTTCGTATTTGCATTGAATTCAGGCCATTCATTTTCCAGATAATCACTCCATAGACCCGGGTAAAGCGTTGTATCCAATTCAAGACTTTGAACTTGTGGGTATGGATTTTCAATTTTATCACAGGATCCAGTCGCCATTAACAAGGCAGCGGCAGCAAAAAAGAATAATTTTTTCATTTTACGTTAAATTAGAAACTGTGGGTAAAACTTAAAGTCAAACCGTTATTAGCAGGAACAAAACGACAAACTCCTCCTACGCAAAAAAGTCCTGCACGTTGTCTTCCGTATGAAATCATGAAACGTGTTGCATCTTTTATGTATCCACAGGTAAAAATAGGATAGTGCGTTCGTTTGTCTTCAACCGGATTACCAAAATTGTACTGATTCATAATCGAGAAAAAGTAACTCGGCGAAACACTGTATTCAATAAGAATTGTAGCCCAATCTCCTTTATCCATTATTTCACCGTACTTGTCACGCTCAAGGAATAAACCCTGCAATTCCGCTCTAACAGAATGTTTGGTGT
Organism: Crocinitomicaceae bacterium; assembly: GCA_036825545.1. Lineage (GTDB taxonomy): Bacteria > Bacteroidota > Bacteroidia > Flavobacteriales_D > Crocinitomicaceae > M0103. Next base: position 195,690 of record DAISYB010000001.1, on the reverse strand, counting down.
TGATTTTATAAGCCAATTCTAAAACAGCGATATGTGATTTTATTATACCTTTTGCATCATTAGATATCTTAGCCACATCGTTATTCAGCTGGATATGAAAGTAACTTGCAATAAATGAAAATTGTTTATTGATTTTGCGTGTAATATTGAAATTAATGTCCAACCAATACAAACTGTCACTTGAGTCAAAAGGTTTTCCTACATAAGTAACACGGCTTGAATCATTCAAATTAATTCCATTCATTCTTTGATTTGGACCTAATGCGACTGAAGCGTTACCATTTAGAGCGGTTCCATATTTTCCACCGAGTTTAGATCCTTTTGGTATAGTATATAGTATTTCAGCCTGATAGGCAATTTCACCCAAAGGTTGTGTAGCGTATGGATAAAGCGTTGCCACTAAATTGTAGGTATGAGTTTTATTCATGGCAGGCAAGAAATTGATAAAAACATCCTGCAAGTCCTTGGTGCGATCAGAACGGTAACTCATATTATCTACTGATTTTCCAGATAACAGGATCCCAAGACCTTTTTTGGAGTACCCAAGATTAAAAAGTGCAGCATGACCATGATTGTAGATGTAACCATTGTCATTTGATGGATCTTGTTCTTTTAAAACATACTCTGCGTCAAAAGTAAATTTACCATAGCGAAGTTTCATTCTTCCTCCATATGCACCGACGTTTTCTGGAAGAATAAAATCTTCATTATCGTCTGTTTGGTATTTGCTCACAAAAGACCCTCCTAAAACAATGTCTAGCTTTTTTTCTCCAAGAGCCTTAAAAGTTTCGTTGAGATGCACTTCTCCGTCAAAGCCACGAACAATCCCATCCGCATGAACGATCTGACCACGTTGAAATGACAGACGTTGATAGCCATAAACACCTTTCAACGTAACTCCTTTGTATGGACGAACGATCAAACGAGCACCGTCTAATAAGTTATCATAGCCGAGCGCCCTGTCTTCATAAGCTCTTAAAGCTAGACCGGATCCAAATTGCTCATAAAATGATCCTAGAGTTATATCGATGAAATCATTGGCATATCCAACATATCTCATGCCGAGTCCGGTACCATCAAATCGATTCGGATAACCCTGAATTCTAGGTAAATAAGATTCAAAACGCAATCCGGCCTTGAAGTTTCCTTGCGTATAGAAAACGTTCATGTACGAATTGATCAAGCCTTTTGATGGAGGTTGATTAGCTCCAATAATTGTATCTTCATTGAGATATTGAAAGATACTCTCGACATTGCCGGTTATGTTTGCTGGGCTCAACTGTCCAAATCCTGCCAGGGAAGTGTAAGTGAACAGCGCAAGTAAAGTTAGTTTACGCATGAATAGGAAGCAGATTTATTTTTTTTCTGTCAGTTTGAGAATTTCCTTGTACAATTTGTCTTCATCACCTGGCGCATAATTGTTGTGTGAATAGACAATGTTTCCGTTTTTATCAATCAAGAAGGTATGAGGCACATTGTTCACGCCCATAGCTCTTTTGAAGTCGCCATTTGGATCCATTAGTACTAAATATTCCCAACCGCGCCCATTGACATAAACAGGAACAGAATTCTTTGTTTTTTCATCGTCAATGGAAACTGCCACTAGGTTTACCCCAGTTTCTTCTTGCCAATCTGTATAGAGATCATGAATAGTGTTGAGTTCTTTTTTACACGGCGCACACCATGTGGCCCAAAAACTAATAACAACAGGTCCTTTGAACCCAAGTTCAGCGGTATTCACCGTTTTTCCGTCAAGTGTTTTCAGCTGTACCGCTGCAATTTTTTTATCATTTCCAGAGGTGGTTTCTTCTTGAGAGAGAGATACTGTAGTTACAGCAATCGCCAGCGCAAATAAAAGTACTTTTTTCATTCGTTTAAATTTTATAGTCTGCACAGAGTTTCCAAAAACCTTGCCGAGACCAAATGTAGGAGATTTTATAACATAGTTTAGAAAGAGAATAACAATTATTATTGAATTCCTAAAACATTCTTCAGAAGATAGAATTGCCTATGAACACTGAATTACAGTAAAGTATTTGTGCGAAAAGTATGATTCCTTTTTTTGGCACAATATGTGAAAAAGGCTGAAAACCTAGGATTCAATTACGAAAGATCCTATATTTGTTAACAACGAATACGATTTGATTATGAAAAAAGTAATACTCTCTTTATTTATTGCGGCTGTTGGAGCTTTTGGTTTAAAAGCGCAGAATGGGATTGAGATCATGGAGTATGGTCAAACTGAAGATCTTTCAGGAGACACCTTATTTGTTGTAGCACCATCTTACGACTTGTTTGATGTTGAAATGGTTGTATATAACAATACAGGGGGTACAGTATCGTGGAAAATTCGTCGTGTAAGATTGGATGTTCCAACAGGATGGGCTGACGGATGTTGCTGGGGGCACTGTACGGATCCCTTCGGAGGATTGTGCTTCAGTTCATCACAAATGAATTATGCAGATTATACGATGCCAAATTCGGCATATGTCGATCTAATGGATGGGGAATGCGGTAAATTGAAGCCACAAATTGATCCGGATGATTTTGTTTCGGGTCAGGCACATTACCGCTATTATCTTACAGCGGATGGTACCAACTACTTGGATTCTATTGATGTAAAAGTTGATTTTGTGGCATCAGTTCAACAGCAAATCATTGAATTACCATCAATGTCTATTTCACCGAATCCAGCGAGTGATTATGCTATAATCAATGTTACGGGGATTGAAGGAGCAACTATGAAGATCGTTGATGTTCTCGGAAACCTTATTACAAAAGAAGCAATTACCGGAACAAAAAAATTGGATCTGGCGAATTACAGAAATGGTGTATACTTTGTAATGATCGAAGCACCGGGAATTAAAACAATGAATAGAAAGCTGATCGTCAAACATTGATGATCACTAAAAATAATTGAAGGCTGCCTTGTGCAGCCTTTTTTGTGCCCATTGCTTTTGTATATTTGATCCCAATATCATCGAGAAGTAATTGAAGAAGATTGAAGGTATTTAAGATCATACTACTTACTTGCTTGGCTTCACTAGTTGAAAGTTCATTTGCTCAGCACAATTCAATTTTGCTCAATTCCTTTTTCAAAGACCGATTATTGCTGCATGCTACACATGATTCTCATGTTGGCACATCATTTTATCCGGCGTTTGAGTCGGCTTACGATCTGAACAAAAAAATTGCAGATTCCAGCAAACAATACTATGATCTGACGGAAATCCTGTTCAAGAAACACCTGTTCGAAGCGAAGGGTGAAGATTACTATATTACGATTTCTCCGGTGGTTGACCTCAGAAGAGGTCGAGATCGAGCAGATACCAATGTGCGTACTTTGTTCCAGAATACCCGTGGAATATTTGTGGAAGGAGACCTTCTGAAAAATTTTTCCTTTTCTACTACCATCTATGAAAATCAAGCGCGTTTTACAAATTATGAAACGGAGTACTATCGTTCGGTAGGGGAGCTGTATCCGAATCAAACGAATGGAATTTACACGACTCAGAATGCCGTTGTGCCCGGTGCGGCCCGAACCAAACCATTCAAAGGAGATGCGTTTGATTATGGCTATGCTCAAGGAAATATAATTTATCGTATTCATCCATCTTTGGTCTTGAACGCCGGCAATACATCCATGTTTGTTGGTGATGGTCACCGTTCTCTATTGTTGTCTGATAATAGTATTGGAACCCCATTTGTTCGTGCAGACATTAAGCTTTTGAAGCAATTGCAATTTACTTACATGCGATCGCGCTTGATGAATCTCATGCGAAAACCTGTCAGCACAACGGTTGAATCGTACTATGAACCCAAAAGTTTAGCAGTGAATTATTTGAGTTGGCAGCCTGTCCATTCGTTGTCTATTTCACTGTTTGAGGCTACAGTTTGGTCGAAAGGTGATTCTATTACCGCGAGGAGAACAAATCCAATGGTATTGAATCCAGTTCCATTTTTGTCCGGGTTAGTTGTTTCATCGGATGATATGTCCAGTGTCACAGGACTTAATCTATCATGGATCCTTGCTAAGCAGCATCGATTTTATGGGCAGTTTGCGCTGACAAATCTGGACTCAAAAAAATACACATGGCAACTTGGCTATCGTGGATTCTCCTATCTGGGACTGAAAGATCTGATGATACAGGTTGAGTACAATGACGTTTCCAACGGAATGTATACTGCTTCGAACAGAAGGTTGAATTTCGTTAATTACAATTTACCCTTGGCTCACACCAAAGGGACAGGTTTTCGTGAAATTTTGGTTCGAACAAATTACGAATGGAAACGAACGTATATTGACGTTGCAGCATTTGTATTTCTGTTAAAAGATTATTCAGCACTGGATCTTTTGCCTGTAGAAAAGAATGTACTGCGTGAGACAGGAACGGTCCTCAATCAACAAATGGAAATCGGTTATCGCTTCAATCGTAAGATGAATCTGTCGTTATTCGCAAGTTGGCTTTATCGCAAAGAAAGTTTTGGAGAGCAACGAACCACTTCAGCAATTTCCATTGGTTTTAGGACAGGCATTAACAACCATTATAACGATTTTTGATGCGAGTCTTCATATACATATTCTTCCTGCTACCTGTGTTGATAAGGGCTCAACATAGTGTAAAAGTACTGTTGGAGGAATTGCCATCGGATTCGATCCCGAGCGCATCTCTACTCTACCATTCTTCTGTTCAGCCTTCTGTTCGATGGTCTTCATTTCAAAAGTCCGCTTTGATGAAAGTAGGATCAGCTCAGGACAGATCATTTTTCGGCATTGATCCTTTACTTGATGCGAATGTCATGTCGATTGATGGCTTAAGCTTTAGAACGGGTGGTGGAATTCAACTGGAGAGTACTTTCAAGCGTCCGTGGTACGTTCGTATAAATGCAGTCGGTGGAATTGGTTCCCGCGATACACTTTTTGCTTCACGGGCGTGGATGGTTGATCGTGATTCAAGTGGAAGTTATTCCTACATGGATTTGACCGGACGAATTGCATACACGCCGAATCGAGTATTTAGTTTTCAAACGGGATTAGATCATAACTTCATCGGTGAAGGTTGTCGATCTTTGTTTATGAGTGATTATGGAAAGCCTTATCCATTTGCCCAATTGGCAGCGCGTTTTTGGCGAATCGAGTACACTACGCTTTATCAATTCATGCATGAGGGGAGCTTAAGTAATTACACTTCGAAGTTTGGTGCAACACATCACATCAGTTTCAATGCGGCTAAATGGCTGAATTTTGGAATTTTTGAAACGGTTATTTTTCAACCAAAGGACACAGCGTTGTACCGTGGTTTCGAGGTGGAATACCTCAATCCGGTGATTTTTTATCGTCCGCAGGAATATGCCGTTGGATCTTCTGACAATGTTTTGCTCGGAGCGAGTATGACCGTGAGAATCAAGTCTCATACTGCCTATTTTCAATTTATAGCGGATGAATTCTCCCTAACAGAGATCAAAGCAAAATCGGGATGGTGGGCGAATAAGTTTGGTGGTCAGGCAGGATTGAAAGGCCGCTTTTCCATTTCAGATTGGAAGGCGTTTTATCGCGTGGAGTATAACTTTTTACGACCGTACACTTACGCTCATTTAACGGCAGGGCAAAATTATGGAAACTTGGGATTCAGTTTGGCTCACCCTTACGGTGCTAACATGATGGAACTCTTGAGTGAATTCAAGCTGCAAAAAGACAAGTGGTTAATGAAATTATTTGCTTCCTATTTCCTCATGGGGCTTGATAAAGATGGATACAGTTATGGCGCTGATGTCTACAAACCGTACACTCAACGACCGTATGAGTACGATCATCATATAGGTCAGGGAAGAGGGAACAACGGTGTTCGTTTCATTGCTTCTGCTTCCTATCAGTTAATGAAAAAAGGAAAGACAGCTCTTTTTACCGAGCAGCATTTGCGCTACGATTCTGCTTTTGAACGGTGGACTTATTTACCAATGATTGGCATTCGTGGTACATTCAGAAATGATCACAGGAATTACTAGTCATGGTGATGGAAATTTTTGTTCTTGTTCATTTAGTTGGTTTTGTACTTTACACAAGTAAATATTCAACCATAAATCAGGAAATCACTAGACTAAAGCGAAGATTGAATGTACCTGGGATTGAGAAAGAATCTCTCAATATTAAAATTGAAGGATTGGAACTGGAATCAAAAAGGTTGAAGGGGCTCAGCTTTTTTATCCCATCTCTGATTTTAGTCACTCATTTGCTTTATTTAACTGTTATGGGGGAGGTAACTACTGAAGAAACAATCAAAGCTTTTTTTCTCTTTTTAGGCGTCGTCGCCCTTTTTTTAATAGCGAATTGGATGAAGGGTGCAGGAACAATTGACCGTAACATACGTACGCCAAGAGGGCCATGGATATGAAGTTTTTTTGTTTACTTTTCGTATTGATTTTTTTGTCTTTTGCTAATGGATGTACCCAAAGTGATAATTCGTCATATTTGTTTGTGAGGTCAGTTTTGAAGAAAAAGTCTATTGAATTACCTAATTGGAGCAGAAAGAAATTGATGTTTGAATGTCAATTTGAAACTGATAGGCAAAGCTTAGAAATAAATTGGAAGACAAAAGACACCATAGAATTTCGATTGGTTGCGGATTGGTTACCATGTATATTTACTCAAGTAGGTACAGCAGTACTGAATCAGAGCAAGTCTAGTAAAGTCTCTCGTCATCACTCAGACTGTCGCGAATATGTAGTTCTGGAAAATGGTCAATTGAAATCGATTTTGATCCAGTTTCCACGAAAAGCATGGATTGTTTATGACAATGAGGAAGAAATGGACGAATGTGATCCGGATAGCGAATGTACTATGTTGTTGTTGAAATAGTATTTTGACTATAACACAAAAAGTCGTCCGAAGACGACTTTTTATTAGCATACCGTAAAAAGTGGTTGGATAGGTTACAAACCTTGAATGTGGCGTACTTCTACTTCTGTGACGCTCTTTTTTTGTCCACCCGGACTTAAATAGGTGCGGTTTACCAGTCGACCGTGTATGGCGACTTTCTTCCCTTTTTCACCGTAATTTTCAATGAATTTTGCGAGATTCCCCCAAGCAAAGACCTCGTGCCATTCTTTGGCTGTTCTGAATGATCCGTTATTGGCACGGTAAGGTTTTTCTGTTGTTACCTTGAAACGAGCAACTTTGTTACCATTGTTAAAATTAACTACTCGCATGTTTGAGCTAATACTTCCAACAAGTGTGATGTGATTTTTAAGTGTCATGATTGTGTAAAATGTGTTGTTGAAATTTTGAAATTGTGTTGAAATGCATTCCTACAGATTTAATTGTCACCAAATGGTCGGGATGACCAACTATGTACTACTCACTGACTAACCAACTAACATTTTCCCGACCATCGGTGACACCTAACTTTATAGAATGACCAGATCATTTACTTCGACTTCAGCAATATATTGTCGCTGACCTTTATTTTGATAAAAACGAGTAACCAGCTTTCCTTCGACAGCGAGATCCATCCCTTCTTGCCCTAGTTCTTCCAGAACTTTTACCCAGCGTCCCCACGCTGTCAGACGGTGCCAGTTACTTCGTGATTTGGTGTTGCCTGTTTCATCCAAGTACATTTCTTTGGTTGACATGGTGAATTGAGCGATTTTTTTTCCGTTTGGAAGTTCTACGATTTTAGGTGTAGAACATACTTTTCCTATGAGATTGACGTGATTCATTTCTTTCAGTTTTAAAAAAGGAGTCGGCCGAAACCGACTCCTGTGGTGTAGGTTAGGTTATTGTGCTTTTTCTTCTTTTTTCGGGTTGAGTAAAAGGAACTCAGTTGCTTCAATGATTGTGCTGTAGCGCTTCTCTCCCGTTTTTGTTTCGTAGGATTGGTGTACCAACTTGCCTTCAACAATAATTTCCTGACCTTTATCGAGCGCTTTTTGTGCTCGCTCAGCCACTCTACCCCAAGCGTTGACATTGTGCCATTGGGTTTTTTCTTGCCATTTTCCGTCCTTGTCCTTGTAACCTTCGTTGGTTGCAATGGAGAAGCGTGCCAGCTTTCTGCCTGCTTCAAATGTTGTTACTTCAGGTTGTGCACCCAGTCTTCCGATCAAACTCACTTTGTTTCTTAGCGTGTTCATAATTGTGTAATTTTAAAAAGTTTGAAAAATTTGTTTTGTGTCCCCATCAGAAGTCGTTTTCTGAATTCGACAGTGCAAAGTTGTGGTGCTGCAAAAATCAGATTCGGTATTTAACTAGTTGTAGTCGGTTAACATTCGTTTGTAAACGGTAAAAACCGAATAAATAACAGTAAAACAGGATGATAAAATAATTATTGAACAAATAAATTTTCTCAACTTTTTTAATCAAAATCCTATTTAACTTCGCAATATGATATTCAGAACAACCCAAATGATGCGCTTGAGTTTGATCTGTTTTACATTGATCAGTTCATTTACTCAAGCACAGGAGATTAGCGATTCCGTGAAATTTTCAATTCGCGGTTTTGTAGACAGTTATTACGGATTTGACGCTGGGCAACCCAATCAAACCTTCAATAATAAGCGACTGCCATTTTTGTACAATCACACACGACACAACAGCTTCTCTATTAACCATGCATTCATTCAATTGAATGTAGATCACGAGCGTTTTAGAAGTCGCTTGGGTGTACAAGGCGGAACTTATGTAACGGATAACTATGCGAGTGAACCAGCGATGCTTCGCCATTTTTCGGAAGCTAATGTTGGTGTACGTCTGGCAAAGAAGAGAAATCTTTGGTTGGATGTTGGGATTCTCCCATCACACATTGGTTTTGAAACAGCGATCTCAACGGAGAATGTTAATCTATCTCGTTCATTAGTGGCTGAGCTGTCGCCGTATTACATGGCCGGAGCACGTTTGGTCTATAAAACGGAAAAAAATTGGGAGTTTGAAGCTTTGTTGTGCAATGGCTGGCAACGCATTCAGCGTCCCAACGGTGTTAAATATCTATCAGGTGGAACGCGTATGACCTATGAATCAGATCGCTATAAATTTAATTGGAGCACCTTTGTAGGAACCGATTCTCCTGGGAATTTTAATTCTGTCAGAATGCGTTACTTCAGCAATTTATATTCGACATGGAAATTGGGAAAAAGAGGTGAAATGACACTCAATGCCGATTTGGGAACTCAACAAATGTACAATTCGAATCAGGCTTATGGAACATGGATGGGATTTGCAGCAGTTGGTAGAGTCGCACTGGGTGAAAAGTGGAAGATAGGTGGACGTGCTGAGTTGTACTACGACCCTGAACACGTGATCGTCTGGGGTCCCTCTTTCTATGAATTTGTTGCGGCTGGAGCATCAATAAATGCAGACTTGACCATTCACAAAGGAGTTTATCTTCGTTGGGAGTGTCGCTGGTTGAATTGGAGTACTTTGAAGTTCGAGAATGGTAACTTGGTTCCATACCAGAAGAACAATTTCTTTTTTCTGGGCTCTTTAGCGATCGATATCAATAAAGAATCGAAGTAAAATTATTTGCTTGAACCATTGAGAAGAAACTGGCGCATGAAGCGAATAAATTCGGTCATGTTATCGAGTTGAGGAGCATGTCCGGCGCCGGGCACAATTGCAAAATTGGCACGAATGATCCGTGCAAACTTTTCGCCTTCCGGCATCACGAATAATTCATCGTGTTCTCCCCATAAAACCAAAACATTACAATTGCGCAATGGTTCAATGGAATCTTTCTCCACACGTCGCTTTTCTTCAGGCAAAGAATCAAGCAGAATGCGCCACTCTTCGTGGTGTTTTGAAAAATATAGTTTGTAAAGCTGATTCAATAAAAATTCCGGAAAATAAGGTTTTTTATAGCTCGCAACATTCAATAAGCGCTTGATATCGAGCCCATCACGCATGACAAATAAATCAGAAATCTTTGCTAAACTGTTCTTTTGGAGAAGCGGTTCCAGTGTTGTTTCGTCAAAAGTGGTTCCCGGACTATTCGCTACGATTAGTTTGTCAATTAATCCCGGATTCTTTAGCGCCAGATCAACAGCAACAAATCCACCGTAACTTTGCCCTACCACGTTTACCTTGCTTACACCAAGATCTTTAAGCAGTGTTTCTATGGCTTTGCGTTGTGATTCCAGAGAAGGAGGCAGAGAACTTTCGCTTTTACCAAACCACAAGAGATCCGGAGCGATAACCGTGAAATGCCGCGAAAATGGCACCATAATATCCACCCAGTTCATCATTCCATCCAGTGCAAATCCATGAATAAATAGTAAGACCGGACCTTGTCCACCATAATGATAATGGATCGTGAATTCCTCGTCCATATACGAGTAAGGCAAAATGTCATTCTTGCGCAAATAGCGCATTTTGTACCTGATGTACTGTGACATGATCCTGCGAAAAGGATTTTTTATGCGATAGCGTAGGAAGAAAGATACGTGTTTCATAATAGCGAGTGTGAAGATACAATAAATATGTATGCATAGGAATTGGATCAGAGAATTTCTTAATGGTAAATTTTAAGAAATGAACATGGAGCATGGAACATAGAGCATGGATGGCTCTACTGAAACGCAAAAGTTGGTTACCTCTCCTCGATATACAAGTTTAAATAAAGGACAAAGGGATGTTTGCAGTATTGCTCGAAGCAGGAAGAACAAGGAACTTTTCAATTGAGCCTGACTTTTCCTATGATCAACAGTCATTGTTCTTTGTTCCTTGCTCTTTGTTCCCTTCCCTATCGTATCTTTGCCAAAAACTCATCAGCATGTTCACAGGCATCATCGAACAACTTGGTCGCGTAAGCGAAATCCGAAAAGAGAACGAGAATATTCATTTTACGATTCAGGCACCTTTTACGGCAGAATTGAAGATCGATCAAAGTGTGGCTCACAACGGTTGTTGTTTAACGGTGGTTGAGATTAAAAATGACCAATATGTTGTGACGGCGATTGCAGAGACCTTGAACAAAACGAATCTTGGGGATTGGAAAGTCGGAACACTCGTAAATCTGGAGCGTTGTATGCAAATGAACGGACGTTTGGATGGACACATCGTTCAGGGACACGTGGACACGACGGCTGAATGTATTGCCATCGAAGATCAGGATGGAAGCTGGAAATTCACGTTTAAGTATAAGGCACCATTCATCACCGTAGAAAAAGGATCTGTTTCTGTAAATGGAACCAGTTTGACCGTTGTGGATTCAACAGACGATCAATTCTCCGTGTGCATTATTCCGTACACTTATGAATACACGAATTTTCACACGCTGAAAGTCGGAGACAGAGTGAATTTAGAATTCGATATTATTGGTAAATACGTTGCGCGTTTACTTGCGAAATAATAAGTGAATTCACGAATGTTTGATAAAATCAATAGAAAGAGGATCACTTTGTGAAAAAGCGCATAGGTTAGCTTTGTCCACAGATTAATGGATTTTTGAAGATCAAAACCTAACAACTAATTATCGATTCGCTAGCGAATCTGTACGGATTTTCACGAATCGAAGTGATTTAATATCTGACTAATCAACTTAAAATTTTACCAAAAACGAAATTATCCTTCATTCTATTTCGGTTAATTAATCCGATAATGCATCGACAAGCTCACCACGACAAGCTCTGTGCAAGCTGCACAAGTCTGTGGACAATAAAGTACCAAGCCTTTTCCTGTGGCAATACTAACTTGAATTATTTTTTCCACTTCTTGTCGATCTTTTTCTTCAGCGCTTTTCTGAATTTTTTGATCACTGCATCACGGTTCGACACACCTGAACAGCGGATTACATCGGCACCAATCATTTGTCCTTCTCTGAAGATCTGAAATTCAAAAGTGATCGAGCTGATTCCCTCGCGATAGAGTGGAAAGAGACTTCCGGTATTCAATGCCGTGAGTAAATCATCACGTAATGTAGTGGCTTTGAATTTTTTGTCGTATCCCTTGACAAAAACCAATACGTAGGTATCAATTCCTTTGCTTTTAAGCATGTTCACTACAGAATCAGTTCCCAGTAAATCTGGATCACTACCCAATTTCAACACATTCAGTGACGCCATTGCCTTAATTCCTGAGGCAGTAAACAACTCTGTTACGTTGATCTCCACCGAAAACCGGTCCTCCGGCTTATCAAGTTGTCCGATTACCAAGGCATTCGATAGTTTGTATTGTGCAAATGAACTAGTTGCGCACAGTAAAACTAAAAATAGGATCAAATTTTTCATAGACTAGAAGATTGCTCCCGCGATGGCTTTCACCTGCGAAGAATTAGACATGGTATAGTAATGAACAGATGGAACGCCTGCTGCTTTCAATTCTTTGGATTGTTGGATGCCCCATTCGATTCCCAATTGTTCCACCTGTTTGTTGTCTTTGCATTTCAACAGTTCCTTTGAAAGCGCTTCAGGATAATCGATTTTAAAGAATTTCGGCAAGAAAGTGATATGTTCCATTGTTTTGATCGGCTTTAAACCCGGAATGATCGGAACGGTAATTCCAATCGCGCGACATTGCTCGACAAAATCAAAGTATTTCTGATTGTCGAAGAACATTTGGGTGACAATGTATTCAGCTCCAGCCTCCACTTTCGCTTTCAAGTACTGAAGATCTGTCGTCATGTTCATCGCTTCGAAATGCTTTTCAGGGTAACCCGCTGCACCGATACAGAAATCCGTTGGTTCCAGCTTTACATCTTCTACAATGTAGTTTCCGCGGTTCATTTCTGTCACTTGTTGAATTAAATCAACAGCGTATTTGTGTCCATCTTTATGCGGACGAAAAGTAGACTCCGTTTTGATCGAATCACCGCGCAATGCCAAAACATTATCGATTCCCAAGAACTGAAGATCGATCAAGGCATTCTCCGTTTCTTCTTTGCTGAATCCACCACAGATGAGGTGTGGAACGGCATCTACCTGGTATTTGTTCATGATCGCCGCACAGATCCCAACTGTTCCCGGACGTTTGCGAATGGCAATTTTTTCCAGCAATCCGTTTTCGCGATCCTTGTAAATGTATTCTTCGCGATGATAAGTTACGTTGATGAATTTCGGCTTAAACTCCATCAACGGATCGATTCCGTCATAGATGGATTGAATACTTTTCCCCTTCAAGGGAGGAAGAATTTCAAATGAAAATAGCGTGTCTTTCGCTTGCTTTAAATGGTCGGTAACTTTCATTTATTCGGTAATGAGCGACAAAAGTACTCAATATGAATTAGGAATCTAGTGTAAAAGCTTGATAAAAATTGGATAAGGTTTAGCGCAAGAGAATCCTCTGAGATATTGATAAAAGATAAAAGCAAACTTTATCATGTAGCTTATTTCTCTTTAATTAAAGAATCTTGTCTGTATGACCAGACCTTTATATGAACATTTACCGATCTTGGGGGTTAATTTGAATCAAAGTCCAATCCCAAATAAAGAATCCCAAATAAAGAATCCTAAATCCCAAATCCATCTATTACTTTTACACCATGAACAACAAAAAAGGCATCGCCATTCTGGGATCAACGGGATCCATTGGTACACAAGCATTGGAAGTGATCGAAGCTTACCCGGAACGCTTTAGTCTGGAGGTGATCACAGCCGGAAAAAATGCAGATTTGCTGATCGAACAAGCACTGAAATTTCAACCGAATAGCGTGGTGATCAGTGATCAGTCGCAATACCAAAAGGTGAAAGAAGCGCTGCAGAATGAAGATATTCATATCTACGCCGGTGATGACGCCATTTGTCAGGTGGTGGAATCGAATGAAGTGGATGTGGTGCTGACGGCTTTAGTGGGTTATGCAGGACTCAAACCAACCTTGCGTGCGATCGATGCACGAAAAACAATTGCCCTTGCCAACAAAGAAACCTTGGTTGTTGCCGGTGAACTGGTGACGCAACGCGCAAAAGAAAAAGGCGTAAATATTTATCCGGTGGATTCAGAACATTCAGCGATCTTTCAGTGTTTGGTGGGCGAGTTCCACAACCCGATCGAGAAGATCTATCTGACTGCTTCCGGCGGACCTTTCCGCGGTTGGAAAGAAGAGCAACTCGTTGGAGTGAAGAAAGAACAGGCCTTGAAGCATCCGAATTGGAGCATGGGCGCAAAAATCACGATCGATTCAGCAACTTTGATGAACAAGGGACTTGAAGTGATCGAAGCCAAATGGCTATTTGGTTTGCGTCCGGATCAGATCGATGTGATCGTGCATCCGCAATCCATTGTGCATTCTCTGGTGCAATTTGAAGATGGTTCAATGAAAGCGCAAATGGGTCTGCCCGATATGAAGTTGCCGATCCAGTTCGCACTGACTTTTCCGGATCGCTACAAAACCGATTTCCCGCGTTTCAATTTCATGGATTACCCACAACTGACGTTCGAACAACCCAATCGAGAAGTCTTCCGCAACCTGGATCTGGCCTTTAAAGCAATGGACATGAAAGGAACGGCGGCCTGTATTCTGAATGCAGCCAACGAAGTAACGGTTGAAGCATTTTTGAACGATCGAATCGGATTCTTGGATATCGGTCGTATCAACGAAGAAACGATGCTGCAAGTGAAGTCTGTTTCAAATCCCCAATACGAAGATTACGTGGAAAGTGATAAACTGGCAAGGGAATTCGCGAAAGGTTTGATCAAATGACGTCGCGCTTACTTGCATCCTTTTACTTATTCGGTGCACTTTACTTGAGCGCACAGAATGATCTGCAATTCACCGTTGAGCAAGCCGAACATTTGGCGCAACTTCCACTGAAATGTTTGCAACAGGAGTACCCAAACAAACTGGGTCAGGTCTTGAACAACGAGCAAGAATTGCGCTCACCATCTAGTTTGCATCCGATCTTTTACGGTTGCTTCGATTGGCATTCGTCCGTACACGGTCACTGGTTATTGGTTGCTTTGATGAAACGCTTTCCGGATCTGCCGTCATCTCAAGCAATCCGCGAAAAACTGAACGAGCAATTCACTGTCGAGAAAGTGGCAGAAGAAATGCGCTTTTTTGAGACAAAGTACAACGAATCTTTCGAGCGTACCTATGGCTGGACCTGGTTGTTGAAGTTGCAACTCGAACTTGATGCCTGGAAAGATAATGATGCGCAAAATTGGGCCATGATTTTGCGACCTTATAGTGAACTGATCGTGCAGAAATACAAAAGTTATCTCCCTAAACTGGTGTATCCGATCCGAACAGGAGAGCACATCAATACCGCTTTTGGGCTCACCTTTGCGCACGATTATGCAGTAGCTGTCAAAGACAGTTCATTTTTGGAGTTGATTAACAAGCGCTCAAAGGATTTTTACTTGAAGGACAAGAATTACCCCTTACACATTGAACCGAGTGGTTACGATTTCTTATCACCGGCACTGGAAGAAGCGGATCTGATGCGCAGGGTATTGACTCCAACAGAATTCAAAAAATGGATCAAAGACTTTCTTCCACAACTCAGCAAAAAGAATTTTTATTTGGAACCGGGAAAAGTCTCCGATCGAACAGACGGCAAACTCGTTCACCTCGACGGATTGAATTTCAGCAGGGCGTGGTGTCTGTATGGAATTGCAGCAGTCGATCCAAAGCGATACGGACATTTAAAAGTAATCGCTGAGCAACACATTCGTCACTCGCTTCCATCAATTGTCGACGGTGATTATATGGGTGAACACTGGTTGGCTAGTTTTGCGGTTTATGCGTTGATGGAAGGGAAAAAATGACTGGAAAAGTGAATTTTTCAACTATTCGGAGAACATTTAGAAGAAAACTTTAGGTATTACACGGCTTCTTTCAAAGCCGCTTTATTTCCGTCGTAATAATTATCCAATAAGTGCTTAAGTAAATATTCTCGGTACTTCTCACGAGAGATCTTTGGAGAATAAATATAACCTCTTCCTACCGTTTTATGCTTGATAAACTTTTTGCGTTCGAGTATGCGAACGATGGTTGAAGTGGTATTGTAGGCCGGCTTTGGTTCAGGATATAAAGTCTGAATGTCAGCAACAGTGCCCTTTTCAAGCGACCATAGTTTGAGCATAACAAGCTCTTCAGCTGGAGTTAAACGATCCATGTTGACTGGTTTTAGAGAACTAAATTACTTAAAAATTCTTCCCCGCCAAAACTAACACACTTTTTATCAGTGAGTTATGTCATTTTCTCAACGAAGTAATTAGTGACGCAAACTGGTTACATTCCCAATTTCTTTTTCAATGCCGCAGATACACCATCTTTGTGTACGTAAATGTTGATCGTTTTGTATTTGAAATAATGTTCTGATACATACAAATAGCCCTGAGGATAATTTCCTGTGCCCCACGAATTTTTAACCAATAAGTACTTCGTACCATTCTGATCTTTGTAAATTCCCACAATGTGCATTCCGTGATCATCTGTGGTTGTCTTGTTGTCGTATCCTTGTTGTCGTAATTCAGGTGTGATCTTCAATTCCTTCGTAGGGGTTAAGAAAGCATTTGAACTGCGATCTGCTCCGGCATCGCTGAAGTTTTTGTTGTCTTTTCCTTTTACTTCAATCGTCGATGGGTCTTCAGGAACAATTGCTAATCCATTTTTAAACGAGAAACCTTTTTCAGAAACATCAGCTCCCCATGCCAGCGTAAAACCATTCTTCAAGGCATATTCACACGCCTCAAACAATTCATCCATTCCAACATTGTAGCTTTCTCCCCATGCCCAGTTATCGGGAATGGCCAGGTGACATTTTTTGTACATTTCGTGATTGGTAAACGATGTCAACGAAACATAGTCATCCATGTTTAATCCGATAGCTTTGGCGTAGGACTGTGGCGTGTATTTTTTCCCTTTGAACTCAAATTCTTTAACATCAGCTCCTAAATAAGCGTCCAAAATTCCGTTCATTGCTTTTTGCCAAGACGGCGTTAATCCACCACGCATATGTCCCATGTGTTCTAATAGTCCTTTCATGGCACCATTCAATACACTAAAAAGTTCACTGTGGTCATGTGTTTCTGATCCATAACCCAAACCAGAGTAGACTTCTTTCGGTACGATTCCGTAATTTTTGATCACATACGGAATATCGTGAAATGCACCGCCTTCTGAAAAATTGATTTTTCCGTCCATGCGCACATATTTCTCCGCTTTGCTTTCATATGCTTTTCGCACGATGAACATCTCAGAAAGTAAATCCGGATTTTTTGTTCCTTTTCGGATCAATTCTGACTCGAAGAAGGACAATGCAGAAAAGCTCCAACAGGTTCCGGTAATGCCTTGACTTTCTACAGGTGTAGCATCAAGATGAGCGATTTTTGTGAATTTGTAATCACTACCTTCAGCGTTTTTCACTGGTTCTGTATAACCGAATTGTGCTTGAGCAGTCAATGAACCCAATAGGGCGATGGAGAGGAATATACGTTTCATAGTTTTAATTTCAGAATGCTAAATATAAGTAGTTTTTCACTATTGTCCGGAAAAAAGTCAAGCTAGCTTTTTGGTCCACAGACTAGCTCTGCACAAGTCTGTGGACAAAGCTAACCAATGTGTTTATTCAAAAAGTAATCCCTAACTAGTATAAAGTTTATTATTGTTATTCAAAACTGAAAATTGTATCACATTAAATTTGATAGTTTTTACCAAATAGTTTCAAGGATGCCATAGAGATCAGCAACAAAAAAGGGATCGGTCGAATCTCCTCTTAACATGATCTTATTCCGCTGGGAGGACGGCAAAGAAAGTTTGTAGATCATCGAAAGGGATGCATACAAATTGTTGTCAGTTGAACAAAAATGACTGGTGAACTCAAACGATGGTAAATCCCCAACGGCTTTCTTTGGATCAAATTGAGCCGGATCATTGCCGGCAACAAATAATAGGTGATCGTTTTGACTGAGTTGTAGATTGACTTGTTTCCCTTTTTTAATCAAGGTCATGCTCACTTTACCTTTGGATTTTTCTTCGAAACAGAATACCGCGACTGCATAGTCTGTTTCATTGCGAACCGTAACGGTTTGGTTACCGTTGACATTTAAGAGATCATCTACTCCCGGAAAAGTGAATGAACTTGATTTTTGGTATGGACTGCAATCCAGAATGCGTTGATTGAAATGTAACTCAGCATTGATAATCCAGTCACTGTAAAGTTGTTCCATTCGTTCATTGATCAATGGTTGGCGAATGGCCATACTCACGCCGCTTCCTTGTGCCCATAAATATTGATCCTGATCGACATCTACTTCGGCATTCTCCTTTTGGCGCAATCGAAGCAGGGAATCGATTGATCTTCTTTCTTGCTGATTAAATTGCTCAAACGAGGAATTTTGTTCGAGATCTGTGACAGTTTTTGGTGATTCTTTGGGTTGAGTAAAGAGGTATATACCACTTCCTAATAGGACAAGAAAAAAGATCAACCCAATAAACGTTTTCCGATGAGCCTTACTCAAGAGTCTCGTTTTCTTGTGTTCACTAACCAGTTTGCCTTTTTTTCTGTTCTGTTCCAGTTCTGTGATCTTCTGTTGATGTTCAGGATTCAGCTCAATGTTTTCCAATTGCCTCAAAATGCGACCTGCTAGTCGCGATGTGCATTTCGGGTGTTTTACAATCCGCAAGATGGAATCAATGTAATGGATACGCTCATTATAAGCGGATCGAGACAAACTATTTACCGCACTTAAAAAGGTGTCTGTAGTGAGCGCACTTGAGATCCTTAATAATTCTTCTTCTGATGTTGCCTTTTCTACCAATTGAAGTTGATGATCTACTTCAGATCGAAAAGGAAGAAAGTACGCTCGATCAATCAAACTTCGATCATCTGCTTGAAGTAAAACAGCATAACTAAACAATTGAGCACGCTGATGGAGATTGAGTTTCGGTGACAATTGAAGTAAGACGCGAACAAGGTATGGACTCACGAAACGACTGAAATCAGCGAACAATCCATGGTTCAACCAGTTCAATCCATCTTTGAATCCTGAAGGAGGAATTTCGCCATTCACCACTTTTTTCAGTGATGGATTTTGTTCAATCCATTGCAAGAACACCACTTCTTCATCTGTCAAGCGATTCAAGAAGTCAATGAAATCTTGATTGCCGGTCAAGGTGGGATCCAATTCTTTTGCTGATTCTTTACGTGCTGCAGTCGTTTTCAGTTTATCAGTTGAACCAAGCAGGTCAAGAAGTTCCGAATACGAGATGAAGCGCATAGCTCTAATGATTTAGCGGAAAACAGACAAAGCGCGTTGTACCTCTTTGTCTGTTTGATTAATGATGAAATAAAAACCATCTTCCAACCAAATTTGACGGGCTATTTCCGCCTTGATTTGTCTTCGGACAAGCTCTTTACTGTGTTTTAAACCTGAACGATCAACTTTTACCTTCATTTCCTTCGCTGCAAACTGTGCAAATCGCTCAATCAACTCATCGCTCACGCTGAATTGTTTATCGAAGTCTTGAGGTGAATTCCATTTCTGACGTTTATCGGAGACAAAATCGAATGCGAATGCCTGAAATGCTCCGCTGAAGCGCAGATCACTGAAGTACCAGCTATTTCCCGTAGAATCGAATGGAACAAAAATATCCGGCATAATACCACCGCCACCATAGACGATTTTACCTTTTGGGGTTTTGTATTTCAAAGAATCCACAAATAAACTACTGTCCGGCGCATACAATTCTCCTTTGTCATAACGATCCATTTGATCTTTGTAGTAATCTTCATAGTCGCCACTGTACGGCTTCTGAATGCAACGACCTGTTGGCGTGTAGTAGCGTGCAATGGTCAAACGCAAACTACTGCCATCGCGCAGTTTCACATCTTCCTGAACCAAACCTTTTCCAAATGAACGTCGTCCAACAATTGTTGCCCTGTCGTTATCCTGTAAAGCGCCGGCTAAAATTTCACTTGCTGAAGCGGAATAGGAATTGATCAGAACCACCACTTTCATATCGACTAAGCTACCGCGTGATGTTGCTTTATACACTTGAGTTCCGGCATGCTCACCAATTGTTTTTAATATGGGTGTACCAGCCTTCAAAAATTCATCAGCGATCTCAGTAGCACCGGTTAAAACCCCACCTCCGTTGTGACGTAGATCAAGCACCAACTTTTTCATTCCTTGTCCCTGGAGCATAGACGCAGCTTGACGAAATTCGGAAGCTGTGGTCATCGAAAACTCATCGATGCGAATGAATCCGGTCTCCTTATCAATCATGAAGTAGGAAACCACTGAATTAATTGGAATAATTCCGCGAACGATGCGTTTTGGTATGAGTTTCCCATTTCTGAGTACTTTGACACTAACCGGTGTGTTCGGCTTTCCTTTCAACATGGACATGACCTTGTCGTTGGAGATTTTTTGCCCAGCTACTTTTTTTCCATCTATCTCGATGAATTTATCCCCCGCTTTAATTCCGGATTGAAATGAAGGTGAACCGACAACAACATTGGTAACACAGATTGTATCGCGGATGATAAAGAAGCGAACTCCAACACCACCAAATTGTCCTTCAATTGACTCGTTGATACGCGCCAGTTCTCTTGCCGGGATATAATTACTGTGTGGATCGAGCTTGTGAAGCATGTCTGAGATCGTTTTTTCAAACAAATCTTCCCCATTGATGGTATCCACGTATTTTCTGTCAATTATCTCAATAATATCTTGAATTTTGCGGTATTTCTCTTCTCCAGCGCTTAATTCATAGGTATTACCACTACTAAATGCGTTTCCGAGGAGTAACCCTACGATCATTGCTGCTGCAATGATCAATGGAAGAAGGTAGGCTTGTTTACTTCGGTTCATAGTTCATCAATTTCTAGTTGTACGATATCAACTCCGGCGCTTCTAAGAAAATCAACTCCTTCAGTGTCCTTATAGGAATTGATAAAAACAACACGATTTATTCCGGCTTGAAGGACCAATTTACTACAATCCTTGCATGGTGAAAGCGTCAAATAAAGCGTCGCACCCTTGCAATTGTTCGTGGATTTGGCCACTTTTAGAATAGCGTTTGCTTCTGCATGAAGTACATACCAATGTGTGTTACCTTCATCATCTTCACAACAGTTATCAAATCCGGCCGGTGTACCGTTGTACCCGTCTGAAATAATCATTTCATCTTTTACGATGATAGCACCTACTTGTTTGCGGTGGCAGTGCGAAAGTCTTGACCATTGTTGTGCCATACGCAGATAGGCTGTGTCATAGCGAAATTGTTTCTGATTTCCGTTGTCTTCCATAAGTTGCAAAAATAACAAATAGAATGCAGCAAGCCTTGTCAGGTATTGTCGCTAGCGATGAATTTGTATCCAACAGAACGGATGGAATGAAAGTGTACGGGGTTCTTGGGGTCTTTTTCGAAGATCTTTCGAAAGTTCAATATGTAATTGTCAATGGTTCGAGCCGTTGGGAATTGATCTTTGCCCCATAATCGATCAAGGATCTCATCTCTGGAAACGACTTTGCCTTCTTTTTCTTGAAACAAGCGCAGAAGATCAATTTCGCGCTTTGATAAAGTGAATGGTTGATTGGAATGTTCATCCTTAACTTCAAATGTTTCAAAATTGACAGTTTTAGTCCCAATAGTGATCAATTCATTTGTCTCCTGATTAGAAGAAAGGACACCTTTAGTGAGCACATTGACACGCAGCAGAAGTTCTTCCAATTCGAAAGGTTTACTTAGGTAGTCGTTTCCCCCTGTTTTTAGTCCCGCAATTTTATCTGAACTTGTTCCGCGTGCAGAAAGAAACAATACGGGAACATCACTGTGCTTGCGAATGGCTTCACAAATTTGTAGTCCGGTAAAGTAGGGTAACATAACATCCAGAATTATCAAATCGAAGCTATCAGCTGTTGGCGCCATATCCATTCCTTGCTTGCCATCATTGAGTGCAATAACCTGATGTCCTTCGAGTTGGAGATTCATGACAATCATTTCATTCAAACTCACTTCATCCTCGACCAAACAAATTTTTGCCATTTTTCGTTTTTGATGTAAAGTTATATATTTGTTCCTCCATGTTTATGCTAATACTTTAAAGACTATGAAGAAAATTGTACTCTCCCTTTCCATTTTCATTGGTTTAGCCGGGTTCGCATCCGCGCAAAAGATCATTGAAAAGGGCCAAATCTCCCTTGAACAGTTATTAATTGATAAAAATGTCCCTGAACTTTACCTAGCTGCTCCTGATCTGGAGCAATTGCGTGTTGAAGATGAGTTGCGTGATAGACAGGGTAAATTTTACCGAATAGGCGTTGCAGCTTATGCTCAGATCACACCCCAAAGTGCGGGACTCTGGAAAACAATGCCAAACGGTGATCGTCAATGGCAAATCCGCATCAAATCTCCGGGTGCTGAGGCCTTGAGTTTTCAGTTTGATGTTTTCAAATTGTATGATAATTCCGTTTTCACGGTTCATGATATGAATGGAATTCTTCGACACAAACCGCTAACGCAAGAAGATGTATTGGATCATTTCATGATGAATGCAGCCTTATGCTTTGGTGACGAATTCATTTTAACCCTAACAGAGCCTCTTGGTTCAAGACCCTCAGAATTATTTTTGAATGAAGTAATGTATGGTTACCGCTCTACAGGAAATCCTGCCTTTGCAAAAATCAATGAATCAGATCCATGTCAGGTCAATGTGAACTGTACTCCAGTTGGAAACGAATGGCAAGACGAAAAAAGGGGTGTGGCGAGGGTTTTGGTTGTTGAAGGTGCGTTCCAAGGTTGGTGCACAGGATCGTTAGTGAACAACACGGCTCAAAATTGTAGACCTTATTTTTTAACGGCATTGCATTGCGGTGAAAACGCTACTGCCGCAAACATGAACCAATGGCGTTTTGCTTTCCGCTATGAGGCTCCTACTTGTGCTAACCCAACGTCAGCCCCTACTAATTACTTTCAGGGGTGTTTTCGTATAGCCGATTCAGGTGATGGGGGAGGAAGCTCCGGTTCGGATTTCTTACTGGTTCAGTTGGGAACAGCAGCCAATGAGGCAACTACTATCACAACCTTAAAATCTGCAACCCACAATGTTTATTGGAACGGATGGGATGCCAACAATACTACTTCCAATTCCGGTTCTAGTATTCACCATCCTTCAGGTGATATTAAGAAGATTTCTACATATTCAGCGAATCTTGTAAGTACAACTTGGGGAGGACCTACGGGAACACACTGGCGTGTTGTCTGGACAGCAAATGCAAATGGGCATGGTGTTACAGAAGGAGGATCCTCTGGTTCGCCTATCTTTAGAGGTACAACAGGAAATTCTTTGATTATGGGAACATTGACAGGAGGATCATCCTATTGTACGGCACAAAGTTCACCAGATTTGTACGGAAAAATGTCTTACCATTGGATAAGTAACGGTACTGCTGATAACAGAAGATTACGTCCTTGGTTGGATCCGACAAGCTCTGGCGTTTTAACTTTGGTAGGATCTGCAGACCCTTGTTCAGCTCCATCCGCGCCAATAGCAAATTTTGTTGCGGATCAAACGAATGTTACTCCATCAACCCCTGTAAATTTTACGGATCAAACATCGGGCATACCAACGTCTTGGTCTTGGAGTGTTTCACCTTCAACTGGGTGGTCTTATACAAATGGAACATCAGCATCGTCTCAACATCCTCAAATTACATTTACGAATGTAGGTCAGTATACAATTACACTTTTGGCTTCAAATGCATTAGGATCTGATTCAGAAGTAAAGACGAACTACATAACAGTTGCTGCATCTACAGGTCCATGTGCTGGTACTTCAACAACATGCGATGAGTACATACAGAATGTGACTTTCAACACGATAAACAACACAACGGCGTGTACAAACTACACGAGCTACAGTACAACAACAACGGTAAACAAAGGAAATGCATATCAGATGACTGTTACACCTCAGATCACTGGAAATCAACCAGGATCCGCTTACACAGGTAATGAGATTGCAGCTTGGATAGATTTTAACAACGATGGAACTTTTGCCAACCCTGGTGAGCGTGTATTTTATTTGAACGTGCAGTCTGGTACAACGGCCGCCGATTTTACACAGAATGTGAACATACCAACTACGGCAATTACTGGAACAGTAAAAATGCGCGTACGTATTTCATACAATGGAGCATCCGGAGGGGAAGGACCAATTAATCCGTGTGGAACGACTCAATATGGTGAAGTAGAGGATTACAACGTGAACATACAGCCAGCCGGAACTTCAAGCTTGGAAGAAATGGGTATGTTTAGTCAGGTTTACGTTTATCCAAACCCGTTTAGCAATGAGTTGATAATCGATCTTTCAACATTGTCAGGAGAGAACGTAGAAATTGAAGTGATTGATATTACTGGAAAAGTCTTGATCACTTCAACTAGTGAAATGCAATCCATCGTTAATTTTGATATGAGCAACTTCGCTAAAGGAGTGTATCAAGTGAGATTAACAAATGGCAATGAGCGCACAACACGTCGTGTGATCAAAATGTAATAGATCTATTTAAAATGATGTGAGGGCTGCCTTTGGGTGGCCCTTTCTTGTTGATTTTTGTCCCTGTTTTCAATGATTGATATTTTCCATGGGATTATTGTTCATTGCGTTCGAATGTGTTGAATTTTAGAGTACTTTTGCACTTTCATTTTTAGATATGACCGGTTCAAAGAAAATCAAAGCAGCACTTATTTCAGTTTTTGACAAATCAGGATTAGCACCTATTATTCAGGAATTACATAAGAATGAGGTAGTTATCTATTCAACAGGTGGTACTCAACAATTCATTGAAGAGATGGGAATTCCAGTTGAGCGTGTTGAAGACTTAACCTCTTATCCATCGATTTTAGGTGGTCGTGTGAAAACGTTGCATCCGAAAGTTTTTGGGGGGATTTTGAACCGTAGAAATTTAGCTGAAGATCAAACGCAAATTGCCGAATACGAAATTCCAGAAATTGATTTAGTAATTGTAGATCTTTATCCTTTTGAGGCGACTGTTGCTTCGGGAGCAGATCACGGTGCGATCATTGAAAAAATCGATATCGGTGGTATTTCCTTGATCCGAGCAGCAGCGAAGAATTACAACGATGTGGTTATCATTCCGTCTCAAGCGCAATATGCTGAGTTTTTGGAGTTGATCACTTCTCAAAATGGTGGAACTACATTGGATCAGCGTAAAGCTTTTGCGAGAGATGCATTCAATGTTTCTTCTCACTATGATACGCAAATCTTCCATTACTTCAATGCTGGAGAGAAAGAGATCTTCAAAGAAAGCATTCAACAGTCTCAAGTCCTACGTTACGGTGAAAATCCGCATCAGAAAGGTGTTTTCTTTGGAGATATGGATGCCATTTTTGACAAATTGCATGGCAAAGAGCTTTCTTATAACAACCTGTTGGATGTAGATGCTGCGGTCAATTTGATGGAAGAGTTCAAAAATGATGATCCAACATTTGCGATCCTAAAGCACAACAATGCTTGTGGTATCGCAACGCGTTCAACTTTGAAAGAGGCCTATGTCTCAGCTTTGGCAGGTGATCCTGTTTCTGCCTTTGGTGGAATTCTGATCGCCAATCGTCCGATCGATAAAGAAACTGCTGATGAGATCAATGAATTGTTCTGTGAGGTGATTATTGCTCCGAGTTATTTTGAAGACGCTTTAGAGGTATTGATCTCTAAGAAGAACAGAATTATCTTGAAGAAGAAAGATGTTCAATTGCCGGAACAACAATTCAGGACAATTTTGAATGGCGTTTTGATGCAGGATAAAGACATGAAAACGGAACTTGCTTCTGATCTTCAACCGATCACTGCAATTCAACCAACAGCTGAAGAAATTGAAGATTTGTTATTTGCCAATAAATTGGTGAAACATACGAAGTCAAATACAATCGTATTGGCAAAAGGAAAGCAATTGTTGGCAAGTGGTACCGGACAAACTTCTCGCGTTGATGCATTGCGTCAGGCGATTCATAAAGCACAATCGTTCAATTTCGACTTGAATGGTGCAGTAATGGCTTCCGATGCATTTTTCCCTTTCCCGGATTGTGTGGAGATTGCAAAAGAAGCGGGAATTCACGCAGTAATTCAACCGGGTGGATCGATCAAAGATCAGTTGTCGATTGATTATTGCAATGCGAACGAAATGGCAATGGTTTTTACTGGAAACCGTCACTTTAAACATTGATTTTTAGCAATTCGTCGATTTTTGAAACAAAAAATTGATTATTACGAAGAATGTTCCTAGTATTAGGAACTACTAACAAAAGAAAGCGAACTGAAAAATGGGATTATTTAGCTTTTTAACACAAGAAATCGCCATTGACCTTGGGACAGCAAACACGCTGATCATCATGAATGATAAGGTGGTTGTTGATGAACCGTCGATCGTTGCGAAAGATATCCAAACGGGTAAAATCGTTGCAATCGGTAAGAAGGCGCAACAAATGCATGGGAAAACGCACAAACTGATTGAAACGGTTCGTCCGCTCAAAGATGGGGTGATCGCCGATTTCCAAAGTGCAGAGCAGATGATCCGTGGAATGATCAAGATGATCAATCCAGGTCGTAGCTTGTTCAATCCAACGCTTCGAATGGTAATCTGTATCCCATCAGGGATCACCGAGGTAGAGAAACGAGCTGTTCGTGACTCTGCGGAACATGCAGGAGCGAAAGAAGTGTACTTGATTCACGAACCAATGGCAGCGGCAATTGGTATCGGGATTGACGTTGAAGAACCAATGGGTAACATGATCATTGATATCGGTGGTGGTACCTCAGAAATTGCAGTCATTGCTTTGGGTGGAATTGTCTGTGATAAATCGATCCGCATTGCCGGTGATGATTTCACCAATGACATTGAAGAATATATGCGTCGTCAGCACAACATTCTTGTTGGTGAACGTACGGCTGAGCAAATTAAGATCGAAGTTGGTGCAGCATTGCCTGAATTGGACAATCCACCTGCTGATTTCGCTGTTCGTGGTCGTGACTTAATGACGGGAATTCCGAAAGAGATTGTTGTTTCTTATTCCGAAGTAGCACATGCTTTGGACAAAACGATCTCGAAGATCGAGGAAGCCATCTTGAGCGCCTTGGAGATGACTCCGCCAGAACTTTCAGCAGATATTTACAAAACGGGTATTTACCTTGCCGGTGGAGGTTCGATGTTGAGAGGCTTGGACAAGCGAATTTCAGCAAAAACAAAACTTCCTGTGCATATCGCTGAGGATCCGCTTAGAGCAGTTGCACGCGGTACGAGCATCGCTCTAAAGAACATTGACAAGTATCAATTCTTGATAAGAGATTAATTTGAAAGTCCCGTTGAAAACAAAGCGGGACTTTCTTATTTTTGCACATGCGCAATTTGATTGCCTTCCTTAGGCGTTTTCAAGTATTTCTGATTTTTATGTCCATGCAGGTTTTTGCGCTGTACACCTATTTCAGTTACTTGAACTTTCCTAGATCCCAATACCTTACTAGTGCTTCCGCTGTTTCCGGCAAACTACTGTCTGTTAAACACGAAGTTACCAAGCATCTGAACCTCAGTCAAAATAACGCAGATCTTCAGAAGGAGAATATCCGTTTGCGTGAGCAGTTGCCACAAAGTTTTCACCGATTGCAAAATGGCACAGTGCGCATAAACGACACCTTGTTCCGACAAGAATATGAATATATCCCCGCTTTGGTGATCAATTCAACCCATACGCGGATTAACAACTATTTCACCTTGAATATTGGATCGGTGGATGGCGTCCAAAGAGGCATGGGTGTGTTTTCTGATAAAGGGGTCGTTGGAATCGTACACAATGTGAGTTCGCACTTTTGCGTAGTAAAATCGGTCTTGACATCGAATATCAATATAGATGTCATGATTGAGCCTATTGGCTTATTCGGTCTGTTGAAATGGGATGGCAAAGATCCAAGGAGAGGTCAGCTTACCGGAATTTCCAACGACATGGACATTAAGAAATGGTCGAAGGTTGTGACGAGAGGAGGGTCGGGAATCTTTCCGAGGGGGATGATGATTGGGAAGGTGGAAAAATTAAATACAGTTGAAGGAAAACCATTGTGGGACGTTGTCGTACTTTTTTCCGAAGACTACCGTACTTTACAACGCGTTTATGTTATCAAGCATTTGATGCAGGATGAATTGAGAAAATTAGAAGCGACAATCCCAGAGGACCCACAAGAATGAACATTTTGCTAAAACATAGTATTCGCTTTATACTGATTGCTTTTCTGCAGGCACTCGTGCTCAACCAATTGGAGATCGGTTTTGGAATTCATGTTATGGTATACCCACTTTTCATTCTTTTGCTTCCCTTCGAGACGAGCTTAACACTCACGTTGTTTGTCGCCTTTGCCATGGGAATGTTAATCGACTCCATTTCCAATACCTATGGATTACATACTTCTGCGCTTTTGATGGTGGCCTATTTCAGACCGGTTATTTTTAAAATGTTTGCCCCACGTGAAGGATATGATCCTCTAAGGGAAAGTAACATTCATGAGATGGGAACACGCTGGTACACCTACGTTTTTGGAATTTTATTACTGATCCATCATTTTTGGTTTTTTCTGATGGAGATTTTTCGACTGGACCAATCATTATTTGTTTTGCAAAAGACAATACTTAGTCTGCCACTTTCGTTTTTAGCAAGTGTAATCATCCAAATGCTGTTCATTCGTAAGCCAAATGAAAGATGAATATTGACGCACGGAAGTATGTGATCATTTTCTTTTTCACCATAGTTGGAATCATCTATGCAATGCGCTTGTTTTATATGCAAGTGATCGATGATTCATGGGTATTACGTGCACAACAAATTGCCGAAAAGCGCCGGGAGATTACTCCACCTCGCGCTGTTATCTTTGACCGAAACGGGAAGAAGATCGTTTCTAATTCCACCTATTACAACCTCATGATGGTGGAAAAGAACATCAAGGATCTGGACACGGTAGCATTTGCAAAATTGATCGGTTGGACACCGGAACAAGTTCGGGAACGATTTAAAGAGATCGTGGTTGGGGAAGGAACCTACTACAACAAGCACACGGGAAAACGCACATCAAATTATCAAAAGGTCAGGGCATATCCGTTTTTAAAGGAATTGACACTTGAAGAAATTGCCCGAATTGCACCTCATCTTGAAAATTTTCCCGGATTTTATGAAGAAGTGACTTCTATGCGCAACTATCCCTATTCCAGTGGTGCAAATATATTGGGTTACTTGGCAGAGGTTAACCGAGAAGAAGTGGAAGAAGATAAATTCTACAAACCGGGGAACAATATCGGAAGAGCTGGAATTGAACGTTATTACGAAGAACAACTCAGAGGAAAAAAAGGGATTCGTTATGTTGTAACATCTGCGCTGAACAATGCAATTGAACCTTATGCCGGAGGGAAATACGACACTTTAGCTGTTCAAGCGCCTGCACTTAAACTTGGTTTGGATATCGAGCTTCAGGCTTATGGCGAAAAGCTGATGCAAAACAAGCGTGGTTGTATCGTTGCAATTGAACCGGCAACCGGCGAGATTCTAGCAATGGTTTCAGCACCATCTTACGATCCGAATTTGCTGATCGGAAAACGAAATATCTCTCAGAATTACCCCAAATTGGTTACTGATCCAAGTAAACCGCTCTACCCACGACCTTTGGCTTCAGAATATCCGCCGGGTTCAACGTTTAAATTGTTGAATTCACTCATTGGTCTGCAGGAAGGCGTAATTACAACAGAGTTCGGAGCGCCATGTAATACGGCGGTTGTTGGTTGTCACAATCACCCTAGTGCAACGAATTTGGCAGATGCCATTAAGCATTCTTGCAATCCCTATTATTACGCGGTAACCAGACGTATAATCCATCAGGGAAAGAAAAAGAATGATTTTCAGGATGCAGAGATAGGATTGCAAATCTGGTCGGAATACATGCACAGTTTTGGTTTAGGGGAAAAGCTGGAAACAGATATTACAGGTATTCGGCCAGGACTTATACCGGATGCGAATTACTACAATAATTTGTTCCCGAGTAAGTCACGTCCTTATGGTCGTCACAGATGGGCATTTTCGACGATTCGTTCCATTTCTATCGGTCAGGGTGAAGTCATGATGACTCCTTTACAAATGGCCAATGTGGCCGCAATTATTGCCAATAGGGGCTGGTACTATACGCCACATTTTGTGAAATCAATTGGAGATCAAGGTCCACTGGAAAAATACAAGACAAAGAAATACGCTAAAGTTGATGCAAAACATTACGATGTGATCGTGGAAGGTATGCGTCGTGTTGTACATGAACCGGGTGGAACAGGTCGAAGAGCGCGTTTAAAGGATATTATTGTTTGTGGTAAGACAGGGACGGTTCAGAATCCACATGGTGATGACCACTCTGTATTTGTTGCTTTTGCTCCAATGGATAATCCAAAGATCGCTATTGCTGTGTTTGTAGAAAATGCGAAAGGTGGTGGTGGATTGTGGGCAGCGCCGATCTCCGGATTGGTTATCGAAAAATACTTGACAGGAAAAATTGCTGAGGTGGATCGCGAGAAAACTATTCTTGAGGCAGTTTTCAATTACAAAAAATGAGAAAGCAAGATTCGATTATAGGACATTTGGACTGGCCACTATTTATAGTGTTCATGCTCATGTTGGTGATGGGATTCTCAACGGTTTATTCCGTTCTGTATAATCCTGAACATCCTATGATCTGGGATTTCTCACAGAAATATGGAAAGCAATTGGTGTGGATAGGAGTGTCCCTATTTTTAGGATTGATGGTTTTTCTCATCGATGCCGATATCTATCGAAAATTTGCACTGCCTATTTATCTATTCACGCTTTCTTTGCTCGTTGTTGTATTGTTTATGCCACCGGTCCACGGTGCCCGGGCATGGTTGGGTATTGGCACCTTGGGAATTCAACCTGCTGAGTTCGCGAAGATTGGTACGGCCTTGTTGCTCGGCCGATTTATATCCTCTATCAATCTCAAACAACAAAACATCTCAACTGTCTTTGTAGCATCCTTGATTATTTTGGTGCCAATGGTGCTCATTCTTATGCAGCCTGATGCCGGGACTTTTGTGGTATTTACATCCTTCTTGTTTGTGATGTACCGCGAAGGGGTGACCTATGATCCGATAATTTTAAAACTGACGAACTCTATTCCGGGTATTAAGTTCAAACAAACGTGGGTAGGAAGTCACTTTATTCCGATTCTTTTTGTGGTTGTTTTCCTCAGTTTGGTTACTCTATTGATCTCGAATGAAACGTTGGAATATAGTTTTTTACCCGGGATCGAAATTCCGGGAATGTATGGCGTACTAATGTCCATGGCAGTATTTGCTTTGATTGCCTTTTTTATTTTGCGCTGGCTTTCATCGCGAAGAGATCAGCGAAGAGTCACGGCCATTGTTTTGATCGGCTTTATTTTAGGCTCCTTGATTGTTACCGGAGTAAATTACGGATTTCAAGGCTTAGCAGGTCACCAGAAAGAACGCATTGAATTATTTCTTGGATTGAAAGAAGATCCGGACGGGGAAGATTACAATAGAAACCGTGCAATGGCAGCCGTTGGTTCGGGCGGTTTGATGGGAAAGGGATATAAGAATGCTTCTGTCTCCAGTGTTGAAAGTAACCACGTTCCGGAAAGTGAGACAGATTTCATCTTCTGTCCTTTTGCCGAGGAGTGGGGATTTGTCGGAACGCTTTTCTTGGTTATTCTCTACATGTTCATGCTGATGCGGATAGTCACTATAGCTGAACGTCAGCGATCTGTCTTTAATCGGGTTTATGCATACACCGTGGCGATGATCTTGTTCTACCATTTTGCTGTCAATATAGGTATGAATATCGGATTTGCTCCTGTAATTGGGATTCCGCTCCCATTTTTTAGTTATGGGGGTTCATCCATGATGTCTTTCTCAATGATGATGTTCATATTATTGAAATTGGATAGTCAGCGTCGAGATGTGTTACAGTAAACAAGTGCTATTTTCATTATTTTTACACCAACCTATTCGTAGTGTATGAGCAAAAGCAGAAACATTGAATTTTCGGACAAAACAAAAAAATACCTCAATATTGCTTTTTGGTCCTTTGCGGCAGCGCCATTTGTATTGATCACTGCTTTGATCTTTCTGCAGTCGGAAGACGATCTGCCTCCCGTAGAAATGTTGGATAATCCACCTGAATTATTGGCCTCAGTGGTATTGGCTGAAGACGGAACAACTGAATTGGGTCGTTATTGGAAAGTGAACAGGACAAGCGTTCAATACAAGGATATTTCCCCTTTCGTAACGGATGCCTTGATCTCAACCGAAGACGAGCGATTCAAAGACCATTCGGGAGTTGATTTTAAAGCGTTAGGAAGAGCAGTTGTGAATGTCGGTGGAGCAGGAGGGGCTTCGACCATTACGCAACAATTGGCAAAATTACTTTTCACTCTACAGCAACGTGAACGTGAGCAATTAGCAAGAGCATCAGGTGAGCAAGTTGAATCAGGATCCCGCGGAAAAATCGGGCGCATGATGAGTCGAATCAACGAAAAAGCCCGCGAAAATATCATTGCGACACGACTTGAAAAACGCTATACAAAGGAGGAAATCATCACCATGTATCTGAATCAGTTCGATTTCCTGTACAATGCCGTTGGAATTGAGAATGCGGCTAAAGTGTACTTCAATAAAAAGCCGAACGAACTGGAAAAGGATGAAGCAGCAATGCTCATTGGAATGTGTAAAAATCCTTCTTTATACAATCCTTATACCTTCAAAATCAAGAATTATCGTCGTTCAATTGCGGCTGACAAAGGTATTTCAATGGAAGCTGTAAGCAAGGAAGAAATCGCAGAGAAACGAGCGGCTGATTCACTACGAGCTGTTTCTCGAAGAAACCAGGTACTTTATCAGTGGTTGAAAAATAGCAAATCAGGAAATGAGGCCTTGAGACAACCAATTACTCAGGAGGAATACGATCGTTTGAAAATGAAACCGTTGGTGGTAGATTATCAGGTTGTAGACCATAAACAAGGAATGGCACCCTACTTCAGAGAATCGCTTCGTAAAGAATTAACTGAATTGTTAAGCGAGAAGAATGACGATGGATCCTTCAAATACAAACGCGCCGATGGATTACCTTATGATATCTACAGGGATGGACTGAAGATCTACACAACGATTGATGCAAACTTACAGAAATATGCAGAAGAAGCGGTTGATCGTCATTTACGTGAAAATCTGCAGGACGCCTTCGATAAGAATAACAAAGGATTAAAGAATTTCCCGTTCACAAATCAGATCAGTGACGATCAAGTGGCGAGCATTATGAATACGGCTCGAAAAGGCTCTGATCGTTACCGTAATTTGAAAAACGCCGGTTATTCGGATGCTGAGATTACGAAGAATTTTAGTACCCCAACTCCAATGCGCGTTTTCAGTTGGAAGGGTGAAATTGATACAACTTTAACTCCGGATGATTCAATCCGTTACTACAAATCGTACCTACACGCCGGATTGATCTCCATTGAACCACAAACGGGATTTGTCAAGGCTTGGGTGGGTGGTGCCAACATTGATCACTTTGCCTTTGATCACGTGAAGCAAGGTAAGCGTCAGGTAGGCTCCACGATCAAACCATTTGTTTATTCGACTGCGATGCTAATGGGAGTGGTTAAACCATGTACGATGTTTGAGAATCGAGATTACTGTGTCGACTTACAAGGTCCAGACGGAAAAGTATTTGATCGTTGGTGCCCAAGAAATGCAGGAGGATCAGAAGCAAGTCATGTTTCTGCAGCAACAGGTCTTGCCATGTCCATGAACAACATAACTGTTGGTGTAATGCAGCAAATGGGGGGATACGCAGGACCGAAGACGATTGCAAAATTGTTACGGGATGTGGATATCGAGATTCGTCCGGAAGATGAGGTACCGTCTATATGTTTGGGAGTAATGGATCTTTCTCTTTACGAAATGGTGGCGGCACAATGTATTTTTGCCAATCATGGAATTTATAACCGACCAACCACTATTCTTAGGGTAGAGGACAGAAATGGAAATGTGATCTACCAAGCTCAGAATTATTCGAAAGAAGTGTTGAATGAGAATGTTGCTTATGAAACGCTGAAGATGATGAAAGGAGTAGTGAACAGCGGTACAGCCGGAAGTTTAAGAGGGGGAAGAAACTGGGGAGGAATTACGGCTCCGACGGCCGGTAAAACGGGTACAACGCAAAGTAATGCTGACGGTTGGTTTATGGGATTGACACCGGAACTCGTAACAGGTGTCTGGGTAGGAGCCGAGGATCGTTCGGTACGTTTCCGTTCCATGGACTGGGGTCAAGGAGCGCGGATGGCCTTACCAATTTACGGATACTACATGCAAAAGGTCTATAAAGATCCGATAATAGCACTTTCAACAACTGATTTTGAAGTTCCCGCCTCCTATGATCCACAACAGTTTTCTTGTAGTGGTGACGGACAAGGCGGTGGAAATTCATCCACACCTGATTTTGGATTATAGCATGAATAAACAAGTTAAGAACGTAGAAGAAGCCCTTGAAGGGATTAAGGATGGCATGACGCTCATGCTTGGCGGATTTGGACTGTGCGGAATTCCGGAGAATTCGATTGCTCAATTGGTTAAGCTGGGTATCAAGGATCTTACCTGTATTTCGAACAATGCCGGAGTGGATGATTTTGGTTTGGGATTGTTGTTGCAACAACGACAGATCAAAAAAATGATCAGTTCTTATGTGGGTGAGAATGCTGAATTCGAACGTCAGATGCTTTCAGGTGAATTAGAGGTGGATCTGATTCCACAAGGTTCGTTGGCTGAGCGATGCAGAGCTGGAGGTGCTGGAATTCCGGCATTTTTTACTCCGGCGGGCTACGGAACTGAAGTGGCGGAAGGGAAAGAAGTACGCGTTTTTAATGGCAAACCACATATTTTGGAGACGGCTTTAACAGCTGATTATGCCATCGTAAAGGCATGGAAAGGTGATACAGAAGGGAATCTAATTTATAAAGGAACAGCGCGCAATTTCAATCCAATGATGGCGATGGCCGGAAAAATCACGATCGCAGAAGTTGAAGAATTGGTTCCGGCTGGTGAGTTGGACCCTAATTTCATTCATACTCCAGGAATATTTATTCAACGAATATTCCAAGGAGAAAGATTTGAAAAACGGATTGAGCAACGTACTGTACGAACGAAGTAATGTTTTTAATGTAGCAGAATCAATGTAACAATTGCATTGATAATAATTGGAAAATACGATGCAACGAAATATTATTCTGGACAAAACAATTGATTTTTCATTGGACGTCATTAACTATTGCGAATTGTTAGAGGCAGAGAGAAAGTACGTCATTGCGAAACAATTAATGAGATCAGGAACTTCCATCGGAGCAAATATTCATGAAGCACAAAATGCGGAATCAAGGAATGATTTTATCCATAAAATGAAAATAGCCGCGAAAGAAATTGAAGAAACTAAATATTGGTTGATTCTATGCAATAGATCAGAACTATATCCCACTAATGAGGGGTTATTTGAAAAAGTTCAAGAAATTGGATGAATAGTTTATAATATTATATCCTCCTCGAAGAAATAACAGAATTGATACATTGCTAAATTGAATAAGAGTTATGCTAGATAAAGTTGGAATCGCAAAGCGAATTGCGCAGGAGTTAAAAGATGGTTGGTACGTCAATTTAGGAATAGGTATTCCGACACTTGTTGCGAACTATATCCCTGAAGGAATTGAAGTAGAATTTCAATCAGAAAATGGGATTCTGGGAATGGGACCTTTCCCTTTTGAGGGGGAAGAAGATGCGGATCTCATCAATGCGGGAAAACAAACGATTACAGCACGAAAAGGAGCAGTTTTCTTTGATTCTGCAACATCGTTTGCCATGATTCGCGGACAACATGTTCAATTGACCGTTTTGGGTGCAATGGAAGTTTCACAGAATGGTGACATTGCCAATTGGAAGATTCCCGGAAAAATGGTGAAAGGCATGGGTGGTGCGATGGATTTAGTGGCTTCAGCAGACAATATTATCGTTGCTATGATGCACTCGAATAAAGCGGGTGAATCAAAAATCTTGAAGAAATGTACGCTACCCCTGACAGGTGTTGGATGTGTGAAGAAGGTCGTTACCGAGTTGGCTGTACTGGAGATCAAAGAGGGTAAGTTTCATTTATTGGAGAGAGCTCCCGGGGTGACCGTTGAAGAGATAATTGCTAAAACAGAAGGAGATTTAGTCGTGCCGGAGCATGTGCCGGAGATGGTGCTGTAATTAATACAGTAATTGAAGAAACAATCCTGTAATTCCATAGGAAAGAAGTAAGCCAAAAAGCAGATCTCTTTTTTCTCGAATTGACCAGTTAAAGGTAAATATACCGACTCCAACTGTAAGGATTAGTTGGAAGAAGATATATGTAAGTCCTGCGGCAATATCACCTCCGGATACCCCAATAAATAGTATGTAAATCAAACTGTTGAATAAGGAAGTGATTATTCCAGGAATGATGAAGTGTAAGTAATTAAAAGACATTGCAAAATCTTTCCTTAACGATAAAAATTCATCTGATCGATATAGCGATTTACAGGATCAGTAAGTAAGTACCGCACGTCTTTTCCTTCTTTAATGGCTTGACGAATAAAGCTCGCTGATACTTTCATAACCGGTGCATCATCACAGATTATGACATTTGGATGTTGTGCATAAGCATTGATCAGCTCCTTTCCGATCTCCACCACTTCTGCTTCTTCCTGAAGAGTTAGTACCCGTGGATAGACATAGATCTTGTGTTTTTCCAAGAGGTATTCATGGTTGAACCACTTGTGCAAGGTTCGCAGATTATCTTCCCCCATGATCAAAGCAAATTCATGCTTTGGGAACTGCTCTTTCAAATAAATAAGAGTGGTAACGGTATAACTTGGTTTGGGCAGTTTGAATTCGATATCCGAAACACGTAAATGATCATTGTCCTCTGTGGCCACCTGCACCAGTGCGTAACGATGATGATCGGCTAAAAGGGTTGATTTCTGTTTCAAGGGGTTGTGTGGACTCACCACTAACCAAACCTGATCCAATTCGGTGAATTCGGCCATGTAATTGGCAATAACCAAATGTCCCACATGAATGGGATTAAACGTACCGAAATAAAGTCCGATTTTCATTTTATTGGATGAAAGATTTTACTTTTTTGAAAGCCTCTTCAACGGCCTTTTCCAGATTGTCATTTACAATGATCACATCAAATTCACTTGCTCGCGCCAACTCAATATGTGCTTTATCCACGCGTTGTCGAATTTTTTCTTCTGTCTCCGTACTCCGGTGTCTTAAACGACGTTCCAACTCATCCACCGATGGTGGTTGAACAAACACCGCTAAAGCCTGATCACCAAAGATCTTTTTTAGGTTCAAGCCACCGACAACGTCCACATCAAATATAACTGTTTTTCCTTCTGACCAAATTCGTTCAACTTCTGATCGCAATGTGCCATAGAAATTATTGGTATAGACTTCTTCCCACTCAATAAAGGCATCCTTGTCAATTTGCTCTTTAAATCCCTCAACACCTAAAAAATAATAGTCTTTACCATCGACTTCATTTGGACGTGGATCGCGACTGCATGCCGAGACAGAAAAGGAAAGACCTAGCTCTTCCTTTTTTAATAGGGCATGAACGATGGTTGTTTTACCTGCCCCTGAAGGAGCTGAGAAGATGACACATTTCCCCATAAACTATCTTATAATGTATTCAGGATCTGCTCTTTGATTTTTTCGAGGCTGTCCTTCATATCTACCACAAGCTTTTGCATTTCAGCATGATTGCTTTTGCTTCCCAAAGTATTGATCTCGCGACCGATTTCCTGAGATATAAATCCAAGTTTTTTTCCTCCTGATGGAAGTGCCATCGTTGACAAGAAATAATCCAAATGGTTGGCCAATCGCATTTTTTCTTCTGAAACGTCTAATTTCTCAATGTAATAGATGAGTTCTTGTTCGAATCGATTGTCATCGTATTTTTGGTTATTCAATTCCTCCAATCCTTTACGCATACGTTCACGGATGACATCAATGCGTTCATTTTCATATTTTGGAACCTCATTCAGTAAATCACGAATTTCGCCGATTCGTTGAGTAAACTCTTTTTCCAATGCCTCTCCTTCCTGACGTCTGAAGCTGTTGAGGTTCGTACAAGCTTCGCGCACTAAATTCAAGATCCATTCCCTTTCATCACTGGTGATCTCTTCCCGCTCATTGATGTAGATGTCCGGCATACGCATGATCAAGGACAAATAATCATGCGATTGTTCTCCAATTAACTCATTAACACCCTTAAGATCTTCATAATATGCATTGGCCAAGTCGCGGTTGATCGTGAAGTTTTTTGTGTCACCAGTACTGTCTAAGTTGATGTTCACGTCGATTTTTCCACGGTCAAGTTGCTCAAGTATGATCTTGCGAATCTCCGCTTCTAACTCACGATAAGTTGATGCTAGACGAACATTGAGATCCAATGATTTACTGTTCAACGAACGGATCTCGACAGAAACTTTTTTACTTTGGTAGGTGCCGGTTGTTTTACCGAAACCTGTCATGGACATGAGCATACTATGAAATTTTAACAAAGTTAGGAAAATCAACGGATCTGAGTGATCAAGGTCTGGAGCTCCGCTTTAGTTTACGCATGCGATCACGGACTTGCTCGGAATAGGAGGTGAGATATACTCCCATAAAGATCACCAACATGTATCCAATTTTTTCCCATGTAATGGTTCCGGTATAATCATCAGCCACACCTGTGTAACTCAAGAAAAATGCAAAGAACATAACAAGAACAGGTTGCAAATAAATATAAGCACTGGAGACGGATGCACTAAGGTATTTCAGGCCGTACATGGTTAATAAATAGGTTAGAAATGTCACTCCAACAACCACATAAATGATCTTGATCCACACATCTGTCGGTATGTTTGAAAAATCTGCTGCAATAAATTGGGTGATCGTTGGCGGATAAAGAAGGACAAACAACAAACCAAAGGTAAACACGTATGTGATCACTGTTAAAGGGCTGTATTTTCTCATTAACGGTTTAGCGATAACGAGGTAAATGGCATAACTGGCTGCATTGATAAATAAGAAGATATCACCGAGAATTGAATCGCCCATGGAAGTGCCGGCCTTCAAGGTCAATAAAATTGCACCAAGTGCACCAAGAAAAATACCGATTGATTTGAGAATAGTGATCTTCTCCTTGAGTACAAAGAAGGAAAGGATGACCACCAAAATCGGATTGACAGTCATGATAATTCCTGAATTGATCGAAGAAGATAAATTTAATCCATGAAAGAAGAACAGTTGATTGACGGCAACACCAAAAATACCGCACGCCGCCAAAAGCATTAAGTCCTTTCGGGCAACTTTTTCGCGATTGAAAAGCAGCTTTACCAACCAAAAGAGTAAGGTTGCTCCAAGCACACGAAACAAAATGAAAACATTTGGAGTCAAATAAGTAGGCATGACACCTTTGGCAAGCACGTGACTGGCACCATAAAGTGCATTAACGACAAAAAGCGCGAGGTGTGCAGGAAAGGTTCCTTTCATTTCGCGACAAAGATACGATTAGATTCAGCCTTGAAATGATTTTACAGCTGCTTCAACATCTTTTTTCGCGTTGCCAATGAATACATTTTCTCCATTGATCATGAAAGGGCGCTTCAAGAAAGTGTACTCTTCCAGTATGTAGCGACGGTAATCTGCTTCGGTCAAATTCATTTCATGTAAGCCCATTGATCGAAATTTCATTGCTCTTTTAGAGAACAAAGCTTCATAAGAGCCAACCTTTTCTTTAATCCAGTCTAAGGTTCTTGCATCAATGTTCTGTTCTTTGATGTCCACCAGTTCTACATCTTTACCCGGATTAATCTGAGCAATAATGCGCTGACAGGTACTACAGTTTCCTAAATGATAGATTTTCTTCATGGTGTTTTTTTCATAGAACAATTCAAGGGCAAATTAGTTCCCCATAAGGTATTCTTCATTGCGTTTGCGGTCTTCTTCTGACCCGGGCGTATTACATCCTTTTTTCGGACGTTTCTTGAAGTGATGGATCCATTTGATCTGAAACTGTGCAGGATAATAGTTGCTGGAATACCACTGAATAGTTGGCTTAAGTTTATTCATTTCGTAGACACCAACAAACGGCAAAAAGAAGCCAAAAGTGACGTAATCACCACGACGAATGCGATAGTTCATTCCAATATGGGCATGAAGCTGCGCCATGAAGTCTTGTTGAAAACGAAGTACTGCCGGTGTTTCAGGAGCGTATCCTGCTTTGAGGTCAGAAAGTATATTATAGTTGAAATTAAAACCGATTCCTGTTTCAAGGTGCCAGCTTTTACCAACTTTCGTAAAGCGATCCGCAGTCAAGCGTGCCGTTAAATAACCATTATAAAATTGACTTTTGTATTCATCTGTTCCGGTCAATTCATTGAAAGGGTTGTAACTTTTGATGATTGTAGATTCTGCTCCTCCTATGTAAGCAAACCCTAAGCCCCAATCGAAGCGATGGAAAAGATTTGATTTCACTCTTCGGTCAAAAAAACCATCTGGATTTTTCTTCGCTAATCCCTCCCAAAAACGCGATGGCTTTAATCGGTAATGCGCCATTCCTGCATTAATAAAAAAGCCTAGGCGTCCGGATGGATCAACTTCTGCTACTTTCGGCCGACTAAATTCGTCAACATAGCTGTATTCATCAATTCCTCCTTTGGTAAACGTGTAGACTGGACCAAGTGAGATCTGAAGTCCATGTTTTGTAAGATCTCTGCGATCCACAGTTCCAAACACGTCCTTTCGACTTTTTCCGGGAACCAACTTCCGTTGAGCCCAAATTGGACCCGTTAACACACACACTAAAAGAGCTACAAAAACCTGTTTCATTCTCACAAGATACGATTAATTACATTTACTCAAGATCAATTCCATGATCTCGGGTGAGTCCCATTTTTGATCAATATTTTCCAAGTCCATGATTTCAGCCATGATCGCATCCTGTTCTTTTCCTTTTCGGTAAGCTTCACTGTAGCGAATGGTACTGAATGTCACTTGGGAATATAACGGCAACCACTTATCCGGGTACATCGTACTGAATTTAGCCTCTATCTTTTTCTGCAACAAGAACTTTGGATCGGCGACATAGTCGCGCATGACATAATAGTTTTCCAAGGATAAATCTTGCAGCGCATCGCCATCTGGCTTGCGTGTTTTACTGTATTCTTCAAAGATCGCCGGCCAGTTTTCATTGTGCTTTTGCATCAAGTTCCAAAGTACAGTGCAGTCTTCAAAACCGGCATTCATACCCTGACCATAGAAAGGAACTGTGGCATGTGCAGCATCGCCCATTAAAGCGACTTTCCCACTTGTCCATGGGTAGCAACGAATAATAGCCAAAGAAGACAGTGGATGATCTTCCCAAGCATCGGCAATGGTTGGCATCATTTCATAGAAATCAGGAAAAACTTCTTTGAAGAAATTGTCCACTGCTGCTTTTGATTTCAGACTGTCGAAGGCATGTTCACTTCCTTCATGTGGCATAAACAAGGTGCAAGTAAACGAGCCATCTTCATTGGCCAAGGCAATCAGCATAAAACGACCTCTAGGCCAAATATGCAAAGCATTTTTATCCATTCTGTATGAACCATCCGGATTTGCAGGTAGCAAAATCTCGCGGTAACCATCTGAAATATAGTTTTGGCTGTATTGGAAACGATCTAATTTTTGCATGGAACTGTAACGAACTGCTGAGAAGGCTCCATCAGCCCCAAAAACAAGATCAGCCTGACGTTCAAATGATTCCCCCGTTTCAGTATTGGTTAAGAACACAATACCATTTTCGAGATCTACTTTTCTACATTCATGATTATAGTGAATGGTTGCATTACCATATTTTTCGGCAATGTCCATCATCGTTGCATTCACTTTTCCTCGTGATACAGAGTAAATGGATTGACCTTCTTTTCCATAAGGTTGATAGGTAAGGTTTCCTTCTAAATCATGCATCATTCGTCCATGCATCGGAATAGCAATCTTTCTGATCTCATCACCAACACCTACGGCATCGAGTGCATGCCAACCACGGACGGATAATGCGAGATTGATCGATTTTCCTGCTGAAATATCCGCTTTGCGAATATCAGGTCGGCGTTCATAGATCGTTACTTTATATCCTGCTTTGGATAAATATACGGCCCAAAGTGAACCTACAAGTCCGGCGCCAACGATAATTACTTCTTTTCCCATGATCACGTTACATATTATCTTAATCTACTTTATCCAATCGAAGTCAATTGCCACTTGCCTGGCTGACCAAAAATCTTTGTCCACAGAGAAGACTCCTTTCTTTCCACCTTGATTGACTGCACTTCCTTCATCTATTAAAATGGTATGGCCTACTCCTTCATATAAATAGAGAACTACTTTATTGTTTTGACTGCTATCACTTTTCTCCTTTCGTTGTATAAATCCCAAGCCCTTGAAATCTTCCTCATACATCTCTTGTGAGAGATGCTTTAGGTCACCCCATTGTTTGTAAAGCAAATGTGCATTTGTTGGATTGACTATTGGATCCTTTAACCCTTGGTGGATATATAAATTTGGATAGAGATCACACTTTGGGTTTCTCTGTTGAACCAGTTCCAACAATTCCTTATCTGATAAGGAATATTTTCCTTTCATTGCACTGAAAGCTTTGTTAGGCGTATCTATTTCACTATAAGGTCCAGCACCAAAAACCGCAGCCGATTCAAAAAGCTCGGGTTTTATGGCTAGTAAATTGACAGCCATTTGAGCTCCGGCAGAAAAGCCAACAATGTAGATTTTTGACGATGAAATATTGAATTCTTCTTTACAATAATTGATCATCTGTAATATGGATGCCGCTTCTCCTTCCTCCAATGAGAAGTCCTCCTTTTTGAACCAATTGAAACAGCGTTGTCCGTTATTTTTTCTTTTTTGCTCAGGTAAGATTACGAATAGATCGGTTTCATCTGTTAATTTATCCCATCCCGAGGTGCGTAGAAGAGATTTAGAAGTTTGATTACATCCATGCAACAATACCAGTATTGGAGAACTAGCATTTTTAGATGGTTTGATGTGAAGATTAAGCTCCCCGGGATTTGACCCGAAGTCCTTAATAGTTCTCAGTTCACCTCCAAAAAGTAAAGAAG
This sequence comes from Crocinitomicaceae bacterium, assembly GCA_036825545.1. Lineage (GTDB taxonomy): Bacteria > Bacteroidota > Bacteroidia > Flavobacteriales_D > Crocinitomicaceae > M0103. The sequence goes on along the minus strand of DAISYB010000001.1, from coordinate 152,517 downwards.
CAAACTGAAGAATAGCTATCAAACCACAGAATTTCTTCATCTACATATTATTTTCGCCACTGTTTGGAATAGGGTGTTTCGAAATATCTGTTTCTTGATCGTTGTTGCTGCTTCTTTCGGTGATAGGCATTTACCGCACGCCAAAGAACCAAACCCCCGATGAGTACGGCAATTGTTTGAATGGTTAGACTAAAATAAACACCACTTTCATCTAAAGCACCTGAATATTTTGCCTTGATAAGCAATTGTATTGTCAATTCCTCCATTATTGAATCGCTTTTTCAAGTAATTGACCGAACCAATAACAATCCTCAAAAGAATTGTAGAGTGGTGCCGGAGCTACCCGAATTACATTCGGTTCTCGCCAGTCAGCAACGACACCAAGATCAGAAAGTGCGTCAAACAACGCTTTTCCCTGACCTTTTGCCATAATAGACAATTGTGCACCTCTTTTTGTTTTATCGCGTGGTGTGATCAATTCAAATGTACAACGATCTACGTTCCGCCTAGAAATATCATCAATAACAAATTCTAAATAGGCAGTCATCAGATCTCGTTTTGCCCCAATTCGCTCCATTCCTGCTTCTTCGAAAATTTCTAGAGAAGCCAGATGTGCTGCCATACCTAAAACGGGTGCATTACTCAATTGCCATCCTTCTGCTCCAGCCATTGGTTTGAAATCAGGTTCCATAAGAAAACGAGTTGCTTTATCATGTCCCCACCAACCCGCAAAACGTGGTAATTGAGGACTATTTGCATGACGCTCGTGAACAAAGAGGCCACTTACTCCACCAGGAGAAGAATTCAAATATTTATATCCACACCATGCAGCGAAATCCAGACCCCAATCATGCAGTTTTAGATTGATATTACCTGCGGCATGGGCCAGATCGAAACCAACAATAGCGCCAATCGCGTGCCCAGCTTTCGTTATCTTCTCCATGTCGAAAAGTTGACCTGTATAGTAGTTTACGCCGCCGATCATGACTAGAGCGAGCTCGTCTCCAAGTTCATCTATTTTTGCCAGCAGATCGTCTTCATTAATCAGTTGCTCTCCCTCTCTTGGACCTACCTCTACAAGATGTTCATTTGGATCAAGTCCATGAAAACGTACTTGCGATTCCAAAGCATATTGATCACTTGGAAAAGCCTTTGCTTCACACAGAATTTTTGTACGTTTCCCTGTTGGTCGATAAAACGAAACCATCAGTAAGTGTAAATTCGTCGTTAACGAGTGGGTTATTACGACTTCTGTAGGCAATGCACCAACCACATTCGCAGCCATTTGAGTGAGATTTTCATGGTAGGAGAACCAAGGTCGTTTGGCCATAAAATGCCCTTCCACTCCATATTTGGCCCAATCTTCCAATTCCTCTCTGATGTATTTCTCAGCCGTTTTTGGTTGAAGTCCGAGTGAATTTCCAGTGAAATAACGCACCGTATCTTTGTGAAAGGTTGGAAAATAAAAGCGCTCACGAAATGATCTCAAGGGATCATTAACATCCATTTGTCGCGCAAAATCGAGGTTATTTTGAAAGTTCATAAAGCAAATTGCCTGATTGAGTGTTTCTTGCAAGAATTCTGCACCTCAAAGATAACTTTAATTTTTTCAGAATAGCTGTATTAACAAGTGATTCACAGCTCGAACTTCAAATTGTTAAAAAAATATAAAACAACTTAAGCAACAATTTGATATTTTGGCTGTCTAAACTCAAACTAGAACTAAAACATAAACTATGAAAAACAAACTGCAACTTGCGTTGCTTACCGGGTTTTTTCTCTCCGCTTCGGTAAGTTTCAGTCAGTTATGGGTCGAGATGATGCTCGATCCAAACGCCAATTTTTATGAGACACAAGAAGTCTTTAATGAGTATTGGGAAGGAAAAACAATCGAAAAAGGAAAAGGCTACAAACAATTCAAACGTTGGGAACATCGGATGGCACCAAGGGTGTATCCTTCAGGTGATGTGAAACTTGCATCCTTAGCCATGACCAATTACCGTCAATGGGAAGAAGATCAGTTGGCGGCGGGAATTCCGAAATCATTGAATGGTGACTGGACATTAATGGGACCTGTTGGAAATCCGACTAACGGTGGTGCTGGTCGAATTAACTTCATTCGTTTTCACCCTACTACCACAACCACATTTTGGGTTGGTGCTCCTGATGGGGGATTATGGAAAACAACAAATGGTGGAACAAGCTATACCACAAATACGGATCAGTTAGCAGTAATTGGATGCTCTGATGTGGCAATCGATCCTTCCAACCCTCAGATCATGTATCTCGCTACAGGGGATGGAGATGGAGCCGACACATATAGTGTAGGAGTATTAAAGAGTACCGATGGAGGAAATTCTTGGAATACTACCGGTTTGACATGGACCGTGAATCAGGGAAGAACGATCAGCAGAATTCTTGTAAACCCGACAAATCCACAAATCGTAATGGCTTTTGCCAGCAATGGGATTTGGCGTTCCACAAATGGAGGTACAACTTGGTCACAGCCTACAGGGACTTTCAATGGCATTAAGGATGCAGAGTTTAAGCCGGGTGATCCAAGTATAGTTTATGCTGCAGGAACATCATTCAGAAGATCTATTGATGGTGGTGCTTCATGGACAGCAGTAACTTTGCCTTTAAACTCAATTGGTAGATTGGCTATTGGTGTTTCTCCTGCCAATCCAGACTATGTTTACCTCTTAGCAGCCAATAATAGCAATAGCGGTTACAGAGGATTGATGCGTTCAACAAATAGTGGTGCGGCTTTTTCAACACAATCTACAACACCAAATGTGTTGGGTTGGGATAACGGTGCGGATACTGGTGGGCAAGGGTGGTATGATTTAGCAATTGCTGTTTCTCCTACCAATGCCAATGAAGTTTTTGTTGGTGGTGTCAATATTTGGAGAACGACTGATGGAGGGGCTAATTGGATTTTAAACTCACACTGGTATGGCGGTTATAGCAAGCCGTATGTGCACGCCGATATTCACGACCTGATTTTCTTACCAGGATCTGGTACAACGTTATATGTTGGTCATGACGGCGGTGTTTCAAGAACCACAAACTCCGGGACATCTTATTCAGATATCACATCAAACTTAGCCATTGCTCAACAATATAAATTGAGCCAGTCTGCTACTACATCAACATTAATTCTCGCAGGACATCAGGATAACGGCACAAATCGTTTGAGTGGTACTACGTGGTCTGAGCGAATGGGTGGTGACGGTATGGATTGCTACATTGACCGAACCAATAACAATTTCATGATCGGATCTTTGTATTACGGGGATTATTACCGTTCAACCAATGGCGGAAATTCATTTTCGAATATTGCTGATCCGGCTGTTGAAGGACAATGGGTCAGTGTGATTCATCAAGATCCGGTTGCCGCTGCTACAGTTTATGCCGGTGGACGTCCGGCACTTTATCGTACGACCAATATTGCTGCAGGAACTGTTGTTTGGTCTGCTTTGGCCACACCTCCCGGGACAGGATCTATAATCAATTTTGCAATCGCACCAAGCAATAATCAAGTGATCTATTGCTTGAAATCTGGAACAGGAGGAGTATCCAAATCGACAAACGCTGGAACTAGTTTTACGTCGACAGCGGCATTGACGACTGCAGCTACCCCAACTTGTGTAGCTATTTCAAACACAAACCCTGATGTGGCATTTGTCACTTTTTCCGGTTATTCTGCATCAAATAAAGTGTTTAGGACAACCAATGGGGGTACATCTTGGACGAACATCTCGACGGGTTTGCCGAATGTTCCTGTTAACTGTGTCGTTTATGATAATAATTCAACTCAAGATGCAATTTATGTTGGAACTGACATCGGTGTTTTCTACCGTGACAATACAACGGGTTGGATCGAGTTCAGTAACGGTCTACCTCGAACTGAAGTATCAGATCTTGAAATTTTTTATCCAACAGGAAGATTAAGAGCGGCAACCTTTGGCAGAGGAACTTGGGATAGTGATTTATATTCGGCAACTCCAGCTGCACCAGTTGCTAGCTTCACAGCCAACCCTACAACTGTTTGTCAGGGTCAAACAGTTCAGTTTACAAATACATCAACTGGTTTTCCTGATACGTATTCATGGAGTTTTCCGGGTGGAACACCAGCTACTTCAACAGCAGAAAACCCGGTTGTTACCTATAATACAGCAGGAACATATAATGTTTCTTTAACTGTAAGTAATGCTTTTGGAAATAACTCAACCACACAAACGAATTATATTACAGTGGTAAGTGGAACAGGGAATCCAATTCCGTTAACAGAAGGATTTACAACTGCTACTTTCCCTCCGGCTGGATGGGAGTTGATCAATGAGGATGCAGGTGCTACAACTTGGGTAAGGAGTGCTACAATAGGTGTTGCTCCAACCGCAGGTAATTCAATGATGTTCGACAATTATAATTTCGATGATTCGGGAAATCAGGATGAAGTGAGAACACCTCGATTGAATTTCAACGGGATTTCTTCTGCTCAACTTACTTTCCACGTTGCTTATGCACCTTATGATGCCACTTACAATGATGGACTGGAAGTTTTAGTATCATCAGATTGTGGAACTACATTTACTTCTGTTTATTTGAAGTCAAATACAGTGTTGGCTACTGCTGCGGCAACAACGAATGCTTTTACCCCGACATCGGCTCAATGGAGACTAGAGACAGTTGATTTAAGCGCCTACGATGGGATGAGTAATATTATTGTGGCTTTCAGAAATCTCGCGGGATATGGAAACCGATTATTCGTTGATAATATCAACTTGAATGGTACAATTGCTGCCCCGCTTCCTGAAGCTAGTTTTACTGCTTCAACAACTACAGTTTGTTCTGGAAGTACTGTGACATTCACGAATACTTCAACCAATGCAACATCGTATGCATGGTCGTTTACAGGTGGAACACCAACAACATCAACGGCTGTGAGTCCGACAGTAACTTATACGACACCGGGAACTTACACAGTTTCGTTGACGGCAACAAATGCAACAGGATCAGACACTGAGACGATTGCAAATATGATCACTGTTACAGGACCTCCTGCAACACCGGGTGCAATCACCGGATTGAATTCAGTTTGTGCTAATCAGTCTGGAGTGACGTATTCAATTTCAGCTGTAAGTGGAGCTACCTCTTACAGTTGGACAGTACCTTCAGGAGCAACAATTACATCAGGACAAGGAACAACATCGATTATAGTGAATTACGGTGGAACGGCCGGATCAGTTTCTGTTGCGGCAATCAATAGCTGCGGAACTTCTTCTCCTGCAAGTATAGCTATTTCTCTCACTTCTGTTCCTTCAACTCCAGGTACAATTGGTGGGTTTAATGCTGTTTGTTCAGGTCAATCTGGTGTCAATTACACGATTGCTTCTGTCGGAGGTGCGAGTTCATATACTTGGACAGTTCCAGCGGGAGCGATTATTACAGGAGGACAAGGATCTACTTCAATAACGGTGACATTTGGCGCTAATAGTGGTGCTGTGAGTGTTATAGCTAACAATACCTGCGGTTCGTCATCGCCAGCCACTTTGAGTGTTACGGTGAATTCTACTCCTTCAACTCCTGGAGCGGTTTCGGGTTCAAATGCGGTTTGTCCGAATTCAACCGGAAATAATTATTCAGTTGTATCGGTTGCAGGAGCAACTTCATACACTTGGACGGTTCCTGGTGGAGCATCAATTGTATCAGGACAGGGCACAAATTCAATTGTTGTGAATTTTGGATCGAATGCAGGAAATATTACTGTAACTGCTTCTAACTCTTGCGGGACATCATCATCGAGCGTACTCGCAATATCGTTAAGCGGCGCTGCACCAGCGACGCCCGGTACAATCACCGGTCCAACATCTGTGTGTATTGGAGAAGTAGTAAATTATTCAATTGCTGCTGTGAATGGAGCAACAGATTACAGTTGGTCAGTACCGGCAGGTTCATCGATAAGCAGTGGTCAAGGAACTATCACCATATCTATGCTGGTTGGCTCTTCAAATGGAAATATAACAGTTAATGCCTCCAGTTCTTGTGGAACTTCGGGAAATAGCGTAAGCGCCATTACCGTGAATGCAACACCATCTGCGCCATCTGTTTCTGTTCAGAATAACTGTGGGGAATCTGTTGTTTCTGCTAGTGGATCAAATCTGCTTTGGTCGAATGGTTCAACAGCAAGTTCAATAACGACTACATTGACTGAAACTTTCACTGTGACACAAACTATCGGCGCTTGTACAAGTCAGTCTGCATCTATTAGTGCAAATCCGATCACAATACCTGATGCGCCTGATTTATCTGTTATCAATGAATGTGGTTTGAGTACGATAACGGCTTCAGGCTCTAACATTCAATGGTCTACAGGAGAAACAGCAAGTTCAATCGTGGTGACAACTGCAGGAACTTTCTTCGCAAGTCAAAATGTCGGAGGTTGTGTGAGTTCTGTTGCAAGCATTTCATCTGAACCTTTGCAAATTCCTTCAGTGACATTTGCTTCAATGGCGGATGTGTGCATCAATGATGAACCATTCACGTTGAGTGCTGCTAGCCCGGAAGGTGGTACTTATTCAGGTCAAGGCGTAGTATCTAATAGTTTTGACCCGGAACTTGCAGGTTATGGCACGCATGTGATTACATATGAATACACTGCAAGTAATGGTTGTAGTAATTCTACTCATCAAACCATAACAGTGGGTTGTGCTTCTGTTGGTGAGGAACAGCTTGAATTGATACTCGTTTATCCAAATCCATCTTTTGGTAATATGACAATTGTTGGAATTGAAACAAACGATTATCAATTATTGAACGTGCTTGATCAGGCTGGTCGCATTGTGGTGCAAAACGAAATCAGCTCTTCACAAGTGGAACTGGATCTTTCTTATTTGGCATCAGGACAATATATTTTGAGACTTGAAGGATCAAATGGATATGTGGTCAAGAAAATCCAACTGGTAGGTAATTAATAGTAGCTTTAATCTAGAAGAGGGGCTGTCTCAAACGAGATAGCCCTTCTATTTTTAGTTGGGTATTTTTAGGAGTGACAACAAAGCATTCGGGAATAAGGAAAATAGCGAAGCACAAATGTATTTCGGAAATGGCATTGCTCAAAAGATAAGCGTTAATTTTGTGCAAAATTCGTCTATATGAAAACGATCACAGATATCAGTCGCAAGACATCAGCTGAGTTATTCGAAAAATCTAAAACGTACTTTCCTGGTGGAGTCAACTCACCTGTTCGGGCGTTTAAATCTGTGGAAGGTACACCTTTGTTCATCAAGAAAGGTGATGGTTGTCGTATTTGGGACGAGGACGACAATGAATTTATTGATTTTTGCTGCAGTTGGGGGCCGCTTATTCTTGGTCACAATCATTCTGCGGTATTTGAGAAAGTGGTTCAAACATTACAAAATGGGGCATCGTTTGGAGCACCAACTCGCTTGGAGAATGAATTGGCTGAGTTAATTCTTTCTAGAAACCCATTTATAGAGAAAATGCGTTTTGTGAGCTCAGGGACGGAAGCGGTTATGTCTGCAATCCGCTTGGCAAGAGGATATACAGGAAAGAATAAGATTCTGAAATTTGAAGGTTGCTATCACGGACACGTAGATGCTTTGTTGGTTAAAGCAGGAAGCGGTTTAGTTACCTTTGGTGAATCATCCAGCGCCGGTGTACCTGAAGCATTTGCGAACGAAACGTTGGTTTTGGAATTGAACGATTCAGAAGCGTTGATAAACTGCTTTAATGAGTATTCTAATGACTTGGCGTGTGTTATCATTGAACCTGTGCCGGCTAACAATGGTTTGTTGTTGCAAGAAACAACCTTTTTGAAAGAGTTACGCGAGTTGTGCTCGGCCAACGGAGTCCTGCTGATTTTTGATGAAGTGATCTCAGGTTTTCGAGTGGCGTTCAACGGTGCTGCAGAATATTATGGCATTCGTCCTGATATCATTACCTATGGAAAGATTATTGGGGGAGGATTGCCTGTTGGAGCCTATGGTGCAAATAAAGAGATCATGTCGAAAGTTTCACCTGAAGGCCCCGTTTATCAAGCCGGAACACTTTCGGGAAATCCGGTTGCCATGGCTGCAGGAATTGCCCAATTAACAGAATGTGCTAAACCTGGATTCTACGAGGATCAGGAAAAACGAACGAAAGAGTTTACAGGTAAGATTAATGCCTACGCAATTGAAAAAAGTTATCCATTTGAAATGGTAACCATCGGCTCCATTTTCTGGTTATCATTTAACGGAAAGAAACGCATTCACAGTGCCGCGGAGATCAATCCGGATATGAGTGGATTCAAAAAATTACACAAAGAACTGCTGAATAGAGGCATTTATTTAGGTCCAAGTGGATATGAAGTCGGGTTCGTTTCTTCAGCTCACACTCCTGCAATCTTGGATCATTGCGCAACTGTATTTTGTGAAGTTCTCGATGAGGTTTTTGCCGACTAAAGAGTAACAAAAATCATTCAGCCGATTCGCATTCCTTTTTGCGTTTCAACATTTCGTCGCCATTCATCGTTTGGTAATTGGCGCAAGCTTCTTTTTTGTCTGCCTTGAGCTTTTTCAATTGATCTGCCTTTGTTTGATCCATTTCACCTTCAAACAATTCACTTGAAAAGTTATTGAGTGCCTCACCAGCTTCAAGACATTTACAGAATTGAGCATCTTTTCCTGAACAGGACACTAATATCAATGCAGCAACAAAAACGATTTTTTTCATAGTTCAAAGGTAGAAAAAATTGAATGCGACAAGTCGACATGGTTCGTTATCACAAATACCTTTTCGTTAAATTTGTCGAAAAGCGAAGCATGTCAAAACTACCAAAAGTAGGCACAACCATTTTCACAGTCATGTCACAGATGGCCAATGAGTATGGCGCAGTCAATCTTTCTCAAGGATTTCCTAATTTTCCGATTGATCCTAAGTTAAAGAACTTACTTATTGAAAAAGCGCAAGAGGAAGTACACCAGTATGCACCAATGGCAGGTCTACCCTCCCTGTTGAGTGTAGTTTCAAAAATGATCAATGATCAATACGGTAGAAACGTTGACCCTAACTCTGAATTGCTTATTACAGCTGGAGCAACGCAAGCCATTTACACGACAATTCAAGCATTGGTTAATGCTGGTGATGAAGTAGTTATTCTTGATCCAAGTTACGATTGCTATGAACCACCGATAGTTTTATCTGGCGCTAAGCCCATTCGAATTCCTTTAAATGAATATTTTTTACCGGATTGGGAAAAGATTTATGATCAAGTGAACGAGCGCACACGAATGCTGATAATTAACAACCCACATAATCCTTCAGGAAGAGTTTGGAATGAGTCAGATTTTGTGGCATTAGAACAATTGATGGCCACATACCCAAATATAAACTTACTTTCCGATGAGGTATATGAGTTTATTACGTTTGAGAAAAAGCATATCTCAGTCCATGAACGACCGGCTCTGAAGGACAAATCGATTATCGTATCGTCATTTGGCAAGACCTTTCACATAACGGGATGGAAAATTGGGTATTTGGTGGCACCTGCTGAACTAATGATAGAGATCAAAAAAGTGCACCAATTTCTGGTTTTTTGTGTGAATAGTGTTGCTCAGGCTACTTTGAGTGCGTATCTTTCTGTTGTTAATATCGGTGATCTCGGACAGTTTTATCAGCAGAAGAGAGATCACTTTCAAAGCCTTATTAAAGATAGTCGTTTTGAATTGTTGCCATCTGAAGGAACTTATTTTCAAGTTGCTTCATACAAAGCAATAAGCAATGAGGGAGATGTAGATTTTACAAAACGACTTATTAAAGAACACGGTGTTGCGGCGATACCAATCTCTGTGTTCAACGACAATGGTGAAGATCGAAAACTGATCCGCTTTTGTTTTGCCAAAGATGACCATACACTAATTAAAGCTGCTGAACGATTATGCAAGATCTGAAAATCACCTTGATTCAGGCCAACCAAAAGTGGGAAGACAAGAAAACCAACCTTCGTCATTATGAGGAATTATTGTCGAATGTACAGGAAACCGACCTCATTCTATTGCCAGAAATGTTTCAAACCGGTTTTACTATGAATGCTGCTGAAATGGCTGAGGAAATGGACAATTCAAAAGGGTTAAATTGGTTGAAACAAGTGGCTCAACTGAAATCAGCAGCTATTTATACTTCGCTGATTATACGTGAGGGAGCTTTTTTTCACAACCGTGGTGTTTTTGTTTTTCCTGATGGGTCTGTTGAACATTATGATAAGCAAAAATCGTTTGGATTGGCTGGCGAAGATCAAGTATTCAAATCGGGTCAAAATGAAAAAATAGTGACCTATAAAGGCTGGAAAATAATGCTTCAGATTTGTTATGACCTCCGTTTTCCGGAATTGGTTCGAAACAAGATTGTCAATGATTCACCCAAGTATGATCTCTTGCTTTATGTTGCCAATTGGCCGGAACGAAGAGCTGAACATTGGAAAACATTGCTGAAGGCAAGAGCAATCGAGAATCAATGTTTTGTAGCAGGAGTTAACCGTGTTGGTGTAGATGGTAAGAACCTCACTTACAGTGGTGACTCAGTTGTAGTCAATGCTTTAGGGGATGAAGTCAAACTGAAACAAAGTATAGAGGATGTGCAAACAATTTTGTTGGAACCCAATACTTTATCCGAAATAAGAACAGCTCTTCCATTTTTGAAGGATCAAACATGTTAAAATTCTAATTTTTTGTTTTTTTCACTTCAAATCATTTATCTTAGCCGGTAAAATTTAGAAATATATTCTTAAAACAGTTTTTACCATGAAGAAAATTTACTTTTCAGTTGTTCTTTTAGGTATTTCAGCGGCCGCTGTGGCGCAGAAAGCTCCTCGAACAATGACAACAAATGACTTAATTAACACAGCACCTAAGCAAATGGCTGTGCTACCTGCTAACAAGGCTGTTGGTGTTCAACTTTGGACAGACAATTTCAATGATCCTGCGAATTGGGTCATTGATAATGATGGCCAGGTTGGTGCAACATATGGCTGGAATATTAATAATACATCACAAGGATGGTGGTCTACTGGTGGTACAGGGATGAGCACAACTGGAACTTCTGGTGGAAATAATGCTGAGTTAGTAAATGGTGACCCAATTGCAGGGACACAGGCATTGAATGTGGTTTACACAATGACTACTGCTATGCCTATCGATATTGTTGATCTGGGTGGAGACAACAATGTAACATTAAGCTTTAAGCAGTACGGAGCGCGATTCAACGATCTTCAGGAGATCCAAATCTCAGAAAATGGCACTACTTTCATTACAGTTGGGGACAATTTAGACAAGGATGTTTTATCTCAAGCTGGTGGATCAGCATATCCTAACCCGGATACTAAAATGATCAATTTAGCTAATTTTCTTTCTACTAACCCAACTCAGGTTTGGATTCGTTTCCGTTGGACAACTAACTACCCAAGCCAAGCATCGAACCAAAATGTGTGGGTAACTTATGGATGGTACATTGATGATGTAACCTTGACAACAAACGCTGATTATGATCTTGCAGTAACTAAAACTTACTGGGGAACTGAATTCTTGCCTTACTACCAAATTCCACTTGCTCAGGTTGCTCCAATTGAGTTTACTGCAAATGTTTTCAATGGTGGAATCGAACCAATGACGAATACGACATTCAATGTAAATATTAATTCAGGACTTTGGACAGGTTCAAGTGCTCCTGTTACTGTGAATCCATTGCAGTCAGACAGTTTGGTGGTTTCAACGACTTACACTCCTAGCAACAGTGCAACAGCTACTTATACAGCTGTTAGAACATTAAGCTCTACTGATGTGGATGATGTCCCTTCCAATAATACAATGGCAAATGTTGTTTTCAGCACAACAAATTACGTTTATGCGAGAGACAACAATACGCCAAGTGGAAGTACTTCAAATGGAACGAATGGTTTCGAAGTGGGTAACCTATACGACATTTGGACAGATGCAACTTTGAAAGCAATCAATGTACGTTTCCAAGGTGGAACAGGAGGAACTGCTGTTGGTACTGAAGTATACGCGAAGATCTATTCAATTGATGCTTCAGGAGAATTCCAGTGGGAAGGTGAATCTGATTATGTTATCCTTACAGCAGCTAATTTGAACACAAACTTTGTTATGCCTTTATTGTCACCGGTTAATTTAGTAGCTGGTAACACTTACCTTGCAGTTGTTGGTTCAGCTGGAGGTGGTCTTCGTGTAGCAAATGGTGGTAAATCTGAACCACAAACAACTTTCTTCCTTGATCTTTCTGATGGAACATGGTACTATTCAACAAACACACCTATCGTTCGTTTGAATTTTGATCCAGTGATTTCAGTAGTTGAGAATTCAGCAGAAGTTTCAATTAGCGATGTTTATCCAAACCCATCAACTGGTGTAACTACAATTGATTATTCTTTAGCAAATTCAGCAGAAGTTCATGTGAACATCACTGATTTAACAGGAAAAGTGATCTATACAGTAAATGAAGGAACTGTTGCAGAAGGAACTCATGCTGTTTCTTTTGATGCTGCAAGCTTCGCAAGTGGGGTTTATTATGTAACAGTTACAGCAGGAGAATCTGTTGTAACGCAAAAGTTCATCAAGAAGTAATATTCTTTCTATATTTTTGAAGGGTCGGCTTTAGTCGACCCTTTTTTTATGGATCTTTTTGAAGCGAGTTATCTCGGACTTTTTGTAGTGTGCTTTTTGTCAGCTACGATCTTGCCTTTAACATCTGAAGGTGTGCTCGTTGCATTTTTACTTTCGGGAGGCGAGCCTCATTTAGCATTACTTGTGGCCACAACAGGAAATGTTCTAGGAGGCTCAACCAATTATTTTCTTGGACGAATTGGGGAGCCGAAATGGCTGCGAAAGTTGGGCATAAAAGAAGAGCGGATTCTGCGTTTTGAAGATTGGGTGAAACGCTACGGTGTTTGGTCAGCCTTACTTTCATGGGTTCCCATAATTGGTGATCCACTTACAATTGCATTGGGATTTTTTAGAGCCAACTGGTGGTGGGTCTTCATTTTAATGGTGATTGGGAAGTTTTTCCGATACTTACTCATCGCCCTTCCTTGGTTGATGAACTGAATAGCGCTATGATTTTTCCTATTTTTGAAACATGAAATTAGTTACAGTAATTATCACTGCCGGTGGAATTGGAACCAGAATGGGAGCTAATGTACCGAAGCAGTTTCTGGAATTGGCCGGAAAACCTGTTTTGTTTCATACGCTAGAACAATTTCATGGTTTCGATAAACAAGCTGAATTGATTCTTACTCTTCCCAGTGAATGGTTGACTTTTTGGGAGCAACTTATTCAGAAATACACATTTACTATTCCACATAAAGTCGTGGAGGGTGGCGAACATCGCTTCGATTCAGTTCGCAATGCTTTGCTCGTGGCGAAAGGTGAATATGTCGCCGTGCATGATGGTGTTCGGCCTTTTGTCAATTTCGATACTCTAGAACGCTGTTGGAAGAACGTTCAACAAGGGAAAGCGGTTGTTCCGGTTTTAGCAGTGAAGGACTCCATCCGAGAAGTAAATAATGAGCATTCCCATGCTGTTGATCGTTCTCTCTATCGATTGGTTCAAACGCCACAATGTTTTGAATATTCACTGTTACTAAAGGCTTATCAAACAGCTTTTGATGGAGTACCGACAGATGATGCTTCGTTAGTAGAAAAATTAGGTGTTAATATACATTTGGTGGAAGGGAACGAAGAGAATTTTAAGATAACCACCCCACTTGATATGATTCTAGCCGAAGAATTAGCAAGAAATTCAGCAAAATGAAATACAGAATATTGAGTAATGAAGAATTACATTCGCTGGAAAATGAATTCAAGCAGTTTCTGATTGTTAATCACGTTTATGCGGAGGAATGGCAAAGATTGAATGAATCTGAACCAGCTAAAGCCTTGACGTTGGTAGAATTGTTTTCAGATTCGGTTTTGCAAAGTGTATATGAAAGAATCCAGTTTTTGGAATTTAGAAGCGCTGATACCTGTATAGTGTTTAGAGCAGAGACAGATCGTATGGCCTTAATAACATTGCAAACGAATAGTACTGAGGTTGATTTGTCTACTCCCGAATCGATACATCATGCGCTAATCAATCAAGTAAATCAGCTGAAATTCTTCAAAAGCGAACGAAACTACAGTAAAGAAAGGGAAGTTGAAATCCACCAATTGGTAGAACAAGGTTGTTTTGTTTCATCAGAGGAATTTTGGAAAGCACTGAATGCATCCATCGATGTTGAACATTAAACGTTTAATTGTGTTATTTTCGTGAACCAAATAAAATGGGAAATAACCAAGATTTGAAATCATTTAAAAGAATTACGATTTGAATTGGTGAATTCCTTTGTTCGTGCGGAACGAATTGAAGCATGACTATTAAAAAATAAATTATCTACAAATGAAAAGAATTGTATTATTTCTTCTGGTTGCAGTGTCGTTTTCTTCACAAGCACAGATTCAGCGTCCAATGGCAAGTCCACTTGCAAAGGTGGAACAAAGAGTGGGATTAACAGATGTTAAAATCGAGTATTTCCGTCCTTCTAAGAACAATCGCGTAATTTTTGGAGACCTTGTTCCATTTGGTGAATTGTGGCGAACAGGAGCGAATGAGAACACAAAATTTACAACTCCTGATCCGCTTGTTTTTGGCAAGGATACTTTAAAAGCTGGAACATACGCAATTTTCACAACGCCAAACAAGGACAGCTGGGAACTGATTTTTTATGCTGAATTGGGCAATTGGGGAACACCTGACAAATTTGATGAAGCAAAAGTAGCTTTGAGAAAATCCGTTCCTGTGATCAATTTGAGTGATGTTACTGAAACATTCACGATTTCAATAGACAATACCACAACCGACAAAGCAGATTTAACCATAACATGGGATAAAACACGTATAGCGTTGTCCTTTTTCGTTCCAACTGCCGCAAAAATGTCTGCAAATATTGATAAAGTAATGGCCGGTCCGTCAGCAAACGATTATTATGCATCGGCGGAATTCTATTTCAAGGAGAAAAAAGACATGAAAAAAGCGCTCGAATGGATCAATAAAGCAATTGAGCTTAGAGGACAGGAAGCATTTTGGATGACACGTTTAAAGTCACAGATTCAAGCAGAATTGGGAGATTATAAAGGAGCAATTGAAACAGCGAAACAATCTTTGGCAGCTGCTGAAAAAGCAGAATACAAGTCCTATGTTGATGCAAACAAAGCAGCAATAGAGGAATGGGGTAAGAAAAAGAAATGATACGAAAAGGGATGTGTCAATAGCATCCCTTTTTTGTTCATGTAAAAATACAACTAGAGAATGACAGCGTTACATCAAGAACTGATTAGGCGTTTTGGAGAACACCGAGTAGGGGAGTTACCTTTTTCTGAAGGTGAAATACCTTTATTGGTTCTTGAACTCGAATCGACGAGTCCGGTAACAGTTATTGTAACAAACGGATTGAGTGACTACCGCATGTCTGTACCTGATAAATATGCAGGTAAAGAACATATTGAACTTTATTTCTGTCTACCCAGTTATTGGGACTGGCAGGATTTAGACAATCCTAAAATGAATTGGATCTATCCTTGGATCCGTAGAATGGCAAAGCATCTGGTTGAAAAAGAGACATGGTTTGGACATGGTCACACCATTCCTACCGGAAAGGACTTAACCCCAATTTCGGAAAGCATGCAGCAGAATCATTTCATTTTACTTGAACCCATTGGCCTTGTGAATGAATTAAAGCCCATTGAATTAAGCGATAAACAAGTCAATTTTTTAGCTGTCGTTCCCATTTTCAAGGATGAGATGGATTACAAACAAGCGAGAGGCACTTACAAGCTTTTGAATAAGTTAAATTCTGCTGGCGTTACTGAGACCTTGGATGATTTCAGATCCACGGTTTTGAAAAGCAAATGGAGATTGAGACGGTAGTACACCCCATCTGATCATTTTTGCAGAAGTGAAAGAAATGAGCGATATTTACAAGTGTCGCCACTATTTTCACTTTAAAATCAAGATAGTATGTGTTTTTCTGCAACAGCAAGTTTTACTGCAAGTGGTGTGTTGGCCTTAGCAGGAATCGCAACGCTTCGTGAAACGAAACAAAAGTCACATATACCATTTGCTTCAATTCCATTACTTTTCGCTGTTCAACAATTTTTTGAAGGGTTTGTATGGCTTTCTTTGCAACATACCGAATATGCAAGCTGGGAATCATTTTCCACCACGACTTTTCTTCTATTTGCGCAGGTAGTGTGGCCTATACTCGTCCCTTTATCGATGCTATTTATGGAGAGGGAAAAGAAGCGGAGAATAGGGTTAATCTTTATAAGTATTGGAGGGATTATAGTTGGTGGATATTTAGGGACATGCATTTTAGTATACGAGGTAAAGGCGATTATCAATGATTTTCACATCAAGTATGACTTGTCTTTCCCTCCATTTAACCTAAACTATAAGGGGATACTTTATTTTATAGCTACTGTTGTTCCTGCATTTGTTTCATCTGTCAAATGGATGAAGCATTTCGCCTTTGCCATCCTCGGATCCTTCTTGTTGACAGAGTTATTGTATCCAAGTCATCTCGTTTCTGTTTGGTGTTTTTTCGCAGCCATTTTAAGTGCAGTTATTTATTTTATTATGAGAGCTCAAAAAACAGCTTGATCAGCAATTTTTAAAATGATCTTCGTCTTGTTTTAGAAGCAAAATCTCATTATCCTTACACAACATAAACTACACTTATGATTCTAGTAACCGGAAGTTCAGGTCACATTGGTAATGTGCTTGTTCGTCAACTTGTTGAGCAAGGGAAGAATGTTCGAATAATGACCAAGGATGGAAAAAAACCACTTTGGTTAGAACACCTGAATCTCGAAGTTGTTACAGGAGATTTGCGTGACGAAATCGCGGTCCATGAAGCGGTCAAAGGTGTGGATGTTGTATTTCATCTCGCTGGGATTATTTCTATCTCCTCTTTTGATTCAAAGGAATTGACAGATGTTAATGTGAAAGGGACTGAGCATGTGGTAAATGCTTGCCTGAAGCATGATGTTCGAAGAATGGTTTATACGAGTTCAGTACACGCGCTTCCTGAAGGAGAGAAAGGTCAACCAATCACAGAGGACAGCGATTTTAATGGAAAGAATTTATTTGGTGCATATGCACGAACAAAGGCTGCAGCAACACGTAAAGTACTGGAGGGGGTTGACAAAGGATTAGATGCTGTGATCTGCTTTCCTTCGGGTGTAATGGGACCGCACGATTACCGTGGTTCAGAGGCGGGAAGACTGATCAGGGATTATGCAACAAATAAGTTACCGGTTTACATTGATGGTGAATACAATTTTGTTGATGTGCGTGATGTGGTAAATGGCCTGCTTCTCGCTCTGGAGAAAGGCAGAACGGGCGAGGGCTACATTCTGGCTGGTGAACGCATGACTCTCGCAGACTTTTTCTCAATCCTTTCAAGTTATGAAGCCAAAATGAAACCGCCCAAAATGAAGATTCCTTTGCCAATGGCAATTGGATCTGCTTGGGTGCTTGAAGGCGCTTGCAGAATTGTTAAAGCCAAACCTATGTTCACGGTATACGCGATAAAAGTTTTGCAATCCAATTGTGAAATATCTAGTAAAAAGGCTAAACAGGAATTGGGGTACACATCGAGATCCATGCGGGAAAGTATTTCTGACGGATTGAATTGGCTGAAAGAAAACAAAAAGATTTGATGAAATCAGTTCTTGTAGTTGGCGGAAAAGGATTTATAGCTTATCATTTGATCAAGCTATTGAAGGAACGCAATTATCAGGTATCGGTCGCAACACGAAAACAAAGCTTGGAAAAGGAGTATTTGGACTGTCCACTGGTTTATTTGGACTTGGCGAACTTCAGTGATGAACGTATTAGTAATGTACTCGAAACGGTTGAAGTAGTCGTTTTTGCAGGTGGAGCTGATGATCGAACAATGCCAACTGAACCTGCTGCTTCGTTTTTTTATAAAGAGAATGTTCTTCCTTGTGTGCGATTGGCAGAAGTAGGTCAACTAGTGGGATTGGAAAAACTTATTATTCTAGGCTCTTATTTTACTTATTTCAATAGAATGCGTCCCGAGTGGAAAATGGCGGAATATCATCCTTATGTTCGAAGCAGAGTACTCCAACAAGAAGATACTATAAAAGCTGCAGGGGATAGAATAAAAATTGAAGTTCTTGAATTGCCCTATATTTTTGGATCTTCACCTGAGAAAACACCGCTTTGGAAGCCTTTGGTGAAATATATAGATACTCTACCGGTAATTTTCTATACGAAGGGAGGAACAGCAATGATTGGTGTGGATGAAGTTGCCAAATCCATCATTGGTGCAATCGAGTACAAAGGGAGAGAGGGTATTTGGCAAATTTCGGCTGAAAACAAAAGTTGGACAGAAATGATTCAATTGATCAGTTCAGCATTGGGGAAGAAAAGAAAAGTAATTCTTGTTCCAACCCCCATTGTCCGTTTTTTTTCCTGGCTAACAAAAGCCTACTTTGAGTTAAGTGGTAAACAATCAGGATTGGATATCGACCGATTCATTACCACTCAAACGAATCTGACATATATGGAGACAGAGGAGTCTATGCGTCTATTGGACTATGGGCGAGGAGATTTGAAAAGATCCATAGAAGAAACCGTTAAAGGAAGTGGGTATTAGTGTAAGTGTCGGTATGTTCAATGGATGTCGAAATTCATATTGATCAGTGAAACAATTTAATGGTAATAGATCGATCCTTGCTCACCGTAAATTTTGTTGCATTGAATGAAGGTGCAGACAAAAAGGGTTTGATATTGTTTGAAAATCCGTAAGATTCAGTTGGGACACCTATAAAGTTTGAATTGCAAATGCCGTCAGAATTGACATCATGGTACAGAGCAATGGCGTAATCTCCAACAGGAATGTCACTGACAATATACTTGAACTCTTTTGATTCAACTTTAGCTGAAAAGCGTTTGTATTCTTTTCCTATTTTGGGGAAATTGTCTTTGTCGTCATACAAACCGATCTGAATCCGTCCTTTAATATTAACAATGTTGGGAATATGAATGGTGAGGTTCATTCCTCCTGAACTCGAATTTGCACCAAGAAACAGAAACCATGTACAAGTGATACTTAATGAAGTAAAACTTAGGGAAGGAAGTCTATGCACTTGTGTTTTAGGACAGAGTAGAGTTAAATTCAAAATTTGCACGAATCGAAAATAGCGAAATGGAATGAGACAACCTAATTTTCAATAAGTCAATGTATTAGTTCTCATAGTATGCAAATTTTGTTTGAATAAAGTGAATAAAACAAAAAAGGCAGGAAATAATCCCCTGCCCTCTCAATTTATAATTTCAGTTATCGTATCAGATTAACGTGACCAACGACCCTTTTACGTTCGTCATTTCGTGTCACTTTGAATTCTATTTTCCAAGTATAAACGCCATCTTGAACCATGGTAATTTCACCGTTGTTTCCATAACTTCCGTCCCAGCCTACTTCATGGTTGTTGGACTCGAAGACTACTTCTCCCCAACGATTGAAAATCATGAGGTTGTATGCATATGGATCGAAACCAGCAGTGAAGACAGGCAAGAATACCGGATTGTATTTATCGTCATCTGGTGTAAAGGTATTTGGTACATAGAACAATAGCTCTTCATATATTTGAATAATAGCTGTAGCGGTATCTGTACATCCCAATGGTGAAGTGGCAACCAATGTCACTGTGTACTGGCCCGGTTCAGTACTTGGGAAAGTATAAATAGGGTTTTCTACACTAGAACCATCATCATCAACACCAAAAGTCCATGAGTAAGTGCTTGCACCTGTGGTATTATTTTCAAAATAAACTTCGGTATTCAAATTTGACAGTGTATTGCTGCTAGGTGTAAAAGCTGCATTTGGGTTATCTTCAACACACACCAAATTATTCGCAGTAAATGAAGATGTGCATCCATTTGTTGCAGTTGTCGTGAGGGTTACATTATAGCACCCTCCATTCGAGAACGTCACAGGAACAGTACCACAACCTGTTAAAACAGTTCCGTTGCTTATTGTCCAAACACAGTTTTGGGAGTCAGGTGTAGTATTCGTTAAAGTAGTTGTAAATGGAGTACAGCCATTCGTCGCGCCTGGTACAAAAGAAACCACCGGATTAGGATTAACCGTAACATCGACTTGATCTGTATTTACACAACCTGCTGCTGAAGTACCGGTAACTGTATATGTTTGTGTTCCCAAAGAAGGAGAAAAGGCGATTCCGTTTAAAACACCATTGTCCCAAGTATAGTTTACAGCGCCGGAACCGGTTAGTGTAACGGTTTGTCCTTCACAGATGGTTAGATCATTCCCTGCAAAGACATTTGGAAGAGGATTAACGATAACTATGACATCATCGGTTGCGGTACAACCAAATGCACTTGTCCCTGTTAACGTATATGTTACAGTTCCCACAGAAGGTGTAAATGCAATCCCATTGGTAACACCGTTATTCCATGTGTATGTATTTGCACCCGATCCGGTCAAAGTCACAGATTCACCAATACAAATTATCTGATCTGTACCTGCATTTACTGGTGGAGTAGGATTAACTGTTACGTCCACTTGATCTGTATTTATACAACCATTGATATCTGTTCCCGTCACGGTATAAGTGGTAGTTCCTAGTGAAGGAATGAAAGCAGTTCCGTTTGTAATAAACGGATTCCAGGTATACGTCGACGCACCTGTTGCTGTTAAAGTAACTTGTGTACCTTGACAAACAGTTTGATCTGGACCGGCATTCACTACTGGTAGTGCATTTACATTCACGATCACTTGATCTGTATTTACACAACCATTACCGTCCGTACCGCTAACAGTATACGTTACTGATCCTACTGGAGGAGTAAATGCTAAACCATTCATTACACCGTTGTTCCATGTATAAACAGTTGCTCCGGACCCAGACAAAGTTACCGAAGATCCGAAACAAACAGTTTGATCTGCACCAGCACCAACATTAGGCAAGGTGTTTACAGTTACTACAACTTGATCTGTATTAATGCAACCATTGATATCCGTACCAGTTACAGTATATGTTGTTGTCAAAGCAGGCGTAAAAGCTACGTTGTTTACTACACCATTGTTCCATGTATAAGTACTTGCACCTGATCCGGACAAAGTTGCCGAAGCTCCAATACAAACCGCCTGATCAGGTCCTGCATTTACATTTGGAAGTGGATTAACGGTAACTGTAACTTGATCTGTACTAATACAGCCGGCAGAGCTAGTACCAGTTACAGTATATGTATTTGTAGCTGCAGGTGTAAATGCAACTCCATTTGCAACTCCATTGTTCCATGAATATGTTGCTGCTCCAGAAGCTGATAAAGTAACGGATGTTCCAATACAAACAGTTTGATCTGGACCTGCATTTACAACTGGCAATGGATTAACTGTTACAATTACTTGATCTGTATTAATGCATCCATTTGCATTTGTACCGGTAACAGTATACGTTGTCGTTGCAGAAGGTATAAAAGCCACACCATTTGAAACTCCGTTATTCCACGAATAGTTTACTGCACCACTGCCGGATAATGTAACCGAACCTCCATTACATACTGCTTGATCTGGTCCTGCATTTACATTTGGAAGAGGATTCACAGTAACCACAACCTGATCCGTATTAACACAACCGTTTGCGTCAGTACCTGAAACAGTATACGTATTTGTCACAGAAGGAGTGAATGCAACACCATTACTTACTCCATTATTCCACGTATAGGTTGAAGCACCTGATCCTGTTAATGTTACTGAAGTTCCGATACACACCGCTTGGTCTGGTCCAGCATTAACAACTGGCAATGGATTAACTGTTACAGTTACTTGATCCGTGTTGATACAACCACCACCATCAGTACCTGTAACTGTATAAGTTACTGTTCCAACACCAGGTGTGAATGGAACACTATTCGTAACTCCATTGTCCCAAGTATAAGTTGCAGCTCCTGAACCACTTAAAGTCACTGAGGTGCCAACACACACTGTTTGATCAGGACCTGCATTCACAGCAGGTAAACCTGCAACAGTAACCAACACTTGATCTGTATTAACACAACCGTTTGCGTCAGTTCCAGTCACGGTATATGTTCCTGTAGAAGCAGGAGTAAATGCCACCCCGTTTGTAATTCCATTGTTCCACGCGTAATTAACAGCACCTGACCCACTTAATGTTACAGTGCCTCCGGCACAAGTTGTTACATCAGGTCCTGCGTTCACGTTTGGCAGTGGATTAACGGTTATAGTCATTTGATCAGAATTGATACAACCATTCGCATCAGTACCTGTAACTGTATATGTTGTTGTTACCGAGGGAGCAAAAGCCACACCATTGGTTACGCCATTGTTCCATGTATAAGTTGAAGCACCTGATCCATTTAATGTAACAGAGCCTCCAATACAAACCGCCTGATCAACTCCTGCATCTACTATTGGAAGTGGGTTGACAGTTATTGTAACTTGATCCGTATTGATACAACCGTTAATATCTGTTCCTGTAACAGTGTATATTGTTGAACCGAGTCCCTGTGTAAATGGTACCCCTTGGGTAACACCATTATTCCAAGCATAGTTTATTGCACCGGATGCGTTTAACACAGTGGATGTTCCGGTACAAACCGATTGATCCATACCAGCATTTACAGCAGGAAGTGTATTGACTACTAAAGTTACGTTTGAAGTACTGTCACAACCGGATGCTGTTGTAAATGTTTGAGAATATGTACCGGCTACAGATTGCATTACGCCATGTATTAATACTGAGCCACCTTGACAAATTGTTTCAGTGAAATTGGCTGTAATAACTGCATTCTCCGTCACGGTAAAGGTTGAAGAAGTTGCTTGACATCCAAACCCGTTGGTTACAGTTACAGAAATTGGATTGTTTGCTACGGTTGCATTGATTGTTGCACTTGTTGCCCCAGTTGACCAATTGTAAGTTGTATATGGAACAGAAGTTGACAATGCAGCCGAGAATCCTGCACAATATTCAGTTGGCCCCTGAATTACCGGAGAAGGGTTAGGATTTACAGTGACTAACACCTGATCCGTTGTAATACATCCCTCTGCACTTGTTCCTGTTACTGTGTAAGTGATTGTTCCAACCGCTGGTGTAAATGCGATTCCGTTTGAAACACCATTGTCCCATGAGTAAGTCGCCGCTCCGGTTGCAGTAAGTGTTACAGCAGTGCCGTCACATACAGTTTGATCAGGACCTGCATTTGTAGTTGGAAGAGGATTTACCGTTACAGTTACTTGATCTGTTGTGGTGCATCCTGCAGCCGATGTTCCTGTAACTGTATAAGTCGTTGTTGCAGCTGGAGTAAATGAAACTCCCTGATTGACACCTCCAGTCCATGAATAGCTGGCAGCACCTGTAGCTGTTAATGTAACTGCTGTCCCAGCACAAATTGTTTGGTCCGGACCTGCATTTGTAGTTGGAAGTGGGTTCACTGTTACTACAATTTGATCTGTTGTAATGCAACCTGCTGCTGAGGTTCCGGTTACCGTATAAGTCACAGTACCTACTCCAGGAGTAAATGCCACCCCATTTGTTACACCATTATCCCATGAATAGGTTGCTGCCCCCGTTGCAGTCAAAGTAACAGAAGTACCCTGACAAACAGTTTGATCAGGACCTGCATTTGTTGTTGGAAGCGGGTTTACAGTCACAGTAATTGCGTCAGTTCCCGTGCATCCATTTCCATCTGTACCCACTACGGTATAAGTAGTAGTTCCAGTAGGTGATACTGCGAAATTATTGCCTGTTCCAAGTCCCTGATCCCAGTTATAAGTCACGGCACCTGTTGCAGTTAGTGTTGTAGATTGTCCGGTACAAATCGCCACATCCGGACCAGCATTTACCGGCGCATTGGTAAGAACAGAAACGGTAACTTGATCGGTATTGATACAACCATTTGCATCAGTTCCTGTTACAGTGTATGTATTCGTTGCTGCCGGAGTAAAAGAAACTCCATTGGTTACACCATTGTTCCAAGTGTAGGCTACAGCACCTGATCCATTAAGCGTTGCAGCGCCACCTGTACAAACCGCAAAGTCGGGTCCTGCACTTACAGATGGTAAAGGATTTACTGTAACAACAACTTGATCAGTATTAATACAACCATTGGCATTAGTGCCTGTTACTGTATATGTTTGTGTTGCAGATGGAGAAAAAGCAACTCCCTGAGCCACTCCATTATCCCATGAATAGGTGCTACCTCCTGTTGCAGTCAATGTAACAGATGAACCAATACAAATTGCTTGATCTGCTCCTGCATTGATATTAGGTAGTGGATTTACCGTTACAACTACTTGATCCGTATTGATACAACCATTTGCATCCGTGCCTGTAACAGTATATGTATTTGTACTTGCAGGTGTGAATGCTACCCCCTGAGATACTCCATTGTTCCATGAATATGTCACAGCTCCAGTTGCCGTTAAAGTAACTGCTGTTCCAACACAGACTGTTTGATCCGGTCCTGCATTAACAATAGGAAGTGGATTTACTGTTACCGTCACTTGATCCGTAGCAATACATCCTTGTGCACTAGTTCCTGTAACCGTGTATGTTGTTGTTGCTGCAGGTGTAAATGCCACGCCTTGATTAACTCCGTTATTCCAAGAATAGGTTGCTGCTCCAGTTGCGGTTAGCGTTACAGCGTTCCCCGTACAGACTGTTTGATCCGGTCCTGCATTTACAACAGGCAAAGAATTTACTGTTACAATAACTTGGTCAGTCGCTGTACAGCCGGCAGCAGTTGTTCCTGTTACTGTGTAAGTAGCTGTTCCAACAGAAGGTGTAAATGCAACACTTTGAGTTACTCCATTGTTCCATGAATAAGTTGCAGCACCAGTGGCAGTTAAAGTAACAGAGGTTCCTTCACATACAGTTTGATCGGCACCTGCATTTACAGTTGGAAGTGGATTAACCGTTACAATTACAGCGTCAGTACCTTGACATCCGTTGGCATCAGTACCAATAACAGTATATGTAGTTGTGCTTGTGGGAGAAACTGTGTGTGATGCACCTGCTCCTAAACCATTGTTCCAACTGTAGGTTACACCACCTGTCGCAGTGATAGTTGTTGATTGGCCTGTACAAATTGCTACATCTGCACCAGCATTAATAACCGCACTTCCACTAACTGTAACTGTGACAGCATCAGAAGCTGTACAGCCCGAAGCTGATGTACCTGTTACGGTATAAGTAATATTGGCAGTAGGAGTTGAAATAACAGAAGCACCTGAAGTAGTATTCAAATAAGTACCTGGAGACCATGTGTAAGTAGAACCACCTGTAGCTGTAAGTGTTACCGATCCACCTAGACAAACTGTTTGATCTGGGGCGGAAACAACCGGAATTGGGTTAACAGTTACTGTTACTGAAGCGGTATTGATACATCCCGCAGCACTTGTTCCTGTTACCGTATAGGTTTGAGTTGATGCAGGTGTAAAAGGGACACCTTGGGTTACTCCGTTATTCCAAGTATAAGTTGATGCGCCTGTGGCAGCTAATGTCACTGCTGTACCTGCACAAACTGTTTGGTTTGGACCAGAATTTATTGTAGGTAATGGGTTCACTGTTACAGTTACTGTTGCCGTGTTAATGCAGCCAGCGGCTGATGTTCCGGTTACTGTATAAGTTGTGGTCGTTGTTGGTGATGCGGTAACGGTAGCCCCTGAAGTTGATGAAAGTCCGGTAGCGGGTGACCATGTATATGTTGAGCCGCCAGTAGCTGTTAAGCTTGTGCTCTGACCATTGCATATGGCCACGTTTGGACTAACTGTAATTGTTGGTGGAGGCACAACAGTCACTACAACTTGATCGGTTGTTACACAACCTGCCGCAGATGTTCCCGTAACAGTATATGTAGTAGTTGTTGCAGGTGAAACAGAAATAGATGCTGTAGTTTGTCCACCTGGACTCCATGAATATGTTGCTGCATTTGTTGCAGTAAGTGTAGTTGAAGCCCCTTGACAGATTGTAACGTCTGGACCGGCATTTACCGGAGTATTTGGATTCACAGTAATACATTGAATCTGGTTGTAAGTACATCCAAAATTATCTGTAACAGAATACGTATAACAGTTAGAACCAGTTGTTGTCGGCGTTACAGTTGCGGTAGTTGTTCCCGTTGATGTAAGGGTTGGATTTGTGTTCCACCCCTGAGAAGCAATAGTCGGTGTAAAACCTCCTGCTGCAGGTGGAACAGTAAAGTTGACATCCCAGTTGAATATATACCCATTATCAGCTGCCAAGTTATCTGTTACCTGAATAGTCCAGTTACCATTTAATGGGCAACCAATAAGGTTTGTGAATGGTTGAACTGGCATGTAATTTCCTGCGTTGATGGAAGGTGAAGAAGGTGTCCCACAATTGGATGTTGGACCATTTACCAGTAAAGTTGATGCGCCAGGAGTAAAACAATATGTTCTACCTGTTCCAGGGCCGACAGCAGGATCATCCAAAGGACAACCCAAATAAGTTCCTCCTCCACCTGGATATGCTTTGAGTACCATACTCTGACCATTTGGACAGATAAGAACGATATTTAAATCACCCAAATAAGAGTGTTCAAGATTTAAACAAACGTTTTGAATATCCGCGGCGGAAGTAATGGTTTGTCCTGAGTTGTAGCAATTAACAGGTATTGATGTGGTATAAGAAACACCCGATCCATCTGGAAGGAAGGTGGTACCTGAAACCGGGGGCGTACAATTGGGGACATAAGGGTTCATAGTAACAGTTGCACCGAGATTAGCTGATTGTCCCAAGCAGATTGGATTAGGATTAGCATTTGTAACGATTGTTGGTGTGGTCGAAACCTGTACAATTACTTGTGTTGAATTGTTGTTCGGACATCCACCTTGAGTACCATTTAACGATACAACATAACTACCAGCTGTGGGGAAAGTTGCTGAGGGATTTTGCTGCGTCGAAGTCGTTCCATTTCCGAAGTTCCAGGCATACGTCACAGCGCCACTACCGCCTGTTATGGTTCCCGTAAAGTTAACTGTTCCACCTTGGCAGATTCTTACAATTCCACCAGAAGCAGCAGGCGTAGATCCCGTAATTGTTGCAGTTGGTGGTGTACAAGGTGTTATACATGAAATAGTTGCTGCCCAACCAGTTGCTGTGATAATATTATCAGATGTAAAGCGAAAGGTCAAGCAGCCACTTGTATTTCCGGGCGTAGCCTGAGCCAATCCTGGACCCGAATTCCCGGTGTAAGTGCCTAAAGAAGGTGCAGCAACACTGTTTCCATCAAAAACTTGGAGAAAATCATAATTGTTTTCTAATGCAAATGAAGTGAAATTCACCTGAATACTAGCTCCCGGAGTAGAAGGGCAGATGGTAAAAACCAGTGTTTGACTGTTACCATAATTTCCACCCGATCCACCACTATCATAAAAGTTTCCAGAACAAGTTGAAACTGAGCCATTGGCCATATTGTAGTTTTGTGCCATCATCTGATTTGAAATGACAACAAAAAGAACAGTTGCGATAAAAGCGTGAAAAATAGTTTTCATGTCAGTAGTATAGTGGGTAATTTATTTCGAAAGGATGACTTCTTGAGGTAGAATGTATATTATTTTATTCACTCCCTCAAGTTTGAGCACTTGGTATTCGTTCGTTGGAAAAAAACGATATCTCAAAGGATTGAAATCTTGTGAATTAAGCTCAATTATAAACTGTTCAACACTTATTTCTTCGTTCGTTTTTGAGGTTAAGGGTATGGAATTCAATGCATTCAGTTCAGCATATTTTCCAGAGCTAGTCTCTTGAATTGTGAATCCATGTTCGGCATATTTATCCAGAAGAGTTAATAATTCAGGATTACTTGATCGCATCAATTCCAACCAGTCTGAGCCATATACAGCCTCAATCTTATGCTCATTTTTTAATTGTGAAAATGCGCAAAAATTTGCGCCAAGTAATAGTAGAAAGAAAAGTGTTTTCATGTTTTATAGTCTAATCTTAGTTTAGGATAGTTTTACCTTAATAAAGTTCTTTGTTATGGTAAAATCAATACCTTGACGTAGAACTTTGCTATTGGTTGCCCGAATTTATACATTATTTTCACTAGAAAGAAAATTCTTTGTTATAAAATTCACAACTGTTAAAAACTAAGGATCTGAATGTCAATAAACAAAAAAACCGGCACATGTGTACCGGTTCATTTCATTTGTCGACAATAATTTACACTTTCATGCCTTTAACTATGCGATCTTTTCTCTTCGTGCGTTGAAGTTTTTTCATGACAACCATAAGGTAAGTATTTCCACTTGCTGATGCCGTTGTGTAGGTGTCATTACCATATTTCAAATCACCTCCTTTGCCACTTGACCAATCGGCAACCAAATAGTACTTACTTGTTTGCTGACCAGGACGAGCAGCAAATGTTAAGGTTTTACCGAGCCCTGTTTCAAAACGAATGATCAATTCACCTCCTTCACCATACCCTTCAAATACACATTTTGTATTTACAGGAATAATAATCCGATTTTCCTCATTGCTTGAACTACTTACCAATACTCCTGAATCTGAAGTGCCCTGACCTCCTGCACTTTTGCTTTTTTGTAGGATGATTGTCGCGGAGGTGTAAAACTGTACTTTTCGAGCCTGTTTCGGATCATCCAATCCAAATTGATCTCTTACTTCGTTGGTATATGGTACTTTAACACCACAAGATGCCAGAAAAGCGACAAGTGTAATAAAGAAAAACTTTTTCATGTCTGATTTTTTATACAAAGATAGACGCGCACATCACAAAAACAATACCTTTCTTTTACCTTTGTCCAATGATACATGTTGAACAGTTTACTTTTAATGGATTCCAAGAAAATACCTATGTAGTATTTGATGACCAAAAAAAGGCAGTAATTATTGATCCGGGTTGCTATGAACGCTACGAAGAAAGTACTTTAGTTTCTTTTATTGAAGAAAAGAAGTTGGATGTTTTGGCGGTTTTAAATACCCATGCTCACATTGATCATATTTTAGGAAATCAATTTATGTGCTCCCAATTTGGTGTTGAACTATACCTGCACGAAATGGATTTAAATACGTTGCGTTCTGTTGAAAGTTATGCACATGTATATGGATTTAATGCCTACAAAACCTCGCCTGAACCAAGCCATTATTTGAAGGATGGTGAAGTGCTGCGTTTTGGGGATATAGAATTGAAAGTGATCTTCACACCGGGACATGCTCCCGGACATGTCGTTTTTTATTGTGAAAAGGGGAATTTTGTAATCAATGGAGATGTGCTTTTTCAAGGGAGTTTTGGCCGGGTAGATTTGCCCGGTGGCGATCTGGAAACACTGAAAAGGAGTATATTCAATGTCATGTTCAAGCTTCCGGAAGATACGATTGTCTATTGTGGGCACGGCCCAAGCACAACAATAGGCCACGAAAAGAATTTCAATTACATTCATCAATTTTAGAGACTTTGGCACGAATAGGTATAAACACCCGTTTCCTGATCAAAGGAAAAATGGAAGGTTTCGGTTGGTATACCTATGAGGTAAGTAAACGCTTGGCAGAAAATCATCCTGAACATGAGTTCTATTTTTTCTTTGATCGACCCTATGACAAGAGTTTTCTTTTTGCAAAGAACGTAAGGCCTGTTGTCTTACAACCACCTGCTCGTCACCCATTTTTGTTTGTTTTATGGTTTGACTTCTTGCTGCCAAAAGCCCTGAAGAAGTACAATATCGATCTCTTTTTCTCCCCGGATGGGTATTTATCACTGCGAACTACTATTCCACAAATTGGAACCATTCACGATATCAACTTTGAACATTTTCCAAACGATTTGCCTTTTATGGCACGTTGGTATTTGCGCAAGTATTTTCCCAAGTTCGCCCAGAAGGCCAATCATTTGATTACTGTTTCTGAATATTCTAAACAGGACATTGTTTCAAGCTATGGAATTACCGAAGATAAGATCACAGTGGCTTGGAACGGTGTATCGGAAGGGTTCAAACCTTTTAGCCAAATCGAAAAGGAAGAAATTCGATATAAGATAACGCAGGGTAAACCGTATTTTGTCTTTGTTGGATCCTTGCACCCACGAAAAAACTTGAAACGATTGATCGCTGCTTTTGAACAATTCAAACAAACGAGTACTTCGGACTGGTCTCTAGTTATTGTAGGGGAATATATGTGGAAGAAGGATCTGCATTTGGAGAATTCGCCTGTTGAAGAGAATATATTATTTACTGGTCGATTGAGTCAGTTGGAATTAACGAAAGTTATTGGTGCCGCAGGAGCCCTGGCTTATGTGCCTTACTTTGAAGGATTCGGGATTCCTCTACTTGAGGCAATGTCTTCTGGAGTTCCTGTTTTATCAGGAAATCTTACCTCGCTCCCTGAAGTAGCCGGAGATGCAGCTATTTATTGTAATCCGCTTTCAGTGGAAGATATTAGCAAAGGTCTAAGCCAGTTAGCAGAAAATGAGGAACTGCGTGAAGAATTGATTACCAAGGGTTACCAAAGGGTGAAATCTTTCAGTTGGGATAAAAGTGCAGAAATAGTTTGGGAAGAAATCAACAAACTATTAGGTTAATAATAAGCTGAAATCAATAGGTAAACTACCACTCCTGAAATTGCGACATACAACCACATGGGAAAGGCAATTTTTGTCCATTTGCGGTGTTTCACAAAATCTCCCGTCCAAGCATAGAAATAGGTGAATAAAACGACAGGAATGACAAAAATACTCAAAAGGACATGGCTGATCAATAAGATATAGTAATAGGTTGCAGTTCCTTTAATCGCTTCGATTTCATTCAAGTCCAAGAGACCATCTTTATTTGCATCACCATAGATCGTTGGATCAGACGTCATGTGGTAAGCAACATATCCTGCAAGAAAAAGCAGGGAACAAAGTAAGGCCATGCGAATAAAGGCTCTGTGCACAGCTTGTTTCTTTTTGAGAATTGCGATGTAGGCAGCAATTAAAAGAATAGCAGTTATTCCATTCAGACTGGCATAAATCGGAGGAAGAAAACTGAAGTCTACACCTTCAACTTTGATTGCAAATAATCCAGCAACAATAAGGGGTACTGCTACAGATAGAGCGATAATCGCCCAACGTACTTGTTTGATCTTAGTCGGATCAGTTAATGTTGTACTCATATTTCAATAATTTGCGAATGTCTTTTTCCAATTGATCTACTTGTTTTGGATCGGCAATATTGTACACTCCCCGCACAAAACCTTCCTTATCAACTAAGGTAAAAGCTTCAGAATGAGCATATCCATCTTCTGATAAATCGTCCTGACCAGCGAAAATGCGGAAATCTTCTATACCTAAGCGATGGGTTTCGGCTTCATCTCCTGTGAGGAAAGTCCAGTTCGTTGCAGTAATACCATGGTGTTTCTTGTATTGCTTCAAGACAGATGGTTGATCATATCGAGGATTGATCGTGAATGAAATGAATTGAACCTGATCGTTAAGATCACTCGTCATGGCATTTAAACGCTTCATCTGAGTGGTCATTTTTGGACAAATAGTTGAGCAAGTCGTGAAGAAGAAATCGGCAACCCAAATCTTGCCTTTGAGATCGTTGGAGGTAATCCGTACAGAATCTTCATTTAAAAAATGAAAAAAGGGAATGGTTGGATAAACCGTATCTGCAACTTCAACACCATTCACCAAGCTATACTCGATGTCGTAATTTCCAATGAAAGGTAAAACATGCTCCTTGTTCTTTTCTCCACATGAAGATAGAAGGGCTGGAACCAGAAGAACTAATAGAAAATTGTATTTATTTCTGCTCATGTTTATGACGGTAAGCTTCTTTGTCATATTGCTTTTGAAGCAAAGCGATGTGCTCTTTCATTCTTCGGATCATTCCTTCGCTTGTTCCGGATAAAACCATTCGAAGGTGATTTTGTTTATCAAGTAAGAGCATTAATTCCTGATAGGCATGTCCGCCGTAATATTCATCACCTTCTTTTAGAAGTTGTTCACCGTTTTGTTCGAAGTCGTAAATTGACTTAGCGTCTCCTTCGGCTAAGATCCAAATTTCCGGATCGTATGCCTCAACGCGATCTTTTAAAGTATTTGAAACGGTTGTAAGATCAGTAGCGGGATTCCCTTTCCCATCAGTTACAAATGAAACGATGCGGATTTGTTTCATTTTCTTTGATTTGTTTTTGCGGACGTGTTGATAGATGATCTGGTCGAGGTGCCACATCGAAATGGCGCAATCATCCGGACAGGTTTCCTGAAGAGTTGTTACCAATACGATCTCATTTTTGAAATCGTTTGATGTATAAGTTTTCCCATTAATTCCCTTAAAGGAATAGTTGGTTGCCTTGCCGTAATCGTCAAGTTCCTTAAACTTATGATCACAGCCGCGTGTAGAAATAAGAATCAAAAAAAGAGCCGGACCAAATAAAAGTAGAAATGCAAATGCTACTTTCATTCGTCCGGCAGTTTTATTAAGCGCCATATGACTTTTATTATCCTCCGTAAGTACTCCAGATATCTCCAAGCGCAGTTCCTTCCGTAAGTGCAATGAAGATAAGATAAAGCATGAATAAGAAATAAGGAACTAAGATAACATAACGCAAGGCTTTGCGCTCATCACCTAAGTGCATAAAGATCAAAACAATATAACCCGCTTTAAATAGGGTCATAACAATAAATGACCATTTTACAACCGGCCACAAACCTGTTCCTTGTTTGATGAAAATTCCTAATGCAACTTCAATAATGGTAATTGCAGTTAGAATGCCTGTTACCATCCAAATTTTCGCACGGATCTTTTTTCCAGCTTCTTCACTGTGATGCGCATCCAGTGAATATTCGATAATATCGTCTCTTTCCATAATTGAGATAATTGCTTAATTAAACAAGGTAGAAGAAGGTAAATACGAATACCCAAACAAGATCGACAAAGTGCCAGTACAACCCTGTTTTCTCAACCATTTCATAATGACCACGCTTGTGGTACGTTCCCATTACAACACCGATCAAAATAATGATGTTGATGATTACACCTGAAAATACGTGGAACCCGTGGAATCCTGTAATGAAGAAGAAGAATTGTCCGTATTGTTGTGGGCCGTATTCATTTTGCTCCAAGTTAGCTCCGTAAATTACTTTGTTAGCCGTTCCTCCATAGATAGCTTTGTAATAAGCCTCTTTAGCCTCATTCTCCATGATACGGTCACCAATTTTGTGCTTCACTCCATCTTTCTTGATGATCAATTCCAAATGCTCGTCTGCTTTTTTATTGATTTTGGCTTTAGCACCGTCATGTAGTGTAATTACTCCATCATGAATGTGACCAGCAGCAGCTGCGTGTTGGAACTCATGCATTAAATCTTCAGTGATCTTCTCCCCTTTCTTATGATGATGGCCGGCTTCAATCACTTCAAAGTTTTCGATCTCCCCGAAATGACCACGAACGATCGCTTGTGATCCATCTGACAATTCAACTTTTCCGAATTCTGAACCATGAATGAAGTGAGACCATTCCCAAGCCTGTGAGCCAACGAAGAAGAATCCACCTATGATCGTTGCAATCATCCATTTGATCACCCCTTTTTTGTCCATTCTGTGACCAGCTTCAACAGCTAGCACCATAGTTACGGACGATACGATGAGGATAAAGGTCATCAAAGCCACATAAAACAAAGGATAACCATGTCCTAAAAAAGGCAATGAATTGAATGTCTCTTCACCAATCGGCCATGCATCTTGTGCACTGTGTCGTGTGAATCCATATGCGACCAACAAGCCTCCAAATGTCAAAGCATCTGAGACAAGGAAGAACCACATCATCAACTTACCGTAGCTCGTGCTAAAAGGGGAGATCTTACCCCCCCAGAGCGTAGCTGCATCAATTTCTTTAGTAGCGTGTCCAGCCATTCTTAAAATTTTTTATGCAAGTTTAATGAATAAAAAGTAAAAAAAGCAACAAATAAATCCATAAGAGGCCTAAAAAATGCCAGAAAATTGCTCCAGCTCGTAAACTAATGGTGTTTGTAGAGCTGAATTTTCCTGAAAATGAGAATATTGTGATGCGTACAAGGTAAATCAATGCTACAGCAATGTGCAACAAATGTAAAAAAGTAATGATGTACAAATAGGAGGTTGCCGTATCTGCCGTATCCATTGCTCTGATTTGAAGGTATTTATCTAGCTTTTGACCATCTTTTCTCAGCTCGCGATTGACGTATTCGAGCTCCTGACCTTTGAAATAAAGTTTAAAATCCTTTCCATATTCCCCGCGAACAAAGAAATCTCCACGTCCGTCGCGAATATTAATGGCCAACTGACTCAAACGAAGGTGATCAACGTATTCGAAGATTTTGCCATCAGCAGAAACAAGTTTACCATCAATTAATCCAACAGGTTCATTGTTGCGGTAAAGAACAAATTCATTACCGTATCGCTCAACCATCGGAGCTTTTTTGATATCAGCTATCTCAAATTGTTTCATGAATGATTGAAGTTGACTGAATTCACTTTTCGTCATTTCTCGTCCTTCAATCATATACTTGTTCCCATCTACTTCGACAAAGTTTCCTTTGAATTTAATTTCGAAATGGTCACCATATCGGCCATCAGTTACTATAATGTGATTGTTGACAGCATGAGCACCAATTTCGGTCAATTGACCATAGCCCTTGAATTGGAAATAAATGAATGAGATTCCCGACAACAGCGTCAAAGTCATAAAGATTTTTAGACGGGGGGCATTACCTTGTTTAATGGAGCGGATTCCCAATTCGAAGAACAAACTGCTGATCACAATAACAGCCGTACTGATCCAAAAAGCTGAAGGTAATGGGAACTTAAGCCAAAATGAATCACCCATCGATACAATGTAAGCCGAAGTAAACCCGGCAAAAAGCATCACAACGCTGAAGATCCCAACATAAACAAGGTTCTTTTTGACCTTTTCTTGTATTTCAGGACTATATTCCTGATTAAAATCGTTATTCATATCTATCGTATTTTGAAAAACTACACCTTGTCAAATACATACAAGAACTGAATGATCGGTAAATAAACAAAAGAAGCGAACATTAGTTTTTTCGCATCCTTGAGTTCACAGCTGAGAAACAGTTTGTAAGCATAAAGAAAGAAAATTGTACTGGCGATGGTGGCAACAATTAGCGATATTTCGCCTGTCCAGCCCAAGATCCATGGCAATAAGCTGAAAGGTATCATGGCCAATGAATAAATCATAATTTGAAATGCCGATTCCTTACTCTGTCCTGTTTTAGACGGCAATAAGGAAAATCCACCTGCTTTATAATCGTCAAAAACTACCCAGGCAATTGCCCAGAAGTGTGGAAACTGCCACATAAATTGGATGAAAAACAAAACACCTGGCATTAATCCAAATTCACCCGTTTCAGCAATAGCACCAAGCATTGGAGGAATGGCTCCTGGAAAAGCACCCACGAAAACAGCCCACGGTGTAATGCGTTTTAAGGGTGTGTAAATAAAAACGTAAGATACAAAAGCGGCAATTCCTAATAGTCCTGAAGGTAAATTAATACTCAACAAGATTAGGGTTCCGGCCACAAAACAAAGTGAAACGATGATCAAACCCTCATTGACCGACATATCACCTTGAGGCAATGGACGGGATGAGGTTCTTTTCATCAAAAGATCGAGCTGTCGTTCCCAAATTTGGTTGGATCCATTGGAAGCAGCAGTTACCAATAATCCACCAATCAGAAGTTTGCTGATTATTGTATAGTCTGAACCACCTGCAAAAAGATACCCCGATAAGGCGGAGACAATAACGAGTGCCGAAAGGCGAAATTTTGTAAAGACCATATAGGTCTTCATTTTATTTCTTGATTTACCTTTAGAATTTGGGCTCGACATCCGGATGTTTTGAGGCGCAAATTTAATCAAAATATGCACCTGAATGTTGGGCACAAAAAAACGGCAAATAGAAATCTGCCGTTTTCGCGTATATATTCTTTAATACTTACAAGATCAACATCGCGTCACCGTAAGAATAGAATTTGTATTTGTTTTCAACCGCTTGTTTGTATGCTTCGTGCATCAGTTCATGACCACAAAATGCAGAGATCATCATTAGCAAAGTAGAAAGGGGTGTGTGGAAATTCGTAATCATACAATTCGCAACACTGAAATCATAAGGCGGGAAGATGAATTTGTTTGTCCATCCATCAAAGGCTTTTAAGTTGCCATCCGTTGATACTGAAGTTTCGATGGCGCGCATCGATGTTGTACCAACTGCACATACTCTTTTGCGAGCTGCTTTTGCTTCATTGACAATGCGGGCTGCTTTTTCCGGAACAATCACCTGTTCCGAATCCATTTTATGTTTTGTAAGATCTTCGACTTCAACCGGACGGAAAGTTCCCAATCCGACATGTAAGGTCAATTCTGCAAAGTTCACTCCTTTCAATTCCAAACGCTTCAGCAATTCACGAGAGAAATGCAATCCGGCAGTCGGTGCAGCAACTGCTCCCTCAACCTTAGCAAAGATCGTTTGGTAACGCTCTTCATCTGAGTCTTCGACTTCTCGTTTGATGTATTTCGGAAGAGGTGTTTCTCCCAACTCGGTGATTTTCGCCTTGAATTCTTCATAAGGCCCGTCAAACAAGAAACGAAGTGTTCGTCCACGTGATGTGGTATTGTCGATTACCTCAGCAACCAGTGAATCGTCATCACCGAAATACAATTTATTTCCAATGCGGATTTTACGCGCAGGATCAACAAGTACATCCCAAAGCAGACTTTCACGGTTCAATTCACGTAGAAGGAAAACCTCGATCTTAGCGCCTGTTTTTTCTTTATTTCCATACATACGTGCAGGAAAAACACGCGTATTGTTCATGATCATCACATCACCTTCATCAAAGTAATCGATCACATCTTTAAAAAGACGGTGTTCGATCTTTCCTGTATCGCGGTGTACAACCATTAGACGTGCTTCATCGCGATTTTCACTTGGGTATTCTGCAATCAACTCTTCCGGAAGGTCGAAGCTGAATTCAGAAAGTTTCATCTTACTCATAAAAAAGGTTTAATGTGAGAAACAGTTTGTATTAAAAGTGTGCAAAGATACAACATTGAAGAGGCCTTGTCAAGAGCTATTCTTCTATTGCCTCAATTCTACTGATCCAATCTTCTACGGAAAGGGATTCTTCAATGGCTTGATCACCTGACCGCGTTCTGCGCAAAGCGATTAAAGTTGCACCTGAATTTAAAGCTAAACCGAAGTCACGGGCAATAGATCGAATGTAAGTGCCTTTCGAACAAGTGATTTCAAAATCAATTTCCGGAAAGCGACTTGAATCCACCGTAAAATGGTCGATTGTGATCCGATTCGCCTTCAACTCCACCTCTTTTCCCGACCTTGCGATATCATAAGCTCGTTTTCCATCAACTTGTTTTGCAGAAAAAATTGGGGGCACTTGATCAACTTCACCAATGAATGTGAGTCGAGTTTTTTCGATTAATTCAGGTGTAATATGTTCAGTTGGATAGGTAGCATCAAAATCTTTTTCCAAGTCGTAACAAGGTGTTGTTTTACCTAGAAGAAAAGTACCGGTGTAGGTCTTTTTTCCAGCCATTAATTCATCAATACGCTTCGTGTGTTTACCTATACATATCACCAAAACCCCGGAAGCAAGTGGATCAAGTGTACCTGCGTGACCAACCTTGATGTTCTTAACACCTAATTTGCGTTTCAGATTCCAACGAATCTTGTTGACTACATCAAATGATGTCCAACCCAATGGCTTGTCAACCACAATGGTCATTCCTTCTGCTAACTGCTCCCGATTCATCCTACCATTGAAAGTTCAACACCTGAAAGTAAGAGAATGAGTAAAATCAATCCCAGTGCGATGCGGTAATACCCAAATACTTTAAACCCGTTCTTGTTCAGAAATGAAATAAATGTTTTGATCGCTAAATAAGCCACAACAAAGGCAATCACATTACCAAGAAGAAGAAGTAACCACTCGTTGTTGCTGGATTCCAATAATAACTCTTTTTCATCCCACATGCTTTTCACTGTCGCAGCGAACATTGTTGGAACTGCCAGAAAAAAGGAAAATTCTGCTGCTGTCTTTCGTTTTAAACGCTGCGACATACCACCAATGATCGTTGCTGCTGAACGACTAATTCCGGGAATCATAGCGATACTTTGAAAAAAACCAATAATAAATCCGGTTTTGTAGCTCACGTCTTCGTCACCATCTACCTCATTCTGCGCAAACCATTTATCGACGAAAATCAAAATGATTCCACCGATCAAAAGAGATATTGCCACAACCCAAATGTTTTCAAGGAGACCGTCAACATGAGATTTAAGCAGAAGTCCTAACACTCCTGTTGGAATAAACGCAACAAACAGCTTGGTGTAGAAGTTGAGTGATTGGAAAAACCGTTTGAAGTAGACAACAACAACAGAAAGGATGGCGCCAAATTGAATAGCAACGGTAAATAACTTGGTGAAATCATCACTTGCGATGTCCATGAATGTGGAGGCGATGATCATGTGTCCGGTCGATGAAACCGGCAAAAATTCGGTCAAACCCTCAATGATTGCGAGAATGATCGCTTCTAAAAAACCCATAATATAAAGAGAAAGGAGTTGTGCTTAGTTCGTCTTTTTACGACGCATAATTGCGTATAGAATGACAATATATCCCGCAACAATTAACATTGGTGCGATGGTGATTCTTCTGTGGCTAAACAGTTCATCTGCATTAAATGCATCCAGATCTTCAGCAGCACCTCCGATCATCAAAAGAAATCCCAACACATTGATTGCAAGTCCAATCAAAAGGATCTTGTAGTTTTCCGGCTGAAAGCCAAATTTTGATTTGTTATCCTCCATACGGCCAAATTTAATACAAATCATCCAGTTGCATACGCAAATATTTGTTAAGCGCGAACCAGGTAGATACAAAGGTGATAATGATCCCAATGATCATAAGGGATGAAACAAGCAACAAAAATGTTTCGAGAGAGTAGCTGATTTCGTAAGAATCGAAAACATTATTCAAGGCATAGAACAAGGTCATCAATAAAGCTATTCCGATCAGCGCTGAAACAGCTCCTTGCAAAATAGACTGAAGCAAGAATGGTCTTCGAATGAAAGAAGAGGTTGCACCAACAAGCTGCATGGTTTTAATGGTAAATCGTTTCGAATACAATGCCAGTCGGATCGTGTTGTTGATCATTGCCACGGCAACAATGATAAGCAGTAAGGCCACAGCGAGAAATAAGAAAACAAATTGGCTAAAACCCAAATTCACCGATTCCACACTTTCTTTGTCGTAATTCACTTCATCGATCTCGCCCGGATAAGCGGCAAGCAATTCCGTTTTGATCTTTTCCATTCCTGCCTTGTTGGCATGTTCAGCTTTTGGACGAAAACTTACGGTTGGAGGAAGCGGGTTCTCACCTTCAAAAATGGCTAAGATCTCATCTGTTTTTTCACCAGAACCACTGAACTCCTCGATGGCGCGATCAGGCGAAACAAAGTAGACCTCCACAAATTGATCCCAAGTCTTGAGCTCTTGTTCGATCTGTTTGATGTCCGCTTCATTCAATTCCGGCTTGAAAAACAGGTCACCTTTTAAACTTTCTTTTGCTTTGCGTTGCAAATTGTCCAGCCCAAGTACTCCACCCAATACCAATCCAATCATGAAAAGCACCAGTGAAATGCCTATCACAGTTGAGATATAACTTGTGCGTACTCCGCGCTTACTGTATTTTTCTGCAGTTGAACTCATTGCTCACGAAATTAAGTATTTCTGAAAAATAGGCTTCATTTGACGCACAGATAATACCAACGATGGATTGTTCATCTTGTAGTTACCAGGGTAAATTCCTTAAAAAAAGTTAAAACGAAAACAATTCTATACGATGGCTGTTTTATTAGCGTTAGGATAAAGTAGCGATTACAAAATGACAAGCCGAAAGTTGGCATACAATTTGAAATCTCGTCATTGAAGTAAAAGTTAGTTTTCATAAGTAGTAGTAGTTTAGGTTTTGAGAAGAGGGAATGCCAGTTCCCTCTTTTCTTTTTAAATCACATCTGACTGGAAGTATAATTAATTGATAAAGGAAGGATTCACTTTAAAGATAAAGATGCTTATTTCATGTGCTAGGGGTTTTTAGTCCACAGATTATGGGATTTCGTTTTTGGAGGAATGATCAATTGATTGGTCAGATTTTATTCACTACGATTCATGAAAATCCATACAGATTCGCTAGCGAATCGATTAATCCTATTTCGGAGTAAATCCTTTAGAATCCATTAATCTGTGGACAATAAAAAAACAACTACTAGTTTTAATTAGTGATTAGTCATTTTGGATCACGTTTCTCACATTCAATCTTTCCTTGTCTGACCGATAATCATTGAATTTTTTGAAGTACTTTTGCATGCTAATACAATACCTGGCAACAGGTTTATCAAGAAGATTTTATGAAGAACATCCGGAATTTCTGCATCATTGCGCACATCGACCACGGTAAGAGTACTTTGGCAGACCGACTTTTGCAGACAACAGGAACGATTTCGGACAGAGAAATGCAGGCTCAGGCATTAGACGATATGGATCTCGAGCGCGAGCGCGGAATCACCATCAAGAGTCACGCTATCCAGATGAATTACAAATTTGAAGGGGAAGACTATGTACTGAACCTTATTGATACACCGGGGCACGTTGATTTTTCATACGAAGTGTCACGATCGATTGCTGCTTGTGAAGGAGCCTTGTTGATTGTTGATGCTTCGCAGGGAATTGAGGCACAAACCATCTCCAATTTGTATTTGGCCTTGGAGCACGATTTAGAGATCATTCCCATCCTGAACAAAATGGATTTGCCGGGCGCTATGCCGGAGGAAGTATCGGATCAAATAATCGATTTGATCGGGTGTGATATGGAAGATATTATTCCGGCATCAGGGAAAACAGGTTTAGGAGTGGATAAGATCCTAGAGGCGGTAATCAGGAAGATTCCCGCTCCGAAAGGGGATGAGAATGCACCACTTCAGGCAATGATCTTTGACTCTGTTTTTAATTCCTTTAGAGGAATCATCGCGTATTTCCGTGTGAAGAATGGTGTGATCAGAAAAGGTGATCGTGTGAAATTCTTCAATACTGGAAGGGAGTACAATGCTGATGAGATTGGGATCCTGAAAATGGACCTGGTTCCTAAAAAAGAGGTTCGTGCCGGTGATGTGGGGTACATTATTTCCGGGATTAAACAGGCCAATGAAGTAAAAGTGGGTGATACGATCACTTTAGCAGCAAATCCCTGCGAAACGGCGATTAAAGGTTTTGAGGATGTGAAGCCAATGGTCTTTGCGGGTATCTATCCTGTTGAAACGGATGAATACGAGGAATTGCGTTATTCGATGGAGAAATTGCAGTTGAATGACTCTTCCTTAGTATTTGAACCAGAATCATCAGCGGCTCTTGGCTTCGGTTTCCGTTGTGGGTTCCTTGGGATGTTGCACATGGAGATCATTCAGGAGCGCTTGGAGCGTGAGTTTAACATGACGGTTATCACGACCGTTCCCAACGTATCGTATTTCTGCTACATGCGCAAAGATCCGACAGTTTCCATGATTGTCAATAACCCATCTGAATTACCGGATCCTGCTGGAATTGATCGAATTGAAGAGCCTTACATCAAAGCGCAGATCATTACAAAATCGGAATATATTGGACAGATCATGAATCTGTGTATTGAGAAACGTGGTGAATTAAAGAACCAGGTTTATCTCACACAAGATCGTGTGGAGTTGACATTTGAGATGCCTTTGGCGGAGATTGTGTTTGATTTTTACGATCGCTTGAAATCAGTTTCACGTGGTTATGCCTCTTTCGATTACCACCCGATTGGTTACAAACCTTCTGATTTGATCCGTATGGATATGTTGTTGAACGGAGAACAACTGGATGCACTTTCTGCACTGGTTCACCGCAGTAATGCCTACGAACTTGGAAAGAAGATCTGTATTAAATTGAAGGAATTGATCCCGAGACAACAATTCGAAATTCCTATTCAGGCAGCGATTGGCGCAAAAGTAATTGCGCGTGAAACGATCAAAGCATTGCGCAAGGATGTAACTGCAAAGTGTTACGGTGGAGATATCACACGTAAGCGTAAATTGTTAGAGAAACAGAAAGAAGGAAAGAAGCGTATGCGTCAGGTTGGACGAGTTGAGGTCCCACAAGAAGC
The DNA here is from genome assembly GCA_036825545.1 of Crocinitomicaceae bacterium. Classification (GTDB taxonomy): domain Bacteria; phylum Bacteroidota; class Bacteroidia; order Flavobacteriales_D; family Crocinitomicaceae; genus M0103. The sequence goes on along the minus strand of DAISYB010000001.1, from coordinate 110,178 downwards.
ATTTATGGCGGTTCTGAAATTGAATGATTAACACATTTAACGATATGAAAAAAGCCGCATCAACTGTTGCGGCTTTTTCTATGCTTGAATTTTAATCTTCGTCTTCGTCTTCCGGATCCTCATCCGCTGTGTCGTAGTCGTCGTCCTCATCATCGGAGTCCTCATCCAACTCGTCATCTTTGATGTCATCCACTTTGTCTAAGTCATCCTCGAAATCATCGTCTTCGTCATCAACAACAGCCGCTTTCGGGACAATTTTGTTGATTTTTACCAAATAGATGAATTCATCTGTTTCCCAAACAAAAGCATCCAACATTTCTCCCGTTGGAGTTTTGATCGTTGTCAGGTGGTTGATGTAACCATCCGGAAAATCTCTTAAGATCTGCTTTTTCTGCTCGATCGTTAATTTGTCATAACTGATTATGGCTCTTTTCTTCGACATGCTACTTAAATTTCAAGTTTATGAATTCGTTGAATCGGAATGGTTACATTTTGTTTCAATACTACATATTTTTCTGTCACCGCCCAAATAGTGGTATGTACTACTTTCTTGTTTTTTGCATCTTCAAAAAAGATCTTCACTTTATGGTGTTCCAAGTTTCCCAAAGCAATTGCACGATCCAAAGCTGCCCTTCTCAATTTACGGTCATCTTCTTTTTTCAACACCTCTTCATCAGGGAAGCTAAACCCTGAAACTTCTTCCTTTTCTACTAATTCAAATTCGCTGGACATATAAATTGATTTTGGAGCAAAAATAAATCAAAAGATGAAGATTGAAAGCGTTTGTAAAACTTCGGTGCTTATTTTTTTTAAAAAGTGATTTTTGAAAACTTTAAAACAAAAAAACCGCCCCTAAAATAGAGACGGTTAGTATGAATTGATGCAGGAAATTAAACTTTACTTTTTAGATCATTTTTCAAGCCACTCCATTCAACCAAGTGCATTTTTACAACACCCACCGGAATTTTAGCTTTTACCAGTATCGGAATCTTATTATCGTCAGCTGTAATCCAGAAGTTCACATCATCTTCACTTTTGAAATAGCGACCAGTTTGTACAACCGGAACGAATTTATGGCACTTGAATTTTCCTTTTCGGATGCTGATCTGCTCGTCACCCACATACTTGATCTTCAAGTTGTAGATTTCATCGTCCATGAAACACTTGAATTCAAAGGTTTGATTTTTCTTCAAATTCGAGAAATCCAAGGTGCGCGCGTAGTAGAATGAAGAAACCATATCTTGTATGCCAATTGGAATTTTAAACTCCTTGCCTTTGCCATTGTCCACTTTGTATTTATTTTGATGGAAGGTATAGTCTTGATTGATCTTATAACCTCCTTCATCGACACGTCGAACAAAGAACCACGGAAAGACTCCTTTTTTGTCCAAGTAACTTTCGTAAACATCGTGTACTCTATAAAAGGCATTAAATCCACCCAGCGTGCGTCCGGTTCCAACTGCATGAATTAATTCTCTGTTATTGCCTTTTTTTGTGGTCGATTTCACTTCCATAATAGCTTCACCTGCGTCCATAAATCCATACGTAACACGGTACCGCAGTTTTTCTCCAACCTGAAAGGATTTGTTGGTTGTAGTTGGGTAAGTAACTTCCGAACTACTAGTCATTGTGAAGAACAAGCCCACAATTCCGAAAATATAAAACAGCTTTTTCATCAGTTCATAATTTAGTAAAGTTTGACAAACAATTCATGTGCCAAATCGTTACAGCAAGCTACGAATTAATCAATTAAAGAGCAAAATAAATGACGATCAATCATTTAAACCATCTAGCTGAATGAAATTCGAAAATTGGTACTCCACGTTTCATTTGAGTAAAATTCCAATTTTCCCGAAATTTGAGAAACCATTGTATCGATAAGTTCTAAGCCGAAGGAATTACCGTGTTTTGCGGGGATATACCCTACACCATTGTCGCTGTAAGTTAACTGAAATAATGAATTCTTCTTTTCCAAGGCAATGCGTATTCGAGGATATTGAGTTGATTCTGAAAAGGCATGTTTGTAAGAATTCGTAATGAGTTCATTTACAATAATTCCCAAAGGGATAGTTTGATCGAGTTCCAAGGGATCTTCGCACGCTTCTACCTCAATTTGAATGGAACCATTCTCTAACGAACGACTCAAGTGATCAATTAAAATGGATAAGTATTTTTTTGGTTCTATTTTGTCAATTGCATCTTGCTGGTAGATGATTTCATGGACGGTTGACATCGTATGGATGCGGTTGATTGCTTCATTAAATGCTCTATTGACATCTTCATTGTGTTGTTTATAGGTCTGAAGGCGCAATAAACTTGAAATAATTTGAAAGTTATTTTTCACACGATGATGAATTTCCTGAAGCATTATTTTACGTTCGTTATTTTGCTTTTCTATGATCTTATTTTGATTTAGGATGATCTTGTATCTGCGGAACACAAGTAGAGAAAATAAAACAACAAGTACAAATAAGATGGATACGAAGTAAATTGTAACTGTTTGAATGTGACTTTTATTTTCTGCCAGCGCTTTTTGTTTCTCACTTTCAATTTGATCAATTTCTTTTTGCTTTTCATAGTTGTATTGCATTTCAAGTTGATGAGCTGCATTTTTTGCTTCCTCACTTTTGACTTTCATCTTGGTTTCATAATGCAATTGTTGCATTTCATACGCCTGTTTCCAATTGCCTTTGGATTGATACACGCGTTCCAATAAGCCTGAGGCTTGTTCAATGATCATATTTGCCCCAAGTGATCGTCCGATGGCCAACGACCTTTCACCGAATTGCACAGCTTTATCAAACTCTTTTTGGTGCAATGCTATTTCCCCCATGTTGCTCGATGCGTGAGCAATACCAATTTGATCTCCAACTTCCTGTATAAGCACATAAGCTTGATTGAAATAATAGGAGGCGCTATCGACTCTACCAAGCTTATTATAAAAGGCGCCAATGTTGTTTAATGTGGTTGCAAGACCTTTTTTATCCCCAATCTTTTTTCTCAAGCGAAGTGCATTTCGGTAGGCATCAATTGATTTTGAGTTTTGATCAAGCATTTTGTAAATCCCACCTAAGTTATTATATATAAGTGCAACTGTATGTTCATCTCCTTTCTTTTTATAAATAGACAGGGCGTCGTTAAAGAATCGCTGTGCATCCTCGAATTCACCTAATTGCCGATATATGGCTCCCAAGTTATTCAGCGATTTTCCAATTCCGTCTGTATCCTTGATTTGTTTCCAAACATCAAGTGCTTTTTTATGGTATTTCAAGGCATTCGGAAAATCACCCATGTTGAAATACGCAAATCCGCGGTTATTATAGGCCCCTGCTAGAATCGTTTTGGCTTCCTTTTGATGTGCTTCTTCTTTTGTCTTGCCTATCAGATTTAAAGCAGATTTTTCAGCCTGAATTGCGTAATAATTAACAGAATCCAAGTTGGTTACTGAGTATGTTTCAGAAAGTTCCAGATAGACCTTCGCGATTTTTTCTGAGTTCTTTTCTTTTGAAACGATTTTGAGCAGGGAGTCAACTAATCTTTTATTTTCATCAGGAGTTTGTCCTCTAAGTGAAAGGAAGAAAAATGAGCAGAATATAAGTAGCCAACTACGAAGCATAGGCCAATCATTAGGTCTTGGTGAATGCTGAAATTATGAATTATTGTATTCATTTCCAAAGTAAATGAAAAGTTCTGCCAGAATAAAAAAAACGACACTCAAGATTTGGAGTATTGTTTTGGTTATTTAAAAGTGGTTTTTACATCACCACATTCACAATCTTTCCAGGTACAACAATCACCTTCTTCGGGGTGTTTCCATCCAGGTACTTGTGCGTAAGTTCGTTGGCCATAACGGATTTTTCTACCTCTTCTTTTGTAAAAGCAGTTGGCAATTCGAGATTAAAACGCATTTTTCCGTTGAATGAAACCGGATAGGTAATATTGGCTTCTACCAAATGGTCTTCGTTGAATTCCGGAAATGACTGGTTGCTGATCGATCCCGGCGTATTCCCCAATTTCACCCAAAGCTCTTCGGCAATGTGCGGAGCATAAGGAGAAATTAGCAAAACCAGATCACTCAGAATGTGGCGGTTGTTGCACTTTTGGTCGGTCAATTCGTTAACGCAGATCATGAAGTTGGAAACACCTGTATTGAACGAAAAACGCTCCAGGTCATCAGTTAGTTTCTTGATCGTTTTGTGCAGGGTTTTCAGGTTTTCCTTTGATGGCTGCTCGTCTGACAAGTTCACATTGCCTGCTGCATCGTGGAACAAACGCCACAAACGACGCAGGAAGTTGTGCACACCGTTGATCCCTTTCGTATCCCACGGCTTGCTCTGCTCCAATGGACCCAGAAACGTTTCATACATCCGCAAAGTATCCGCTCCAAATTTCTCTACGAGTTCGTCCGGGGTTTGGACATTGTACTTCGACTTGGACATTTTTTCAACTTCTGAACCGCAGATGTACGAACCATCTTCTTCCCGAATGAATTCAATATCAGAATCAACCATAGGGTTTTTTCTGTATTCGTTCTCATTTAGAATGTTATTGTTCACTAAATTGATGTCAACTCGTATTGGATCGAAACCAACTTTTATTGAAATACGATTTATAATATTATTGTTTTCTAAAACTTTAACAGATAAATTTTCATCGAACTCAATTTGAATATTTTCACTTTCAAAATTCGCAATTGCTGTCTCTAATGAATTATTGATATAATATTTAATTCGTTCAGGAATTGATTTCAGATCTAGAGAATCTATGATGTTTTTTGAAACTAAACAATTGTAAACATGAGCTTCTTGTAAAGTTGATCCTACAATCTTGTCGAATTTGAGTTCAATTTTTAATTTATAAACAAATGAACTGACTCCCAAAATCATCCCCTGATTGATCATCTTCGAAAAAGGCTCATCAAATGAGATGTATCCTTGATCGAACAGGAATTTTGTCCAGAATCGTGCGTATAACAAGTGACCAGTAGCGTGTTCTGAACCTCCGATGTACAAATCGACCTGTTTCCAGTAATCTGCCTTTTCGCGGCTCACGAATTCTTTTTCGTTTTTCGGATCCATGTAGCGCAGGAAGTACCACGAGCTACCTGCCCAACCCGGCATCGTGTTGTGTTCCATACGGTCGCCTTCAAAATAGTTCCATGCTGATCGCTCAGCGCGCGCTAAAGGCGGCTCACCGTCTTCAGTTGGTAAGTATTTATCCACCTCCGGCAATTCGACCGGCAAATGAGCATCGTCCACCAAATGCGGTATTTCGTCCTTATAATAAACCGGGAAAGGCTCACCCCAATAACGCTGACGGGAGAATACCGCATCGCGCAAACGGTAATTCGTTTTTCCTTTTCCGAGTCCTTTGGCTTCGATCACTTCAATCGCTTTTTTGATCGCTGTCTTGGCATCCAGACCGTTTAAGAAATCTGAATTAGCAATAACCGCGTCTTTTTCGGTATAAGCTGCTTCAGAGACATCCACGTTCTCAAAAATGTTCGGGATCTCGAGTCCGAAATGCTTCGCAAAGTCGTAATCGCGCTGATCACCACACGGAACGGCCATAACGGCTCCTGTTCCATAAGATGCCAGGACATAATCACCAATCCAGATCGGCACTTGTTTTCCGCTGAACGGATGAATGGCATAAGCTCCGGTAAATTGTCCACTGATATTTTTTACGTCGGCCTGACGATCGCGTTCTGACTTAAGGGATGCTTGTTTCTTATAATTGGCAACAGCTTCAGCATATTCAGCTGTCGTGATTTCATCTACAAAGGGATGCTCAGGAGCCAATACCATAAATGAAACTCCGAAAACCGTATCCGGACGTGTAGTAAAGACTTCAATTTGCAATTTGCAAGCTGCAATTTGAAAATGAAGGCTACAACCTTGCGACTTCCCAATCCAATTGCGCTGCATGTCTTTGATCGATTCCGTCCAGTCAACTGTTTCCAATCCTGTAAGTAAACGTTCAGCATACGCTTTGATCCGCATCGACCATTGACGCATCAATTTTTGTTCAACCGGGTGACCTCCACGCTCAGAGACACCGTTCACTACCTCGTCATTTGCGAGTACGGTTCCAAGTGCAGGACACCAGTTTACCCAACTATCAGCCAGGTAAGCCAATCGGTATTCTTGCAAGATCTCTTCTTTGCGTTTAGCGTCGAAAGCTTTCCATTCTGCTGCACTGAATGTGATTTCGCAATCAGAACATGCATTTATTTGAGCGTTTCCGTTTTGTTCGAATTCAGCGATTAAGTTTGAAATGCGTTCTGCCTTGTTGGTCGTATTATCGTAGTAACAGTCAAACAATTGTTTGAAGATCCACTGGGTCCATTTGTAATATTCCGGTGAAGAAGTACGCACCTCTCGGTCCCAGTCATAGCAAAATCCCATTTTGTCCAACTGCTCGCGGTAACGTGCGATATTTTGTTCAGTCGTTATTGCCGGATGTTGTCCGGTCTGAATCGCATATTGTTCAGCGGGTAAACCGAATGAATCATAGCCCATGGGGTGAAGGACATTGAATCCCTTTAATTTTTTATAACGTGCATAAATGTCCGAAGCAATATACCCAAGTGGATGTCCAACGTGCAATCCTGCACCTGAAGGATACGGGAACATATCGAGCACATAGTATTTTGGCTTGCTTGGATCTTCCGTTACTTTATACGTTTTGTTCTCTGCCCAGAACTTTCTCCAGTTGTCTTCTATTGAGCGAAAATCGTATTCCATCGAGGTATATTTTTAGGGGTGTAAAGATAGCCAAAGCGATGCACATGCAGAAGAAAGATGGCAAAGGAAATACAGGATTGCGTCAAAATCGTAATTTTAACTTTGCAATGATGGGTCGGCAACTCTATTTAATATCCATTTTATTCGTCTTTCTGTTTTCAGGAGTATCTGTTTCGTATGCCCAAGGAGCACGTGAAAAGCAATTGCTGGAATCGATTAAAAAGGAAACCAACGAAACGCGAAAATTCCGTCGAATGTTGGCTTTAGGAGATTTTTACAAGGCGAATAATTTACAGGCAGCCGATTCAATTAAAGACGTTTTATTGCAAAAAAGCCGTGTGTTTGATGATTCTTTGCGTTTTAGTGCTTTGATGTATAGTGCTGAGGTGAACAAATTAATGGGTCGTCAAGAAGAGTATTTCCGCGACATTTTGGGATGTCAGTCTTTTTTGAGTCGCTTGAATTCCGATGAGGTAACATATGAGATTTTTCTTCATCTCGGAGAGTACCACAGTAGTTTAATGGAATTTGAAACAGCAGATTTTTATTTGCGGAATTCGAGAAAGTTAGCCCGAAACATGCGCAATAATGCTCAGGTTGCAGAAGCCAATTCATATTTAGCGCTGAATTTCATGTACCAGAACATGAAAGATTCGGCTTTATATTACACAGATCAGGCAATTCAGTTTGCGCGTAGGACAGCGAACAAAAGTGTTTTAGCGGAGTCATTTAATACACAGGCTCGTATTTATGCTTATTACGGTCAAATCGAATTAAGCGTGGCTAAGAATGTGATAAGTATGCAATTGGTATTGGAAGCGAATGATCCGATATTACTTTCAAAGTACCACCGTGAAATTGGAATTGCACAGCGAAGTATCTCTAATTTGGACGATGCAGAGTATTATTTTAAACAATCCTACGATTTTGCATCCAAAGTATTTGATAAGCGTCAAATGGGATTAGCTAATATGAATTTGGGAACTGTCTATTTCGATCGTAAAGAATACCGGAAAGCGATCGAAATGATGCAGCGATCGATTAAGTTATTGGGAGAATTGAATGATTTCAATGGCTTAGGAGAGGGACACAATCATTTGGGGATGATTTATCGAGAAATGAAAGATTATTCCAAAGCTGCCAGTAATTTTAATAAAGCATTGGTTTTTTATGAATCGACCGGAAATAAAGAGCGAATTGCCGATGTGTATCATAATGTGGGTACGGTTTTCCAGAAACAGGGTAAATATGCAAATGCTTTAAATTATTTACAGCGTTCAATCGAGATTCGCGAACAATTTGGATCAAAGAATTTGATTTACTTATCTTATCGTGCAATGTCAGAAGTGTATGCCGATATTGGAAAGAAGGACGAGGCCCTTAAATACCTCAATTTGTATTTGGATTATCAGGATAGTAATACGATTGTTCAATCAGCTGCCAAAATTGCTGAGTTGAGTGAGTCATACCGCTCAGAGCAGCGTGATCGACTGATCCTTTTGCAACAAGATTCAATTCAACGTCAACGTCAGGAAAGGGAAATGACATCGACCAAACTGGAGAATATTCAATTGAGAAATAATTTTCAGACTTATGTTATTCTTGGGTTTTTGATCATCGTTGCCTTAGGAGCCTGGATCGTGTTTTCACGCTGGAAACAAAGTCAGATCCTCCAGCAACAGAGAGAAGCGGAAATGTCCCAAACGCTTTTGAGGGCACAAATGAATCCCCATTTTGTATTCAATGCCATGTCGGTGATTCAGAGTTATATTTACGAGAACGATATAGAGAACTCCTCGAAGTTCTTGGTTAATTTCTCGAGATTGATGCGACTCATCCTTGAGAATTCATCCAAAGAATTTATTCCTTTAGAGACAGAAATAGAAATTCTTCAAAAGTACCTTACAACCCAAAAATTGCGCTTCGAGGACCGCTTTGAGTACCGTATTGATTGTGATGATGAGTTAATTGACGAAGGAGGAATGATCCCGCCAATGATTACACAACCATTCATTGAGAATGCGATTGAGCATGGGCAACTTCATACGATTGACGGTGGATTTATTCATGTTCGCTTTACAAAACGTGGAGACATGATGGATATTCTCATTGAAGACAATGGTGTGGGGAGAAAAGGTTCGGCAAACACGAAAAAGAGTAAATCCCATAAAAGTATGGCCATGAATATTACACGGGAGCGAATTGACAATTTGAATAAAAAATACAGAACTGAAGGATCACTTCAGATAGAAGATTTTAATAAAGTAGCGAAAACCGGAACAAAAGTTTTAATTTCGTTACCGTTCAAGACTGAAAATTACAATACCACAAACACATGATAAAGGCAATCGTAATAGATGATGAGAATAGAACGCGTGAGTTGATAGTAAAAATGATCAATTCGTTTGGGTTTGATATTGAGGCTGTTTCCGGAGGAGACAGTGTGAAGAATGGAATCGCATCTATTGAGCGCGAAAATCCTGATTTGGTTTTCTTGGATATTCAGATGCCTGACGGAACCGGATTTGATGTGTTAAAAGGTGTAGAAAATAAGAATTTTGAAGTTGTCTTTATAACAGCCTATGAAGAGTTTGCGATAAAGGCAATAAAGTTTAGTGCACTGGATTACATCCTGAAGCCAATCGATCAGTCAGAGCTAAAAGCATCTGTTGAGAAAGCGATTCGAACAGTTGGTGAGAAGAAGGAAGAGGTGCAGTTCGAAGCACTTCAGCAAAATATTAATCCTAGCCAGAAACGCCGTTTGGTATTGAAAACCCAAGAGAGTGTGCACGTAGTAGAATTGGAAAATATAATTCGCTGTGAGGCGGATCGAAATTATACTTCATTCTTTCTTAGTGGGGGCAAGAAAATTCTTGTGTCCAGAACGCTGAAGGAGTATGAAACTTTACTTACCGGACACAACTTCTTGCGCGTGCAGCAATCTCACTTAATTAACCTAAACTATGTAGACCGCTATGATAAAGGTAATGGGGGTTCTGTGGTCATGAAAGATGGTTCAGAAGTACCTTTGAGTCCGGCTAAACGCGATATTTTCTTTAAAATTCTCGAGAACCTATAGTCTCGGATAATTGAAATTCACATTTTGTTCGGCCAAAAGCTGTGAATATTCATTCTCCATTTTTGGTTCAAACTTCCTCTCTATATTTGGTTTAGAAATAAGGAGAGAAAACCAGGTTATCTTCTTATGGAACTTTGAAATAGATGAGGTGGCGCACTGCTTGGAGAGGCAGTTTCATTTTCTAGTTTGATTGAAGAGTATAACAGTTCTTTTGTCATCTTGTCCTTCAAAGGTTCAGCGAAAGCTGTTCCATAAGAAGTAGCCTGTTTTTTTTATTGATTTTGAATTATCGATTTACTTCCATACTACTTTGGGAAGTTTGTTGGACGCTAATAAAATAACTTACTACTAAATGAAGCGGATTAAGGTTGACCATTGGTCAACCTTTTTTAGTTTCAGTGATTTTCTATTTTGTACAATACAGGCCTGCTTGGTGCTGCATCATTTATAAACGCAGCGACTTGCAATTCCAGCAGGTAGATCTCGTCCACGATGTGCTGATCAACGAAAATAAGCTCAGTGATAGTTCTATTGTGATCCGGCTGTTCGGGAACCTTCCAAAATGCGTGATGAAAAGCCAGTTCACCGCCATCTTCTTCTCTGTCAACAGAAGGAGTGTCGATCAAAAGGTGCTTGATAGAATGCGCATCAAAAAACGAGATACAGTTTTTGTCTAAATAGGGCGAATTGGCAGAGGAATAGTTGGTTGTTCGTTTCGCACTTTTATTTGGTAAAGTTCGAATTATAATGGCTTCAACGTCTTTTCCAATTTCGAAACATTCCAATTGTTCCTTGAATATAACCCGATCGATTTTTCCGTCATTGGCTTTTACTTTGCTTGGTTCGATTGAAATTACCTGAGCCTTGCAAAAAAAAGATTTTAGTGTTGAGTTAATTGAAAACACTTCTTGTGTGATGTGACCCAAACATTCTGTATGAGTACCATGTCCATGTGGGTTGAAGAAGATATCTCTGAAATTGACGGATCCTCCTTCCTTCACAGAACCAACAAAGCCATTGGCACGAACAGGCTCAAATCGTGGATCATCCACATACCACGCTTTAACAGAAGTGGAGTTGTTAATGACTGGAATCGAAATATCTATAGGATGGTCGGTATCGACCCATTCTGATGGAGTAAGGTGTAATTTCATATTTTAAAGTCAATCTAAGATAGTCTTTTCCATTCATTCAATCATTAACAAATTTTTGCTTTGTATATTTACCATGGTATATAAAAATGTATATATTTGTCAAAAAAATGATAATTATGAAATTGAAGAACATGTTTTTATTTATCGCAGGTACAGCTTTATTAGCGTCTTGTGGTACTCAGAATGAGGAAATTGAATCAGTAACTTATTCTGTTGATGTGAAAGAATCAACAATTAACTGGCGAGGAGCTGAGAATGAACAGCATTTTCATACAGGAACAGTTTCTTTTGCTGAAGGATCATTGACGATGACTGGCGAAGAAGTTACTGGGGGAACGTTTGTTGTTGATATGAATACAATTGTTGCGAATACAGAAGGATATCCGGCAGCAAAATTGGAATACCTGACATCTCATTTGAAGGATGCGGATTTTTTCATGGTAAGTGAAAATCCTAAAGTTATGGTTGATGTTAAGTCATACAAAGACGGAAAAATGCAGGCTGTTTTCACCATATTGGGAACAACTATTGAGCAGGAAGTGCCAGTTACATTAACAACTGATGAGAAAGGAGCTACGCTTGCTGGTAAATTTAAGTTGGACATCTCCTCTACGAGCATGCCGTATGCGAAAGAAATCAATGAAGAGACTGGAAAGCCGTCGCTTCAGCCGGAATTGGAGTTTGACATGAACATTGTATTGAAAAAATAAGTTGTTCAAACTTGATTGAATGGGGCTAATCTCGATTGGGATAGCCCCTTTTTTTGTTACTTTGAGAAATGAAATTGAAACAATTTGATGCTGTAATCTTCGATCTTGGGGGAGTAATAATTAACCTTGATTATAATTTAACTATAAGATCCTTTGAAGAGTTAGGAATGAAAAACTTCAACGAAGTATATTCACAGTTGGCACAATCTACTTTGTTTGATGACTACGAGACCGGAAGGATTTCTTCTCAGCACTTTGTCAATAAATTACTTGATCATGTGCCACCAGGAACATCACCGAATCGAATTGTTGCTGCTTGGAACGCGATGATTCTGGATGTTCCAAAGGATAAACCGGCCTTATTGAAAACGCTACATGCACAAACACCCATTTTTCTTTTGAGTAACACCAATGAGATCCACATGCAAAAGGTGCACAGAGCATGGAGTAATTCATCCGAAGAAGCCCTGCAGGATCACTTTTCAAAGGTTTATTTGTCATTTCAAATGGGGATGCGGAAACCGGATGTAGAAATATTTCACAAAGTATGTGAGGAACAAGATCTTGTACCGGAAAGAACGCTGTTTATTGATGATTCACCTCAACATATTGAAGGTGCAAAGTTGGCCGGATTACAAACGTTTCTTCTGAAGGATTCCAGTGAGTTTTATACGCTTTTTTCCTGACACAATTCCACCAGTACAGAAGCTGTAGATTTCGGATGCAGGAAAGCGATCAATTTGTTGTCCGCCCCCTCTTTTGGCGACTTGTGAATCAATTCAAATCCCTCTTGAGTTAGACGTTCAATTTCTACTTCGATGTTCTCAACATCAAAGGCAATGTGGTGAATTCCTCCGCCTTTTTTCTCTAAGAATTTGGCAATTGGTGAATCAGGATTTGTTGCCTCTAAAAGTTCGATCTTTGATTCTCCAATCTGAAGAAATGCCGTTTTCACACCTTCAGAAACGACTTCTTCAACCTTGTAACAATTCGTGCCAAGAAGGGTTTCAAATGTTTTAAGCGAATCTTCAATGCTGTGAACAGCAATTCCAAGATGTTCTATCTTTTTAAGCATTCTCGATAGGATGTGGGATTGATTAGTTCTTAATGAACTTCTCGTTTACGTTATCGAAATTGATGTAGTAAACACCACGAAGCAGGTTCTCACAGTTTACAGATGAACCAACTCCTTTTTTTACGATGTTTCCGTATGCATCGTAGATTTCGTAACGTGTTTCCATTGCTTTACCATCCTCAGTAGTAAAGTTGATTACATCTTTCACTTTTGCAGGATTTTTCACGACAGACGGAACTGTTGAAGTGAATTTGACTTCTTTCGAAGTTCTTTTCGTTCCAGAGTGATCGACCTGAGTAACGCGTACGGTGTTTTCGCCTGAATGAGGGGTCACCTGAAATTCATAACTGTTCGTTTCAGGGGTGCCTTTACCTTGTATTTCACCAACAGTAACCCACTTGTTCCAACGGTATTGTTCAATGATATACGGAAGTTTTCCTTGCTCATCCGTTGTCTTCCAAACAAGCTTTCCGTTTGTACCAACATTGATATCAACCACTTTAAAAGTACTTCTTGGTAACAGGACTTCGGGGTTTAATATTTTTGGTTTACAACCATCATTGTGTTCAATAACAATAAACACGGGTTCTCCAATTGCGATGTTGAACATAGAGAAGTCGATCTCAAATGCACCCATATTCGTTCCGCCAGGCATGATATCCCCGTTAACTGTAACTTTTGTTGCACAATAACCAAAACCTTCATCATCCATTGGATTTTGAACATACAGGTTTTTACCCTGATAGGTTCCCTCAATAGATAAAGCACAAAAGCCTGCGAAAGCTGTTAAAAGGAAAGTAAAGAAAACTATTAATCTCTTCATTGAACTGCAGTATAACAGTGGAGTTTCGAAATGATTACGCAATATTAAGGGCATTTTTTCTATTTCGCAAGTAATATGTTTGTTTTTTAACCGATTATTTTTTTATTGTGGAAGAGAAATTTGTGCTTTTCTATTGTTTCAGATAATGAATCAGTTAGAGGATTGAGATTTTTTTTATCTTCGTTAATTAATTGTATACTTGGACCTAATGATTTACTATTCAATCACAAAGCAGTATAGCCTACTTTTTCTTTTGTCGGTACTTCTATTTTCATGTGGAGGATCTGGTAAGAAGCAGTTTGAACATGCCGGTGGGAGTCTTCAGTTGGCAATTGATGTAGAGCCATCCACGCACATTGCTCGTGAAGTAAATGATTATTACTCTGCCGCTGTAATTACTCAGGTTATGGAAGGACTAGTATCAATGGATCCAAAGACCCTTAAAGTGAACCCTCAACTCGCCTCAGATTGGAAAGTAAGTCCAGATGGTTTAACTTACACTTTCACACTCAGAAGTGAAGTTAAGTTTCATGCTAATCCTGTGTTTAAATCAGAAGAAGAGCGAAAGCTCACTGCCAATGATGTGGTAAAAACGATTGAAAAGGCCTGTTCAAAAAATGAAAAAGGCGAAGCTACACATGCCTTTGCATTTGTTTACAAGGATTTGTTGAAGGGTGCAAATGCATTTTATGACGGACAATCGAAATCAATTGAAGGACTGCGAGTTAAGGATCAAGAAGTTGTATTTGAATTGGTCAAACGAGATGACAATTTTCTAGCCAAAATGACAAATGTATGTGCGTCAATAAGTTCAGCGAAAGTAATCGAGCAATCAAAAGAAGCAGAGTTAATTGGAACGGGACCTTTTCTATTTACGGGTTATGTTTCAGGTGACGTGAGAAAAACAATTTTACTCAAAAATCCGGACTATTATCTTCAAGATGAAGAGGGAAATGCATTACCTTACTTGGATAGTCTTGTGTTTATTTTTCAAGGACGAAAACTGGAGCAATTGGATATGTTTGAGAACAAACAACTGGATTTAATCACCGGATTGCCGCCAAGTCGAATTACAAAGATGCTTGAAGGTCGAATTAAAGATTTCAATTCAAGTCCACCGTTATTTGTCATGCACAACAACCCACTGCTTTTCACAAATTACTACTTCTTTAACATGACGGATCCCCGTTTTGAGAATGTTAAAGTCAGACAAGCTTTCAATTATGCTATTGATCGTGAAAAGTTGGGGAGGGAAGTACTGCGTAATCAATACTACGAATTGGGTTATTACGGCATTGTTCCGCCTATTTCATCCGCCTTTAGAGGTTATGACTTTAGCGGAGTAAAAGAAGCCTCATATTCTTTCGATCCTGAAAAAGCCAGAAAACTACTTGCTGAAGCAGGTTATCCAAATGGAAAAGGATTTGGGTCGATCAATTTGCGCTATAACATAGGCGATGTAAATTCTGCCGTAGCCGATGAAGTGGCACAGCAAATTTTCCAGGTGCTCAATATTAATGTGAATATTGATGGTTCTACTTTTGAGCAGAAAGATTTGGATGCGAGCATAGCTAAAGGGGATATTTTTAGAAGCGCATGGGCAGGTGATTATCCAAATCCAGAGACCTTTTTATCCAACTTTTACGGGAAACATGTGCCTGAAACTAAGGAACAACCATCCAGGTTGAATCAGTCACGCTACAGAAATGAACTGTTTGATCAACTATTTGAACAAGCAAAAAATAGTACGAAACTTTCTGAGGCAATGACCTATTATGCAAAAGCAGAGAAAGTCCTTATGCAGGATCCACCTATTATTCCGCTGTGGTATTCCGGAGACATTCAGATCGTTTATTCGAATGTACGAAACCTGCACTTCAATGCATTGAGCATGTTCAATTTTACCGAAGTGTACAAGAAACCTTTAACTGAACAGGAATACCAAGAACAGATTAAGGAAGCGAACAGACATTAACTACTACTTGAACCGCAGAATGATTTGTTCGGAGATTTGCGAAATTTGCAAACGCGATTTGTTAAATGGTGAAAATCATTTTTTTCTCTTGTAAGGTATTCTGTTATTTTTACACCAAATTTAAAACGAATGAAAACTAACACACTATTCCCAGTCTGTATCACACTATTGATGCTTTTTTTCGGGATGACTGCATTTGCACAACCTACTCAAACAGTTCGCGGTAAGGTGTATGACAGTGAAACAAATTTTCCACTTGTCGGAGCAAAAGTGACTGTAATCACAGCTGATACCACAAAAAGTTACCGTGCCATAACAGATATTGACGGAGAATTCAAGATCCAAAATGTACCAACAGGAAAACATCAACTTGAAGTGCAGTTGATGACTTATGATACACGCTCTATGACCATTGAAGTGATATCCGGTAAAGAATCCATAGTTAATGTTCCTCTATCGGAAAGTTATCATGAACAGGTTGAAGTAACCGTTTCTGCACGTAAAAAGGGGGAAGTAATCAACGAATTAGCCTTGATCTCGGCTCAGCAATTTTCAGTTGAGGAAACAAATCGCTATCCGGGATCGCGCATGGATCCGGCACGAATGGCATCTAATTTTGCTGGAGTTCAAGGGGCCGATGACAGTAGAAATGATATTGTAATTCGCGGAAATTCTCCTTTAGGGGTGATTTGGAAAGTGGAGGGGATAGATATTCCTAATCCATCTCACTTTGCGATATCAGGAAGTACTGGAGGACCTGTTTCTATCCTTAATAACAAGATTTTGGGGAATTCAGATTTCTTCATGAGCGCATTTCCAGCGGAGTATGGGAATAGTACTTCAGGGGTATTTGATTTAAAATTGAGAAACGGAAACAACAATCGTCATGAGTTTACCGGTCAGTTTGGTTTTTTGGGTACTGAAGCACTTGCGGAAGGTCCATTAGGAAAAAACTCAAAGAGTTCCTATTTGATTATGGGTCGATACAGTTCATTGAAAATGTTTCAGGCGATGGGACTTCAATTGGGGACTGACGCCGTTCCGGGCTACTATGATGCGGCATTTAAATTCAATTTTGCCTTGAAAAACGGAGGATCTTTATCCTTTTGGGGAATGGGGGGAAAGAGTGCGATCGATATCGTGATCTCAGATCAAACGGAGTTGACAGATGAATTATATGGTGAAGGCGATCGTGATCAGTATTTTAGAACCCAAATGGGTGTATCAGGAGTAACCTACAAAAAAGCACTTAATGAAAAGACCTTCATAGCTGCAACAGGATCTATCTCTTACGAACAACAGATCTCAGATCACGAGTACATTTATGGCCGCCGCTTGGATACGTTATCGAATAAGATAACTTACGATTCACTAGGACATATCATGTCATATAATTTTCAAACTACAAAAGTTTCTGGCTTCTTTAGCATTAATCATAAGATCAATCGCTTTCATTTGATCAAGGCTGGAATCAATGCAGATTATTACAGTTTCAACCTTCTTGATTCTGTCAAATCGCCGGTAACAAGTCCGTTCTATACCTTGCGTTGGGATTATCAGGGGACATCTGTTTTGATTCAACCATTTGTTCAGTGGAAATGGAGAATGAACGAGAACATGGACTTTACAGCCGGTCTACACAGCCAATATTTCTCTTCAAGCAATAGCGTGAGTCCGGTTGAACCTCGTCTAGGCTGGAAATACCGTATGCGCAACAACCAGGCGATCTTTGCAGGAGGAGGAATGCACAGTGGTACTCAACCGATGTACACCTATTTCTATCATCAGAATGACGCCAATGGGAACAGAGTTTACCACAACAAAAACATGGATTTCAGTCGTTCGATTCACTCAGGGATCGGATACGAGAAAATGTTGAAGAAGAGTATGAGCATTCGTACAGAGGCGTATTATCAGTACTTGTACAATATTCCTGTAACAGTTGATCCATCTGCATTTTCTTTGATCAACATGGGTGGCGGTTTTGCGCGCTTTTTCCCTGATTCATTGGAGAATACAGGGACTGGTGAAAACTACGGTATCGAGTTAACAGTTCAAAAGTATTTCGACAAATCCTTCTTTTTCCTTTTCTCCGGCTCGGTGTACGATTCGAAGTATGTGGGGAGTGATGGCAAGAAACGCAATACGTCATACAACGGGAACTATGTGTTCAATTTCCTTGCAGGGAAGGAATTCCAAGTGAATCCAAAAAACATTATTGGAATCGGAATGAAAGTGACGTATGCTGGTGGAAGAAGATATGGTGATACAGACGATTCCCTCTCCATAGTTTTTAATGAAGTGATTTTCAAAGACGATAATTTCAACGCGTATCAGTTCAGACCCTATTTCCGCGCAGATGTGAAGATCAGCTGGAGAATGAACGCCAATAAGTTGACACATGAGATCGGACTGGATCTGGTAAACATCTTCAACACAAGGAATTTATTAAGCATTGCTTATGCCCCATCACTTGATCCTGCGGTAGCGAACCAGCCTGGATACCGTCCTTTTGCTGAGCGAAATCAATTGGGCTTCTTACCAATCTTCTATTACAAGATCGATTTCAGATTGGACAAGAAAAAAGAGTAATGATTTGATTGGAAAAAAAGCGTGAGTTACCCAGTGTAGCTCACGTTTTTTATTCAAGCTAAAATGGAGTAGATCACACGACTACCAAACAGGACACGACTGGCAGTCGTTTGTTGGTCGGATATACAATAAGAATCCCACTGATGTATCAAACATGCTATATCCATAGGCATGGCGTGCATAAGAATTGGGATCATCTGGTCTAGTCCGCACATTCAATTGATGCATAAACCCACCGCTAAAATTCGGTTGAATAAAGAAATGCTTAAAGAATTCAAAGCGCAAAGCAGCATGAGCCGAAAGTGCATACCCTGACATAGAAATAGTAACACGGTCCTCCTGACCGGCAAAAATAAAATCATTGTAGGATAAAATTCCTCCGACTCCAGCTCCGACATGTGAAGAGATCATGAGCCAATTGCCCATTTTGTATAAATTGTCTGTTCTTTCCAAGCCTAAACGCAGATAATTCAACCCATTGGAATTTTCATAGTGAAAATAGTTACGGTCCGTTGTAACGGGTTGATTGGTATAGGTTCCAGACCAGTTGGTCACCTGGTCAACGCCGGGATTGATCGTTCCGGACAGGGAGACATTGTTGCCATCTGCAAAAATGTACTTCATGTGATCGTATCCTATCGAAACAGCCCAATGTGTTTTGAAATAATATCCAATTCGCGCATTAAATTGCGGAACGGTTATTTTTGATGGGTTAAAATAAACCTTAGGAGAGAACGGTGAAGGGTTATCATGAGCCCGACTACCTGCTAATGTGAAATCATAGCCTTGTCCAACGAAACGAATGTCACTGCGTGTATAGAAACTTCGGTTATAACCCCAGTATCCGTAAAGTGTCCCTTGACCATCGGAACGTTTTGGTTTTTTACTCTTATATTGTGCCTGAACACAAAGAGGTAAAAGCATCAGAAGAAGCAATACGTATTTCATACTAACGTGTCATTATCTTGATCCAATCTTCCTGACTTAGGATTTGTTCTAAGCGGTAATGTGCTTTTTTAGAAGCTGAATGCCATTCCACCAAGCCATAACCTTTCGCGAAATAAGAGGTTACATCTATTTCATGCGCATTTTCCATTTTGGTGAATGGATTAAAGGACGTCATGCGCAGTTTGTCTTTGGTGATCAGGGTTTCTACCTGTTTCCCAAGCACTTCATGTTGGGTGATCTGATCTATTTTTCGCTTGACCTCTTTTAAGATCAAAGTTGAATCAAGTACTCCGGGGAATCGTGTTGCAAACCATGTCTCGTCACTCTTGGTAAAAGGAATATATCCGGTCTTGAAAACTTCCGCCTTTGTCTTTTCACCATTTCGGTCAACAACCATGTGATCCATCACATCAAGCGAGTCTGTGTTGAAGTTCAATGCTTCAATGATTCTACCATCCATGGAATAGATCTCAATGATAATATGGTCTCCTTCACTGTCTTTAATGGTGTATACACGATGAAACTGCTCATCCAATCCATTTGCTACATCACGGTACAAATAGATTTTAGGAATAGTATCCCATTGGTAAAAGAAAGCTGCATTTGGATTTGCAGATTCGAAATTAGCCTCGTTATTCTTGCATGAAAAAAGTGTGACTGCGAGAAGGACAAAGAACAATATCTTTTTCATTAGGACATTTTTAAAAATGCAACTTCTTTTTCTGTAAGGTGACGGAACATACCTCGTGGCAGATCCTTTTTGGTTAAACTCGCGAATTGAACCCGGTCGAGTTTTACAACTTCATAACCCATGGCTTCGAACAAACGACGAACAATTCTGTTTTTTCCACTGTGCAGTTCTACACCAATTTCGCGGTTGGAACCTCCTTTCACGAATTCTGCAGCATCACAGACTGTTTTTCCGTCTTCCAAATCGATCCCCTTAAGTAAACGTGTCAGATCTTCCGGATTAAACGGTTTGTTGACCTCAACATGATAGATCTTGGAAGCTTTATGTCGTGGATGAGTCAGCTTTTTAGCAAGATCGCCGTCATTGGTAAAGAGCAAAAGCCCCGTGGTTTCCTTATCCAATCTTCCAACCGGATAAATACGTTCTCGGCAAGCCTTGTTAACTAAAGTCATGACCGTTTTTCTACCCATCGGATCATCCATTGTTGTGATGAATCCTTTCGGTTTGTTCAAAAGAACATAGCGTTTGGTCTCGGCATTGATCGTTTCTCCGTCATACTTAACCACATCACCTGGCTTGATCTTATATCCAAGCTCTGTTACAATGACGTCATTGACAGAAACAACCCCGGTAGCAATCAAAACATCCGCTTCACGTCTGGAGCAAACTCCGGCATTCGACAAATATTTATTTAAACGAACTTCGTCTTCATTAAAGGATGGAAGAGGATCTCCCTTTTTTACCTTTTCCTTGAAATCGATGTATTTTCGCTTATCTCGTACAGAGACATCAGTTTTATCCGAAGGTGCTGCTTTCTTTTTAAAAGGTGCAGGAGCCTTTGATTTATTTTCGCTTTTTTTGCGAGTACTGTTGTTTTTTGGGGTCGATTTTCCTGTTCCGGATTTACGACCTCCACCTTTCATTGTGTTCATCACGAGCAGAATTTGGGGACAAAGTTAGCTTAAAAAGTGCTAGAGTCAACATTGTTCCTATAATTCACTCTAAATCAAAGTAAAGGACTAAATGCGCCTTCAATGTGTTCGATACTGGTGCGGTACGAATTATGAACGATTGAAACGATGTCGAAGCGTGTTTCCAAATGAATGTTTCGATTCTGAATAAATTGATTCGCCACCTTTATGATCTGTCGCTGTTTTTTGCGCGTGACAGCCATCCATGGCTCACCTATTTCAGCTGTTTGTCTTGTTTTCACTTCAATAACTACAAGTTTGTTATCGTGTTCAGCCACTAGGTCGATCTCCAGTTTACCAAAGCGATAATTCTTTGTGATTATTTGAAATCCTTTTTCTTTCAAATGCTTTTCAGCGAGGGACTCTCCGTAGATCCCTAATTCAGTATTGTTCATGGTAGGTTATTTACCTGAAAATACGCAAATTATTTCAAGATACCAAAGAAGAAATTTAGATTTCTCCCATTAATTCGAGCGTTTCCTGTGCAGCTGCTTGTTCTGCAGATTTCTTGGAGGAACCAACCCCTTTTCCATAATCACGGTCATTAATGGTAGCGATGATCTCATAACTCCATGTTCCACCAACGTTTTCTTCGCTAATTACTCGAAACTCAAGATTGAGTTTGTTGCGTTGACACCAAATAAAAAGTTTTGATTTAAAATCGATTTCCTCCTCAAGAAGACGATTGATGTCTACGTACTTTCTGAAAATGAATTGGTGTAATGTATGTTTGACTGCTTCAAATCCGCCATCGAGGTAAATTGCTCCAATGATGGCCTCAAAGGCATTTCCTTCGATCGTGTTCAGATTGATCGATCGTCCTGCATTGTACCGCAAAATTGAGCGAAGATGCATTGCTTCTGCGATTTCACCAAGTGTTTTACGGCTAACTACTTTTGATTTAAGTTTTGTCAAATACCCTTCGTCTTCACTCGGAAAACGCTGGAAGAGGTATTCAGCTACAATAGCATCCAGAACGGCATCTCCAAGAAACTCGAGGCGTTCGTTTGAATTGATCTCCGAAACTTGAGCAAAAGATTTGTGTGTAATTGCTTTTTGAAAAAACCGAATTTCTTTGGGACGATAACCGAAACGGAGAACTATGAACCTAATCAGTTCCAGTTCGGACGCGCTCCTTTTCTTTGAAAAAAACGGTAGTTTAAACAATTATCCTTTGAATTTCTTGACAATAACAGAAGTGTTATGTCCACCGAAACCAAAAGTATTCGACAACGCCACATTCACCTCACGTTTCTGTGCTTTGTTGAATGTGAAATTCAATTTGTTGTCCAATTCGGGATCATCAGTGAAGTGATTGATCGTCGGTGGAACAATATCGTGTTTAACTGCCATGATACAAGCAATTGCTTCGATTGCTCCGGCAGCACCAAGCAAGTGACCTGTCATGGATTTTGTTGAGCTGATGTTTAAGTTGTAGGCATGATCACCAAACACTTGTTGAATAGCTTTAACCTCAGCAATATCACCCAACGGAGTGGATGTACCATGAACGTTAACGTAATCGATCGCATTAGGATCGATATTGGCGTCTTCCAGTGCAGCGATCATTGTGTTACGGGCTCCAACACCTTCCGGATGTGGGGCTGTAATGTGATAGGCATCACCTGACATACCACCTCCAATTACTTCAGCGTATATTTTTGCACCGCGCTTGATGGCGTGCTCATATTCTTCCAAGATCAAGGCTCCTGAGCCCTCTCCCAAAACGAATCCATCTCGGTCCACATCGAAAGGACGAGATGCAGTTTCAGGGGAGTCATTACGCGTTGAGAGTGCTTTCAAGGCGTTAAAACCGCCCATTCCCATTTCATTTACACAGGCTTCAGATCCTCCTGTTACTATTGCATCTGCTTTACCCAAGCGAATATAATTGAATGCATCAATTATTGCATTGGTTGAGGAGGCACAAGCTGAAACAGTAACATAATTAGGCCCACGAAAGCCGTATTTGATGGAAATATGTCCGGCTGCAATATCCGCGATCATTTTAGGGATGAAAAAAGGGTTGAAGCGAGGTGTACCATCACCAGCAAAAAAACTTTGTGCTTCATCCTGAAATGTTTTTAGACCACCTATCCCGGAACCCCAGATAACGCCGATGCGATCCAGATTCGGATTGGCTTCTAAAATACCCGAATCAGCCACAGCCTCTGTGGAAGAGACCATGGCGTATTGGGCAAATAAGTCGAGTTTCCTTGCTTCTTTTTTATCCATGTGGTCTTCCACATTGAACGCTTTAAGCTCGCAAGCAAACTGTGTTTTGAACAAAGAGGCATCAAATTGCTGGATTGGCGCCGCACCACTCTTACCGTTTACTAGTCCATCCCAGTATTCGTTCAGATTATTTCCGATCGGTGTAAGTGCACCAAGTCCTGTTACAACAACTCTTTTTAATTCCATAAAGGATCTCTTTGTTACACAAAAATTAGCAAATTCTTAGTTCGCGTTCTCAGTAATGTAGTTGATTGCATCTCCTACCGTCTGGATCTTTTCAGCCTGATCGTCCGGGATAGCAATGTTGAATTCTTTTTCAAATTCCATAATAAGCTCAACTGTATCCAAAGAATCTGCTCCCAGATCATTCGTGAAAGACGCTTCGTTAGTTACTTCGCTTTCTTCTACTCCAAGCTTATCTACAATAATAGAGATCACTTTTGCTTTGATGTCAGACATTTCTTCTCTTTTTAAGGGTTAATTCAGGCGCAAAGAAAAAAACAATGCGCTAAAAAACAAAATTATTCATGATAATATTCGATTACGGCTTCTTTGTTTTTTCGTTGAAGATCGGGTACTTCTGCCTTATCTGCTGGGTATCCGACCGGAATAAGAAGCATTGGGCGCTCGTTTTCAGGTCGACCTAAGGCTTTGGAAATAAAATTCATTGGACTTGGTGTGTGAGTTAGTGCAACTAAGCCAGCATTGTGAATAGCCATTAGAAAAAATCCTGCAGCTAGTCCTACTGACTCAGAAACGTAGTAATTATTTGTTTTTGCACCAAGTTCATCCGTTTCATATACACGTTTCATGATCACAACAATCCAAGGTGCAACATCTATAAATTCTTTTTGCCAATCAGTCCCTAATGCAGATAAATCGTCAAGCCATTCCTGACTCATTCTTCCGTTATACGACTTATATTCTTCCTCTTCTGCAAGAATCCTTAGTTTGTGTTTTAATGCTTTATTCGAGATTAAACAGAAAGTCCAAGGTTGCTTATTTGCTCCGGAAGGTGCGGTTGATCCGGTCATAATCAAGTTTTCCATCACTTTCAATGGAATGGGTCTGTCTGAAAAATGCCGCAAAGATCTTCTGCTATTCGCCCATTTTAGAAATTCTTCCGATCGTGAAAGAACTTCTTCTTCACTGAAATGGGTTCCATTGTAGAGTTTAAATCCTTGTCTTGCTTCCATCTTTGTTCATCTTGTGAACTATAAAAATACAATTGTGCTTTCAAGTTTTAGCTTTTTGAGAACTATTAATCCTTTAACTTTGTCCCATGCAAAAGAAACGGATTGCCATATTTGCCTCTGGTAATGGAACTAATGCGATGAATTTGATCCATTTCTTTGGAAATTCAAGCGATGCAGAGATCATTTTTGTCTTAGCGAATCGTTCGGATGCAGGGGTACTGGATAAAGCAAAAAGTGCAGGGATACAAACGGTTGTACTTTCGAATCAAGAAATTGAAGCAGGAGAGGCAGTAGTTCAGGTTTGCTTAGAACATGCGATTGATGTTATTGTACTGGCTGGATTTCTTCGCAAGATTCCGGCTGAATTGATTCGTCAATACCCAAACCGAATTGTAAACATTCACCCGGCACTATTGCCTAATTATGGTGGTAAAGGAATGTATGGGGATCATGTTCACAGAGCAGTGATCGAAGCACGCGAGAAAGAAAGTGGAATAAGTATCCATTTGGTGAATGAACATTTTGATGAAGGGAAGTTGTTGGCGCAATTCAAATGTCCTGTATTGGAAAATGATACAGTGGAGTCATTGCGTCAGCGCGTGCAAGAACTGGAGCATGAGCACTTTTCTGAAGTGGTAAATCAACTGGTAAAAGCGATATAATCAAACAAGTTATGGGAAAGTTTTTTGAAGGATTTGATTGGATAGAGTTGTTTAAAGTGACAACGGTACTTTTTGCTGTAATCGATATCGTTGGTTCAGTACCGCTCATTATTAAGTTGAAAGAGCGAACAGGTGAATTGAATGCGGCGCGAACGAGTTTTGTATCCTTGTTCATTATGGTTGGCTTCCTTTTCTTGGGAGATAGTATTCTTAAATTATTTGGTGTGACCGTCGAGTCGTTTGCCGTGGCTGGTGCAATGATTCTTTTTGCGATGGCGCTGGAGATGATTTTGGGTGTGCGTTTGTTCAGAGATGAAGTGTCAGGAAAAACGGCCAGTGTAGTCCCGCTTGCTTTCCCGATTATTGCCGGAGCAGGAACAATGACTACCTTGATCGCTCTTAAAGCAGAATATCAAACGATCAATATTTTGATCTCTATCTTGATTAATGTGATAATTGTATTCGTAACGCTGAAGTTGACCAGAAGAATTGAAAATTTACTGGGAGAAGGTGGTATTGCAATTCTGAAGAAAGTATTCGGAATTATTCTTCTTGCAATTGCGATCAAGTTGTTTACGACAAATCTATCCGCATTATTTGGATTCCCAGTGACTATTTCGGAGTAAAACCACCGGGTGTATTAGTTTTTTCTTTGATTACTTCCATGCCGTATTCGAAGGTTTTCTGGATGATTGGTTTGCCTTTGTTATCGTACATGACAAACTTACCGTGTTTCAAACCATCTTTGTATTCCATTTCTTGAAGTAGGTTGCCACGCCTGTCGTATTGTTTCATGACTCCGTTTAAAACACCTTCTTTATACGTTGAACTTACAGCAGGAATTCTACCACCCGGATAATAGGCGATCCAAACACCATCTTTCTTTCCGTTCTTGTATTTTCCTTCCTCCGTTTTTTTGAAATCCTTCGACGAATAGTAAACAGCACTACCGTGCTCGCGACTTTCAATGCGAACGCGTTTTTTCATGATCCCATAATTGATCTTTGATTGTTGCTTGAAAATTTTATAGGTTATCACGTCTTTTGGTTTGCCATTTTCGAAATAATCTGTCCATTGACCAACCTTGTAATTGTTTTTGTACTTACCGGACAATTTCAGTTTTCCGGATGGATAGTAAGAGATCCATTCTCCATTCATAGTTCCTTTTTTGAAAGTGGTCTTATTTTTCAGTTTACCACTTTCCCAGTAGTTCAACCATTCACCTTCTTCCTTTCCTTTGATGTAGTTTCCGGTCATTAATAGCGTTCCATCTTCATACCAGGTTTGCCACAAACCATCTTTTTCATCAGCATTAAATGTTCCTTCCTTAAACTTCGTCCCATTCTTATAGAGGTAAGTCCATTGACCGGATTTTTTGCCTTCGTTGTAATTAGCGGTGTAGGAAAGTTCACCGGTTGGGTACCAATATGTCCATTTCCCATGCTGTTCATCTGCTTTAAAATTTCCTTGCATGTCACGGGTTCCTTTGTTCGTGTACCACGTCCATTCTCCCTCTTTTTTTCCGTCTGTGTATTGACCTTCTACGTTGAGTTGTCCACTGTCGTAGAAATAGTTGTATGACCCAGTTAAATTGCCATCTTTGTAATTGGTGATTTTCTCAACTTGCCCTGTGTAGTAAGCATAAGTCCACGTGCCATTTTTCTTACCATTATTGAATGAACCTTGAAGCAGTGGATAACCCATAATGCTCAATTCTTCAAAATCACCATGGCGTAAGCCATCTTTGTAATTGTACCACTCTTTAACTTGACCGGTAGGATAATAAGTTGTCATTTCTCCATTGCCGTTTTCAATGGTCTGTGTATGTTCAGGGTCCGGTAACCAGAAGCTCCAAACGAATAGTTCACCTGCACGAGTTTCCTCTACAGCTTTTTCTCTGCCATCAAAATAGTAGTATTTCCACAACCCAACGGGGGAGTTCATTTTGTAGTTTCCTTCGATGGATAATTTTCCATTCTCGTGCCACTCTCTGTAAATACTATCTTGTCGATTCAGGTAGAAATAACCTTCTTGTTTTAATTTGTCTTTTGCATGATAAGCCAATACCTTTCCGTGCAACATATCTTTATAGTAATGGCGTTCTTCTTCAAGATTGCCTAAGCGATCGAAGTATAACCACTTCCCGTGTTTGTCAGTTGTTTCTCCAAATTCATCTTTGTAATAATTCCCTGTGGATTGAACTTGGGTT
Organism: Crocinitomicaceae bacterium; assembly: GCA_036825545.1. GTDB lineage: Bacteria > Bacteroidota > Bacteroidia > Flavobacteriales_D > Crocinitomicaceae > M0103. The sequence continues at coordinate 83,112 of DAISYB010000001.1, read as the reverse complement.
TTATTAAAATCCCAGTAGAGTGTTACTTTCTTTGTTTGGTTCTCTTTCAACACTTCCTGACCGAAAATTGAGAAAGAAAGAAGAGAAAACAAGAAAAAAAGACGGATCAACATATAATAGTATTTTTTATATAACCTAAAGCGTGTTTCACAGTTACATTTCTGTGAATGATTGAACGACAAGAACTACACCGAAAATGGCAAAAACGATGGCAATGAGGTGATTGAGCGCAATCAATAATTTGTCAGTCACCAAGGGACGTAGTTTTTTTGCTCCCAGAATTTTTAAAATGTCAATTGAAAAGAAGGTGATTAGGATTACTGAAAGGAGAAATAGAACTGATGAATGTTGTGGATCTCCGTTCACATTCGATTTCGCGGCGAGTGTCATTACACTGAACCAATAGAAAATGACCAGTGGATTGGCAATGTTCAGGAAAAAGCCTTTCAAAGCCAATTTTACATAATCACCTGCTGTAGTAATGGCACGACCTACCTCGTCCACTTTCATTTCTTTTGGTTTTTTGAACCACGTGAATAAGGCATAGGCCAAAAACAAAATTCCACCCACCAATTTAAGGATCATTTGATTCTTCCCGGCGGTCAGTGAGGAGACTTCAGCATAAAAAACATACGCGATCAGGATGTAAAAGGCATCGCTGATCAAGACTCCTAGATCCAAAGCAAGTGCAGCTCGAATTCCTCTTCGAATAGAAGTTTCCAAGAGCACGAAGAAAACCGGTCCGATCATAATGCTCAGGATAAAACCGGTTACAATGCCTTTTAGGATTAGATCTGTCAATTTCGCCTTTTTTACAAAAATAGAATTTTAGATGGAAAAGAAGCTTGAGAGTTGACAGGCTCCAACTGTTTAATTCAAAAAATCAACTCTAAATATTCTGAAATGCGAAAATATTTAGGAAGTTGTTTACCTTTGTATGCGTCGGTCAATAATTAAAACCGTTCTGATAATAAAAGTACTTATGAAACTTGCAGCAGCAAACAAGAAATTAGATGCGATCATTGAAAAGGTCGAAAAAAAAGGGTTAAAGGCGGATAAGCTCGTTGAAGACCTAAAGGAACTGCGTGAATATGCTTTAAAGGAGCAAGACCCGCTAGTGACTAAAGTGTTGCGTTTGACCTATGAGTACTTATTGGATCGCGATGGGTTTGATGTACAAGCACAATATGAAGAAGATGAGGAAGGAAATGAATTCCCATTGGAAATTGAAGACAAAGACAATCTTCTTTATTTGTTAGATTTATTGAAAAATGCAGATCATAAGATCAACCGTGAAGAAATTAAAGACTACCGTTCAGCTCTGAAAATGGAGTTGTATTGATCTTTTCTACATACTGATTGGATCGCTATCTTCTATGGTAGCGATTTTTTTTTGTCGAAGAGCCAACCATTAGTTTGTGTTAAACGTCTAATGCATAGTTGATACAAGAACGCTTGTTCAACACTGGTTTTATTTTCCTTGCAGGTACCTGAAAAGAGCTCCTACCTCTACGATTTCTACAGGATCGTTCTTAAGAGTTCTTTTCAGGTTTTTTTGTGCCATTTAATTACAATAGGAGCAGTAACTGAATTGTTGAATTTTATGACTAAACGGAAGCTCGGAGTCATACATGTCCTCCATGAGTAAGCTCAAAAATTCAGGAAAGAGATCGGTAATTTGTTCCAAAGAATGGTCGCTTTTGTCAGTCAAGCGAATTAGACCTTTGGAGACATTGATCAAGGAAAGCAGACCAACTTCATTGGCAGTAAAGCCGAAATTTGCCCTAAACATATAACTATACATGGCGAGTTGAACTGCGTGCTTACTTGAACTGAACATTTTCAAAAGGTCTGTTTCCTCACCGTTGAATTTTATTTCAGCGTCTGCTTCTTTTACTTTTCCCGATTTGTAATCAACTATGCGGTACTTTCCACCGATGGAATCAATGCGGTCAATGATTCCGCTTAATTGAAGTCGTTTAGGGGCTCCATACACGTTTAATTCAAGTGGCGTTTTGATCTTCAATTCAAGGTATTCAATAAATACGGGTTCAGTTTGTTGGCGAAGAAATTCAATCTCTTTGTTGAGAACACGGTTGGTAAGTGATTTAGCCATCGTATAACTTAGGAGATTTTTTCCGGTTTCGAACGATTTCCGATCATTGTTGAAACGCTCCATGAATTGTTCGTCCACCAAACGATCTACTTTTTCCTTCATTTTTTCAATATCAAAGGAAGTAAGCGCAGGCGGTTGCGGATTTTTTTTGTTGCCGTTTTCATCGTGTCTACAAAACGGAGTATAAAGTTTTTCGAGCACTTTATGAATAAAACTACCCAGTGTTCGGCTTTCAAGATCTTCTTCAAAATCATCTTCTTCTCCGAATTCCATGACATAGTTGTAATAAAAATCGAGTTGACAAGTCATATATTTGTTTAAGGCAGAAGCGGATACGGAATGTGCAAAAAGTTCATCCATCTTTGCAAGGATTTCCGCGGTCTTTGGAATTAATATAGTTTGTCCTTCTTTTACTTCATTTTCTGAAATGGTGTACAGGTATTTATTCCATTGTATTTTTGAATTCCTTCTACTTAACTCCAATTCCAACTGCATCAAATAGCGACTGGCCTCGTTGCTACCTATAGCTTCTTTAGCACTGGAGTATGTTACCCAGAGATTTTCACAATGGTGCAACAGTCGGTAAAAGTGATGCGCAAATAAGCCCTGTTTTTCACGAGGAGTTGGCAATTTCAACCACCTGCGCAAATCCATTGGAATCATGGTTTGAATTGGATTGGTTGGTGGCATTTTCCCTTCGTTTAAACCAATAACGACGATGTTCTTGAAATCGAGCAAGCGCGTTTCCAATAAGCCCATGATCTGAAGCCCACTTATTGGATTTCCATGGTAGGCAATGCTTTTATTCATCCAATGCTGCTGGAGAAGTCCTCTGAAACTTCTCAAGTTCATGTCCGGCAATCCTTCAATGGTAATGTTTTCAAAGTCGATAATAGCTTGATCGAATCCTCTCAATAAAGCGCGATTGAAGGTGTCATTCTCATCCAATTGTCGGACAAGTTCTGCGTTAATGGCGCGAATCTGACGCATAGCCAGTGACCAGTCGTTCATCCAGTTGGTATGCAATAGTTGAAATAAGCTATCAAATTTTTCACCCATTTCCAAGTTTTCTGCATTTCTGAAGATCCTGTTTTTTTGGATAGCTTCAAGTTCCAGTTTTGTGATCTTTGATCGCTCATGATCACTCATAATTGCAGTGCTGAATGAGTGATTCCAAAATTTCTGCAGGTCTTGAAAATAGACTGCTTCTGTTTTGAAGCGTTGTTTGTTCTCTTGAATGGCAAAGATCAAATCAATCCAGGTGCGCAAGGCGGTATTGCGGATGGGCAAGCCCAAGGAGATATTTGCGGCTCCGACATTCGCTGGAATATTCCGCAATAAAGGTCCGATTAATGACTCGTCTGCCAGAAGAAGCAAGGTATCGTCCATCTCCTGTTGCGGAAGCTCATTGAGTATTGTTGCTGCACTTTTTACTTGTCCCGTTTGTTGAGCACATTCGATCACTTTAATATTTTTGGCTTCATGCAACAGACGATCTTCCACGAAGAGTGGTTCTTTTAATTCCAAATCACGCGTTAGTTGACGGAGAAAGAGTCCGGCTTCGTGAACCGGATCATCCAGGTAAAATTGATCGGCATCAAGTAAAATGTGTGCACGTCCTAAACGGTTGAGTTGTTTCATGATCGATAGCTCGGCAGCTGAAAGGGCATTGAATCCGGCGAAAAGAAAAACACGTTCTTTATCTTCTTGAAATACTCGATCAATATTTTCTGCAAGTTCGCGATAAGCCTTTCCGGGGTAACAGACCTTTTCTTGCTCCAACACCTCATTCAATCGGGAGTAATAGTGCGGGAGACGATCCCAGAAATCCATGAAACGCTTTTGAGCCGGAGTTGGATCAGTGGAATTGAAGGACCAATTTTCGATTTCACGAATATCAGCCAAGTTCCGAAAAACCAATTTTGAATCCAACAAGTAACGGTCGATCTCATCGAAATCAGACAATAAGGTTTGTCCCCATGTTTGAAATTCGTCAAAAGAAAGATCTTTAGGATCAGCGGGATTTTCAAGTTGAACCTTGAAGAGTCGAACGAGTAGCCTTGTTCGGTCGATGATCGTTTTGGTAGAATGTTTACGCACCCATCGGTCAATCGTCAACATTTCCGGCGCGATCATGGGTTTACCACTTCGATTAAATAACGAAGCCGAAATGTAGCGAATGGCCCTTTCCGATGGCAGAACAATCGTTAGGTGTTTGACATCCAGTTGTTGCTCAAAAATGTAGTGGGCGATTTTATCGGTAAACTTCATAATTCTTACTTTTTACTGAGAAAACCCCAATAAGTTGAGCGATTCAAGGTGTGGGTACTAATACTTGGGTAAGAGTCCACAAACTGTTTGGGAAATTTGATTTTTTTGCGTTTTTCCCAACTGCTTTTGTAAGCATGAACTCCATTTTCGGAGAATTCAATAAAATCAATCATTTGACGCGTATGCGTTCTCCAAAAAAGATAGTTTTTGGTGTTACCATTCGACCTGTTCCACTTGATTCTTTCGGAGATTAACCAGTTTTTCCATAAGGCATCGAGGTCGTTGCGCAGATCAATTGGATTAAAATTGCGAATCAAGGCATTTCGAATACCGTTGTCGTAGAAGTAAAAAACATGTGTTTTTTTGAGTTCATAACGGAAACCATTGTAATACGTGGGAAGCTTGAAAAGGATATCACACTGCTCTAACAGGAGTACATAGCGCTCTACTGTTTCATTGTCCAAACCACAGCGTTCACCAATTTCATTGTAAGAGATGGGTTCACCGATAGTAAACGAGATGATCTGAAGCATTTTTATGAGTTTGTCTTCTTTGTTGATGCGGTCTGTTGCGCCCAGTTGCGTGAAGATAGCGTCCTGAACAAGTTTATTTAGGATGTTTTCTGCTTGATCAATTTCTTGTACTACTTGCGGATAGGAGCCATAGATCAGACGTTTTTCAAGATTTTTCTCTTCTTCAGGAAGTGAGTAGTGCTGAGCTAACTCGTAAAATGTCATGGGTAAAAGTTCCAATTCCAAACCTTCTATTTTGATGGCTTCATGTAATTCTTCGGATAAGTCCGGGCGGTAGGAACAACACAAGATCAATGTGGCCTTAATCCGATCGCTGAGTACGAGTTCGATGAGGTTTTCGAGATTTTCTAGGTATTGGGCTTCATGCAGAACAATTAGCTGCACATCGCTGAAACGTTGAATCAATTCTTTTTCGTCTGTTGCTTGGATCTCTTTTCGTACTTTTTTATCCGATAGCTGTATGTGTACGGATGACATTCCAAGTTGTTCGATCGCTGCATTGACCAATGTTTGCTTACCTGAGCGTCGTGGGCCCTTAAGAAGGACCAATTTGTTGTTCCGGATCTGTTCGATCAGTTTTGGCAATAATAATCGTGGGAGCATTTGCTGTGTTTTGTCCCAAATTTAGCATAAACCCGCTAGAATATCTTGATAATTGCGAAAAAAAGGGATAATATTTTGTCCTGCTACCTGATTTCGGTACGTTCCTCATCTTGAGGCTCATTTTGATTCGCTTTGCTCATTTTGCGTTTTTTATAGGAGGAACACTCAATCTGACGGTAGCTAAATCAGTTTGACAGAAAGAGAATTGAAGCGTCATTTCGAGTGGTTTTGTCCTCGAAATAAATAGAATTCAGAAAAAGGAGAAATTTAAACGGGGCAAAATTGTATCGAGAATTGGCGCTTCCTAATGCTCAAACCCCACTTCACTAAAAAACTTAAATGGGCGATTGGAACTCATGAATTTATTTCCTCCATAGGTTTTAAGGATCACAATGTAATCTTCATTTCGAATCACACGGACCCAGTGAATTCCTTCCGGATAGGCGTCTGAAATACCTTCGCAAATTTCTGTGTCATCATCCAACGTTTTGCATTTGAAGGGAGAAGCGTTCGGACTCGCGATATGTATTCCTGCCAATGTGCGGAGATCAGTTTCCTCACTTGAGGGGATGATGCTGATGCTGTAGGTATTGCCCTGACCCAAATCTCGGTATAAGTAAGTAGTCGAAGTGCCATCTGAAAATTCACGTGGTTTTCCAGGAAATTTTGCAATCAATCCACTGGTTTCATCGGTTAATAAATAGCCTCTTGTCTCCAAAACTTTCTTCTTTTCCGGAATGGCATTTTCCGTGTATACTGCTGTTATCGGCCGTAATTTATATCCTTTCTTACGGAGTAACTGTACCAAGCCTTCATCTCCACCTAAATGTCCCGCACCCACAGCGCAGAAAGTGGCATTTTTCCGAATAATGGAGTCGATTCCGGCTAGCATGGTTTTATTGCGATCGACAATCAATTGTTCATACGATCCCGGATAGGCGTTGAGATTAATTTTCATGATCTTATCCAGGCCTTGAATATCGCCTTGAAGGTACAATTCGATCATGCGGTCCTGAAGCATTTCAGCGGTAAAAAGTGCTAAACGGTCATTTTCAATACCGGACGACAATCCGTCTAAGGCATTCATTTGGTCTTCAAATGATTCTAAGGCAAAGAACTTTTTCCCGGAGACAGTTGCGTACTCCTGAAAATAGGCATCGAGGAATTGAGGCATTCCGTTTTCATCCCCGTAAACTGTTTTTGATGGACGATTTGTTCCGGTATATGGATTTCCATTCGCATCATACAGCATTTTCACTTCCCCCCGTCGAGTGTCAAGTTTGTCGAACAATTCGAAGAGATCCATTTCCAGCAAAAAGGCAGTGCTTTGATCTAAGGCCACGTACACTGAATCAGAAAATCGGAACAGACGCTTGTCGTTGGAATGCAGACTGCCATAGAGGTAGCTTTTCTGCTTGAGTCCGTTGCCACTGATCTCCCAGAGCAATTCATTTTTAACATTACGGTTCTGTCCGTATGCTACGAATTGAACGAAAGCCAGGAAAATAAAAAATAGACCTTTCATGAATTGAAGTTCAAAGATACGCAGCTTTCTTACAAAGATCAGACTAAAATTCGTTCGATAAGTTGATCACCGAAAGAATAAGGGATATATGCCAGTGAAGGGATCTCTTTCGTGATAAGGATCGGAGATCGTGAACCCAAGCATATTTTTCCATGTGTTTCTTGAAGTCCCATTGCGAACGCCGCATTTACCGTAAGAGCATTCAGCGCTTCTTCGGGAGTCATTTTGAGTTTAATACAAGCGAGTGACCAAACAAAGGATAAATTTCCACTTGGCGTAGAGCCCGGATTGAAGTCACTGGCCAGCGCAAGGGCTAATCCACTGTCGATCATCTTTCGCGCATCACCGTACGGAATTCCTAGAAAGTGAGAGCAACTTGGTAAAAGCGTTGGAATGGTTGTACTATTCTTCAAGGCATCGATATCGTCATCGGAAATTTCTTCAAGATGATCCACTGACAGGGCATTTAATTCAACTGCTTTGCGAATTCCACCCAAAACGGTGAATTGGTTCACATGTACTTTGGGTACCAGTCCATATTTTTTCCCTTCCAGCAGAATTTCCTCCATTTCTTCCACAGAAAAGTAGTTTGCTTCACAGAAAACATCGATAAAATCCGCCAGATCTTCCGCGGCAATCTTTGGAAGCATCTCATTCTTGATGAGGTCGATGTAGCCTCTGTGATTTTCCTTGTACTCTGCTGGAAAAGCATGAGCACCTAAAAACGTAGATTTGATAGCGATACCACTTTCTTCCTTTAAGCGTCTGATGACACGGAGCATTTTCAGTTCAGCGTCCACGCTGAGTCCATAGCCGGATTTAATTTCCAGTGCACCTGTTCCGTAGGATTTAAGCAATTCCACTCTTTTCAACGCTTTCTCAAACAATTCATCTTCACTCATTTCTGCCAATCTTTGCGCAGAGTTGAGGATTCCACCGCCTTTCAGTGCGATCTCCTGATAGCTCAGTCCATGAATGCGATCCACAAATTCTTCTTCGCGACTGCGTGCAAATACGGTATGTGTGTGCGGATCGCAGAACGCCGGGAGCACATATTTCCCATCGGCATCAATGATTTCCAGATCGCGCCAATCACTGATTCCTTCCCAATCCTCCATCGAACCATAAGCGACAACCATTCCGTCTTCCAGCGCAAGGAATGCATTTTCGATCATGGGCAGATCCTGCATTTCTTTTCCTTTCTTCAATTCCGGAATGTGCTCACCAACCTGAACAAGTGCTTTGATGTTTTTTAGGAGGATTTTTTTCATGGGGTAAAGATAGGGATAGAAATTTTATGCCACTTACGTATTTCCTCCCACTCCCAAGATCAACAATCCCGATCATCTGTGAAAATTGTCAGCACCTGGATTTGTAGGATTAATGGATTAACGAGATGTGTACTCGAGAACCACTCCCAAGATCAACAATCCAAATCATCCAAAATCCTGTTCATCTGTGAATCCCCGAAATCCCGGTGCAGACTTTGTATTTACGATTCGTCAATCGCTTAAACTTCAAACTTCTTTCTCCGAAATTGATCAGTAATCCCACTTCAAGATTATAGGCCTCCAAATAGTTGATGGCTTGGGCTAGGTGAACATCTTCCAACTGCGTTACAGCTTTGATCTCAACTGAAATAGTATCGTTAATCAAGAAATCAACTCTCCTCGTTCCTATTTGTTTATTCATGTAGTAGATAGGCATTTCGAATTCACGCTCAAATGGAATTTCCGCGTTGTTCAATTCCATTTCCAGAGCTCGCTGGTAAATTACTTCCTGAAAACCATTACCGAGTGTTGAATGGACCTGCATGGCACGTCCTATTATTGCTGAAGTCAACTCAGCGAATTTCATTGATTCTTCTTTCATTTTATAAGGTTAGGTACTCTAAGATAATGAAAAAATCAATTGTCAGTATCGTTAATAATAGTCAGCACCGGGATTTGTAGGATTAGTGGATTAGTGAGATGCGAACTCGAAAATGTTCAGCATCGGGATTTGTAAGATTAACGGATTTACGAGATGCATACTCGAAAATAGTCAGCACCAGGATTTGTAGGATTAATGGATTAACGAGATGCATCCCCGAAAACCACTCCCATGATCCACAATCCAAATCATCCAAAATCCTGTTCATCTGTGAATCTTCGAAATCCCGGTGCAGACAGCTGTTAATAATGGTCAGCGTCGGGATTTGTAGGGTTAACTTAACCGAAATTTTGAATCTTTGAAAAAAGAGAATATTCCTAGGTGGATTTTTATTAATTATTGCTTCCTCATTTTCATTTGAGGAACAGACACTCTCGGCAATATCAAATTGTCATAGGCATAAGGTACATCTAAAATGTTGATAGGTAACAGTTCTTGTAGTGCCATTATTCTTTTTTTGGCCACTATTGATGAATCCAATTTGGATTCGCAGTAAATACGTATGTAAGAAGTATTGAAAAAACTCATGGATTTTTCCTCTCGCAGGACGTAGAAAGCCATAATAATGCTGTCAAGTGAAACTTTGTATTGCTTATTTTTTCGTTGTAATCGAAATATATCTTTTGGTATTGAATTGGGAAATCCTGACATTCGACACCAAGTGTTTTAAGTACTTCCAATCGTTTTTCCCATTCTGCTTTTTCGGCAAGTTTGAACGGAATCAATTCTGCAGTGCCACCTTTTTGATTCTTGAGAATCTCAAGTATCTCTTCCACGTTTTTTATATTCTCATTTACCTGATCTGTACAAACCTGAAAGAATTGTAGAGTAGGGTGATTTTTTAAATCTTTTTTGTTCTCATGAAATTTACGAACTGCTGAAATGATCGAAACATCCACAATGGAATCAGGTAAGTATAGCACACCTTTTTCAGCATGAATCTTCAGTAAGAAACTACCACTGTATCCACAAGTTGAAACTATTTCTTTGTTGTGTTTAAAATAATCTTGAGACAAGTATTCATTGTGCATTGAATCCAAGAGATCCCGAACTAATGCCAAACTATCACTTTCTGAAATTTGAATGCTTCTTTGCTGGTTGGAAATGTTATTGCAGCTGAATAAGAGTGTGGACAAAACACTTGCAAGAAAAACTATATAGGAGCAGAGTTTTAATTTAGATGGGATTGAATTTATTTCACTTTAAAAATACAACAGAATTAAAAAATGCGTCATCAGTTTTATGTGCATTTTTCCCATGGGCATTTATATAATAAGTCATTTCAGGGTTTAAATAAATTTCACTGTATAAGTGTGGAGTGTATTTTAGAAAAAAAACCTCATGACCATTTCTAGTGGTAAGGGTAATTGACTCAACATCTCTCTTCATTGTTTCATGAAACTTCTCTCTATTTTCCTTTAATTCTGAAGAGTTCATTTTTTTATTAGGTAAAAACTGGACCATATATTGTGTGTAGTTCTCATCCTTTTCATTCTTCATGATACAGGTGTAGTGATAGTCGATTATGTTCTTTTTATCTGCCACCTTTGGGTAAGGTTCTTTTTTTAATTCACATGGGCATTTAATGGCAAATTTTTGCTTTTCAAAAATCTGGTATCCCTCCTTTAAAAGTTTATCTTTTTCAGATTGGCAGGACGATAGTAAGAGAAGGAAAAAAATGATACGGTTGTGTTTGAACATAGTTGTAGATTAATATTCTTCTTAAATCTATTCAGCAATGCGGAATGTCTAACAAAAGTCTATCCTAATATCTTCTTTTTCTCGTGTTCAAACTCCTTCTCATTCAATGCGCCAGAGGTTCTTAATTTATTCAAATGCTCCAACTTCTCTATGAGGTCATCTGTGTTGCTGTCTTGTCGATTTAACATGTCATCCGGTGTGTTAGCGCGCAATTTGCTTTTGGCATTTTTTACTATTAAGACTATATAATGCGATAAAGCCAGCAACGATTAAAAATAAGACAAGAAGAAATATTACTTGCCATGGTCCTAATACGCCTAGAATAATTGATTTCATAAATAGATTTTGCCAGAAGATATAATTAATTCAGAAACGAATTCTGTCGAAATTTTAATAAATAATGTGTGTTTTATTTCCAATTAACATTTTGAATATCATTACATTCAATAGTTTTATCACCTAGTTTGCTTGTGATTATGCGCATCTGATTTTTATTAGAAACCCAGTACATTTTGGCAGGACATCCTTCTGGCATTGTCCACCACATAAATGATTCAAAAGGTTTTACCCATTTCATTTTAGCTGAAAGACGATACGTTTCTATAAATGCCCAAGTACTATTTCCTGTAGTTAATGCAATCACTTCTTCTTGTCCGTCGTTATTCAAGTCTTTAACTACAAAAGATCCTAATTGTCCACCAACTTTAAGGTTGGGTATATTGTTAGGTGAAAAAATCAAAGTTGAGGTGTACTCATCTGGACCTCCATTATCCAATTCCAGAAATTCTTGTTTTATGGTAATTGTATATTCTTTTCCATTGATTTTTACTTTTTTAGGATTGGATAGCATCCCTGTGCTAAAGACTAATGATTCTATGTCCTCCTGTTTTTTTGTTTGCGTTGTTTTCATTGTTTTGTTAGCCTCTATAGGATCTACCTCATTTTGTCTTTTGGCTAATTCAAGCTCTTTCTTTGTCAGTTCAAGCTCTTTTTCTAAAAGTTCTTTTTCTTTCTCTTCTGAAGTATTTGAGGTGCAAGCAGCGAGTGTTAGTAATGAGATAAACAAATATGTTTTCATAATAGTAAACTTGCTGTAATAAAGGAATTCTGATATTTTTCTTAATTCAACTTTCATATTTTTGTAGTTTGTTTTTATTGAACTTCATGAAGCTCACTCAAATGCTTGAGGAAGACCAGCGGCAGAATGTAATTCTTGTAGTTATTCTCTGATACAGCGCCTCTTAGTTCGTTCGCTGCGGCCCATAATTCTTTCTCAAAGTCGATATCGGCTTTTGCCATGATTGGTGTTGTTAGTTTTCGTTGGTTAAATCTAACTAAAAAGTCTTGTTTTAGGGGTGCAAAATTGGACAAAATGAATAAAACTGAGGAAAATCACAGGGTGAAATAAAAGTTGTTTCCATTGATTCAAACATTCCTTTCAGAGTATGCGCAGATCCATCTTCTTGAATTAATTCACCTATGAAACGAGGAATTGTTTTGTAATTTTTAATTTCGGATGAAATTATATTAGACAATGAACAGACTCATCATTATAGGTAACGGCTTTGACTTAGCAAACGGACTTAAAACAAGTTACGAGGATTTTTTAGTGTGGTATATTAAAAGTAAAATTGAAAGTGTCGTTGAAAATTTGGTTAACTATTCTGATAAATTGATTAACGTCTCCTTCAATAATATTTATATGCCGAGCACTCCTGATTTTAGTACAGTAAGTGATCTGGATGGGTTTTTAAAACACGAATTAATTCAATGGGCGAAGAATGAAAATATTTCACTCGATTTTGCAAGTTCTAAACTTGGTCAACATCAAACAAAAGTCGTTACAATTACAGTCAAATCACAATTTTTTGCAGAGTTACTGACTTGTCTGAAAAATTGGACAGACATCGAAAAAGCTTATTTTCACGCTTTGCTTAATTCAAAATCAGGAGGTAAGTACTTGCCTTCCAAATACAATGTACTAAATGAAGAATTTGAATGTTTGAAGAAAGAACTTTTAGCATATATCACTCAAGTTGATGAACAGTTTAGGTCAGACTCAAAGATTTTTGATGTATTTAAGCTGCCTAAAGGTTCATTTTTTTATAATTTGTTGAGTTGGGATACAAGAGATTCGATTTTACACCCAGGCCTCAAAACTGAAAATACGGAAATTTTGATTGTCAATTTTAACTATACGAATACAATTCGAGAATATTGGGAGAACCTCAGAACACCAGGTGAGAGTTTCAAATTGCGAATTATAGATATACACGGTAATTGTCGAAATAATGAAGTCATATTTGGTTATGGTGATGAATCACATCCTAGGTACCAAGAATTGGAGGATGAAGACGACAATGATTTATTAAAGAACATGAAGTCGTTTTATTATGGATTCTCTGATGCATATAAACAGATCATAGATTTTGTTCAATTAGATGACTTCAGAGCTGAAGTGATCGGCCATTCTTTGGGATTGTCTGATCGCTTACTTTTTCGCGAAATATTTGAAAGTGAAAAATGTAAGAAAATTAAATTGTTCCACCGAGGAGATAAACCTTCGTATTTTCAGAAACGCATAGCTATATCAAGACACTTTAAAGATAATACCGCTATGAGAAACAAAGTACTGGATTATGATAGTAGAGATGTTTTTGCCTGATTTTGTTTGGTCCAATTCTAACACCAATTGCTTAAATTTAGTTCATGAAATATCTGTTATTTGTTTTACTACCTTTCTTCACTTTAGCTGGAAAGTCCTACCAGATTGAAGTCAAGGTTCGCTCGAAATTGGAGAGTTTTCCTTTAAGTGGAGTTTTTGTTGAATTGCAAGAGGAGAATCATAAAGTTCATAAGGGAATTAGTGACGAAAAGGGGATTGTAATTTTTAGCGGAATTCAATCAAAGAAGTACAACGTGATTGCATACGGTGATACCTCAGTTTATTTACCGTTTTTGTTCACTGGTCGTAATTCAAAGAAGCAGGATGAGGAATTAATGCTCGAACTTATTGTAAAACAAGATTATTTCAAATTGAAATGTGAAGAATTGGTAGATCAATTTTTCGAATCGTTAGGATCAATTTTGGAATCTGATACCAGCACAATTTGTGAAAATGAATCGCAAACATTAGCCTCATTTCCGGGAGGTGAAGCTTATTTAGCTTATTATTTCACTAACTATTTTCGTTATACATTAGATGCTGTAGATCAAGGTATTTCAGGTAGAATTTATATGTCGTTTATTGTTGAGGCTGATGGATCAATCACCAAAATTGTGAATTTAAGAGGACTTTCTCTTTCACTGGATAGAGAAGCAAAAAGGCTAATACGGGAAATGCCTAGATGGATACCGGGCACTTGTGAGGGAAAAATGATGCGGACAAAAGTGATGTTACCGATCACCGTGAATACTATGTGAGTGTTTTCTGAATTTCACCCTGTGTGAATAAAAAAGAATAAAATTTCACTACACCTTTTCTGACACCCAAAAACGAAAAAACCCTCTGAAATCAAATGTTTCAGAGGGTTTTTAGTACCTCGGGCCGGAATCGAACCGGCACGCCCGAAGGCACAGGATTTTGAATCCAGCGCGTCTACCAGTTCCGCCACCGAGGCATTTGCTTATTTCGACGTCCTGTTTAACAGGATAAGCGGGTGCAAAGTTATTGTTTTAAATCAAATGTGCAAGAAAGTACAAAAAAGAAAAAATCATTTCGAAAATATGAGCTTTAAATTTGTTTCTAACTCAGGAGAATTTTTGAGTTTTTCAATGAACTTTCTTGATTTCATTTTTTTGATGTGTTTTTCGAAACGAATGGCCGATGAAATGTCCAATAATTCGATAGAATAATAGATAACCCAATCATTAGCCTTCGAAGTAAAACTATTTGGATAAATTTTATCTAAGTGATTTTGAAAACGCATATTCAAATCACGGCAACTACCGATATAGTATCGATCTAAAGACGAAGAATAAAGAATGTAACAGAAAGCCATTTGATTCAGTGCGTCTACCATCCCGATGCGTCGGGACCGCCACCGAGGCATTTGCTTATTTCGACGTCCTGTTTAACAGGATAAGCGGGTGCAAAGTTATTGTTTTAAATCAAATGTGCAAGAAAGTACAAAAAAGAAAAAATCATTTCGAAAATATGAGCTTTAAATTTGTTTCTAACTCAGGAGAATTTTTGAGTTTTTCAATGAACTTTCTTGATTTCATTTTTTTGATGTGTTTTTCGAAACGAATGGCCGATGAAATGTCCAATAATTCGATAGAATAATAGATAACCCAATCATTAGCCTGTGGACAAGCTCACCACAAAAGGCTCCATACAAACTTTACAAGTCTGTAGACAAAAAGAACTACCATGACATTTCATCGAAGACAAGTGATTTGTTACAAATAGTTAAATACTTCTTCTGAACAAAATACTCTTAGTCTTTTACTATCTTTGCCTCCGGAAAATGCCAACGAAAAACTACAACTTTTCAAATCAGGTGAGAAACCTGTTCATTCATACTGTGTTGTGGATGAATATTTTTCTTTATGTCGGTTTCCAACTCATTCAGTACGATACTGTTCATTTCATCGAGCAAAAATTGTCGGCAGATCAAACTGAAATTTCATTCGACCTTGATGAAAACCTGTTGGCAGAACAAGGTGCTGATGTGTTCGATGCGGAATGTTATATGAGTCCTGCATTTATTGTTCATCAGAGCCTCCCACACCCTAGTAACTCACAGCAAGTACATACCAAATATAAAGTCAATCTGAGTCTGGCTGTACAGGATATTCAAAGTCCACCCCCGCAGATCTAAACTTTTTTGAATCGTCATTCAGGATGGAATGACACACTCTTCGTACAAAAAAGTTAGATTTAAGATGAAACAATTTATTTTTATTTTGACCCTTGCGGGTTTTGCCATTAGCTCTTGTAACTCAAGAAAAAAAGAAGAATTGCCGGAAGCCTACCCGGTGACCACACCAATTAAGATTGATACCAATTCCTACGTGGATTATGTCGCCGAGATCAAGGCGGTACAAAATGTGGAGATCCGTGCAAAAGTGACCGGATTTCTCGAAAGAGTGCATGTGGATGAAGGACAGACCGTACAAACTGGTCAGATCCTTTTTAGTATCGATAACCGAGAATATACCGAGGCACTCTCCAAGAAGAAGGCACTCTTGAAAATGGCGCAATCTGAGGTGAAAAGTGCTGAATTGGAGTTGGAAAACACCAAGAATCTGGTCGAAAAAGGAGTTGTTTCAAAAATCGAATTGGAATTTGCAAAGAACAAGCTGGCTTCAGCGAAAGCGAAAGTAGATGAAGCGGTGGCAGAAGAAGCACACGCTAAATTGATACTTTCATACACTGAGATCCGTGCCCCGTTCAGCGGCATCATCGACCGATTACCGAATAAGATCGGAAGTTTGGTGGAGGAAGGCACGCTGATGACAACGATCTCTCAAAACGAAGAAGTATTCGCTTATTTTGATGTTTCTGAAAAAGAATACCTTGATTTCATGTCGAAACTGACTAAAGTGGGTGAGAAGGAAAGACAAGTTCGCTTGATCCTCGCAAATGGTTCAGAACACAAGAATATGGGTCTGATCGAAACGATGGATGGCCAAATCGATGAGGCGACCGGAAATCTGGCGTTTCGTGCGCGATTCAAGAATCCGGATAAATTGCTGAAACATGGTGCCAGTGGGAAGATCCGTATCGAAAAGAACTTTAAAAATGTGATCGTTATTCCTCAGAAATCGACTTTTGAGATTCAGGATCGTTTGTTTGTGTATGTGGTAGATGAAAGCGGTGTGACCAAGATTCGCCAAATCACAGTAGCCAATCGTATTCCGCATTTGTTCATTATTTCAGGGGGTTTAAAAACCAATGAGCGTTTTGTTTATGAGGGGATTCAAACGGTGAATGACGGAATGAAGATCGATCCGGAAAATGTACCGATCAAAAAGATCCTGCGTGATCTGTCTAAATTTTAACTCGATCCCACAGCCATGATCAAGAAATTTATCGAGCGACCAATATTGTCATTGGTCATATCTGTTTTTATTGTGTTGTTGGGACTCATCTCCCTCTTTACCTTGCCGGTCACCCAATATCCGGAAATTGCGCCACCTGCTGTTTCAGTTGTTACCAACTATAAAGGTGCAAATGCGGAAGTATGTTCCAAAGCCGTTGTTACGCCACTCGAACGGGCTATTAATGGGGTGCCGGGAATGACTTACATGACTTCCGTTTCCGGAAATGACGGGATGAGTATCATCACGATCTACTTTGAAGTAGGAACTGATCCGGATTTGGCTGCAGTCAACGTGCAAAACCGTGTTGCAACAGTACTGGATGAGTTGCCTGAGGAAGTGATCAAAGCGGGTGTGTCTACGGAAAAGGAAGTTAACAGTATGTTGATGTATATCAACCTCAAAAGTGATGACCCTACACTGGACGAAAAGTTCATTTACAACTTCGCGGATATTAACGTCTTACTTGAATTGCGTCGAATTGACGGGGTAGGTTTTGCCCAGATCATGGGTAATAGGGAATACGCCATGCGGATCTGGTTGAAGCCTCAACGCTTAGATGCGTATGACTTGTCTTCTGAAGATGTCATCAAGGCCCTGCGCGACAATAACCTGGAAGCTGCTCCAGGTAAGATTGGAGAGAGTTCAGGACGTCGATCACAGTCAATGCAGTATGTATTGAAATACACAGGTAAACTCACCGAACAAAAGCAATACGAGGATATCGTGGTAAAAGTAACGGAATCAGGTGAAATGCTGCGCTTGAAAGATGTGGCAGATGTGGAGTTTGGATCAGTTGAATACGACGTACTTTCCAAGGAAAATGGGTATCCTTCAGCAGCGATTCTCTTGAAACAGCGTCCCGGCTCAAATGCCAGCGAGGTTATTCAGAATGTTAAAGACCGTTTGGAGGAAATGAAACAAAAGAATTTCCCTCCAGGAATGGATTACACGATCAGTTATGACGTTTCGCGCTTCCTCGATGCGGCGATTCACGAGGTGATCAAGACCTTGATCGAAGCCTTTATCCTTGTGGCACTGGTTGTACTCTTGTTCCTTCAGGATTTCCGCTCCACCTTGATCCCGATCCTGGCTGTACCGGTTGCCTTGATCGGAACATTCTCATTCATGCAGCTATTTGGTTTCTCTATCAACCTGTTGACGCTTTTTGCCCTTGTATTGGCCATAGGAATTGTGGTTGACAACGCCATTGTCGTGGTGGAAGCTGTGCACGCGAAAATGCACGAGAAACACATGGATGCCAAATCAGCAACCGTTGAGGCAATGGGTGAGATTACAGGTGCGATCCTCGCGATCACTTTGGTAATGTCCGCTGTATTTATTCCGGTAGCCTTTCTATCCGGACCTGTTGGGGTATTCTACCGGCAGTTCTCGATCACCATGGCCATTTCGATCGTTATTTCAGGAATCAACGCTTTGACATTGACACCCGCTTTGTGTGCCTTGTTGTTAAAACCGGTAGATCCCAACGCTAAGAAAACATTGCTTCAGCGTTTCTTCGATGCCTTCAACGCGCGTTACGACCGCATTCAGGACAGTTACAAAAACATTCTGACAATGATCGTGAACCGAAGAACGTTGACCTTCGGAGCGCTGATCGGATTTATACTCTTTACTTGGGGATTGGGCAAAGTTTTACCTACAGGCTTCATTCCAACAGAGGATCAGGGTACGGTGTACGTTGCAGTAACCACACCGGTAGGTTCTACCTTGGAACGCACCGAATCTGTTATGGACGAGATCGACAGGGTTGCTCAACAAATGGACGAAGTGGAATCCATTTCGAGTTTATCCGGTTACAGTATGGTTACAGAAGGAGTCGGAGCTTCGTTCGGTATGAGTACGATCAACTTGAAGCCTTGGGATGAGCGAGATCTTAATGCCGATGGTGTAATTGAGGAATTGACCAAACGCACCCGCCATATCAAAGATGCGGAGATCCAATTCTTCCCGCCACCTGCCGTACCGGGATTTGGTAATGCAGATGGTTTTGAACTTCGGGTACTTGATATGACCGGACGAGGAGACATGCAGGAAATGAACCGAGTTGTCAATAATTACATTACAGAATTAAAGCAACGACCTGAGATCTCGGAAGTTTTCTCAAGTTTTGACCCGACGTTTCCGCAGTACATGATCCACGTTGATGCTGATAACGCTGCTAAGAAGAAGATCACTCCGGATGCCGCCATGTCTAATTTGCAAACCCTCATTGGTAGTTACTATGCAACGAACTTTATTCGCTACGGACAAATGTACAAGGTAATGGTGCAGGCCGATCCGAAGTTCAGAGCGCAGCCGGAAGACATTCTTACACTACGCATTAAGAATGCTGACGGAGAAATGGTTCCCTACAGTGCATTTACCAGAATCGAACGCGTTTACGGTCCGGAACAATTGACGCGCTACAACATGTATATGGCTGCGATGCTAAATGGTTCGGCTGCTCCGGGTTACAGTTCCGGAGATGCGATCCGCGCTATTGAAGAAACTGCAGCGAAGCATCTACCGCGCGGATTTGACTATGAGTTTTCGGGAATGACCCGCGAAGAGATCCTTTCTGGTAACCAAGTGGTCTTCATCTTTGCCATTTGTTTGCTCTTTGTGTATTTGCTCCTTGCTGCGCAATACGAAAGTTTCATGCTTCCTTTACCCGTTCTTCTTTTCTTGCCGATCGGAGTATTTGGATCATTTTTCTTCTTGTGGCTCTTCGGATTGCAAAACAATATCTATGCACAGGTGGCAATGGTTATGCTTATTGGATTATTGGGTAAGAATGCCATTCTGATCGTAGAGTTCGCAATCCTTAAACAGAATGAAGGCAGAACGGTTATGCAGGCGGCTATTGAAGGAGCTGAAGCTCGACTTCGACCGATATTGATGACCTCTTTCGCATTCACCGCCGGGTTGATCCCGCTAATGCTTGCTTCAGGTGCCGGATCGATCGGTAACCAAACGATCGGATCAGCTGCTGCAGGGGGAATGATCTTCGGAACGGTGTTCGGGGTAGTGGTCATCCCGGGACTCTATTACATTTTTGCTTCAATTGATAAACGCATTAAATCATGATCAGATCAATTTTATACATCAGTTTGCTTATGCTTCTTTTTGCCTGTAAAACGGGAAAGGATGCATTGAATACAGGATTGACTGTACCGGAAAACTATTCTTCTGAAGCTAAATTAGTTCAGGTAGATACTTTGCGTAACGTTGCCTCGACCAGTATTCAAGGTTATGCTACCTTTTTTAAAGATCCTTTATTGGTAGCCCTGATTGATTCAGCACTGCGTTCCAATCCGGATTTACGCATAGCCAACGCCCGAGTTCAACAATCACGTTCAGGAGTAGCTTTCACAAGAGGAATTCGTCTGCCGGAGTTGGGATTTGCTGCCAGTTCCGGTGTACGCCGATTTGGAGATTATACGATTGATGGAGTGGGGAATTATGACACGCAATTTTCAACCAACTTAAGTGAGGATCAACAGTTACCCAATCCGGTTCCGGATTATTTTGGTGGGGTTTATACCACCTGGGAGATCGACCTTTGGGGAAAATTGAAGAACCAGAAGAAAGCAGCCTTGAATCGTTTTTTAGCGAGTGAACAAGGGAGAAACTTGGTACTTACCGATTTGATTTCTGAAGTAGCGAAAACCTACTACAGTTTGGTGCTTTTAGATAAGGAAGAAGAGATCATTTTAGAAAGTATCAAGTTGCAAGAGAATGCTTTGTTGATGGTTCAGGCTCAAATGGAAAGTGGTAAAGCCACGGAGTTGGGGATCGAGTTGATCACGGCACAGGTGCTCCAGGCGAAAAACTTACTGCTCGAAGTTGAACAACTAATCATCGAGAATGAGAACAAAATGAATTTATTGTTGGGAAGGTATCCTCAAGCTGTCCACCGTGGGAAATTTGCAGGAAAAGGTCAGTTGACTAATAATCTGAGTGAGGGAGTTCCTGCACATATACTGAGTAAAAGACCGGATATTGTTTTGGCAGAAAATGAGTTAAGAGCGACCAATGCAGATGTAAAAAGTGCAAAAGCAGCGTTTTATCCAACTTTGCAATTGACAGGAACAATGGGCCTTCAGTCCTTCCGTGCAGCTTTATTTTTTGAATCACCGGCCTCTTTGGCTTATAATGTGGCAGGCGGTTTAGTGATGCCTTTGTTAAACCGAAGAGCATTGAAAGCACAATTGATGCAATCCAAGGGTCAGCAGAAAGAGGCTTATATTTTATACGAAAAATCGATTTTGAGTGCTTTCACCGAAGTATATGGTTTACTGCGTATGAATACCAATTATGATCAGATGACAACGATAAAATCAGAGGAAGTGGAAGTTTTGGAAAGATCGGTTACCACATCGAAGGCTTTGTACACTTCCGGACGTTCGACATATCTGGAGATCATCACTGCACAGGATAATTATTTGCGCACACAAATCGAATTACTCGGTATTTATCAGCGTAGTGCAAACAATCAGATCCAACTGTACAAAGCGCTTGGAGGGGGACTTTAATACGTTTGAAGTAGCTTTGTAAGGCTGTTTCGATGGAGACAGCCTTATTATGTTATTCATTTTAATTTGGTACTTGCTTAGGGGCTCACAAATTTAATTTTGTAACTTGTCTGAAAAGTGAGGAGGCTACAAAAACGTGGAAGTCTACTTAACATGATAAATTCAATACAATCAGTAGTATATTATTTTCAATTTCCACACTGGTATTATTTTCAGTAACCTTTACTTTTACTCATCGATAACAAGTAAATAAAAGCGCAGTAAAATGAAATACTCTAGCCAAATTGAAATCAATGCTCCAATAACTGCTGTCATTGACCTATTTGATAATCCAGATAATTTAGGTAAATGGATGGAAGGACTTCAAGAATTTACCCACTTAAGTGGAACCCTTGGTGAACCAGGAGCGAAATCCAGATTGGTTTTTCAAATGGGGAAGCGAAAAATTGAAATGATTGAAACTGTAACCGTACGAGACCTTCCAAATGAGTTCAGTGGTACTTATGAAGCACAAGGAGTTTTTAACTTGGTGAAGAATCAGTTCACATCTCTTTCAGGTAACAAAACGCTCTATACAGTTGAAACAGAGTTTCAATTTAAAGGATTTATGCGAATCCTCGCATTTTTCATGCCTGGTGCATTTAAAAAACAAACCTTTAAACATTTAAGTGATTTTAAAGCGTTTGTTGAAAAAGAAGTTGCCGCATGAAATTCGAAACTATAGAAACGGAGCGCCTTGTGCTTAAAAAGTTGAGGGCCGAAGATTACAATGCAATCTTTCGCAATTTTGAGAAGCCCCAAATCATGAAACTCCTGGATCTACGAAATGAGGAGGAATATATCCAGGAAGTACTCCGATTTCAAAAAGGATACTCTTGCTTTAAAAGAAGTATAATTTTCTTTCAACTAATTGAAAAAGTAAGTGGTCAAATAATCGGATCAGCAGGTTATCATAATTGGTATTCCGATCATTTTCGTGCAGAATTGGGATACAGCCTTCGTGATGACAAGGATAAGAACAAAGGATATATGACCGAAGCAGTTAGAAGGATTCTGGCCTTTGGTTTTGATGAACTTCATCTGCACCGTATAGAAGCTTATGTAAGTGAAGACAATGTCCCTTCAATTAAGATAATGAAGAATTTTGGCTTTCACAGGGAGGGTTTATTGAGGGAGCATTATTTCTCAAATGGAATCCATGAAGACTCTATTGTTTTTTCGTTACTAAAAAGTGATTGGGAGCAGGCAATGTAAATTGAATATAAATGGCTGGACGATGTTTTTTATTAATCTTTCTCTTTAATGTATTAATTCTGCAAAATTTTCTTGCACAAGACAAAGAGAGAATGTATTTTCAAGTTGATTCTTTACTGTTAAAACCTAGTTCAATCAATTTGTTTAAAGCTGCCAATATTCTTGAAAAGGAGTTGGCAAATGACACTATTAACGGACATTTCTGGTTGATGCTAGCCCGCGTAAGTGATTTAAGAGGTCAATCAAAAAAATCTGTTGATTGTATCAATAAAGCAATACAATTGTCTCCAAAGAATCATGAGTATTACAAAGAGAAAGCAACTTTTCTGAATAATTATTCAGAAATACATGCGGCAATAGAAGCTATCGATATAGCAATTGGCATTCAACCGAATGGAGAATATTATTTTTGGAAAGGCGTATTTCTTCAACAAATCAATCAGTTTTCGGAAGCAAAAACAGCATACAATACAGCCATTGATAAACAGTACTCTCGAGTTGAATTATTTAACAATCTTGCTATTTGTTTATCTGAAGAAGGCTTTTACTCAGCGGGTTTGATAGCCATCAATAAAGCACTTGCTATTGATGCGAATTCGGCATACGCATATTCCGCCCGCTCAAAACTCAATTTTTTCTTATTAAACATAGACGAAAGTTGTGAGGACAGAAAAAAAGCAATGTCATTAGGACATCAGAATGTAATCATTTTGCCCGACTCAATTTGTGATTCAAATGACCAGAAAGCAAAGATTCTTTTTGCTTCTGAGGTTCTTTATTCAAATAAGGTTTATAGTCAATCTGCTTTGGGTTTTACTAAACTCATTGAATTAGACAGTAGCAGTTTCAACTATTTTTTAAATAGAGGATATTGTAATTTTAAATTGGGTAAATATACACTGGCAGAGCACGATTATAAAGAAGCTTTGAAAAGGCAACCAAATGACAATCATTCACTTGACTTACTTTATGATAATTTGTCTTTACTCTATTACGAAATGTCAATGTATGAAGAGTCGATCATTTATTCAACCAAAAGAATTGAATTGAATCCAAATAACCATGTTCCATATATTGATCGGGGGTTATGCTATAGACACCTCAAAGAATTTCAATTGGCGCAAAGAGATTTCAATAAATCGTTAGCTATAAAACCTGATTTTTTTAGAGCATACGGTTATCGTTCTTTCTTGCATTTAGAATTAGGAAATTATGAAAATGCTTTAAAGGATGCTCGAAAATCTGTTGAAATCAATCCTGAATATGCCTATGGCTATCTCGTTATGGGTCAAGCTAAAATTAAATTGAAACAAAAGGATTATTGCACGGATTTTAAGCGAGCTGTAGAACTAAAATTTTCAGAAGCAGAAGAAGCTTTGAGGCAATTTTGTTCAGAATGAAATTATAAAGGAGAATTTCAAATAGATTCGAATATTGATCTATCAATGTAACTAAAATCAAAACGTTTATTATACCATGAAACCATCGGCTATGAAAATGTTATTGATCCTCTTGTCTTTTTCACTTGTTCTAATTTCGTGTAAGAAAGAACCAACTAGCAAGCCATCTAAGCAACAAACTTTTTATGGTGTTTCTTATGGACCCCATCAACGTCATAAGATGGATATCTGTTTGCCAAAGGATCGCAATGAGAATACACCCGTGGTAATTTTTATTCACGGTGGAGCTTGGGTTTTTGGCGATAAGAGTGTTTTTCATACGGAGATGCGCGAATTTGCTGAAGCGGGAATAGCTTGTGCGACCATCAATTATCGTTATGCTTCAGATTTTCATGGCGTACATCACCCAATGCTGCCACAAGATGTTGCATTAGCAGTCGAATATATTTCGAGAAAAGCCGGTGATTGGTCAATTGCTCCATCCAGTTTCGGACTCGTTGGTCATAGTGCGGGTGGACATTTAGCTTTATTAACGGCTTACTCTTTTAATACCGGAAAAATCAAAGCAGTATCCTCCTGGGCTGGTCCTCTTGATTTTTTAGATGTTGATCAATTGGAAATATCAAGTTCAGGTGATGTGTTTGCAACATATATCGGATCTGGGTTAAACTCTTCAAATGACACATTAATTTATGCTCAAGCATCTCCTTATTATGCTGTTCATTCTGGTGCAGTACCAACTCAACTTATTTATGCAACAGATGACACAGGCATACCTTATAGCAATGGATTAAAAATGAATGAAAAACTAGTGTTACTTGGAATCCAAAATGAGTTTGTTTCGCAACAAGGAGCTGGACACATTTGGTTTGGAAATCATTTGAAGAATGCTCGTTCTAAAACCATGGAATGGTTTCAGTCAAAATTGATTCCCTAGGTTTTTTGGCTGTATTTATCAAGAATTAAGCGTTCAATCGGTGCTCCATGACCCCTTTGCCCAATATTCGATCCTTTTTTAATTTTCTTGATATCCGTTAATTTCTGTTAAATAGAAATTTAACACCAAGTGTTTTTGAACATTATCAAAAACAGTTTGTTTAATGAATATAGATAAACATTAAACAAAATATCATGAAAAATCTATTTACCAAAAGACGATTTCCAGTCTTCAGTCTATCAGGAATGTTGTTCCTGTCCATTTTCGGAGTTAATGCTCAAACCAATGTGTATGATGATGTGATCAACGTTAGTCCGGATCACACTTCACTTGCCGCTGCGATTCAACAAGCAGGTCTTGTGTCTGCGCTTCAGGATCCAACTGCAACCTATACGGTGTTCGCTCCGACCAATGATGCTTTTGACAATTTAGCAGCAACCTTGAACACGGATATTGCCGGTTTACTGGCTTTGCCTAATTTGTCTGACGTACTACTTTACCATGTACTCGGGGTGTCAGTGCCATCCACAGGCGTAAGTAATGGTTTAATAGCAACTCCTTTAAACAACGCCAACACCTTGAAGTTTACAGTAGGATCTGCTGGTGTATTTGTCAATCAGGCTCAAATCACGACAGTAGACTTAACTACTGATAATGGTATTGTTCATGTAACAAATGCGGTTGTTCTACCTGTTGAAACTGTAGTGGATGTTGCAATCGACAACAATTTCACTACCTTAGTTGCCGCAGTGGTTGAAGCACGTTTGCTTCCTGCATTGACAAATCCGTTTGCTTCTTTGACGGTTTTTGCTCCAACAAATGACGCTTTTGAAGATTTAGCAATTGCGTTAGGAACTGATATCAATGGTCTGTTGGCATTGCCAAACCTCACCGATGTACTTCTTTATCATGTGTTAGGAGCAGAAGTGCTTTCATCTGAAGTAAGCAATGGTTTAATCGCAACTCCTTTGAACAATGGCAACACCCTGAAATTTACAGTAGGATCTGCTGGTGTATTTGTGAACCAGGCTGAGATCACTGCAGTGGATTTTCAAACTGATAATGGTGCTGTTCACGTATTGAATGCGGTTGTTCTGCCTGTTGAAACTGTAGCGGATGTTGCAATCGACAACAATTTCACTTCCTTAGTTGCTGCAGTGGTTGAAGCACGTTTGCTTCCTGCATTGACAAATCCGTTTGCTTCTTTGACGGTTTTTGCTCCAACAAATGACGCTTTTGAAGATTTAGCTACTGCGTTAGGAACTGATATCAATGGCGTGTTAGAAAGTCCTTCTCTTACCGAGATTTTATTGTATCATGTTGTTGGTGCTGCGGTTCTTTCAACTGAATTAACAGCTGGATCAGTTGCAACTTTGAATGGTCAGGATGTGGTCATTGATCTTACTTCAGGAGTAAAGGTGAATGATGCAACCGTAATTCTTGCTGATGTGGAAGCCGATAACGGTGTGGTGCATGTAATTGATGCAGTATTGGTGCCAAGCTTGGCAAATCTTTCGTTGGTGAATAATGTTGATTTCGTAGTTTATCCGAATCCGGTAATGGATGTTATCAAAGTCAAAGGTTTGAATGAGGGTTCGTATGAACTGATCGACTTGAAAGGTACAATCATCAAAAAAGGGGATGTGGTGAATTGCGAAGTTGAGATCTCCGATGTGACGTTTGGCTCCTACATGCTTCGTTTGAAAGATTCAACAAGGGTTGAGACAATACGCATTGTGAAGCAGTAAAATCCTGGTTTTCTTTCCTTGTGGGCCGTTTCGTAAGAGACGGCCCTTTTTCTTGTTTTCATTTTGGTTTGATACTTGCTAAAGGTCGAACGAATTTATTTTTTTGTAACTTGTCTGAAAATTACAACCTTATGAGAACTATTTTGATTACCGCAGTTGTGTTGTTGATAGCTCAGTTTACTTTTTCTCAAGATATGGCTGCTGCTCGTCAGCGAGCTACTGAGAAAACAGCTCAAATGAAAAACGATCTCAGCCTTACTCAAACCCAAGAACCACAGGTCTTGGCATTGAACATTGAATTGGAAGAAGAAATAGAGAAAATCAACAGCAACAGATCACTCGAAAAATCGGATAAAACCGCACAAATTGATGCTGTTGAGAAGAAAGAAAAGGAGCGATTAAAGACTATTCTGTCTCCTGAACAATTTGATGTTTACTATTCCGAAACGGAACCTTCAAAAGCAAAGATTCACACATCGAGATCTTCAATTAAAAAGAATTAAGAATACGTAGAGTTATTTTTTTAGTAATATCAGTCCGTGTCGTTCACCGTCAAAATGGTTGTATATAAGTACGTACTTGACCATGGGCGGAATTCCACCATTTGTAGAAGAGAAATGCTGAAATTTCCCTGAGAATAATTGACTTGCCAAATAACAGGCAAATGCTGATGAAGTTCTGTATTCTCCGCACATGTGTTTATACGCTATTGATGGCGCTTCAGCGTAATTATTAGCAAATAAATCATACCAATGATCGGTGCGGATATCTCCATTTCTACCTAGAATCAAGAGGTCGATCATTGACGAATCAACCCCGCACTGCTGTAAAAATCGTGTTGTTAAAGCTTCGAGTTGTTCAAATTCTGTCGTTGTAATTTGTGCAACATCAACAATTTGTGCAAACGAATTTTCTGGCGTATTAGAGACCAAAAACATGGTGGAACCTTCGCCACAAATTGAGCCATTGCTTGGATCGGATAACAGTTTTGAATTTGGAACAAATTCATCTTTAAAACGACCGGCCAAAAAATCGATATTGTAATTATAGACGGAAATTTCTTCAACTGCGCCAATTAATAAAGTAGCTTGGTTTTGTCGTTCTTCAAAGAACATAATTCCATCAAGCAGCGCATTTTCAAACGAAAGCGAACCATTGACGTGAGTCATATTATACCCCGTGTTTTTCGACATGACAGCCAATTGTCCGGCAAGCGAATTTGGTGTACTTTGTACAAAATTGGTTGGGGTCAATGTACCTTCTTCGTAATCCACTATTTGATTCAAAAAGTGAATACAATCCTCCATGCCGCCATTTGCCGAACCGATAATAATACCATCTGTTTTTTCATTTCTCTGCAGCAATGGCAGACCTGATCCAATACCCATTCTTACTGCTTTTCCCATTCTTCGAAGAAGATTGGCAG
Organism: Crocinitomicaceae bacterium; assembly: GCA_036825545.1. Classification (GTDB taxonomy): domain Bacteria; phylum Bacteroidota; class Bacteroidia; order Flavobacteriales_D; family Crocinitomicaceae; genus M0103. Next base: position 55,083 of record DAISYB010000001.1, on the reverse strand, counting down.
GAACTAGATTTTGATAACTCGGTTCCAAAGCAGCATAATACTTTTCAGTATGTTCCTTCCATACTCCTTGTTCAAATTGAAGGTCATGAGTAGATTGAGGCGATATGGCGTAAAGATCCTTTATATACATCTAGAAAGTATAAGAGATGTACAATTTCCTCCAAAGCCAAATGAATTGGACATGACATTTATGATCTCTCGTCCCTGAATGTATTTATCGATTGGCTTGAATTCAAATTCTTCAATTGGGTTTTCGCAATTCAGGCTTGGATAAAGTTCAGAATGAATCATGCTCAAAATAGAAAAGATTGATTCAATAGCTCCTGAAGCGGCTAATGTATGTCCGGTATAAGATTTCGTAGAATTGTAAGGTGGCACAGATCGAAAAACCTGTGAAAATGCAAATGACTCCGTACTATCATTGTTGGGAGTACCTGTACCGTGAGCATTAATGTAATGAATATGTTCCGGTGTCAACTTTGCCGTTTCAAGCGCTCTTTCCATTGCCTTGATCGGACCAATGGCCTCTTCGGAAGTGGCAGAAGGATGAAAGGCATCGCTGGAATTGCCATAACCGCTTACTTCTGCATATTTTCGCTTATGCTTTGCCACTTCTTCTGATTCAAGTACCAGGTATGCAGCCGCTTCACCAAGGGTTAGTCCATCACGTAACTGATCGAATGGTTTACATGGATTTTCACTCAGAATCATTAAAGAATTGAAGCCATTGACTGTGTATTTGGCTAAACAGTCAGCTCCTCCAACTATAACGCGCTGCGCTCTCCCTGATTGAATCAGTTTGGCGCCCAACATGATTGCATTAGCCGAAGAAGAACACGCTGTATTAATCGTATCTGTAAATCCGGTCAAGCCAAACTTCCAAACTATTCTTCTTGTGTGATCGGATCCTTCATACGATCTGACGTAATTTGAAGGGTTCTCTTTCATATTGGCATCGGCATACAAATGATCTGTATAACACATACCGCCTACCGTGCTTGACGAAATGAAAGCAGTTGAAAAAGAGGAAAGTTCATCCCTTGTCAATTGAGCATCTTTAATTGCTTCAGAAAATGCACTTATTGCAATTAATGTAGTGCGAGTTAACTCACGATCGTCAAGCTCACCGCAATGAACTCTCAATGCTTCATCACTCAGGTCAATTTCAGCAAAATTGAGATTTTCAGTGTACTTTGATTTGAAGTGCTTCGCTTTTCCTATCCCTGACCTACCTTCACGCAATGCAGCTAAATTCTCCTGAACATTTAGCCCTAAGGAAGATATTGTACCAAGTCCAGTGATAAATACCTTACCCATTGTGACTTATTTTGTGCGGTTTGCAACAATATAGTTTACAATTGTATTGACATCCACTAAAATTTGTCGTCCTTCAGTTGGATTCTTTATTTTGATGCCATATTCACGATCCAACAAAACGATTAACTCTACCGAATCAATCGAATCCAAACCCAAATCTCCACCAAAAAGTGGCTCATCATCTTTAATATCCTCAGGCTTTGTATCCAATAGATTGAGGTATTTGATCAAATGTTCTTTGAATTCGGCTTTAAGTGTTTCGTTATCCATATTTCTGTTATATATAATTCTGTCTTCGCAATTTGAGAAGCGTCAGTAGTTGACAAATAAAACTAAACAATATTAAGTAAATTATTGTTCCAGTAAGTTGATTCCAGTCTCCGTTCTTCAAAAACAAGGTATAGAATCCTTCAATGCACCAATGCAGAGGAGAGGCTTTTCCGATAGACTGTAAATATTCGGGCATAACAAAAGAGGGTACCCAGATTCCGCCAATTGCTGCAAAAATGATGATTGATATTGCTCCGAATCCGTTGGCTTGTTCTTGTGTTTTAGCGTATGTTCCAACTAAAAGAGCATAACTTATTGCCGCAAACGCCGATAGAATTGAAATGACTGCAACAGGTAATAGATTGGAGGGAAGATTCAATTGCGGTAGGCCAATATGTGGAAAAACGAAAATACCCAGACTAAATAAAAAAGTCAATTGACCCAGTGATACAACTAAGTACACAGTTATTTTACTTGCTATGACTAAAAGAAATGCAGAAGGTATAGTCTGTAAGCGAATGAAACTTCCTGATAAGCGCTCTTTGACTAAGTTACCTCCTAGAGAAATCACCATGAAGAACATGGCAAAAAGAGACCATGCAGGAACATTATGTTGTGTGGAATTCGGTATTTGAACAGCGTCACTTGAAGCAGCAGACATCGAAACGATTCCTTTTTTCGAGTTTTTCAGTTCTTTTAGAATGTTTTTTGGAATTTCGTCATACCCCATATCCGCAAATAACTGTCTGAGCATGTTTTCGTTTTCTAATCCTGTCAGAACCGTATTTAATCCTTCACTCATGGATAAGCGAAAGTTCTCTTGAAGAACCGGATCGTAAAAAACAGTAATTTGCCCTGCAACCTGCTTAAGTTCCAAACTATCCTTTTTATCACTTGCTCCAAATTCAGTTAAAATCAGGTTGGATATGTGACTTGATTTGGCATTCATTTGAGCCGTAAAATCATCAGGAATGTAAACCCCCATTAACTTTTTGCGCTCTATTGTTTTGTGACGGACATCTCCAAAAACGAGTGAATTATCTACCTCAACAGAGAAATTACCTGAACGATTCAACATGGCTGTCAATGAATCGCCGAGTGCACCCTTGTCTTTGTTCACAATCAAAATATCCAAGCGGTTTTCACTGACCAATTGAAAGGCACTGTTCTGAACAATAGTGATGATGAAAACCAATAGAACAGGCATCAAGAACATCAATAGCAAACCCACCTTATCGTGGAGCAATATCAATGCTTCTTTTATGATGGATGCCGCTAATTTTCTCATTAGTCGCGTAGTGTTTTACCGGTTAATTTGATCAAAAGATCCTCCAAATTTCTCACGCCATTTTGAGTAAGTAAATTTTCAAGATTGTCTATTGCAATGATTTTTCCATGGTCTAACAAAGCGATACGATCACAAAAATCTTCTGCCTCTTTTAAGTGATGGGATGTATAAATAATAGTGGTTCCCTTTTTATTCAATTCTTCTAGAAGTGTGAAGATCACTAACTTACTTTGAACATCAACACCAACCGTAGGCTCATCGAGAAACAAAATTTTTGGTTCATTGATCAAGCCAATTGCCAAATTGATTCTTCGCTTCATACCTCCTGAGAAGGTACTGATCTTTTTGTTTCTTACATGATCCAATCCCAAAGTGATCAATAAGCTGTCTATTTTTTCGTCTAACTCCTTTTTAGGAACAGCATAAAGTGATCCGAAATACCGGAGGTTTTGCACTGGAGTCAATTCAGGATAAAAGGCAAAATCTTGTGGAACAAAACCTATTCTCGGTAAGATCTCTTTAATCGAAAACTCTTGCTCGTCAATGAAATACTGAATTCTTCCCGTACTTGATTGGAGGATATTGCACAATACCGATATCATGGTTGTTTTTCCAGCACCATTTGGACCGAAAAAACCAAACTTTTCTCCTGCAAAAATATCGAGATCAATACCGTTCAAGCTCGGTTGCTCAGCCTTTCCAAAATACTTGATTAAGCCTTTGATCTGAATAATCGAAGCTTGCATCAACCTTTAAATTTGATTTTTGAAAGTTCAAGAAAAGCATCTTTTTCTACTTGGCTAATTTCATTCAACAAATCGGCACAGTCATCGTAGTCTTTCTGTGTATTCAATCTGCCTTTATAAATGCCTGACATTTGAAGTGCACTATCCCTCCATAGGTCGCCAGCTTTTGTCATCTTCTCTGATATTTTCAGCAATTGATCATTTGCCATAATTTCACTGGCCTCCTCTAAGAATGCTGCGTAAATGAAGCGAAATCCACCTCCACCTGTTCCAATCTCTTCTTGCATTCTCACAATCTGACCCAAATATAGGGCAGCTTGGCGATCGCCCAATTTCTCTCTCCAACCGCGTATTTTTTTTGCAGTGTGGTTAATCCCTTTTACACCGGCAACGCCACCGGGAATATAAAGCATGTCACGACAGTTTCGTTTAATACCTTTTATAATCCCTTGTTGTAGCGTCTCCATCTGAATTTCACTAACGGATTTAGGGTAGTAAATATGACCTTTAGGTGCTAGAGCGCCTTTAGCAAAACGCACTTTTTCTAATTCTTCCGGTGAAAGAGTGGTCGTCTCCTCCATGACAGGATCACTGATCAGGTATCTGTCGTTTTCTTTGCCAAAAACGATGAGGTTATGGGCATTGAAATGAAAACGATACTCCTTCGGGAAATACGGTAAATGAAAAACACCTACCTGACAACCTACCGGAACGCCCTCTTCTACTTTTAAATCCAGAAAATTTTGTGCTGCTTCCTTGGATCTGAATTTTTTGCGTTCAACTTTGACCCCAAGTGATTTGCATGTTCTATTGAAAATGGCTCCAGGCATAGTGCGAAATGATATGGCTGGGCCATTGTTGACCTTTAAAAATGGAATGTGGATATAAAACAATCCTGACCCCAATCCGAAAGCAAGAGGCTCAGTGATGAAGTCAACGCCATGATATTTCAATAAGCTGACCGTTACGCCATTTTCACAGTGCGCTGTCTGATTGTGGATAAAATTGCTCACTTGTTCTTGAAATTTTTTAACTCATCAACAGAAATATCAAAGGCTTCGGCATACCGACTCAATTGTTTATCAGAGAGTTTTTTGAAAACGGCAGGTTTCATGTGACGTTTAATTTGCCACTTCCAAAACCCGCTATAACCAGAAAGAACACTCAAATCCATTAGTTTAAGTTCCATGTAATACAGTACAGGACTAGCTTCTCCTGAAACCACTTTATTTTTTGCTGCTGCTATGCGATCATCGATATCTTCCCAAGCTTTATCCAAGGCAGCTTTTTTAGGCTCCCAACCAATGCTCAAGTCGGTTTCGTACTTCCCTTCTTGATTCTTCACGTAGCAAACTTCACGGGTGAAATTTTCCAGTGCACTTTTATCTTGTGGAAGTTCGTTTTTTTTCATCTTAGCAAACAGTTAATAAACTAAAAGAATACGAAAAACGAGAACTCTCCGGTACAGCTAAAAGAATCTTGTCTCCAACTTTTAATTTTCCACTGTTGAATAACTCGTCGAGCATAAGGTAAATTGACCCTGCACCAACATTGCCTTTATATGCGAGATTTGTAAACCATCGATCTTTAGGAATTTCGATGCCGTATTCAACCAAAGCATCGTAAATTTTGTCTTCGAAAAAATGACTGGACATGTGAGGCAAGAAGTAATTGATATCGTTAGGATCAATATTCTTGTTTTCAAAAACAGATTTTAATTTCTTGAATCCAAGCCGAATGATATTTTCACCTAATAATTTCACATCTTGCTTGATACTCAAAATCGACTTTTCTTGCAGTTCTTGTGGGGAGTAATCCATGTAACTTTTTAAAGAGCCGTCTTGCTCCTTATCAGAGGCCATATACATGCACGGCTCTGCCTCATTGGCAAATGAAAAGGAATCAATCCATTCTACGCGTAATGAAATTCCATTTTCATTCTTTTTGTTTTCAATTAGGAAAGTAGCAGCGCCATCCGATAGCATCCAACGAAGAAAATCTTTTTCAAAAGAAAGGTAAGGGTTCTCTTCCAATTCGCCCATCTTCTGAACTTCTAACTCAAATTGATCAGATCTCAGCAAACGAGACAAGCGCTCCGAACCTGACGAAATCGCTTTTTTCGTTTCACCTAATTTCACGGACATGTAGGCAAACTTGAATGCATGCATTCCGGAACAACACACTCCCGATGGGGAAACGACTTCAATTGTATTGGATTCTGGCAACCACCCATGAACCATTACGGCATGTGAAGGCATCATTTGGTCAGGACTTGATGTTCCGCAGCTGATCAACTCAACTTCCTTAATTTCATTGATGTCTTTTTGAAAAAGATTTCGAATCGCTAGGGCGACCATTTCTGCATTGGTATGCGTTGGGGTGCCATCTTTTCGAATGGCATAATGGCGACTTTTAATCCCATTGTTGCGAAGAACAATTCTACGTGATTTTGATGTTTGCTCATTGATGACCCCAAGAAATTCTTCCATTTCCTCATTCGAAACAGGGTCATTTGGATAAAACGATGATGTACGCGTAATATATACTTCTGATATGTTCATTTGTTTTTTAATTCTGTGCTATAAAAATACTCCTTTTTCTTCTTTAAAGAAGCTCTTGTAAAGGGTCTGAAAACTACATTGTAAACAGTCAGTAATATAGGAGAAACAACAAACAATGCTGTCAGTAAATAGAACCTGAAAAATTGGGTCCAAAACGTTTTGTTTCCGTTGTTCTGCTCTTTTTTTCGAATAAGATTGGCCCAAACCACAAATATTTTTTTTGCACGCTCTTCAATGAACAAGATATTTGGATTTATGTTCACGGCACCAGCTTCTACTACACTTTTTTGAAAGGTATCTAATGCGCTTTTCTTCAGTGAATCATTCAATAACTGTCCAATCTTACTTACCCCTTTAATGTCTTCTTCACTAACTCCGGGAAGAGGAAAAAATCCATACTTTCTGGTTTTCTTACCAGTTCTCATCCAGTGAACAATTGTCATGGCACTCACCAGGTTGGTTGTTCTGTCAACAAGTGGGACATTTCCGACTAATTGCCCGCCGGCATCAAAAATCATTTGTTTGACACTTTCTTGAGCATTGAGCCACATGTTTCTTGCACCAATGACGGTCACAACAGGAGTGTTTTTTAGCAATTTTTTGAAATCATCGTTCTTGAGGAGGGATGTTGCTGGAATAGAGGGAGATAAAAACCAAGGTTGGTAACCAAAGATGATCAGATCGTATTTCGAATGTTTAAAATGGATTTCCTCTAATTCAACCGGAACTTCTTGTACACTATCCGGCATTTCATTGTAAAAATCCTTATCATTCCAGGGAAAAGGATAATCATTTTTAGGTTTGAATCGAATAACATCAAGATCCGCTCCTTCTAAAGGCTTGACAAAATTGTTTACAATTTCGCCTAATTGTCCGGATTGGGTATAATAAATTGCCAGTATTTTCATCTTCCAAACACTACAACAGTTAGATTTTCAGGTTGGGTGATGTTTTCGAATAGTTCAAAACCGCCGTTTTTACGTCTGCGTTTAAATTGGCGAAATTCGATGAAATGAACTTGGCGTCTTCCTGTATCTTATCGTTATATTTTAACACTTTAGGCGCGTTTTCTTGAATTAAGAGGCGTAAAAAACGATACTCAGCATTACTGTTGTTTTTGGAAATCGATTTCTCGAGAAGCTCTTTACCAGCCTTGAACAATTCCAACTTTTCTTTGGGTGTTTTAAGGTATTCAGCCTTTTTCATTTTTATTGCGCCTAAATAAGCTGTTTGATCTGAGTTTTCACTGAGCTTTTCCAGTTTTTGGACCATTTTGGATATACCTGTCTCATCATTGCCGGCAAAGACTTTGAAGTATTCGGTTTTTGAAAAACCACTTGTGTGTAAGACCAGTATAAATAAGAGCTGAATCATCTCGTTTTCCTTACTCGTTCTGTTTTTTACAAAATTAGGGTTTTAATCCAATTTTGAGGCCAAAATGAGTGGCTTTCAGCGTATTTTTCAACGAAAATTCAGCTTGATTCATTAATTTTGTTCAAATTCATATCAAACGCAGTGAATATAACAGAAATCAATGGTTGCGTAATTATTCCTACCTATAACAATGAAAAGACACTGTCTAGAGTATTGGATGGTGTTTTGGACTTGGTTCCGGCAGAACGTGTTATAGTGATAAATGATGGGGCTACAGACAGCACACCGGAGATTTTGGAGAATTACAAAGAGAAGGTTCATATCTTGGTGAATGAACCTAACCAAGGGAAAGGATTTTCATTGCGCAGAGGAATAAAGAAAGCGATTGAACTTGGCTTTGACAATGCAATTACGATAGATTCTGACGGTCAACATTTTCCGAGTGATCTGCCCATAATGATTAAAATGGCAACTGAAAATCCCGGGACTGTATTGATGGGTTCACGAAATATGCAACAAGAAGGGGTTCCCCAAAAAAGTTCATTTGGAAATAAATTTTCCAATTTCTGGTTCAAACTGGAAACAGGGATCACTTTGCCAGATACTCAAACCGGATTTCGCTTGTATCCACTCAAGCCACTCAAAAAAATGCGCTTGTTTACCAAGAAATTTGAGTTGGAAATTGAAATTATTGTGCGACTTGCATGGAAGAACGTACCCTTTAAACCCGTTCCTATTCAAGTGAAGTACGATCCTGAAGAGCGCGTTTCACATTTCCGTCCGGGAAGAGATTTTTTCAGAATAAGCGTGCTGAACAGTGTGCTGGTTCTTTTCGCACTTCTTTATTACTACCCTAAGAAATTATTTTCTTTGAATACGCTGGCCATTATCAAACAGGAAACAATAAAACCGGAAGAAAGTAATTTCAGTAAGGCGTTGTCGATTGGATTTGGGGTGTTTATGGGGATTGTTCCAATATGGGGATTTCAATTGCTTGTTGGAATTCCTTTGGCGGTGTTGTTTCGAATGAATAAGGTACTTTTCATAGCCGCTGCCAACATCTCCGTACCACCGATGATTCCATTTATTATCTATGGTAGTTTTTTGATGGGGCAACAATTCACAGATGGAGTAATCGATACGGACAAAATATTTGCGTATACAACAAGTGCTATTTCAGAAAACCTCCAACAGTATATGATCGGAGCAGTGTTACTGGCGTTAGTTGCTTTTTTTTCTGCTTTTTTGATCAGTTATTTGCTCTTGAAAATGTTTCGCAAAGAGCCTGTAAACAATTGAGATCGTCTATTAAAGTGGCTTAACAGTATTCTGCCTGAATTTTAAGAAAGTTCAAATCATCTTTTGCGATCACACCAGAGATTTTTATGGAATCTGAATCTGTAGGGAGAAGTGTGATTTTAATTTGAACTTCAGGAGATACTTGCGGATTCAAAATGGCCAAAAACTTACAATTGTTCATGGATTTTAATTTCAACGAACGATTAAAATGGACACTTAACAACTCTTTTATTATTTCCATCTGAACAACTCCCGGCGTTACAGGATTTCCAGGGAAATGTCCTTCGAAAATAGCATGGTCAGGATCAATTGAAATGACAGCTTGAATAGCACCATCTATTTCATTGATAGAGTTAACTGCGTAGAATGAATCTTTTAATAGCATCAGAAAGTTGTAAATTTTGAATCGTCAATAGTTCCGTTTACTTGAACATTTGTAAATGTATACACGATCTTTTCATTTTCGTCCTCAATCATGCTCATTTCTTTCAATACAAGCGTTTTCTTATCAAAAATAAGGTCAACTTGTTTGATGTAACGTGCCATGCGATCATTTTTCGGTGTTAAAACGAGTTTGTAATTCGCTGTGTTTTCAAAATAGGCAATACTGAAATCATTCTCATTCAAAAATTCTCCCGAAAGCATTTGAAGCATTATATTTTGAACCTTCTTTAAGATGGTTTTTGATGCCGCATTTTTTACTTCTTTGCCATTTTCACTCATTTGCACGGTTTTCCCATTGATCAGGATCACTTGTTTTTTTGGCGCTGTGTGCTCCCAACGTATTTTTTGGGATTGCTTGTAAAACATTTTACCACTTCCTTTTTGTGGTGTTTCAAACATGGCCGAATAGATCTTTTCGTTGAAATCAGCTGAAAGACTTTTCGCTGATTTGTGATGGTCCTGTATTGATTTTTTGCACGCAGCAGAATTGGTGATTTTCTTATATTCCTGACCGAAACTGATTAGTGAAATCAGTGTAAAAAGAACTCCAAATAGTATTAATTTCATTTCAAAAGCGAATTAATGCTGGCCTCATCGGCAAATATAGTTCCATTTTCTTTGGCTTCAAGAATATACGCATTGAGCATTATTTCAGTTTGTTCCAAGTTGTCGTGCAATAGGATGATACTACCCGGCTCGGTCAGTTTCAAGATTCTCATTTTCAATGTTTCAGGATTTCTAATCACAGAGTCAAATGACCGTTTGTTCCATCCGACTACAGACAATCCCATTTTCTTAACTGCTCTGGCGATGATAGGATTGGTATAACCAATTGGTGGTCGAAACCAAGTGGGTTTTTCTCCTGTGACTTGTTCAATTGAACGATTTCCATTGTGTAGTTCTTCCCAAACTCTTCGAAAAGAAAAAAGTGCAAAAAGTGGAGGATGAGTGTATGTGTGATTACCAATCAAGTGACCTTGGGCTTTCATTTGGAGAAGCAATTCCGGGTGTTTTTCCGCCTTTTCTCCAATTACAAAAAACAGAGCTTTTATACCATGTTCATGAAGGGTTTGTAGTATTTTGGGAGTGGTTGTAGGGTTTGGTCCATCATCAAAACTTAAAAGCACATAAGGAGTTTTTACTTTGTGAACAGCACGCAGGAAATAATTTGCCCTTAACCAAATAACCCCAATACTTAGCACTAGAAAGAATGCTGCTCCAATAAAAAATAAAAGTAATTTGAAGTGCGGTGATTCATTGAAGAACAATAATACTGTTCCTGAAACAAGTACAAGAAATAAAATATTAATGAGATGCTTCATCACGTTTCATAAGGATCAAACCGAGTTTTCCTTTCTCTTGTTCATTGATGATCAAAACAAATTTCTGTTGCCTTTGCTTCAACCAATCATGTCCCATATGAACAGCAAAGGCAACAGCTGTAAAATAGAGACCTGTATAGCGCAAATAATCGATTGATCCCGGGTATTCAGCACTTAATTCAGCACCTGAGACAAAGATTTGATCGATATCAATCAATCTAAGTCCATTTTTTTGCAGAAAGTGAAGAACAAGAGATGCGCGGTTTTCTGTCTCAAAATGCATTGAACAATCCACTATTCCGATAGCCTCTTTTTCTTTTTTTGGACTGATGACCATAAAAGTAGAACCAGATGTGAGTTGTAATTCCGAATTGATTAAAGTAGGCTGCAACAATTTTAAAAAATCAATGGCTTCATCCGCAGCACCTAACAACACCATTGATTTACCTTCTTTCGTACACATTAAAGCATCCAGTAAAGCCAGTTCGAATGACAAACTGTTCTGTGTGTGCGTCATGTTGTAAGAATGATTTTTCAATTCCAATGAAATCTGCCCTGCTATGGTATTGTGTGTGGATTGAATAAAGGCAGTTGGTGAAAGCGTATCACTTGTTGAAGTGTGAAAAGTAACAAGAAACTTCTCGGTATCAACCAAACATCCCAAAGCTGTGCCCACTGAAATTGAATCTATTTCATTATTGATTTTTGATTGACATTCCTTTGCAGCTGCAAGTGCCATTCGTAAAACTGGACTTAATCTGCGAAGCGAAGCAGGTGAAATGTAGTTTTTGTAATCCGGAGAAATGACTGTCGAATCAGTTTCTATCGGACTCAATGTGTCCCAAATATTCTCTTGTTGAAAAGAGTTTTGGTGTGAAATCGACTCTATGGTTTGAATATAGATCATGATTCAATAGCACTTAAAATAATAGTCGAATTATTCCCTCCGAAGCCGAATGAATTCGATAATACATGGTTTAATTGAGCGATCTTTTGAGCGTTTTTCACAGGTTGTAACCCTGTTTCTTCAATCACCTGTGTGTGATTCAAATTTGGGAAAAGGTACTTGTGTTGAAGTGCCAATATTGCTATCACAGCTTCAATTCCACCTGAAGCAGCAAGGGTATGGCCAGTGTATGCTTTCGTCGAACTAAATGGAGGAATTTTCTCAGTGAAAATTGACTTGATTGCTTTTGACTCGGAAAGATCATTATTTGGTGTTGCTGTTCCATGTGCATTGATGTAATCAATAACTGACGGGTTCAATTGCGCCACTTGAAGAGCTTGCTGCATGGATAAAACCGCACCTTCACCATCCGGAGAAGAAGCTGTTTGATGAAAGGCATCCGAAGCATTACTCCAACCGGAGAGTACTGCTAATGGTGTTTTTTTAGTTCGTTGAATTGACGTTTCTGATTCCAGAACGATGTATCCTGCTCCTTCACCCAGATTCAAGCCTTTACGTGTTTCATCAAAGGGGCGACACCACTCTTCATCGAAAATCATGAGTGATCTGAATCCGGAAATAGTAAATTGGGTTAAACTATCTGTTCCACCTACCACCACACGATCGATCAATCCATTTTGGATCATACGGGCTCCCATCATGATCGCATTTGCAGCAGATGAACAAGCCGTAGAAATTGTATTGACAAAATCGTGAATACCTACTTCACGAGCGATCTGCTCAGAGGTGGTCCCACTTGGATGATGCGCATAACGTTCTATTCGATGCTCCTTTCCCTCTAGGTAGTTCTTGTATTCTATCTCGCTGATGTCCATACCTCCTACAGATGTGCCTGATATAAAGCCTGTTCGAACCTCTTTCAAGATCTCATGACCATTAAAAGCTTCTTTTGCTGCCACCATACCCAACAGGCTGGTTCTTGATCCGGTTGTTTGAAGATTAAAGTATTCCATCAACTCATCATCCGAGTAGTTGACTTCACCTACTTTATACCGTTCCGTATGTGGTCGCGTACCTTGCTTAATACCAGTTTTTTCTGCTAATAAGGATGCAAGCGTTTCCTCTACATTGTTTCCAATAGAAGAAATGGCACCATATCCTGTCACATAGATCATTCGAACTATTGTCTGTTTTTAGCGATGTAATCTGATAGGGTATCTACAGAATAAAAGATCTCTTTGGCCTCATTTGGGTCAGCAATTTTGATCCCATAATTTGAATCCAACAAGACGATGAATTCTAAAGCATCAATAGAATCCAAGCCCAAACCTTGATCACCAAACAATGGAGCCTCATTATTAATGTCTGCCGGACTTAGATCTTCCAGATTTAACTGTTCGATGATCTGGGCTTTCAATTCTTCTTTTAAATTACTCATTTCTATATTTACTTAAACTGTTCATTATATTCTCCGGTGTTGCTTCTTCACCGTTTTTTGCCACTAAAAATAGAAAACATTCCTCAGTTCCATTCACATTTGATTCAACCCAACCACAAAGACAAAGTGAGTTGCCTCTTTTAAAGGAAAATTGAAGCTGCTCAAAGAAGAATTCAGCGTCGAATTGTTCCTGTATAAAAAAAACATTTTCACCATACCACTTGTAACGAATAGACAATTCACCGGTCAAAATGTTTGGCAAAGTATAAACAAACAGCGATGGACTGGGACTGCCCAAATTCAAGTAGCTGTCTTTGAATTTAAAATCCGTGATTTGACTTGAAGATGCATTTGCAAAAAGGAGTTGAAGATCATTTTCTAGGTCTACTTCACTTGGGAATTGATCATGCAAAAGGTGCTCTGCCAATAAGGACAATTTCGATAAATTATCCATTTTATAGAATTTAGGATAATCTATCCCAAGAGTGGTGTATATAACTTTCAAGTAATTTTCGTCCGTGTTGGAGGTGTCAATGAGTTTTTTTCCATTGAGAAAGGCCCCTTTCGGATGAATATAGCTCGTAGCGATTACCTTCATTGGTGTTTCTTTAAAAGTAAAGCGGCATTTCCTCCACCGAATCCAGAAGCAGTTTTAAGTACAGTATTGACCTGCCTCTCTTGATTTTCCTGAATAACATTTAATGGCTGACTTGTCCCGATCTCTTCAAATCCCAAACTCTTGATCAATAGATTATTTTCCATAGTGAGCATGCTGGCAATTACTTCAATAATTCCTGCAGCACCAAGTGTGTGTCCAAAATACGCTTTAAGGCTATTTATAGGTACTTGTTGCATGCCGAGTCGATTGAAAGCAATGCTTTCCATTTCATCGTTGAACAAAGTGCCCGTTCCATGTGCTGATATAAAATCAATTTGATCAGGAGTTGCACGTGATCTTTTCAGTGTTCTTTCCACTGCGCGGACCAATCCTTCCCCTGTTCGAGATGGCCCTGAAATGTGGTTAGCATCGTTTGAAGATGCACCACCACAATACATTACCGAAAAAGAATCATCATGATGGTTTGAAAGGAGTACAATGCCACATGCTTCACCAAGAGAAATTCCTTTTCGTTGAGCATCAAAAGGTTTGCTGCGTTCATCACTCATGGCGAACAAACTCTGAAAACCGAAAATCACGAAGTCACTCAAGCTGTCGATACCAACTACGACTATATCATCATATTGATTGGAGTTTAAATAGTCAGCTGCCAGATTGATAGCCAGTACGCCTGAAATACAAGCATTGGAAATAATTAGCGGTTCATGGACTAAATCCAGTTTGTTTTTAAGAATAGTCCTGGTTGAATGGAAAGAGTCCGATTCTAATGCATCTAAATCAGCTTTTGTTGAGCTTGCAATGACTAAAGTTCTACTTGATCTCAAAAGAGATTCAGGTATCTTTTTGACTAAGTCATCACAGGCAACTGTCAAGAGGTGATCGTATCTATTGCCTTGTAAAAAATCAATTTTACCTAAATACCAATCTTCCCCGTTGAATCCAGTGCCTTCACTTTGATGTACTCCGCTTCTATTCGCCTTGAGTGCTTCAAAATGTTCTTCTTGACCAATCCCAAGAGGAGAGACAATTGTTCCATATTTTAGGTAGAATGCACTCACTCTTCGATCCAGTTTTGTTTTTCCTCCCACTCTGAATAGAAATCAGGCTTGGCTAATTCTAATGTTCTTTCTTTAGCATCCATGAATACCTGCATTGTCATACCTGTTGTTGCCAATTGTCCATTGGACAAATTGATCACTTCATACTTGAATACAATTTTTGCAGAGTCATGCTTTTCCAGAGCGACGTTTACACGCGCTTTTTCTCCGAAATAGATGGAGGCTTTATAGTTGAGTTCAGTTTTTACAATAGGCGTGTAAAATCCATGTTCAAACACTTCATAATGTGACATTCCGTAATCGTCAGCCAATTTTTCCCGGGCATCTTCAAAAAACTTAAGGTAATTTCCGTGCCACACAATACCCATTGGATCAGTTTCACTGAAGCGAACGGTAATATCCAATGACGACTTTAAGACTTTCACGCCTGAACAATTTTCATTTGACATTTGATCAATTCTACTCCCTTGCATGCCGCAACCCCTTCAATTAAATGAATGTTCTCAAAACTATTGAGAATTGTCACAGTTGTAGTTAGTTGATCATTCAATGTGCAACTTGAAAAGACCTCTAACTTACTTATTGCACCAATAAATCCCAAACGAGCTTCACCTGCTTCATTTTGACTTCCGAGAAATCCGAAACCGGCAGCACAGGTTTGAGCGATATTTTCAACAAGTGCTGACTCAGATAAAACATCATTTTCTAGAAAGATGTTGTCTTTTTGAATCTCAAAAGAACTTTTGAAAACTTCATTATCTGCGGAAACAAGACCGTCAATCATAATGAATGGCTCTCTTTGTGGAATGTATGTTTTAATGTTCTGTTTGTCAATTAGCATAATAGTCGTAAAAATTAAACCATTGTTCAGGAGCTTTTTTCACCATTTCTTCAAGTCGATGAACATACTTCTCCGCAATTTCTTCGGGTGATGATGAGTCTAAAATAGGTGCTGTGGCATTGAGTTGATAATGAGTAGATGTTGTTTTTATTGCAAACACGAAAGTTATTGGGACTTTGAATTTGTGTGCCATAATAAAAGGACCCGATGGAAATGCAGCTTGACCCTTCAGAAATGGAAATTCAAATGTTTTTTGTCCTTCTAACGTCCTATCTGCATGTAAAGCTATTAATTCATTTCTTTTCAATGCTTGATGAATCAGAATAAGATGTGACATGTCATCTTTTAACGGGATCAAATTGTATTTTGCCTTTTCCGTTTTCTCATCTAGAAAGTGTTTTATCTTTTCCACTTCTGCATCCAGCATCAAAATATTGATTTTAGAGGTAATGCGCTCTCCAATTAGATTTCCTGCATTTTCCCAGTTACCCACATGACCTGAAATTAAAAAACCACCTTTCCCCATTTCCTTAATATCTAGCAAAGCTCTTTCATTGTCAAACGAATGTGTAAAGATCCTTTTCCGCTCAGTTTTAAGTGCAATTCTGTCAATAAGAACCTGTCCAAAGCGATAGAAATTTACTGCAGAAGTAAGGATTGATTTTGCAGTGCTGTATTCAAATCCTTTTTTGTAAAAACGAATCAGTCCATTTCTTTGTTTAGATGCAAATAAAACAAAGTAGCCTGAAACCCAAATACAAAAAAAGTAGCTAAACTTAACACCTAAAAACCGAATGCAAAAAACGAAAAATTTGTATCCCAAAAGTGATCCTTTCGTTTTTCCATCCCATTTTTTTCCCATGTTCAATCAGGCATTTTCTAATTTCTTTTCAACAAGATCGTAAAAATCATTGAAAGTTTCAATTGTTTTAAAATCATCGGCAGTTGGTTTGAATCCTAAATTATCATCAATAACAACAACCAAATCAACATAATCCAAACTGTCAAGATCTAATGTTTCCTTCAAATTGTTTTCTGGTTGGATCGCTTCCTGATCCACTTCGAACTCCTCAGAAAGAAATCTTTTAGTAGTAGCAATAATTTCTGACCTATTCATAAGTGTAGTAATTAACTATTTGATAAACTTTTTAATAATCAAAGAAGAGTTTGTCCCCCCAAAGCCAAATGAATTGGAAAGGAAACTATCGATTTTCTTTTCCGTATACGTTGGAATAATATTTATTTTTTCAGAATCCTCATCCGGATTTTCAAAATTGATGTTGGGTGCAATAAAATCATTTTCCATCATCAACAACGAATAAATGATCTCACTTGCCCCTGCCATCCAACATTCATGCCCTGTCATTGATTTCGTTGAACTAATTGGCACTTTTGAACCAAATACATCGAAAAGTACCTGTGCTTCGGTTGCATCTCCAACAGGAGTCGATGTTGCATGCGCATTGATGTAATCTATATCCTCAGGTGTCAATCCTGCTTGTTTTAAAGACATAATCAATGAACGGTACTGTCCATCAAAATTAGGATTGGAAATATGATCACCATTGGATGAAAAGCCGTACCCAACAATTTCTCCATAAATCGGAGCATTTCTTTTGAGGGCAGATTCAAGTGATTCAATAATTACAGTAGCCGCACCACCAGATGGCACCAGTCCATCTCTATCCCGGTCAAACGGTCGACTTGCTTTACCCGGTTCGTCATGACGAATAGAGAATGCTCCTAAACCATCAAAACTTCCCATCGCATAAACATTGATCTCCTGTGCACCACCACAAATTACACGCTCTTGTAATCCTTGTTTAATCAAGAAATACCCCATTCCAATCGAATGTGAACCGGAAGCACACGCAGCGGACATGGAAATATTGATTCCTTTCAACTTGTAAATTGTTGAGAGGTTCATGTTAACCGTGCAGTTCATATTTTGGAAAATGTCTCCACTTCCAATTAAGGTATTGTCTTTCCTTGCTCTCGCTTTGTCAATCGTTTCAACTACTGCTCCAGCTGTTGAATCATTCCCAAATATAATCCCTGTTTCATTTTTCTCAAGAAAATCAACATCAAGATTGGAATTTTCCAATGCTTCTTTCGTCGATATGTAGGCGTACATTGCAGGCTGATGCATACCGATGCGCTCTCTTCGTGATAAAAATGGTTTTAAATCGGGATCAGGAACAAATCCGGTCAAACACGATCGATACCCGAATTCTTTGCGGGGATCATCGTAAATAATACCACTCTTTCCGGCTTTCAAAGAATCCAACACCTCAGCAAGATTTTCACCTATGCATGAGTAAATTCCGATTCCTGTTATAACAACTCTATGTTCCATGGCTTAAGCGTAAATTCCACCATTGATATTGATCACTTCTCCTGTGATATATGCTGCTTTTTCTGAAGCCAAAAAACTGGCTAGAAATGCAACCTCTTCCGCTTTTCCAAAACGATTTGCAGGAACCATTTTTTTCAACTCAGCCTCGTCCAAATCGCTTGTCATGTCTGAAATAATGAATCCGGGTGCAATTGCATTAACTGTGATATTGCGCTTGGCTACTTCTTGAGAAAGAGCCTTTGTAGAAGCAATCATGGCTCCTTTAGCTGCCGAGTAATTTGTTTGACCTGGAACTCCTTTTAATCCACTTAATGAAGCAATGTTGATTATTCTTCCAGATCGAGCACGTAGCATTTTTTGTATAACCGCTTGCGTACAGTTATACATTCCTTTCACTGAAGTGTTCAATACATCATCCCAATCTTTCTCCGAAACCCATGGAAACAAATTATCTCTTGTGATTCCGGCATTGTTCACCAATACCTCAATATGCTTATCCGGATTATTTTCAATCCAGCTATTAATGGCTGTTTTTACTTCCTCACTGTTTTTAACATCAAATTGAAGCAATTCAGCAGTACCTCCGTTTTCTTCAATGGTTTTTAGCGTTTCATTCGCTGCATCTTTGTTTCCTGCAAAATTGATGATAATGTGCAGTCCTAGATCTTTCGACAATTGAATTGCAATTGCTCGACCTAAACCTCGTGATGCTCCTGTTACTAATGCTGCCTTCATATTTCAATGGAAGTTTTGCGTAAGGTATCTATAACTTTTTGAATATTTTCAAATTGTGGAACGTCCTCATTTATCACAGGAGCAACTTCACGAATCATGGCGTAAATATTCTTGGTTTGTTCAGATAATTTCGCACGCTTATTATCATCTAAAAGGTCGATTGCCTGACAAACCGCCATCATGTGAATAGCCATAACCTGAAATCCATTGTCTATTACCTTCTTAGCGATAACAGCACTATTCGTACCCATACTGACAATATCCTGATTGTCGTTATTGTTGGAAATACTGTGAACGTACATTGGATTGGAAAGCATTTGGCTCTCTGCTGTTGTTGACGTGGCATTGAACTGCATTCCTTGTATTCCAAAATTAAATCCAAGTGTTTGTGTATTTAAGAAAGCGGGAAAATGACCATTCAAACGGCTGTTCAAAAGGAAGTTCAATTGACGCTCTGCAAGCATGGTCAACTTGGTAATCACAATTTTCACCTTGTCCATTTCAAGTGACACATAATCACCATGGAAGTTCCCTCCATGAAATACATTTTGGTCTTCAACGCTCACAATTGGATTGTCATTGGTTGAATTGATCTCATTTTCAATGACTTGCTTAGCGTAATCCAATGTTTCTTTTACAGGACCTAATATCTGTGGTACACAGCGAATTGAGTAGTATTCTTGAATTTTCTTTTTGAATTCAACATGATTCAGAACATCGTTATCTGCAAACAGTTCCTCTCGTTTCTTGATCAGTTCACTTCCTTTTAGGAAATTGCGCATTTTCTCAGCAACATATTGTTGACCCGGATGCATTTTAACACGATTCAATCCAACAGAAAAGGAATCATCGTAAGCTTCTACTACTTCATTGATAATAGCCGAAGAAGCGATTGACCAATTCAGTAAACGATACGTATACACTAAATTCACGGCACCAATACCTGTCATACACGATGTGCCATTCATCAATCCAAGTCCATCACGCAGACGAATAGAAAGTGGTTCAATGTTCAACTCGTTCAGTACGTCTATCGTTTTTCTTCTTTCACCCTTGTAGCGCACATATCCTTCACCAATGAGGTTAAGAGCAAGGTGAGCTAATTGAACTAAGTCACCACTGGCACCAACTCCTCCATGCTCATAAATTTCAGGAATGATATCGTTATTTAAAAAAGCCACAAGTTTTTCAATAACACCATAACTGATTCCGGAATTACCTTGAAGAAAGTTATTGATTCGAGCCACCATTACTGCTCGAACTGATTCTTCATCCAGCACATTCCCTGATCCTGAAGAGTGACTTCTGATGAGATTATATTGAAGTTCGTTCAGTTTTGAATCATCAATTTTGAATTGAGCCATTGGGCCGAATCCGGTGTTGATCCCATATATTATCTTATCACTTGAAAAATCTTCCAAGAAAGAGAATGATTTAATAATATTCGTTTTCAGGTCTTCATTCAATTGAAAAGGCACATTATTTAATGCGTGTTCTTCAATTTTGGAAAGATTAAGTTTATTTGTCATTGTTCCAAAAATCCTTGCAGGTTAATTTAATTATTTCAACTTAACTTCCAAAATAGTATGGAAACTATCACCATGTAAATGGTATTCGTTCACACATTCGAAGCCTGCCTTGTCAATAATATACTTCATAGCTGTTGAACTGTACATTTTACTGTTGCCATTTGCAAGAACGGTGAAGTAAAGGGAGGTTGCCACCAAACTATACGTTGCTGCTTTGAAAGTTTGGTTGTCTATGAAAGTCTCCATGATGTAGATAGTCGACTCCTTTGAAGCATTCTTTTTAATTTTTAAAAGAATGGCTTCGATTTCTGGCTCACTAAAACAATCGAGGAATTGACTCATCCAGTAAACGTCTGCTCCTGCAGGAATCTCTGTGTTTGGGTCGAGCATATCTGCAGCATTGTAGGTTACTCGGCTCTTTATGGATTCAATTTGATCTATATTTTCTTTTGCCACCTTTAACTGTACGGGAAGGTCAAAAATATCCACACACACATTAGGGTCGTATTTCGTGCTTGCCATAGCCCATTTCCCTGTGTTTCCACCAATATCAAAGATCCTTTTTGGTGAATTTTTGAAAATGATTTTCAAGGCATCATCAAATGAATTATCTGAATAATGGTGATCAAAATCGAACCATGATTTCTTAATCGGTTCAGGTAGAATTGATAAACCTTCATAAATGGTCTTCCAATCTCCTAAGGTTTTCAAACCTGCGGGCTTTCCAGTTACAATAGCTTCCTTCAAGTCGAACAAGCCACGGTAGCATACATGTTGAGTGAACAGTAAATTAATGCGGGTCATATCATCGCGTAAAATGAAATACCCCACTTTTGTCAAGTCAAATTTATCACCTTCCTTTTTTTCAACTATTCCAGCAACTTCAGCCATTTCAATTAACACCAAAACACCGTAATTGGACACCTTGGTTTGCTCAGCAATCTCTTCTACTGTTAACCCTTTGTTAGCATTGAGCATCGCATCAAGAATCCCCAATTCAAGCATCGTATAGGCTGTCTGAAAAACAAAAGGCCCAAATGCAATTTTCTGAGCCTCATATAACGCGTTTATAGCTTTCATTCGTTGAAAGGTCTTTTAATTTTATTATTAAGATAAGTATGCCGATATTTTCAGGGTGCTAAAGGTAATTATTTTAACCTACATTAATATAGATTTGAAAAATTAGATTGGACATAAATCATTTTTTATTCTATATTTTTGCTCGAATCTTAATCTTATATATGTCTGAAAAGCAATTTGATGTTGTTATTATAGGTGCTGGTGTAAGTGGTTTGACAGCTGCTGCACTACTATCAAAGGCAGGTATGTCTGTTTGTGTTTTGGAAAGACATCGATTGATAGGCGGGTATTTACAAGGTTTCGAGCGGAAAGGTTTTATTTTTGACACAGCAATTCATTGGCTAAATCAATATGGAAAAAATGGTTCTGTAACCAATGTTTTCAAGTATTTAGGGGATGATTTTCCAAGACCAATTGGAATGAAAAATATTCATCGTCACATTTCAAAAGACTATGAATTTACGTTAACCAACAATCCAGATGAACTCAAGGAAAAGCTGATTAAAGATTTCCCACATGAACGTAAAGGAATAGAAAAATTTTTCAAAGCAGCTAAGGTAGTAGCTGAGGTGTCTAAGAAATTTCCGAAATTTTTTGTGTCCAACGAGACCAAAAGTGGCTTTAAAAAGCCATTGTTCATGTTGAAACAGCTGGGGATTATCTATCCATTGATCAAGTATGCGTTATATGGTGGAGAAAAAGGTGTAGAAAAGGGCTTACGTAAGTTTTTTAAGGACGAGAAATTGCTAAGTATGTTTCGTTCAGAACCCGACCTTCTTTCTTGCTTATTTCCTATTGCATGGGCATATAATGATGACTTTCAGAATCCGCCCATTGGAGGTAGTCAGGTCATCCCGGAATGGCTTTTGACTAAAATGGATAAAGAAAATTCAGAATTGGTTTTGAGTGCAGAGGTTTTTAAGATCGATGTGCAAGACGGTATCTTCAAAAATGTAACGTATCGCAAACGCTTGAAAGAATATACAGTAAGTGCAAAATACCTTATTGCTGCTTGTGATGTGGATGTGCTTTACAAGAAATTATTACCCGAATCAGCTGTTCCAAAGAAATTACTTGACAAATTAGACAAGGCAGAGCTGTATAGTTCTTCGGTGACCATTTCAGTTGCCTTAAACTGTCCCGCTGAAGACCTTGGGTTTGGTGATGAAATGATTCAAGTTTTCAATGAAGAAACACCCCGGATGGAGCATTCTTCAGGTGATCCTCACAAATCATTTTTGAGCATATTGGCACCATCAGTTAGAGATAAAACGTTAGCTCCGGAAAATCATGGGACCTTGAATATTTTTGTTCCGGCATGGATGGACTACGGAAATAACTGGGGTACTGCATTGAACGCGAAGGGAGAATATGATCGAAACGATGAATACAAACGAATGAAGGAAGAATTCGCACAGATCATTTTCGATCGTATGGAAGAACGTGTTTGTCCTAATTTGAGAGAACATATTTTATTCTACGAGGTAGCAACGCCGATTACATACTACCGATATACACACAACAAGGATGGGTCTATGATGGGAACAAGACCTGGAAAAACAAACATGCAATTGAAAGTCGCACATTACCTAACTCCAGTTAAAAATGTGATAATTGGTGGGCATTGGGCGGAATTGGGTGGAGGAGTTCCAATTGCTGTTAAAGCGGCTTATAACGCATCTTTAATTGTACTGAAAGAACAAAATCCAAAGGCCTATAACGATATGGTAGAGTATATTGAAAGTACCTGGGCAATGGAATAACCATACACTTTCGGTACTATTGTATATTGAAAGTACCTGGGCAATGGAATAACCATACACTTTCGGTACTATTTTTAAGAATTTAAACTGCTGCTAACTTTTTATGTTTGGTCAAATCGCTTCGAGTGTTGTTCGCTTTTTCTTAAAGTTTAAACTGCCGTTCCTGCTATTGCTTGGAGTGATTATTACCTTATTGATCTTTGGGGTTAAACGCTTGCAAATAGAAGAAGACTTGTATTCAGTTTTCCCGGATGGTAAAGAATACAGAGAGTTTAGTGAGATCATACAAAAGAACAAGCTGAATAAGCAAATTGTATTTTCTATCAAAGTGAGTGACGATCGGGAAGATGACCTGGATCAAATTGATCAGCTGGTTGAAGATCTGGAAAAACAGTTTCAACGGGAAATAGGAGATTTTATAGTCTATAGGGACGTTAATGAAAAGGAACTGATCTCCTATTTACAGGCCTCCTCCATTTTGCATTTTACGCCTGTCGATTATGCGAATATTGCAAATCGCTTAAATAAAGATTCGATTCAATATGCATTGGCAAAATCTGCAGAACGTTTAAAGGGGAGTAACGGTTTTTTTCAGCGTTCAATCGTCGCCAATGATCCTTTAGGAATCGCCAACCAAAAATTAACTCAATTGAATCCAATAAGTGATTCAAGTTCATACCTGATTAAGGATGGAGTAGTTTATACCAGAGACGAACAGGAAGTCTTGTTTTTTGCCACATTGAAACTTGATTTAAAAAATACCGATGAACTTACAGCGCTGAATTCCAAACTCACCGATTACGCAGCAAATTTCAACAAGAAAACCAACTCGAACAAACTTGATTACTTTGGAACATTTCAAATCGCCGCAGAAAATGCCACACAAGTAAAGCGTGACACTTCTACGACAGCATATGTCAGTTTAGCTTTGATTATTTTACTCATTGTTCTGTATTACAGAAGTATTCTGGCACCATTCTACTTCTTATTACCTGCTCTTTTCGGTATGCTCTGTGGCGCAGGTCTTGTTGGATACATAGATCCTGAGATCAGCTCTATCTCCCTTGCAACTTCTTCGGTCTTGATGGGAATCGTGTTGGACTATTCTTTTCATTTCTTTACCCATTACAAGCATTCCGGGAATCTTGTAGAAACGGTTCGTGAAATTAGTGCACCTTTGATCATTGGAAGCTTTACAACAATTGCTGCCTTGGCGGCTTTGATGTTTACTAATTCCGTAGTGTTACAAGATTTTGGGTTGATTGCACTTTGCGTTTTATCCGGCTCAGCACTCTTTACCATTCTTTTCCTTCCAGTTGTTATCCACATCTTGAAAATTAAACTTCCAGAAATTCATAAGGAGTCGAAGGAAAAAAAGACGAACAAATTAATGGTGCGTTTAGCCATTGCCGGGATATCAATAGGGACTTTCTTTTTTCTACTGAAAGGATTCAATCTGTCTTTTGATGCAGATCTAAACAATCTGTCTTTTCATTCTGAACAATTGAAAAAGAAAGAAGAGTTCTTTACTGGAATTAATCCGGAAAACGAAAAGAAGCTTTACCTGATAGCCTCTTCAAATAATCCGGAAGAAGCAAAAGAACTGAACGCGCAAATTTATTCCGCTGCCATTACTAATTTGGAGAAATTTGGAATAAAAGAATTGGTTTCAACAGCACCGTATTTTATTCCTGAAGACCGACTGGAAATAGCACGCAAAGAGTGGGAGAGCTTTTGGTTGACTAGAAAAGATTCGGTTGAGTTTTTGATTCGATCTGAAGGTAAGAGTCATGATTTTTCAGAATCCGCTTTTCAGCCGTTTTACTCTTGGATTAGGGAAGGCACTGTCGATATTGCCCTTGGCGTAGAGTTAGCACATGAATTGGGATTGAATAAATTCACGTATGAAGAAAATGGAGCTACGACATTTATAACAAGTTTAGTACTGGATCGTGAGAAACTTTCAGCATGCAAAGAAGCACTTCGACAAGTTGAAGGCGTATATATATTGGACATTGCAGATATCACCGAAAAAATGCTAGGGACAGTACAGAATGACTTCAATTACCTTTTGTTGTTCTCTTCGCTATTGGTCTTCTTTTCCTTGCTGATTGTGTATGGAAGAATAGAATTAGCCATGTTTGCCTTCTTTCCAATGGTACTGGGTTGGATTTGGATTCTCGGATTGTCCAATGTACTCGACTTGAAGTTCAATTTTGTGAATATTGTAATTGCTACCTTTATTTTCGGTTTAGGGGATGATTTTAGTATTTTCACGACTGATGGTCTGATTCAGCGATACAAAACCGGTACGAATGTCCTCAAGTCATATCGTTCTGCCATTGTACTTTCAGGAGTAACAACCATTATTGGTACTGGAGCACTTTACTTTGCTAAACATCCGGCGATTCATTCTATTGCGCTTATCAGTGTGGTTGGAATGACGTGTATTTTGATCATTACGCTTTTCTTACAACCCCGTATCTTTAATTTCTTTGTGACCAATAGGGTGAAGAAAGGAAGAGTACCTGTTACGTTTTTCAATCTGATCTACAGTTCCTTTCTGTTTTCTTATTTCTTTGTTGGAAGTGTACTTCTGAATGTTTTTCTAGTCTTTTTTGTTCTACCATTTCCAGCCCCAAAAGCAAAAAAAAGAGCATTTTTGAATTACCTAATCTCAAAACTGGCAAAATCAACCTTATATCTTGGAATCCATGTCAAGAAACGCGTACTTGAACCTGAAAAATTGGACTTTTCCAAACCATCAATCATTGTTGCCAATCACGCTTCATTTTTAGATATTTTATTGGTGATTATGCTTTATCCGAAGGTGATAATTATGGTCAAAAGTTGGGTCTACAATTCGCCTGTTTTTGGGATGTTTATTCGTTATGCCGGATACCTGTTGGCGCAAGAAGGCACAGAAACCAACCTAGAGTTGATACAACAACGTATCAATGAAGGATATTCGATTGTATTGTTTCCGGAAGGGACGAGGAGTTCAGATGGAGAAATCAAGCGTTTTCACAAAGGAGCATTTTATATTGCTAAAGAACTTCAATTAGACATTCAGCCTCTCCTTTTGATTGGTCCGCACGAAGTAAATCCAAAAAATGATATTCTAATTAGTAAGGGGCATTTACTCATTTTGCCTTTGGATAGAATTAGCCCTACACCAGAGGAATCATATAGTCAGTTGACCAAGCGTGTTATGCACCTTATGCGCCAGGAATTTGTAAAAGGTAAACGGCTTCACGCTAAAGCTGATTTTTGGGAAGCTTCATTACTAAAGAACTATGTATTGAAAGGACCGATTCTCGAATGGTATGTCCGTGTTAAGTGGATGTTGGAAAAGAAGAATTTTGAATACTACGATGAAAAGATTAGTGAGGATGCACGTATTTATGATCTAGGATGTGGTTATGGTTATTTGAGTTATTATTTGCACTATAGGGGAAAAGAACGAAAAATAATGGCTGTTGATTATGATAGTGAGAAGGTAGCAGTGGCCGAACACGGTATCAAAAAGAACAAGAATTTATCTTTTGTAACCGGAGACGTTCGGGCGTTTGATTTTCAACCAATGGATGTTGTTTTACTCAATGATGTCCTTCATTACTTAACGAAAGACGAACAGGAAAAAGTTTTGGGTCGAATTGCACAACAATTAAATGAGAATGGAATACTGTTTATTCGAGATGGGATCAAAGAAATGAATGCGCGTTTCAAAAAAACAGTGCTGACAGAGTTTCTTTCAACTAAACTGTTCAAATTCAACAAGACTTCCAATGATCTTGAGTTCATTTCAGAGGCAGAAATCAAGAGTTTTGCATTAAAACATGGTTTTACCATTGAAAAGATCGAACATTCGAGAACAACTTCTAATGTTTTGCTAATATTGCGAAAAGTATCGAATGAACACAGGGACAGAGAAATTTGATTTTATTATTGTTGGCAGTGGTATGGGCGGGTTAACATCGTCTGTAATTCTTGCCAAGCATGGCTATAAAGTCCTTGTCCTTGAGAAAAATCACCAAATCGGTGGAGCCCTTCAAGTATTTAGTCGCGACAAATGTGTTTTTGACACCGGAGTTCACTATCTAGGGGGGTTGGACAAAGGGGAGAATCTGTACAAACTGTTCAAGTACTTAGGTATTTATGATGGGCTAAAATTGCGTTCGTTGGATCGGGATGCCTACGATGTCATTCGTTTTGAAGATGGTACTACTTACAAACATGGTCAAGGTTATTCCAACTTTGCAAGTGAACTCATTCGTTCTTTTCCGGAAGAAGCTGATGCAATTTTGCAATTTTGCGCAAAATTACAAGAAGTATGCGAGTTCTTTCCTTTGTACAACATCAAAGAACAGGCGACTAATTCTTATTTTGAGAATCCTGAAATACTGGCAATTGGTGCTTGGGATTACGTTTGTAGCATAACAAACAATGAACGTTTAAGGAATGTTTTTCTCGGTTCTGGGCCTTTGTACGCAGGAGATATGAAATCGACTCCTTTGTATGTTGTGGCGCTAATTTTAAACAGTTATATCAAAGGGAGCTATCGTTTAGTGGATGGTGGTGCACAAATTACCAAACAGTTGGTGAAACAATTAAGGGAAAATGGCGGATCAATTCTTAAACACAAGGAGGTTGTCAGTGCGAATTATAATGAGGAAGGCATTCTCATTTCCGTCAATTGTTCGGATGGAACATGTTATGAAGCGGCAAATTTCATCTCCAATATCCATCCTGCGCTGACTATCGATATTTTTGGGAAAAACAAATTCAGACCCGCTTATCGGGATCGAATTCAAAAGTTAGAAAATACCGTTTCTAACTTTATGGTGTACTTATCTTTCCATGAAGATATGTTTCCATACTTTAATTACAATTTTTATGATTATTATACGGATGAGGTTTGGAACACAGTGAATTATGATGCGGCAACCTGGCCGCAAGCTATGTATATCTGTACACCCGCATCCTCGAAATCTGAAAAATATGCAGAATCGATATGTGTGATGTGTTACATGTCAATAGATGAGGTTAGACGGTGGGAAAATACCTTTAATACGATTGCTAATCCTGAGGAACGGGGTGAGGAATACCGAAAATTCAAAGCGGAAAAAGAAGAACTTGTCATTCGGCGTCTGGAGAGCAAATTTCCCGAAATTCGAAAAGCGATTCGAAATGTTTATAGTTCCTCGCCGTTAACTTATAAAGATTATATTGGAACACCAGATGGATCACTTTATGGAATCATGAAGGACTATCGCAATCCGGTATCAAAAATTGTAAATACAAAAACACGAATCCCAAACCTTTATTTGACTGGACAAAACATTGTTTTTCATGGAATACTGGGAGTTACAATCGGTGCGTTTTTAACGTGCTTCAATTTTGTTGACAAGAAAAAATTAATCGAAGAAATATCTAGTTATGAATAAGAATTTTGACGTGGTGGTCATTGGAGCCGGACCTGCCGGAACAGTAGCAGCATCTAAATTATTGAAAGAAGGATTCAAAGTGAAAATTCTTGAAAAAATGGAATTTCCTCGGTTCGTTATTGGTGAGAGTTTATTACCTCATTGCATGGACTTTTTAGATGAGTTGGATCTTTTACCAGCTGTGGTGGATCAAAAATTTCAAGTGAAAACAGGTGTCTGCTTTTACCACAATGATAAGATTTGCGACTTTTTGTTTAACGATCAATACACAGACGGTTGGCATTATACGTATCAGGTGAAAAGGGCTGACTTTGACCTCGCTTTGGCAAACACGGTGGTGGATCAAGGTGCAGATTTGGAGTATGGCGCTGAGGTTTTGGCTGTTGAGACATTACCTTCAGAGCAAATGGTGACCTACAAAAATAAAGCGGGTGAAGAAAAACAATTGACTTGTCGTTTTGTAATGGATGCGAGCGGATATGGCAGGGTATTACCGAGACTTTTTAACCTTGAAATTCCTGTTAGTAGTCCCCCTCGAGGTGCCGTATTTGCCCATGTTGATGACACAAACAGAACAGAAAAAGCCGGGCGTAACATTTTTGTTCATGCTTTTCGTAACAATACTGCGTGGACTTGGTCTATTCCATTTTCTGACGGGACAACCTCAGTTGGTGTTGTAGGGGATGTTGATTTTATTCAAGAATGTGCTGCTGAAGATGGAATCTTGTTTAAGAAATTGATCGCTGAATTTCCAGGTTTGGAAGGTCGATTCTCCAATATTGACTTGATTTTTGAACCTAAAACCATTGTAAATTACGCTGTATCGGTGAAGCAATTACATGGAGAAGGGTATGTTCTTTGTGGCAACAGTACGGAATTTCTTGATCCAATTTTTAGTTCAGGAGTAACATTGGCCATTGCTTCAGGTTACAAAGCCGCTGATCTTGTGGCCAAACAATTAAACGGTGCAAAGATTGACTGGGATAAGGAATATAGTGATGTACTTAATAGTGGAATTAATGTTTTCAGAACTTATGTCAACAGTTGGTATGACGGCACTTTGGGAACTATTTTCTTTTCAAAAGATTCCAATCCGGAATTCAAAAAACAGATCTGTTCTGTTTTGGCTGGTTATGTGTGGGATGATTCCAATCCGTTCGTAGTTAAGCACAAAACCTTACTCAAAACTCTGGCACAGATTATTGAAAGTCAGCAGCAGGATTAAGAAAAGAGAGAGAATAATTATTTCGCGCTATACATTTTCTTCCAAACACGGTACTTCTGATCGCGAATTTGATTGATCACTTCATAATATGAACGTGCCCAATAATTGCGTAATCCAAATCCACCTGCTTTACCAACAAAAACGTCGTGTAACAGAACTTCATTGTTGATCAAATTGATAGCAACAAAATGATATTTACCGGATTCAGTAGGTTTATTTAAACTTTCTGCCACGAATAACAATCCAATTCCTTCTTTAACTACGAAATCATAGTTTCTGATAAATCCTTGAATGTCATTGTTCGTGTAGTTGGGTTCTGCATCAGCTTCCATGTTTTCTGTCGAAGCATTTGAATTAATTGTAGAAATGCCATTTGTATTGAAATAGATATTTGGCTTTCTAAACATGCCAACAACATCGTATTTTTTTGTTTCATTCAGAATCAAATCATTCCATCCTGAGAAGTATTTGTTTCGAATAGTAATTGCCCCGACTGATCCTGCTTCAGCAAATTGTGTGAAATCACCAATTAATTTCACATGAGAATAATCAATGCCTAACCAATAGATCTTAGTATCAGATTTTGAGAACAAATCTGATATGTTTTGTCCCTGAACTGAAAACATAGAGACGAAAAGGATACCAGTGAATAAGAAGACTTTTTTCATGATTAATCTATTTGAATACAATTTTTTCCGGCTTGCGTATATTGCTCTTATAAACTTGACTTCTAAGGTAGTCATTTTCCAAAAATACAAAATGAGGGACTACCCTTAAGCGAGACTTACAGGCCTCAATGATCTCTGGTAACTTACCTGAAAATTCTATTTTCTTTTCCAAAAGAATGGTGATAATATCATTTTTGAATTCATCTTTTGAAATTTCAACTTTGTAACAGGTCACTTCTTGTATGCCATCGAGAATATCAAAAATGGAATTCGGAAAAATAGTAGTCCCTTTAAACTTGATCATTTGGTTTTTTCGACCGATTATAGGTCCTAAACGAGGTGTGACATCACCGCAACTACAAACCCCTCTATGCACGCGAGCAAGATCACCTGTTCTGTAGCGAATCAATGGTGTACCTGTACGTTTTAGTGTGGTGACCACAATTTCACCGATCTCTCCATCCTTTACTTCATTGTCATCTTCGTCCAGCACCTCCAGATACAAAAGGTCATTATTCAAATGACAACCTTTTTGTTCTGTGCATTCTGTGAATGCTGCACCCATTTCCGTCGAAGCATAGGTGGAATAAAGCTGAACATCCCAGTCCTTCAAAATACGTTTCCCCAACACATTAAGCGAAAGGTCATCTTCACGAATTGCTTCACCAATACACACGATTGATCGAACAGAAGAGTCTTTAACGTTAATTCCATTGTTCTTTGCGAATTCTATCAAGTTGATAATGAAACTTGGGACAGCAATCAGGACAGTCGGTTTATTTAAGAAAATGGATTTCCATTGTAATGCAGGTACACCCGGACCAATTCGTATCATTCCTGCATTTAATTCTTGAACACCTAGATAATAAGCCAATCCTGCCATGAATTGTTTGTCAATGGTAGTCATAAGCTGAAAAATATCATTGGAGCCTGCGCCAGTTGTACTTAAGGATCGGACTTCATTTTGAGCCAGATTTTTCAAATCCTCTTTCGTTAAATACATCGTAATGGGTTCACCGGAAGTACCAGAAGTCGTACAAAATTCAGCAACCTGCTGCATCGGTACAGCTAAGAATGCAGTGTTATTTTCTGAAATGTCTTCTTTGGTTGTAAAAGGTAATGATTGGAGTGTTTCTTCTGTAAAATCTTCTTTCAACAGAGTTGTATTTGCTAGTGTATTTTGATAGAAAGGAGAATTTGTTTTGGCATAAACGATAGATTCGTATAGCGCTTCCAGGCTACCATTAGCTGTTGGTGGTAACTGTGTATTTACTTCTGACGACATTTTAGACGGAGGGATTTTAATTCATCTTCAATTTGTTTCGATGCAACCGGCTTGGATAAGGCAATCGAATAAAATTTCTCAGCTTGCTTTTTGTCACCTTTTTTCTGAAAGTATTTACCAAGCATTTCGTAGGTGACATATGATTCAGCATTCAAAGCTATAAATTGCTCGACTTGTTGGTTGGTCAGATCAAGCGGTGTGCTGAATAGTAAATAAGCAGAAATTTTCTGTTTGATTTTTTTAAACTCTTTGAAGTTTTCGTAGGCTTGTGTGTTTAAGAAGTGGGAAGCCTGAATAGTATCTACTAGTTGAGTTTGACGTGTTGCAAATGTTTTCTTCAAATCATATCCGATAAACTGCCCCAATTGATAATCTGATGTAGAGATGTAAAAATGAACATCCTGAGGTACAATAACTACGCTGTGGTGGGCAATCAATTGATTCACAGCACGCGGATTCCCCATACCCAATGTATCTCCATTTTCAGCGTATTGATCTCTCAAGACTTCTACAACTGATTGGACATTAAAGATGCTTGTTTCATCAATTAACTTTTTCACACGATCGTAGCGGTATTTGCTATCACTTTGTTCGATATTTTGTTGGTTGATATTATCGTTTTTGAATGGTTCTGATTGATAGTGGTTGGAGCAGATCACATAATCACTTTTTGAGTCATAAACACCCATCTTACCCGGTGATTTCTCAATTAATACTGTTTTACCATCTTTAGCCGAACCGATCATCAAAGTTTCTGAAACAAAAGTGTTACGCTTCTTTGCAATAGCAATGGCTTCTTCTATTGTGGATGCATATTGAAGAATTTCTCTAGCCAACAAGGAAATTGGCATACGTGAGCCAGTTGGCAGATCAGATTTGGAAGCATTGATTGTCACGCTCAAACCTTTTTCATTTAGTCCCGAAGCAACTCCTGTGAATCCTGCCCAAGAATAGGAGGTAAACTTGTATCCTTTTGTTGGGTTGACAAAGATGATGAGTTTATCTTCGGCAAAAGCATCTCCAACATAAAAATCAAAATTCCTGCCTATGAGCATTTTTTGATCGACTGTTTTTTCACCTTTTAAAGAAAAAGAGGTGCAACCAACCATGCTGTAATCATTTAATGCATGACCAATATCATGGGCCGCATGGTAATTTAAAATTCGCGTGTATTTTGAAGCGATATAATCATATTTATCAGAAAAAGAATGTGAAATTCCATAAATCTCCTGTTGATTTTCAAGTGGTATGTTTTTAGGTAAATCACTGTTGAAGAAACCGATCATCAGCTTGAGGAATTGTTGCCAAACTCCATTAGGGACAAACTGATTTATTTGACCCACGAAGATGTCTTCTTGACGCTGAATAAGTTCTTTGGCTAACTCTCCATAAATTAATCCTCGCTCATAGGGATCTCCTTCAAGGTACATCTCCCAAATACCAAATTCATTTTTCTTAAGGTAATTTTTGCCAAGAACATAGTGGTTTTCACCTACTTTTTTTCTTACCCCAATATTGACTTCAGATACTTCAGGCGTGGCAATCTGCGATTTAAACAGGATGTAAATCAATAAAACAGTGAATACTGCCCAAAACAATTCAGCAAGGACATGGATAAAACGAAAGAAGTATTTGAATCCCTTTTTTAGCAAGATATTTCCTTTAAACAAGCAAAAATACGATAATTTTGATGGAATAATCCGAACAGATGACGACCAATTTCCCTTGTACTTATTGCGAAAGCATCCTAACTGATATTGGGCGTATTGTAGTATGGAAACCGGCAGATTTTGAACTTAGCGAAAAGGTAAATCATAAAAAGAAGGAAAGAGAGCGTTTTGAAATCTTGAGAATGCTCAATTCAATGGGGTATTCAATCACCAATTTACTCTATAAACCTTCAGGTCAGCCCATGCTTCATGAAAATTCAAACGAGTTTATTTCCCTTTCTCATTCAAAAGGCTGGTTTGCGATCTTTATTGCTACAGTTCCAATCGGTATTGATATTGAGGTAGAAAGAGCGAGCATTACAAATGGAAAAAACTGGTTTGTGAATCCGAATGAGATAGACAGTTTCATGTCACAAGAAGAACTTCATATCGTATGGGGAGCAAAAGAAGCGTTTTACAAAAAAAAGGAAGGGCAGCTTTCAGACTTACGTAATGAAGTCACAGTCAAGCAAATTCTGGATGAGATCCTATTATTGGAGCATAATGGAATTCAGGCTAAATTGTTCCATCGTAAAATTGAAAATGCATATTTAGTTTGGACGGATTCAACTGGCTAAGTGCCTAGTTTAAACTAAAATTAACTTCACCCTTTTAAAATTCAATTTTACCGAAGTCAGGTTAATTTGATTACTTTTACTCTACAAATTTTAACCACAGGATATGAGACTAATTTTGTTAACTGTTTTTCTGCTATTTTCTCGAGTACTTTTTGCTCAGGATTACATAATAAAGAAGGATGGCGAAAAGATGGAAGTAAAGGTTCTTGAAGTATCATCTACGCATATTAAGTATCGCAAATTCACACAACTTGAGGGTCCTGATCGTAGGATTGAAGTTTCCATGGTAAAGGAAATCATTTATGAAGATGGTCAGTTTGAAACTTTTGACAAACCAAAAACGACTGAAAGCACTCCTCAACCAATAAACATTAAGCCAGCAGCACCTGAGCTCACTCCTGAAGAAGAATTGAAAAAGAAATTGCGAAGGGATCCAATCATGAAGAGTGGGATTACCGTTGAAGGAATTTTTGGATATGGAGGAACGGAAAGATTAGTTTATAAGGAGTACATAGTAGGGTATGACCAATGGGGTTATCCAATCTATAATTATGGTTATGAAACTGAACCTGTTCGGTATATCTCTTTGAGTGTGAAACTTGCCAATAAATGGTATTTCAATCAAAGTGATACATGGAGGACTGGACTTCAAGTGAACTGGTTTAGATTTGGGTTGTTCATTGATCCGTCGGATATTGCCTATTCCGTTTTTCTAGGTCCTAAGGTGATTGCACCACTAAATGTTGGTTGGACAAATGTTATTCGCTTAAATGATGAGTGGGGGATAGAGGCAAATATTACGGGTGGAATGATGCTCAATTTTGACCTAGATTATGGCAACATCTACGATGGATACGCGTTTAATCCGGAAATCAAATTCAGACATGATAAACTTTCTTTTGGATTGGATTACATGTACTTTAATGATTCGAGAGTTTGGAATACATTTGGTTTCTCAATTGGAGCGAAGTTGTAATCTATTATCCCAATTATATAGAATTAAGAAAAATGCCTCTTAATAGAGGCGTTTTTTTCACTAAGCAGAATACCTTCAAATTTAGTTCTATTCGACTACTAGTTTTCTAGATTGCAAGAGTCTTCCATCTTGAATTAAATTGATATGATACATGCCAGCGGCAATATTCGAATCAATCAAATAGGAGCCTTCTTCGTATCCTATTGAATAGGTGCGTACGAGTTGTGTATTCTGAGAATAGAGTTCCAATCGAACATCTCCTAGTGAAGGATCAACTCCACTTAGGTAAACAATAATTTTGTTACCAGAACTTACTGGATTCGGGAAAAGCGCAAAATACCCTTGACCAGTAGTAATAGGAGTTGGATCCAAATGTAAAGCTGGTGAGATCATGGTTTTCAACGTATCTGTCTCCCCATTGCAACCATGTGCAATCAGTGTTACAATATAGGGGCCAAAATCGTTGTATTGATGATGTATAGAGTCATCCTTTTCTCCGGTCCAAAGAACCGGGCTACCATCCCCAAAATCCCATTCATAACTTCCTGCTTGTAAACTTGAATTAAAGAAATTAACAGAAAATCCTTCATTGATCTCATGGGTAAGATAGGCTTCCGGTGGACCCATAAATCCCAAACAATTCACTTTAAGTACATAGGCGAATCTACCCAAAGCTTGAGCATTTAGTGCAGTATAATTTACTACCTCTCCACAAGCAATAAAACCACCATCTGAGGTTTTGTCCATATCATAGATAATATATTCTATTTGATCTAAACTATCAGTGATTGGTATATAATGGAATTTTCTCTTCCATTGCAATTCACCATGTGATGTATATTTTACAAGATTTACAGAGTTTATTAATCGTGTAGTCATCAATATACTTGAGTCATACATTACTTTTTTTGTACAATGGTACGCACCAATCAATCCTCCGTCATCACATACAACAAGATCGGCAGGTGGTGAATAAGACCAAATATTGAAGTATTGTGTTCTAAGCGTATCTTTCCAGACCAGATGAAAGTTGGAGTCGAGCTTCGCAATAACTGGACGGTACTGATGTTGTGGATGCCCTATGTTGTAAAACATTTTTGACTCAAGATACGTTATGCCAATTGCACCATTCTCCATTGTAGCTAGGGCGTGTCCACCATAGCATATCTGTGTATTCTGAAAGAATGCATGCTTGAGAATATTGCTGCTCTCATCCATTTTATAAAAATGAATTCTCGCCCAACTCAAAGGATCATTGTATAATCCCATGTCTTTATAATCTGTTGCAGAGAATAGAAACGTGCCATTTTCCATTAATACAATACGCTGTGGCCAGAGTATTGAAGAATTGTTTATTGATGTATTTGTAAAGATTTTCTTGGACCATAAAGTGTCTCCAGATTGATTGAACTTAAATAGCAATAGCCCGTTCGAATTTTCACTATAATAGCTCCCGAAGGCTATGTAGGTGCTATCATTAGCAATAGGAAGAATTTGATAGCCATACACGTTAAAGTTTGGGGCATAGAATTGTGTGATACTAAATGAATCAATGATATTCCCATTGAAATCAGTTTCAACGAATTTTGGGTATTTCTTTCCCATTGAAGGAGAAGCCGTATATCCTGAAACGAGATTACCTCTATAATTCACCTCAAATTCTGTTTGATACATGTAGCCTGATACATTATCCTCCGATTCGATCTTGGTGTAATTGTCAATTACTCCATCAGGATTCAATTTACCATATACAAGTTGAAAGGGATAAGGATGCTGACCTGAAATTCCAGAAAAATAAATAGCACTGTCTGTAGGGTAAACATTACTGATTTTCGCGACCTGATCATCAAAAGTATAAGTGTTTTGAAAATAATACTGACTCAACAAATGAGTACAACACATCAAGGCAATGAAAAGTAGAATGTTTTTCAAAAGTAAGGGTTATAGAATTGCATTTTCAAAGGCAAATTACATAAAAAATTGATTGTTTTAACTTAAATGATGAACTGAGAGTGAATTTACTCCGATAAATTTTGGTGGAGATATTAGATTCAGTTTAAGTGCCGATCTATAAAGAAATTCATGACGGATTTCCATTCACCATTTTTGTAATCGATAGTCCCTTTCGGCTTAAAAAGTAAAAAAATGAAGCACTTAGTTAAGGTATTCTTTCAATATTAAATTGGTTTTTTGCTCTTCTTGTAATTAGTTATTTCGGTTAAAGTATTTAGAAAAAAACATCTGGTTTTGAAGCCTATAGACATGAGATCATGAAATGTTTCAAAACAAATGAAACTTTTTTAGATAAATACATAAAACTATTATGGATATTAAACATTACAATGAATTTATTGAGCAGTTAAATCAATCTAAAGATGATGAAATTGAATCAGCATTTTGGGCTGAATTCGAACAGTCTCAACAGACTTTAGATGAATTCTTATCAAACATTAATGAATCTGCCTTTAAACGAATTCTAGGTGGTTTAACTGGACTTGCGTTTGGAAAACTTATGAGTCGTATTATTATAAAGTCTCTTGGAATTGATCCTAAAGGAACTCTTGGCAAAATCCTTTCAAGTAGAACTGTTCATGTTGCCATTGGTGCTGCCTTTGGAAAGAAGTAAAGCCCTTTAATACTTTACTCCATTATATACATTATGTGGTGTGAAATTGTCTTAGAATAATTTTAAATTCATCATTCTAAAAGTCATGGCTTGTTCGCTGACTTTAAACTTATCAGCTAAAACACCAATAATATTAGTGTTATCACCTAACAAATCGAAAGATAATTTTTCAATTTCTTTTTCTAATAATTCTTTGGGCATTAAAAGAGCTGCCGCAAAAGCATTAGCTTCTCGTTCAATTGTAATTTCGCCAGTTGAAGATTTCTCATCCCTATTGAACTTGACTTTTAACTGGCTTTTGTCAACGAAAACATCATTGTCAAACCTATGTAATACATAGTGTCCCAATTCATGCGCAATTGTAAACCTTCTTCGTTCTAAGTTTATATTTTCATCAGGATTATAACCAATAGTCCCTTTTCCATTTTTAATAAACAGCACTCCTGAAACATTACTCCCTAAATCATCCTCAATAATTTCAACCCCTAATTGTTTGACTATTTTTTCAACATCAATCGGTAATTTATTTCCATTAAAATCAGAGATGATTTTGGAAGCTTTACGTTCAATTATTTTTAGATTAGTCATCATGACATCAATCGATTATATTCGTTTAAAAAAGTTAAGAATTTTATCCTGGTCTGATTTGGTTGTTGTTGAATTTTTAATCCTAGATTTAACAGAATTAAAAGTTATAGCTTCATCTGTCTTCCAATACTTGCTATCAATAAAATATTCTAAGGAGACATTAAATATTCGCGAAATATCAATGAGTAAATGTATTGAAGGAGTTTGTCTACCTTTTTCGATGTTAACAACAGAAGTCCTACTTAGCCCTAATTCGTCAGCTAATCCTTCTTGACTCATATCAGAAATGGTCCTGATTTCACGAATTTTTCTTCCAACTAATTCGTAAAGTCTATCTTGTTCCTTTTTGTCCATTTATCAATGCAAAAATAATAAACATTTTTTTAACTGCCAAATATCACAAACAGTTTGTAAAACTGTACAATGTAAAATAAAATACAATATTATTTGAAATTTACAAAATAATATTTATCTTTGAATCGACATAAAAGACAAAAGCCCAATCTTTCGATCAGGCTTTGTTAACATGGAATGAATTCCGATGTTTTTAAATGACATTTCAAATATAAGAATTTCATCCATACAACAAAGTAAATTTTCTTAGTTTCTCCAAGAAAATAATTGATTGAGTATTTGGCTTGTAGTCTCTATTAGATGTCTGCTAGTTAACGGCGTGTCGCGACGTCATTTTATTAATGCTCAAAAATTATTTAAAAATGAGAGCTGAATTTCACGTTTTTGTTGGTAATGACCAACAGTATTGTTTCAACCTGCATGCAGGTAACAACAAAATTATCCTTAGAAGTAGTGAAGGATATAGTACAAAACAAGCGGCCTTAAATGGCATTGAATCGATTAGAGAAAATTCTCAATTTGATAATCGATATCAACGTTTTATGTCTACAAACAATGAACCTATGTTCAGACTAGTTGCAACAAATGGTAAAATCATTGGGGTAAGCGAGTCTTATTCTTCAAAACAACAAATGGAGAATGGAATCGAATCTGTAAAAGAGAATGCTTTAACAGCCACTATCAATTACCATGAAGCTGATCTACCTAACATGGTCGTCATTTCTATTAAGGGTAAGGAATACTCAATTAAAAGAGGAAGCCATTTGGTTTCTGAAATTAAGCAAATTGGGAACATTTCTAATGGGCACACTTTAGTTCTAATTGAAGGGACTAAGCTAACTCCTTTGAGTGATGATGCACGAATAACAATCAAAGGTGGAGAAATTTTTGATTGTACTCCAAAAAGCGGTGCAGATTCATAATCACGTAGTATGGAGAATCAAGTCCAAGAAATACTAACACTTTTTCCTGGGGCTAAATTATATTCAGAAGGGGGATTCAATTTCATTTTTATACCTGAAATTGAACTCCCTACTGGGTGTATCCCAGATAAAGTTGAAGCGCTTTTGTGTTATCAAAAACGTGATGGATATGAATCAAGACTATTTTTTTCAAGAATGATTGCTGGTGGACCAAGGCGAAATTGGAATGCTCATAACGTTAGAATTCTCGGAAAGAATTGGTTTGCAATTTCATGGAGAACAAACCCTGGTTTAACAATACTTCAAATGTTATTTACTCACATTAATGCATTTCAAAAATGAGTCAAATTAAATTACGAATTACAAGAAAGCTATACAATCAAGTTGTTGAAGACTTACTAAGACCTCATGAATTTGCATCTGAACGGGTAGGGTTCATTTTTAGTGATTCTATTATGGATCAACAAGGAAATGTGACAATTTGTTTTAATTCATACAATCCTGTAATTGATGAAGATTATATTAACGACCCTTCTGTTGGAGCAAGATTTGGGCAGAATCCCATAAATGAATCTATAGGATTTGGATTAGAAAACAATAAAGGTGTTTTTCATGTTCATATGCATGAATTCTCAGCTTCAATACCTCAGTTTAGTGATGTCGATATTAAATGCACATCACCGATTGCAGAAAGTTGCTCAAGAATTATTAAAACAGAGGTTCATGGATTATTATTAATTGGCAAAGGAAAAATGAATGCTATTGCCTGGCTTCCAGGACACAAAGACCCAGTGCAAGTTGATCAAATTATAATCATTGATTCACCGTTAGTTTTGTCATTTCCAAAATCACCATTGAAAAAATGCTTACTCGAAAGATACAATAGACAATCATTTTTGGGGAAGCATTCTGAAGCTATCTTTAATAGAATTAAAATTGGTGTTGTAGGATTAGGTGGAGGTGGTTCTCATATTGTACAGCAATTAGCTCACATTGGCATTAAAAATTATGCTTTATTTGATCATGATCATATTGATGAATCCAATTTAAATAGATTAATTGGGGGAACCTTACAAGATGTAAAGTTAAATGCCAAAAAATTCGATATTGCTACCAGAATGATAAACAATTTGCATAGTGATGCTAAAATTCTGGGAGGCGCTCAAAAATGGGAATCTTTGGCTTGTGAACTCCAATCATGTGACGTTGTATTTGGTTGTGTTGATTCATTAACAGCTAGACGTGATTTAGAAGCGGAATGTCGTAGATTTCTTATCCCTTACATAGATATCGGTATGGGAATTGATCGAACCGTTGGTAAAGCTCCACATATATACGGACAAGTTCATTTATCAATACCAGGTAGCAGTTGTTTAATTTGTAGGGGATTTTTAAATCAAGATGAATTAGCAATCGAAGCTACTAGATACGGTGAAAAAGGTGGAAGACCACAAGTTGTATGGTCTAATGGTGTACTTGCATCTACTGCTGTCGGAATCCTTGCCGGTTTATTAACTGGTTGGAAACAAGAATCAGATTCAAACCTCCATAAAACATATGACGGTAATAACCATGAAATGGCAGATTCTATCTACAGAATGGGATATCCTTCAAGCTGCGAACATTATAATTTAAACGAAACAGGTCCAATTAAACTATAACTTGTTTACACAATTCCATAAGTATGATGCACAGAAATTTACATCAAATGTTAATTCATTTCTGTGCATTTCATACTTATTAAAGGTTTTGAACGTTTGGCATCTGCCACAGATCTTATTTGAATATTAATTTATGTGATAAACAATTTTTATTCAAATTAAGATTTTTGTAATTTGTAAAAACTTATTAATAAACCCTAAGCAATATAGATGCTTGTATTTGTAAGGGTTTATAGTAGTTATTAACATTTTACTTTTATATATCCTGCTTTATTTAGATTGATTCTTAATAAATCAGAAATCAAAGTTCTAAATTTATACCGAATAATAATTCTACAGGCGTGTACTTGGCAAAAAAAAATAACAATCTTAATTTACCGATTTATCTTTCGTTGTTTAAGAAACTTGCAAAAGGAGAAGCTCTTGAGTCTAAGGAAGAAATCAATAAAGTTTTAGTTGAAATTAAGCATATTTCAGAGGGGGAAACTGATATTTTTTCTGCAAGAAATGATTATTATTATTTGGTCTCATTTCTTTTATCTCATGGAAGTCAATTTCTTGAAAAACTTGATGAGAAATCAATTGATGCCACAACTTATCAAGAAATAGCAAAACTGCTAGATGAAGGAAATGTTCCTGCTTAAAAATGAATCAGTACACCTTTGAACTTGAACTTATACAGTTAGAAGAACTATTTTCTAGAAGTAGAAGTAATAAATATTCCGACCCAAGGAAAAATAAATATTTCAAAGAACTTTATGAAACTATTTCGGCTATTACTTCCGAAAATTATTCTTCATTTAACACTACAGAGCAAGAGGAACACCGTCAAATATTTGACTTTTTATTGAATGGCTTAGAATTCTTAGATACCAGCACATTAAATATTATTCCTTTTGAACTTGTGTTTTGTTTAGGAAAAGCACTAAAAGACTGGGTTAATTCTGACGATTTAATAATTGTTACATCTCTATCTCATAGAAAGTCTGATATTTGGTTTGAGGGTTTTGATGAAGAGAGATTAAGGAACCTAAAACTGCTAATCAAGGATAAATATTCAATAAATATCTCCTATAGACTCATTCGTATATCTCTTCCTAAGTCTATTGCACGAGATTATTTATCAGGAGTAGTTTTGTATCATGAGTTAGGTCATTTTATTGATACGGAATTAAATATTACAAATAGAATTTATTACAATAAATACAAAAAAGTCACTTTTACCACTGAAGAGGAATATAGATTCTATCATCATCAAATGGAGTACTTTGCTGATTTAT
The DNA here is from genome assembly GCA_036825545.1 of Crocinitomicaceae bacterium. Taxonomy (GTDB): domain Bacteria; phylum Bacteroidota; class Bacteroidia; order Flavobacteriales_D; family Crocinitomicaceae; genus M0103. Next base: position 12,816 of record DAISYB010000001.1, on the reverse strand, counting down.
TTGCTGCCCAATACGTTAATTTGTCCTCAGACAATTACTTATCACATTTAGCTTACAAAGAAGGAGATTCAGATAGTCATCCAGCTACAACAAAAAGAAATGAAGTTGTTGCAAAATTTTTGAAGGGAGAAACATGTGAAGAAATTGATTTAATACAAGAAGCTTTAGAAAAAGGAGGGCATGAAAAATTAAAAATAAGACACACAATAATTGATCCTGATAAATCTGAATTTGCATTATTAATCCCTCAGTCGATTAAAACCGATGAAGAGTTACATGGGATTTATAAGTTAGGTTGGGATTTATGGCTAAATTCAGATAAGAATTTTTTAGAACCATTTTCAAGACGACAAAAGTATTACATCGTTAATAATTTAATAGAGAAATCAATATCAAATTACAATGTAGTTCAGTCTTATAAGGAAATTAAAACCTCTATTCCTAATGGATAATTCAAATGGATTATTGACAAAACGTGAAATTCTTGAATTGATTTCTAAAAATGAACTAATAATAACACCATTATTAGAAGAAGATCAAATAGGTCAAATTTCGATTGATTTAAGAGTTGGAACAGATTTCTTAACTAGTCAGCAAGGAAGAGATCCTTTTATAGATACAACTTCTGATGATTTTAGCAATAGACCTATTAAAAGTTTCTTCACTGAAACTAGAAGACATGTTGGTGAACCTTTTTTAATTCATCCTAATCAAACCATATTATTCTCATCATTAGAATATTTAAAACTACCAAAAGATGTTTTTGCTATACTATCTTGTAGGAGTTCATTCAGCCGATTAGGACTTAGTATATCAACTATTGCACAGCCTGGTTATTGTGGTTGCTTATCAATTGAAATGTTATACTCTGGTAATACTCCAATAAAAGTTTTATCAGGAACAAGATTAATTCAAGTTCGATTATACAAACTCAAAGAAAACACAAATTATTTAGAATATCCTCGTAAATATGTTTGTCAAGTACGACCTATTACATCTAAAGCAAACGAAGACACTGATATCGAAATATTAAGGAAAATGGCTGAACAATATTTATAAAGTAAATTGTTCAATTTTTGTGCATTAAAACGGAAAAAGCCTCTAAGTCATTGACTTAAAGGCTTTTATTTTTGTAAAATGTGGTCCCACCTGGGCTCGAACCAGGGACCCACAGATTATGAGTCTGTTGCTCTAACCGACTGAGCTATAGGACCTAATTCCCGATTATTTCACTGAGCTTTCGCTCTTGTAGTCCATTCAACCATCGGGAGAACTAATGAACCATCCTAAATCCACAATTGGATCGCGGAGTGCAAATATAGTATTTTCATCAAAAATCGACCATTGGTAAAACGAAATTCATCAATGATTCCGTAAACGATTGGGAACTGCTATTCCTTTCAAAGGACGCATTCGGATAAACAACATGGACAGAATACCGAAAAGAAGCGCTGCAAATAACAAGTGACTGACTTGAACCAATGCAGGCATATCCGCATACGCCAATAAAACACCACCGATCAATTCAAGAACTAGCAGGACAAAGGCCCAATAGATCGCTTTAATTCGATCTGTTTTGAAATTCAACCAAGTCATGAGCCCAATCAAGATTAAAACCAACCAGCTGAAAGAACGATGGATGAAGAATGTCCAGCCAAAGTGCTTAGCCCAGCCTTCACGTCCAATATTTTGACGACTTAAATCGTCAATAAATTCGCGTACTTGTGTTCCAAGAAACATTTGGTAGGTGGTAATGATTAGGATGATTATAATCAACCATTTAATTCCGTTCGGCAGGTGCAACTGTTTTTGAAATTCCGGACTGATCCTTCGTAACACCATAATTTGAAGAAAAACCAACGCTAAAGCTAGAAACATGTGAAGCGTAATGGTCCATGGAACAAGATTAGTGGCCACTACAATGGAGCCAAACCACGCGTTGATCACCAACAGGAACAAAGCAGCAACAGATAATCGAACCAGACGTTTATCCTGGCGATATCGAATTAATGTCCAGATAAATGCAATCAACATGGCGTTTCCGGCTAGAAAACCAACAAGGCGGTTAACATATTCTGTCCAGGTGCTTCCGACGTTAAAGGGCAATTCTTCGTAAGTCGCTGGATTGGTGCGGATCTTTTCTGCCGTTTCTGACATGCCAAAGGCGCTAAGGTAACGCGTGAATTTTTCTACTTTGGCCACTCGCTTCTCACCGTAAATCTCTCTGTAGTTCGCCGGTAACTCCGCCTCACTTGTAGGTGGAATCCACTGTCCAAAGCATTTTGGCCAATCCGGACAACCCATGCCACTTCCTGTTGTACGTACGACACTGCCCGCGATAATAACCAAATAAATCAGGACCAAGGCAGTCCATTGAAGTCGAACAAAATTTCTTGAATACTGCATACTACAAAAGTAACTTTTAGACGCTTTCCTTTTGCGATTTCAACAACTTTCAGTTGGGTTTGTTTGTACCTTTGACACTATGGAAATTGCACTATTTGGATGTGGTTGGCTGGGATTACCGTTGGGGAGAAAATTAGCCTCAAAAGGAATATCTGTTACAGGAACAAGTACAAGTCAGGAGAAACTTGCAGAATTGAAAAAAAATGGAATATCGCCCTTTTTGTTTCGCGGAAAAATGGATCTCTCAAATCTCGAAGCTGCAAAGTGGAATTCAAACATTGCTATCATCACAATTCCCCCTTCCGGATCAAATGAATACCCTGAACTGATAGGTGAGCTAGTAAAAATCTTACCGCAGGATTGCAAGATTGTTTTCACTTCATCTATTGGAGTGTATGCGTCAAAGGAAGGAAGGGTTGATGAACAATCGATTTGCCTTTCAGGTCATCCCGTCTTTAGAGCTGAAGAGGTGCTGCGGAATCTGGCAGGACAAAGGTCTGTTATTTTGAGATTGGGTGGATTGTTCGGTGGAGAACGACATCCAGTTTATTTTCTAGCGGGTAGAACAGACCTTTCACAGGGAAAAGCACCAGTCAATTTGGTTCATCTTGACGATGTGATTGAGGCAATTGAAGCATTCATTGAACAAGAACATTTTAGCGGGACATATAATTTGGTTTATCCGGACCATCCACTCAAAGAAGCATATTATCATGAAGTAGCGGAGAGAAATGGATTGAATAAACCACTTTACAAAAAGGATCCTACCGTTGGAAAGATTGTTGTAGGAGATAAAATTGTTAGAGATCTAGGATTCAATTATTCACACGATCTTTGGACAATGTTCTAACATCTTTTTAACACTTAAAGACAACATTCTGAATAACTTTACGTCTGATTGAAACGAATGCGAAAATTGATATCTATTTTGATTATTGTGTTTACTGCGAATTTCGCAGCTAAAGCATCGCATATAGTTGGGGGCGATATCTATTACGATTACCTTGGAAATAATCAGTATAGGTTTTACATAACGGTTTACCGCGATTGTAACTCATCCGGAGCACAATTTGACAATCCACTTCCTTTAGGTGTTTTTCGAACCCAAAATGGACAGTTGATGCAAACGGTTAATGTTTCAGTGCCTTCTTCGGTTGTATTGCCCGTGATCTTTAACAATCCTTGCGTAGTTCCACCCAATAATATTTGTGTACAAAGGGCTATCTACATTACAACCGTTACGCTTCCACCAATTTCAGGAGGTTACACAATTGTCTATCAGCGCTGTTGTCGTGGTCCGGCCATTAACAACTTGATCAATCCGGATGACACGGGATTCACATTGGTAGCAACGATTCCGGGTAATGAAACGAATAATTGGGTGAATAGTAGTCCAAGATTTACGAATTATCCTCCTTTGTTGTTATGCAACAACGATCAATTGGTTTTTGATCATTCAGCAACAGATCCGGATGGCGATCAATTGGTGTATTCACTTGTTACTCCTAATTCTGGGGCGACACCGAACAATCCTGCTCCTAATCCACCACCGCCTCCGCCGTATTTTCCGGTACAATGGTCCGGAGGGTTTAATGCGACTAATCCACTGGGACCTGGAGCCAGTATAAGTATCGATCCGAATACAGGACTTTTAACGGCTGATCCTAATCTAATCGGAACTTTTGTAGTTGCGGTGCGCGTTCAGGAATTTAGAAATGGAGTACTCATTGGTCAAACAGTTCGCGACTTTTTGTTTAAAGTGTTCAACTGCCAAATCACCATGCAGGCAATTCTTCCAACGCAACAACAGTTGCCCGGATTTGTCAATTTCTGTCAGGGGTTGAACGTGCAGTTTGCCAATAACTCCTACGGAGGAACAAATTATGCTTGGGATTTTGGGGTTGAGGGAATTACAACCGATGTAAGTAATGCTTTTGCTCCATCCTACACATATCCGGCACCTGGGAACTATACAGCAATGTTGGTGGTGAATCCGGGATGGCCTTGTACTGATACAGCATATATCGACATTACGGTGAGCAATCCATTTGATGTTTCCTTCATATCAAATGATTCACTGTGTATTTTGAACAACAGTTTTAATTTCACCGGAATCACCAATGCACCTCCAGGCTCAAGCTTCGAGTGGAACTTTGGTGCCAATGCCAATATACCCACTGCAACAACGCAGAATGTGAATGATGTATCGTTCAACACAACGGGAAATATACCTGTAACTTTTAATGTTAACAATGGCTTTTGTACAAATTCAGCCAATGGATCAATCTATATTTATCCAGAACCAATTGCAGGAATAATTCTTCCCGATGGGTATGAATGCACGGGATTGTCACTGAATTTTGGCAATAATTCTCAAAATACGACAACCTATCAATGGGATTTTGGAGTTCCGGGAACCGACACCGATGTAAGTACAGCATTTTCTCCAGGATTTACCTACCCGCAAGGTGGTACATATACAGTCACTTTGATTGCTGGAACGAGTGCTGCTTGTTTTGATACAACAACACAACAAATAACGGTAAACGAATTATTGACAGTAAGTTTCACACATAATGATTCACTCTGTATCACAGACAACAGCTTTAACTTCGATGCAACCGTAAGCGGACCTTCACATGTTCAGTATCTTTGGAATTTTGGAACAAATGCCACTCCAGCCACTTCGACAGATTTGGATGTGAATGGTGTTGTCTATAGTAATTTTGGATCGTTTCCGGTCTCACTTACAGCTTATTTTGACAATTGTTCTCAAACAGTAAACTCAACTGTGTTTATTTTTAGAGAACCGGAAATTAATTTCTCGGTACAACCCGGGCCGCATTGTGCTCCAGCAGTTGTTCAATTTACTGATTTGAGTGTATCTGATACACCATTGACTTATTCATGGACTTTTGGTGATGGTGGTATTTCTTCAGCTCAGCATCCTTCTCATTCATTCAATAATCCGGGAAGTTATAGTATTGGTTTGGAAATTGCTTCCACTTTTGGTTGTGTTACGAATTTATACATGATGCAGCAAGATGCAGTTGTTGTTCACCCATCTCCGGATGCTGGATTTGTGGTTGATCCGGAGCAAACAGATATTTGTAACGCGGAAATTACATTCACGGATCAATCCATTGGAGCTTCCACACTATTTTATTGGTTTGATGATTCTACCCGATTTGAAGACAATGCTAATCCGATACACGTACACAACTATCAAACGAGTGGATGGCATCGACCTATGCAGGTAGTAATGAACGAATTTGGATGTCGGGATACTGCGTTTAGAGAACTCTATGTAGAACCTTTCATCATCTATATTCCAAATACGTTTACACCGGATGGCAACGAGTTCAACAATGACTTCAATGCGAAGTTTGCCCTAGAGGTGATCGAATGGGAATTCAAAATATATAACCGTTGGGGGCAAGTTGTATACGAAACCACTGATCCGCAGGATGCTTGGGATGGAGTATACATCGATCAGATTGGATTAGTGCAGGAAGGAACCTATGCGTACGTGCTCCGATATGTTTCTTGTGAGTTACCTGATGCATGGCAGAGGATCACAGGTCATGTGAATGTGCTACGCTAATAAAATTTCAGGAACTTTTTTAACTTTTTTCCGTACAAGAACGTTATACAGTTGTATAATAGTTGGTTATGCGAGTCTTGATCCTTTTTTTTGCTCTTCTTTTTGCAATGTCAGGTTGCAGGAAAATGACATTGAACAAAACGGAAAAGCGCTTGTCGGACGGAGAATGGGAAATCTATCTTTACTCAGAAAACGGGGTCAATTTAACAGACAAAGGGTATTCTGAATATACGTTTACTTTTGACGGAAGTGGAGGCATCAATGCTAGAATCCCTTCGCTTGGTGTGAATGTCGTCGGGATTTATGAAATGAAGATAGTCAATAAGGTGCCACTCATGAAAATCATAATGTACAACCCCCTTGAAAATCTGAATGAAGACTGGGAAATAGAAGAACAACATAAAGCTAAAGTGGAATTGCGTTCAAATAACACAAAGAGCAAACGTCTGGTATTTCTGAAAAAGTAAATGCTTTTTAATCTTCCTTATTCTTGTAGTGCTTATGCATATGATAAATCATTCCATCAGATAATCCAATTTTTGGGACATAGATTTCCTGACTCCCCAATTCCTTCATGATGTAAATGTATATGTCCAAGGCAGGGACAATCACGTCAGCACGATCCGGTTTTAATTGATAAATATCCGATCGTTTTTCGAGTGACATTCCCGATAATTCGTTGTAAAGGTGTGTGATTTTTTTTAAACTTATTCCATCCAAATGGCCTGCTCCGATCAGTTTATGCACCTTGTTAATGTTACCTCCTGTTCCAAATATTTTATGCGGTGATTTTAGATCTACATGGGAAGCGATCCACTGGTGGATATCCTGCCACATTCCTTCAACCACTTTGTTTTTTAACAGACGCAAGGTTCCAATTTGAAATGATCGTGCGGCAACGCGTTCACCATGTTCAAACACACTCACTTCTGTACTTCCTCCCCCAACATCAATAACAATAAAAGGTTGTTTTTTATCGATATCTAATAAGAAGAAAGTCCCAAAAATCAATTCGGCCTCTTCATCTCCGCTGATCACTTCGATTGTTACACCGGTTTCTTGTTTGATCTTCGAAGTGATTTTTTTTGCATTTTGAGCTTCGCGCATTGCTGAAGTGGCTACGGCTCGCAGTTGTTTCACTTCAAATATTTCCGAAATCAGTTTGAACGACTGTATGGTTTTAACAAAATGTTCTGATTTCTTTTTGGAGATTTTGCCAGACTCAAAGACTTCTTCTCCTAAACGCAATGGAATTCGTGTGTAGGAAATCTTTTTAACAAATGAATGATTGCCTTCTTTTGTCACTTCACCAACAAGCAGTCGGGCAGCATTGGTTCCAATATCGATGGCTCCGAACTTCACTATTTCTTACGGAAAAAGATTTTGATCGGCACTCCACAAAAATCAAAATTCTCTCTCAAACGATTCTCGAGAAATCGTTTGTAGGAATCGGGTATATACTGAGGTAGATTACAGAAGAATGCAAATGCAGGAGAATGCGTCGGTAGTTGTTGAACGAACTTAATACGAATGTATTTTCCTTTTAATGCAGGCGGTGGATTGTGCTGAATGATCTCCAACATAACATCGTTCAATTTGCTGGTTGGAATTTTCTTAGTACGGTTTTCATGAACCATCATAGTCGCTTCCAAGGCCTTGTGAATACGTTGTTTTGTGAGTGTTGAAGTAAATATAATCGGAACATCATTGAAAGGAGCAAGCTCTCTACGGATCTGCTCTTCCATTTTTAACATGGTGTTCTGATCCTTATCCACTAAATCCCATTTGTTCACCAATACAACGACACCTTTCGAATTCTTTTCTATGATGTAATAAATGTGCAGATCTTGCTTTTGAAGTCCTTCCTTCGCATCGATCATGAAAATACACACATCCGCATTTTCAATGGCGCGAACAGAACGCAATACAGAATAATATTCAATGTCTTCTGTTACTTTCGCTTTCTTACGGATTCCCGCCGTATCAATCAAGAGGAAATCAAATCCAAAAGCTTTGTAGTGCGTGTGAATTGCATCCCTCGTAGTACCTGAAATATCGGTAACAATATTGCGGTCTTCTCCGGTTAAAGCATTTATCAGGGATGATTTACCAACGTTCGGTTTCCCAACAACAGCGATCTTCGGTAGATCTTCTTCTTCATTGATGGATTCATCTTCTTTGTCAAAGTACTTCACTACCTCATCCAAAACTTCACCAGTTCCGCTACCGTTTGTTGCAGACACATCGAAAACCTCTCCGAGTCCGAGTGCGTAAAACTCACTGGACAGGCCAACACGTTCTGTGTTGTCCACCTTATTGGCTACAATCAGTACCGGTTTTTTACTTTTTCGTAAAAGCGATGCCACTACCTCATCCAAATCAATGATTCCGGTCATGACATCCACCATGAAAATGATCACAGTTGCTTCTTGAATAGCGATTTCCACTTGTTTGCGAATCTCTCCTTCAAAAATATCGTCAGAACCTTTTATATATCCTCCGGTATCGATGACAGAAAACTGCACACCATTCCATTCCCCTTTACCGTACAAACGATCTCGGGTAACACCACTTACTTCTTTAACGATCGCATTGCGTGACTCCGTCAGGCGGTTGAACAAGGTTGATTTACCTACATTCGGGCGACCTACTATTGCTACTATGTTACTCATGTTTCTGAAAATAGAGCATGGAGTATGGAGCATGGAGCATAGATTAAATAATCTATGTTCTATGTTCTATGTTCTATGCTCTGATCAATATCCGTATTTCTTCAATTTACTGTCGGTTGTTCTCCAGTCTTTATCAACTTTTACAAATGTTTCCAGGAAAACCTTTGTTCCGATGAATTTCTCCATTTCTTTGCGGGCATCCCAGCCGATACGCTTGATCATATCACCACCTTTTCCGATGATAATTCCTCGCTGTGAATCACGCTCAACAATGATTAGGGCACGAATGCGCGTAATATTTTCCTCTTCTTTGTACTCCTCAATTTCAACTTGACAACTGTATGGGATTTCTTTGTCACAATTCAAAAAGATCTTTTCGCGAATGATCTCAGAGACGAAGAAACGCATGGGGCGATCTGAGATTTCTTCTTTATCGTAGTAGGGAGGACTTTCAGGAATCAATTCGATGATCTTATCCCAGATCGCTTCCATATTGAATCCGTGTAACGCAGAGATCGGATAAATAATCGCACTTGGCAATTGTTCCTGCCAATATTGAATGCGTTCCATTACTGCTGCTTGGTCACTCAAATCAATCTTGTTGATCAAACAGATTACAGGAACACGCATTTTCTTGATCTTTTCAAGCGTTTCCTCATGATTCATCTGATTCTCCTTCGTGTCCGTAATGAACAACAACACATCCGCATCTTTCAGGGAGGTATTGACATAATCCATCATCGCTTCATGCAATTTGTACGCTGCATTCACTACACCCGGTGTATCGGAGAAAACGATTTGATAATTCTCATCGTTCACAATGCCCATAATTCGGTGACGTGTTGTTTGCGCCTTCGAAGTTACGATCGACAATTTTTCGCCAACAAGACGATTCATTAGCGTCGATTTCCCGACATTCGGACTCCCAACAATATTAACAAAACCGGATTTATGCACTTTGACCTGAAATTAGTCTGCAAAGAAACGAAAATTTCAGGGGGTAGGCAAATATAGTCTTGTATTCGCTGCCTTAGAACTTAAAGAACCAATTAACCATTGGCATGGGGAAAGAATTGATTTCTCCGTCTTTAGCATGAATAACCCCAGCTAATGAAACTTGAAATGCACTATTGGCTTTAGTTTGGAACCTCATGCCTGGCATTAAAAAAGCCAATGTAGTTCTGTGCTGTTCAGTTGTTATAATAGCTTCAGACACCTCTGTGTACGAAGGATTTCCAGTATTTGGATCCGTCACATAATTGATGTCCTGACTAACATGTTTAATACCCTGATTCGCAAAGAAGATCATACCATCCAAAATGAAACTGGCATTCTTCCCAACTTTTGTTATTCCCCCAATTCCAATTACCGGTGAAGTAATAGCGGGATCCATATATTTAGTGCTTTTCTGATCTACATAAACATAGGTGTAGTAACCCGGCCACTCTTCAACGGCAGGGTAAATTCCCGGATCAGCTAGTGCATAATTTTTGTTGATACCAGTTTTAATGTAGGAGTAACCAACGGATACAGTAAGGTTTGTCATTCGATCGCCAATAGTAACCATTCCCCAATGAAGTCCACCGTAGCCTCTAAAATTACTTAGGTATCCTGATGTCCCGGCTAGTGTCCCCAATCCAAAGTTTAATTTCGGATTTGAAGTCGGTATGGTGTACTTTGCTGAAAAAACAAAAGGACTGGCCATCCATGTTGCCATGACTCCCATGTTCAGTCGGTTACTTACTGCAAAGTGGACTTCAGGACCATAAAGATTTACAACAGCGTAATTTTCGCCTTTCAGCATTGGAAGTGCATTTGTGGTAAAGTAATAGCGTGTCGTAAATGGACCTGTTGATCTCAATTCGCCATTCATTTCCTTGAATTTTTCTGCTTGATAAGGAACAATCGATTGAATGTTCTCTTTACGAATGTAAATCTTACCAATTTCTCGAGTTTCAAGGAGTATTTCTCGCCCATCATCTTTGAGAATTTTTCCAACTCGAAGGTCTCCATTGGTTAAGGTAATTACAACTAGAGAATCTGTTTGTTCCTGTTGTCCAAAACTCATTTGAATCGTGAACAGACAGAGTAAGGTTAAGAATAGTGTTTTCATAAGCGGAAGATTAACTAAATTAATTGACGATCAAAATTTGTTCAACGGACCTGCCGTCTTTTTCAATAAATTCAAATACTATGGGCATGCCTCGTTTTAGTAGCTTACATTTTAAAGTTAGCGTATTGTTACCTTTTTCAATCTTCTTTAGCTTGTACGTCTTGAGAAGTTTACCTTCCACTGACTTCAAACGAACCGTTGCGTCAGATGAAACTTTCGAATGAAACAGTACAAGAATCTTTTTTTCTAGTGGTTTCGGATAGACCTGCAATTGGAGCCCATTCGTACTTTGTTCATTCTTTACCGCTCCTGATCCCTTGGGATTACGCACCAGATAAACCGGATAGATCAATTCAGTGGCTTTACTTTCACGACCGGTATTGATCCAGAATATGTTTGCTGCACTGCTATGAATCCCACCATAAAGGTATCCAATCAAAATACTGTCACCGGTCAAGTCCTGAAGTCGAATCACTTCATTTTCCATGGCTGAAATAGACGGATTAACAATAAACTCAGAAGCAGCGCCTAAATACCCCGGAAGTTCCTCTTTTTCTTTCCACTCAGAGAAATTGTCTTTTGAATCTTTGTACACACGTGAAATCGCCGAGGTAAAAGGTATATCATTGTCGGCCACCAATTTCCCTAAACTGTCATAGTATTGAGCGATACCTCCAAAAAACAAGTAATGCATCGATTTTTCTTCAGAATCGAAGAAGGAAACATTCGCACAATGATAATGGTTGTAGTATTGGGCAAATTGTGGGACTTGTTTCAAGCCTTTTGAGTTAATCGCAATCGCATCCAGATAGGGCATGTCAACGTTTTTGCGAAAAACTCCGGAGAAGGCAACAAGCCCTTCTTGTTCTTGAGCATCTATTGAAGGCAGAACATTAAAATCTCTTCTTCGCAGTAGCTCACCCTCTTTAATGGATTGCAACCAATTGATCGCCCCCGTTTTCGAATCAACCGTGAATCGGCGTACTTCGGAAGAATAAACTTGCTCGAAAGTTGAATTGTTCATCGGGTGATAACGGCCATCAAATCGGTGTCCCCCTGTGATACAAAAAACACCGTCCATGGTATTCATTTGTCCACCGCAAAGTGCCATTTTTTCGTCGTGAATTTGTTTGAAGAATGAGGTAATATCTGCCCCATTCATGATTGCTTCAATGGTTTGTGGAATATTTACTATTGTCAAATAGGGATAGGTAATGTGATCGTCTTTGGTTGGACTAAAGCCATATCCACCTGTTAAATATAAAGTTTCATTGTTTTGAAAGAACTGCATGTTGGTAGAACTGAGTTGTTCTTTCAAGGGAACATCAAACCCATCAACGGTTGTTTTCCAGGTTTGGCGCTTGATCGGGTCCACTACCCATATTTGATTGTTGTGTCCGGCCAGGTCGAAAGAAGCCCAAGGCTGCCTTCGGTGAAGTCCATCTAATCGTCCACCGATGATCAGCCATTTACCTCCATGCTGTCCAAAAGCGTAGGATTGTAATCCACCGAGTTCCGGAATGCGTATAGAGTCAATGTGTATTTGAAAAGGAAAGGTTTGAGCACCGATAGAATTGGAAAAACTGAGGACAAGAAATAAGAAGAAGATGCGCATTGAAAAGTGTTTGTAGTACAAAATTAGGATTTAATACCTGCTTGGAACAATGATAATTATCAGTTTTTCGAAATGTTTGAACAGACTTTAAATTGCTTTTTCTTGCTTTTTCTCAAAAGTGTTGTATCTTTGCACCGCATTTGAACTCAAGTTCACTTGAATAGAGTGCGGGGTGGAGCAGTTGGTAGCTCGTCGGGCTCATAACCCGAAGGTCGTCCGTTCGAGTCGGGCCCCCGCTACAAAAAGAAAAGCGTCTATCTGCAAGATAGGCGCTTTTCTTTTTACCTCACTACTCACACTCACACTCACTTTGAATCGGATCAAGTCAAAAAGTTGGATCAAGTCAAAAAGTTGGATCAAGTCAAAAAGTTGGGGACTAAGCATAAATTTGCGTTAATCTGAAAAG